>NZ_JASFXA010000011.1:0-263914 GCF_030766805.1 Nocardia sp. CC213A
GTGGAATCGGTGCGGTGTCGGATGGCGGCACTGTCGCACCGCATGATCGCCGAAGTCGAATCCCGGCATCTGTGGGAGCGTGCCGGGGCCAAGGGGATGCGCGGCTATCTGATCGACGTGCTGCGCCTGTCGGCCGCCGAGGCCGGGGCACGGGTACGGGCCTCGATCCCGTTGCGGCCGCGCGCGTTCTGTGGAGAACCGGGTCCGGCGTTGTTGCCGACCACGGCGGCGTTGCAGGCCGAGGGCACGATCTCGCCTGAGCACGCGCGGGTGATCATGCGGGTGATGGACCGCATCCCCAACGCGGTGCCCGTCGAGACGCAGGCCGAGGCCGAACAGCAGCTCGCCCGCGCGGCGAGCCAGA
The DNA here is from genome assembly GCF_030766805.1 of Nocardia sp. CC213A. Lineage (NCBI taxonomy): Bacteria > Bacillati > Actinomycetota > Actinomycetes > Mycobacteriales > Nocardiaceae > Nocardia > Nocardia sp. CC213A. The sequence continues at coordinate 365 of NZ_JASFXA010000011.1, forward strand.
TGCCGCCGGAGTACGTGACCAAGGTCGGGCACGTGCTGCTGTCGTGCCTGGACCCGGACGGGGTCCTCACCAGCGACGACGACCGCGCCCGCCGCCGCGAGCTCTGGGTGGGCAAACAACGCGTGGACGGTATGAGTGAGGTCAAGGGCGTGCTGGATCCGCAACTGCGGGCGTTGTTGGATGTGGTGTTGGCGAAGTGGGCGCGTCCGGGGATGTGTAATCCCGAGGATCCCGACAGCCCCCGGATGGGGCCGGGTGCGGTCGACAAGGATCTCATGGAGGTGGCGGCGCGGCGGGACCGGCGTAGTGCCGGGCAGCGTAACCACGACGCGGTGAAAGCGTTCCTGGCGGCCGGGGGCGGTCCGGAGAACCTGGGGAGTCATCGGGGTGTGCCGGTGTCGGTGGTGTTGACGATGAGTCTCACCGACTTGCAGGCCGGAACCGGGTACGCCCACACCGCATCGGGGTCGGTGATGTCGATCCCCGATGCGTTGCGGATGGCCGAGGGCAGCTACCCGTTGTTGATGCTGTTCGACGGCAAAGGACTCCCGTTGCATTTGGGGCGGGGGAAGTATCGCCTGGCGTCGTCGTGGCAGCGGTTGGCGTGTATCGCCGCCGACCGAGGCTGTACCCGCCCCGGGTGTGAGGCTCCCGCGACGATGTGCGCGGTGCATCACATGATCCCGTGGTTGCGGGGTGGTCGTACCGATATCGAGAACCTGACGTTGGTGTGCGACCGCTGCCACGCCCAGATCCCCGAGGATGCTGAGGATCCGACCGGGTGGGCCACCCTCGGACGCGGCAACAGCATCGGCGGCGGCAGCGGTGGCGGCAACCGCAGCAACGGCGGTGTCGGTAGCGGCCGGTATCCGGGTCGTGTCGCGTGGGCACCCCCGACCCGCATCGATCCGGCACGGGCACCCCGGGTGAATCTGCATCACCATCCCGAGCAGTGGCTCACCGATGCCCCGACCCGGCACGGTGCCGACCATCTCGACCGGTCCGGTCACCGTCACCGCGACCACCGAACAGCCGATCGACGACCCACCGGCCATCACGACCGGTCGTCGACAGACCACCGCACCCACCGCCCGGACCCGACCCGAGGCGATCACTTACGCCAATAACCACACCCCGCAAAGGCCCGTCTCGAGAACGCAACCCCAGCCAGTCCGTGGGCTGGGATAGACGCGCGCGGCACCCGACCCGGCGTCAGCGAAAGCCAGGTAAGGCACCCAACGCAACCACACTCATCCTTGAAATCTCTACGGCAACACCCAACTACTCACGCTGGCCTCGAATGCCGAAGTGACATACGTGCGGAACATATCGGTCCACGCATGTTCCACGCCGCCAGTCCCACGCATTGGCCGGACCCGACGCAACGCCTCGACATCCCGCCCCGACCAGGACGAAGACCCGTCCGTGACACGGAAATCAGATGTCCTCCACCGACTCCGGCTCGACATCCACAATCTCACCCATATGACCGAGCAGCTCACGGGTGTCCCGTCCATCGCTGTCGAGTTCGGCGACCTGCTCGACGGTCAGCGGCCAGCCGTCGTCGCCGACCGGCCAGATGCCGTCGTCACGGTGCTGAAAGGAGATCGGCCCGCCGTCGCGGCCATTGCGGCGTTCCGCCTCGTCTCCGATCATGCGTCGCTCCCGGCGCGTCGGGTGCACCAGCACGCCCGGCGGATCCCCGCGCCTACCCCACTCATACCCTCACGCTACGGTCGCGCGGGTGTTCTCGTAGCGAATCCGCGAAGCGAAATCGTCGTTTTCGAGAGATTGGAACCACGGTTCGCGGGCAACCCCGCGGTTCCCCTCCCTTTCGCTCGGATCCCTCCACCGCCTGCGGCTATGGCGCGCAGCGAAATGCGGCGGGTTCGGCGGAGCCGTGGTCCGCGCCAGATCGCGCGTCGGCCACTCGGATCGATCTTTTACGCAGCGGAAACAGGTCTGGGGCGAGGTGTGCCGTGGTGGTGTCGGTGGGGATGCGGATACTGGATTCGTAGACCCAGCGAGTGTGGTTACGGCACAGGCGGGGACGGTGGGAGTGATGCCAATGGTGTTGGCACTGTGGGATTCCCCTCACCGGCCACGCCGATCCGGGGCCGCGGCATACGATCCAGTGTTTGGATCATTCGGGAAGGCGATCATGGATCGAGAGGCGTTCGTCGCAGTGATGAACGAGGCGAGCGGCATGTTGGACCAGGGACAGGCGGTGGAGGCGCTGGAGCGGCTCACCGCGTTCGACGACTCGCTGCTGGACCAACCCGACCCGAAGGACTACGGCTGGATCGTGTCCTACCGCTTTCGAGCCGCCTTCGCCGCCGCGGATTTCGCGCAGGCGCTACGCATCGCGGAGAGCGGTCCGGCGCGATTCGCGGCCGATATCCCGGCCGGGAGCATGGCGACCATGTACTCCATGGCCGTGGAGGCGGCCACACAGCTGGACCGGGCCGATGTGGCGGTGTCCATGGCGGACAAGTGCATCGCGATTCGCCGCCAGCTCGGGGCGGAGAACGAGGTGCTGATGGCGGCCATGACCGCCTGCACCCTGCTCGGGGACATCGAAAGGCACGATCTCGCCACTCCGTACGCGGTGCTGCTGGTACGCGAGGGGGAGGGGTTCGACGACTACCGCTCCTACGGGTACTACGCACTGTGCGCCGCCGTGGAACACCAGGTCGGCGGGGACGTGTTCGACATTCTGTGGGCCGGTCGCGACTGGCTGACCGGCGTGGACAACGAATTCGCCCGGGAGGCACGCGAATACCTCGACAGCGCGCCCGCCATCAAGGACCGCATCGCCGGAGTGCACGGCACCGGTGCGCAGCTGCCGGCCGACCCGCCGTTCCCGGACGGCGCGGCAGCGGACGCGGCATCCGGCCCGGACCTGCTCACACCCGGCAAGGCCCCCTTCGCCGCCGCCGACCCGGCCGCCCCGGACCTCGACCCGCTGGGTCTGCCGACCGTGAGCAGCGGCGCGGCCGACGAACATCCCGCACCGCCGAACCGTCGTGCCGCGGAGCCGCTTCCACCGGAACGGGACGGCGGCGGGATGACCACGCCGTCGGGCCGACACGCCGAGACCTCGACGCCACCGCCCGAATCGGACGCCGACGCTGCGCTGTCACTGCCGGACCAGGAGGTCGGGAGCCTGCCGCCGCTGCCGGGCCGCCACGCCGGGGACCGACCGCTGCGGCCGGACGGGGAGACCGGGGACCTGCCGCCGCTGCCTGGCCGACATACCGGGGATCGGCCCCCGCTGCCGGACCGGGAGACCGGGGGCCTGCCGCCGCTGCCGGGCCGCCACGCCGGGGGCCCGCCGCCAGTGCTGGACCGGGAGGCTCGGATTCCGTCCCCGTCGGCGGAACGCGCCGCCGGTGACCTGCCGCCGACGCCGGACGAGGAACCGGGCGGCTTGCCGCCATTGCCGGGGCGCGGTGGGGGACTGCCATCGTTACCTGATCGGGAGGCCGGGGGGCTACCGCCACTGTCGGGGCGGGACAGCGGGGGGTTTTCGCTTGTGCCCGATACGGACCCGGCTCCCGAAGCGGACCGTGGCGGGCCGCCGCCACCGGCGGGAGCGGATGGCGGGGGATTCCCCAGCGGGGATACCGCGGAGCCGGATATCTCCGGACTGCCGCCGCTGCCCGGACGGCGCAGGTCCGGGCGATCATCGCTGGACGCCGAGTCGCCCATACCGGACGTCGGCGCACCGCCGGGACTGCCGCCGCTGCCCACCCGCGGCGAGCGCGCCGACGCCCCGTTCGCCGATCCCGGCTCGTCGAACGTGATTCCACCGTTCGGCCAGTTGGCCGGTTCCGCCGCGGACGTGTCGTTCGACGAATTCGCCGCGCCGGAGAACGCATTCGGGGAACCGGTCCCGGCTCGGCCGTTCTCGGCGGCTCTTCCGCCGCCCACCGACCCCTCCACCATGCTGCTCGACATGCATTCGGTCGCGGCCCCGGCCCCGCAGGACGCGGCGCTCCCGGCGGACGGACCCAAGCAGCCCCCCGCCGATCAGTGCGCGGGCGGGGAGACCGCCGACGCGCTGCTGGCGGCGGGCCGGGCGCAATTGGCAGCCTCCGCGTTCCGCGCACTGATCGACGACGCGCTGGAGGCCGGACAGCCCGATCCGCTCATCATGGCGAAATCGGTGCTGGGCCTGCTGACCGCGCTCATCTTCGACGACCGGGTGGCGGAGGCGCACGCGGTGTGGACCGACAACAGCGGCCCGACCTATTTGGGCATCTGGGCGCTGGAGAACGGTCAGACCTCCGTCCACGACGCCGTCGCCTACGCGCTCATCGAGGCGTTCCTGCATTCGCTGGGCACCGGCGACCCGATCACCTCCGCGAATGCCGTCGACGCCCTGATGTCGCGCTGCCTCGATTTCGCCTTCGCGCAGGACCTCGACGCGATCGGCCCCATGCTCAATACCTGGCGTCGCCACATTCACGAGATCTTCGAGGGCACCCCGCCACCGCCGGCGCTGGCCGCCGTGCAGCACGCCGAGCAGCGCTGGGGCCACCCGGTCCCGCCCGGCCCGCTGTACTGGATGCGCCCCTACCGCTGGGTGGTGGACTGGCTGTGAGCACCGGTTAGGCTCGGGACCCATGGCAGCCGAACAGACCGAGATCTGGCACAACCCGCAGTGCTCGAAGAGCCGGGCGGCGAAGGCGGTGCTCGATGCCGCCGGCGGCGATTACGTGGAACGCCGGTACCTCGACAATCCGCCCACCGCGGCGGAGCTGCGCGCGGTGCTGGCGAAACTCGGCCTGGAACCGTGGGACATCACCCGCACCGCCGAGGCGCAGGCGAAGGAACTCGGCGTCTCGAGCTGGGGCCGCACCCCCGCCGACCGTGACCGCTGGATCACCGCCCTGGCCGAGCATCCGCGGCTGATCCAGCGCCCGATCGTGCTGACCGCCGACGGTCGCGCCGTCGTCGCCCGCGACCAGGACTCGCTCACCACGCTGCTCTGACAACGGGTCGGGGCACACGCGACGAGAATCCGCGCCGTGCCACCATCCGCGGATTCTCGAAGCCGGGTGGCCCGCACAGTTCGGCACCCGCGCCTACGTCGTCCGCGCGTCCGCTGCCCGGTATCGCGGTCCGGGCCGCATGCCGTTGCCAGGCGGGTGCCGGTCAGATGTGCTCGGCCGCCACCGGTTCCAGCGGAAATGGCGGTTCGCCAGTCCCGGCGATGCGTAGATTTCCCCAGGGATCCCGTTCCTCGAGTCGGGCGGGCACCGGCTCCCGCCCTGGCAGCGCCAGATATACCCGGGCCCGGCCGGGGTCGGGCAATTCCGTCCCCGGGGTGGCGCTGATCCGCCCGTACCAGTGATACCGCCCGTCGATCGGATCGGGATAGCCGCCGAGCGTGACGGTCACCGGCAGCTCCATTCCGGGCGCGTCCAGTAGGGCCGGACCCGAATACTCGTGCGCCGGTTCGCGATCGGCGGGCACGGTGAGATCGAAATGCCCGAGATTCGGGCGGCGCAGCGTGCGCCAGTAGGAGACGCTGGATCCCGGCCACGCCGCCCGGTTCACCCCGTGCTCGTCGAGATACCAGCTGTCGCAGCCGCCCGAATTCCAGACGGTGCCCGCCAGTTTCGCCTGGATCCTGCGGTTGAACTCGTGCTGGGTCCCGGCCCGCGCCTCCACCCGCGTGCTGCCATTGCGCCGCGCCGACTCCAGGCACTGCCGGATATAGCGGGCCTGCGCCTCGATCATGAACACGATGGACTGATTGCCGCCGCCGGAATTCGGTCCCATGATGAGGAACAGATTGGGGAAGCCGTGCACGGCGACCCCGAGGAACGCTTCCATTCCGCTCTGCCATGCGTCGCGCAGGGAACGACCGTTCGCGCCCACCACATGCTGCTCGGCGAACCGGTCGGCGACCTGGAACCCGGTGCCGTAGACGATGGCGTCGAACTCCCGGTGCACCCCGTCGGCCGTGGTGATACCGGTCGGGTCGATCCGGTCGATCTGGTCGGTCACCAATTCGACGTTCTCCCGCTGTAGCGCGGGGTAGTAGTCGTCGGACACCAGAATCCGCTTGCAGCCCAAGCGGTACGCGGGGGTGAGCCGCCGCCGCAGCTCGGGATCGCGCACCTGGCGGCGCAGGTGCCCGCGCGCCAGGAACTCGAACCGCCGCATGACCTCCGGCCGCAGGAAGCCCACGATCGACGACTCGTAACCCCAGTAGGTGACCCACCGGTACAGCCGCTGGGTCCCCGGCACCAGCCGGAACATCCGCCGCTCCCACGTCGACAGCGCCCGATCCGGTTTCGGGATCACCCAGTGCGGGGTGCGCTGGAACACCGACACCCGCGCGGCGTCGCGTGCGATCTCCGGCACGAACTGCACCGCACTGGCACCGGTGCCGATCACCGCGATGCGCTGCCCGGCGGGATCGAAGTCACGATCCCAGCGCGCGGAGTGAAAACTCGTGCCGCCGAACGTGTCCCGCCCCGGAAAGTCGGGGACGGCGGGTATGTGCAGCGGCCCGGCCGCCAGCACCACGAACCGCGGCCGGAACCGTGTCCCATCGGCGAGGCGCACCTCCCAGCGGTCGGCGTCGTCGTCGAAATCCAGGGCCGTCACCTCGGCGCGCAGCCACAGCCGCTCGCGCAGCCCGAACCGGTCCACGGTGCGTTTCAGGTAGTCGAGGATCTCGTCCTGGCGGGCGAACAGCCGCGTCCACTCCCGATTGGGCGCGTAGGAGAACGAGTAGAGCAGTGACATGACATCGCAGGCGCAGCCGGGATAGGTGTTCTCCCACCAGGTTCCGCCGACCTCGGCCGACTTCTCCAGGATGACGAAATCCTCGAATCCGGCCCGCCGCAGTTCGATGGCGGTGCCGATACCCCCGAAACCCGCACCGACGATGACGATTTCGGGTTCGCTCATGCCATCAGCCCCCGGCGTCGCCAGATCGCCTTGCCGATCGGGCCGATGAGCCCGTGCTTGTCCAGGAATCCGGCGAGGTTCGCCGCGCCCGCGCCGAGCGTGCGCTTGGCGTACGGGTTCTCGCGGGCGATCCGACGGGCGGCGCGCCCGTCCAGTCCGGCCCGCTCGTACATGTGTCGATTGGTCAGCAGATGGACGAACAGCGGCGCGGCCACCGCGACACACAGCCGGGTGTAGGCGAGTTCGGCCTTCGACATGGAGCCGACCCGCCGCGCCAGGGCGTCGCGGGCGAATCCGATATGCCGCGCCTCCTCGGTGACGTGTACCCGCATGGCCCGCGCCACCAGTGGTTGCAGTTCGGGATCGTCGAGGGTGCGGCGCTGCACGGCGTCGAAGATCTCCTCGCCCACCAGCGCACCCACCCACACCATGGACCCGCGCAGGAACAGCTGCAAGCCGGAGATCGCCACCCGCCCACCGGCATTGGGCCAGTACGGGCGGGCCTCGATGCGGTCGACGAGTTTGCCGAACATCATCATGTGGCGGCATTCGTCACCCATCTCGGTGAGGGTGTAGTGCGACTGCCGGGAGGTGGGGTCGCCGTTCATGAGTTCGCGCAGCAGCAGGCGGTTGAGCAGGTTCTCGAACCAGATCCCGACCGACAGCACATTGGCCAACTCCTGGCGGGACAGTTCGCGGCGCTGCGCCGGGCTCAGCGCCGCCCAGAGTTCGGTGCCGTAGAGCGATACGACCTCGGGTGGCAGGAAGAATTTCTCGGGGTCGAGCGGGGCGTCCCAATCCAGGTCCACCACCGGGTCGTAGGACTTCTTCGCCGATCCGCTCAGCAGGCGCTGCGCGAACGAATCGCGGGGGAGAAGGGTGGCCTCATTGCCCATGACAGCTCTCCGAACTCGAAGTTTCCGATACAAGCCGTTACATACACAGGTTAGTGAGACATGGTGTACCGGTCAACGTGCCCGTGGCTATCGTGACGCCTCCGCGATAGGGACCATCGAATACAGCCACCACCCCCGGCGCGGCAGATCGCAGCGCAATACCTGCACGTGCATGGGCGTCCAGTCGCCGCCCTCGGGCGGGCGGATGCGGACCGGTCGCCAGTTCATCGCGGCGGGCGGAATATCGGTCGACCACAGCCGCTCCCAGTCCGGGGACCCCTCGCACTGCCGGGTGACCTGCGCGATGCGTTCCGGCGGCGTGAGTCCCGGGGCCATGTGCCGGAAGGACTGGACCATGATGTGCGCCTCCCGCTCCCAGTCCTCGAGGACCAGGCGGGCGCGCGGGTCCAGCAGCATCCAGGTCATGATGTTGGTGCCCGGCTCCTGCCCCGGAAACGCCCGCGTATACGCGTCGTTCGCGGCGATCAGGTCCAGCGTGGGTGCGAGGTGGTAGCAGGCCGGATGCGGCAGGCTGTGCAGGAAGTCGAGTTCCACCGGGGTGGGCCGGGGCGCCGGGCCGGTCGGGACGGCCGCGGTGGGTTGCAGCACCTCGACGGCGTACGCCCGATACACCTCCGGTACCTGTAGCACGTCGAACAGCGCGCCGAGCGCCGTGGACGTGGGTGGTCGGGTGCCCTGTTCGAGCTTCTGGATGAGCGCGGCGGACACCCCGGCGCGGCGGGCCAGTTCGGCGCGGGTGAGACCCGATGCCTCGCGGCGCTCTCGGAGGTACCCCGCAATGGCCACCTGTGGTTCGACCACCGCGCACAACCTCCGACACCCACCGCTCACGACAATCCCGACTCAGCGGATGAAACTACCGTTCGGCGCGAACCCGTCGGACAGCCCACCCGGCGCGTGGACGGCGCCGGATCAGGATTCGATCCGGAAGACCGGGAAACCCGGTGCGATGGCGGCCAATTCGGCATCGGTGGCGTCCTTGGTGACACCCTCGAAGAACCGGCCGACCTCCCAGCCCCACTTCCGCAGGTACAGCCGCAACACCGGGATCTTGTCGGCATCGGCGACCTCGGCGGCGGTGAACACCTCCGTCCGGCGTCCGAGCCGCAGTTCCCCGCCGCCCGCGACGCGCAGGTTGCGCACCCACTGGGTGTGGCCGCGCGGGGCGACCAGGTAGCGCGAACCGTCGGGGGTGGTCAGCGGGTTGACGGTGGCGGTGCGCCATTCGCCGCTGGTGCGGCCGCGCACGGCCAGCAGGCGGGACCCGGCCACGCTGATGCCGAGTTTGCTCAGCCGGGTGGCGAGTCGGTTCACGAGCGGGTCGAGTCCGGAGGGGCCGATGTGGCGGTTGGCGGCGGTGTCGTTCATGACGTGTCCCTGTCTGCTGCACGAGCGTCAACTCTTGAGAGCGGTGCTCTCTGATGTGATCAGTGTGCACGCGGGGTTGCCGCACTGTCAAGAGCAGTGCTCTCGAAATGTTGCAGCGCTCCGAACCGTGGCACACTGTTGCGTATGAGTGCACCCAGGACCGCCCGCGCCCGGGCCCGCGCCGAGATCACCCGCGAGATCACCGATGCCGCCCGCCGCCAACTCGCCGAATCCGGTGCCGCCGCGTTGTCGCTGCGCGCCATCGCGCGCGAACTCGGCATGGTGTCCTCGGCGCTGTACCGGTACTTCCCGAGCCGCGACGATCTGCTCACCGCGCTGCTCATCGAGGCGTACGACACCATCGGCGCGAGCGTCGAAACCGCGGTGGCGCGGGCGGACGACCCGCGCGCGCAATGGCGGGCGGCGGCGCACGCGGTGCGCGAGTGGGGGCGTGCGCATCCGCACGAATACGCACTGCTCTACGGTTCCCCGGTACCCGGTTACGCGGCCCCGCAGACCACCGTCGACCCGGCCGCGCGGGTACCCCTCGCGGTGCTCGGCATTGTCGAACGGGCGTGGGCGGCGGGCACTCTCGCGGTTCCCGACGAGCACCTCGACCCGCTACTGGCCGAACAGATCGGTGCCCTCGCCGACCGGTTCACCCCGGGGGTGCCCGCGCCCGCGCTGGCCCGGACGGTGGTGGCCTGGACCCAGCTGTTCGGCGCGGTGAGCTTCGAACTCAACGGTCAACTGGTCGGGAGTATGGACCCGGCGGCGGCGTTCTTCGACTACGCGGTGGAGACCATGGCCGATCTGCTCGGACTCCGTGATGTGTGAGACAGGCCGTCTCGGGCAGCGCGGCGGCGCGCTAAGGTGAATTGATGACCAAGACCGGCGCGAACGATACCTCCCGCGCGGCGGACGGCCGCAGCACCCGCTGGAACGGTCACAAGGCCCGCCGCCGCGCGGATATGCTCGACGCCGCCCTCGCGGTGATCTCCGAGCACGGCGTGGAGATCTCGGTGCAGCAGATCGCCGACCGGCTGCGGGTACCGCGCCCGGTGGTGTACCGGCACTTCGACGGCCGCGCCGACCTGGACGAGCAGATCCGCCGCCACATCCTGGAATCGCTGCTCGCCGAACTGCTTCCGCGCCTGCGCCCGGACGGCACCCTGCGCGACGCCGTGCGCGGTGCGATCGGCACCTACGTGGGCTGGGTCGAGCGGCACCGGAACCTGCACCGCTTCCTCATCGCCGCCGATACCGCCGGGGACGCCTCCCGGGCCATGGCCGGCGCCCGCGACCGCATCGGCGGACAACTCGCCGACCTGTTCGCCACCACCCTCACCCGCTGGGGGATCGACGCGAATCGCGCGCGCCCCACGGCGTTCGGGATCATCGGCTTCGTGGACGGCGTGGTGAACAGCTGGCGCGCCGACCCCGCCTCCACCCTGACCTCCGAACAGGTCGAGGGCATTCTCACCGAATCGGTGCTGGCCCTGCTGGAGGGCAACGCCCGCAGCCTGGACGTGCCGCTGACCCGCGACAGCCTGGTCGCCGACCTGATCTCGCGGGCCGAAGCGCAGCACGCGAGCTGACACGCGGTCGCCGTCGACAGCGGTCGGCTCAGTCGGCCGCCACCGGTCGCCGATCCACCATCCGGGCCGCCAGCGGGAACAGCAGCACCGTCGCCGCGCCCGCCGCCACCAGCAGCGACGCCAGTTCGTCGGTCATGAGGTCGGCCGCGGTCGCGACCTCGGTGACGGCGACGATGATGGGCAGACCGGTCGCCGAGTACAGGGCCAGCTGTGCGCGCTCCCGGCCGGAGGTCAGGTTGCCGCCGTGGTCGAACCAGCGTTCGGCCAACCACACCGGCCCGCCGCGCGCCACCGCGATGGACACCACGAACAGCGCCCAGTGCAGCGGGTTCCCGGCGATGGCGGCCGGATCGATGCCCATCCCGGACACCACGAAGAACACCGGGATCAGGAAACCGAAACCCAAGGTGTTCAACTGGTTTTCGAGCCGGGGATCGGCCTCGCGCACCAGCGTGCGCAGGATCATACCCGCCGCGAACGCGCCCAGCACCACATCCAGATCGAACACCTCGGCAATGGCCATCAGCGTGAACAGCAGCAACAGCACCGTGCGCACCGGCAGCTGCACGGTGCCGCCGCCGAGTTCGACCAGCAGCCCGCGCAGATCCGGAATGCGGGCCAGCAGCCGCCGTGGCACCGCCGCCACCAGCGCGGCCGCGATGGCGAACAGCACCAGCACCACCACCGCCGCGAGCGGGTTGCGGCTGGACAGCAGCAGCGACATGGCCAGGATCGGCCCCAGTTCGCCGACCGCGCCGTGTCGCAGCACGGCCCGGCCCAGCGCGGAGTCGAGCATGCCGGCCTGTTTCAGGATCGGCAGCAGCGTGCCCAGCGCGGTGGAGGTCATGGCGATGGCGACCGCCACATGCGCGGTGAAACCGACCTCGGGGGCCGCCAGGGTCACCACCAGGGTGGCCAGCACCAGGCTCGCCACCCAGGTGAGCCAGGCCGCGGGACCGGATCGGCCGCGCAGCACCTGCGGATCGAGTTCGTAGCCCGCCAGCAGGAACAGCATGCCCAGCCCGAGCTGGGCGACCAGGTCGACCCCGCCCGCGGTCCCGGCCCAATCCAGGACGTGCGGCCCGATCAGCACGCCGAAACCCAGCAGCAGCACCACATCCGGCACGTAGCCGCGGGCCAGCCGGGCCAGCACCGTGGCGAGCACGGTGACCAGCGCGATCTGCAACAGCGACAGAATGGCCGACCGGGTGGGGTCCGCGGCCGCGGCGAGTACGGACATGCCGTCATCCTGCCCGCCCCCGACGGCCGGTCAGGACAAGGACACGGTGGTATTCGCTACCTGGTTGCCGATGCGCTGCCGCGTTCGGCGATCGCGCGGTAGCAGGCGTTCCACAGCCACTCCACCGGTCCGCGGTCGAACCGGCGCAGCCACAGGTGCGCGAACACCAGCATGGCCGCGGCGACCCCCAGGTAGACCGCGATGGTGAACGGCACCCGGGCGTCGGCGGAGACCCGGGCGGCCAGCCCCAGCCCCCAGCCGTAGCAGATGGTCGACGCCACCACATTCTGGAGGATGTAGCAGCTCAGCGCCATCCGGCCGACCTCACCGAACCGCCGCCCGACCCAGCCGGGGCGCGGCCGGTTCCGGTAGAACCAGGCCACCAGCCCCAGGATGCCGAGCGCCACGAACGGCGCGATCCCATAGCGGGTGATCAGGATCAGATCTCCGCCGCCGAAGACGCCCAGGCCCATGTCCAGTGGTGCGGCCACCGCGCCGATGATCATGAGCCACTTGCGGATTCGCCCGCCCTCGGGTGTGAACAGACCGGCCTGGAACAGCCGCGCGCCCACCAGGAACAGGGCGATGGACATGGGGAAGATGATGATGGTCTCCAGCCGGAACAGCAGCAGATGCTCCCAGCGGAACACCACCAGATCCCAGAACGACCCGTCCGCGTAGGGATTCGGATCCAGTGGCTCGGTGGGCCCGGAGTCCGACCGCGGCGCGAACAGCAGCGCCAGTGCGGCGAGGGCCAGGAAGGTCAGGTGGACGGCCGCCGTGGACAGCAGCCAGCGGCGCTGTGCGCGCGGGCTGGTGGCCAGGATGTAGGCCACCACCAGGCCGGTGACGGCATAGCCCATGAGCACGTCGAACTCGGTGAACAAAAGGAAGTGCAGCAGACCGTCGACGAACAGCAGCAGGGCCCGCCACGGATACTTGCCGGGCCAGGGCCGACCGGCCCGCGCCGCCGATCGCTGCTGGATAGCCAGCCCGATGCCGAACATGATGGTGAGCAGCCCCAGGAATTTGCCCTGCGCCACCTGCTGGAGCACACGTTCGGTCCACATCCAGGCGGTGTTCGCGGCCTCGGTGCCCTGGAGATAGCCGAGCAGGCCCGCCGGGTCGGTGAAGATCCAGATATTGGTGCCGAGGGTGCCGAGGATGGCGATTCCGCGCAGCACGTCCAGCGCGGCCACCCGGCTGGACGGCTGCGGTGCGGTGGGTCGGTCGGCGGGTCGCGCGCTGGTCGCGGACGCCGCGGTACTCGGAGCGGAAACCGGTTCGGGCATGCGGGAATTCTCCCGAACACCCCGGTCGCGGCGCGTCGCCCACAGGGATGACCACGGCTACGACTCGAGTCGTGGACCACCCCGAGCCGGGTCCGTCGTGCGGTGGTCGCGCCCGCCGCGCTCCGGCCCGCGTGACACCGCACTCGCCCCGGGCGCACCCGATTCCGCCCGGTGTCGCCTAGGCTCGTTCCCATGCAGCGCATCATCGGAATCGAGGTCGAGTACGGCATTTCCACGCCTACGGAGCCGTCGGCCAACCCGATTCTCACCTCCACCCAGGCGGTGCTCGCCTACGCCGCGGCCGAGGGCGTGCCGCGCGCCAAGCGCACCCGCTGGGATTACGAGGTGGAATCCCCGTTGCGCGACGCTCGTGGCTTCGACCTGGGCAGGCTCAACGGGCCCGCGCCGGTGATCGACGCCGACGAGGTGGGCGCGGCCAATATGATCCTCACCAACGGGGCTCGCCTCTACGTCGACCACGCCCACCCGGAATACTCCGCCCCCGAGGTGACCGATCCGCTGGACGCGGTCATCTGGGACAAGGCCGGCGAGCGCGTCATGGAGGCCGCCGCCCGCTACGCCTCCAGCGTGCCCGGCGCACCCCGCATGCAGCTCTACAAGAACAATGTGGACGGCAAGGGGGCCTCCTACGGCACCCACGAGAACTACCTGATGAACCGGGACACGCCGTTCAATCAGATCATCCTGGGTCTCACCCCGTTCTTCGCCTCCCGTCAGGTGGTGTGCGGCTCCGGGCGGGTGGGTATCGGCCAGTCCGGTGACCAGCCCGGATTCCAGCTGTCCCAGCGTGCCGACTACATCGAGGTGGAGGTCGGGCTGGAGACCACCCTCAAGCGCGGCATCATCAACACCCGCGACGAACCGCACGCCGACGCCGACAAATACCGCCGTCTGCACGTCATCATCGGCGACGCCAACCTCTCGGAGTGGTCCACCTACCTCAAGGTCGGCTCGACCGCGCTGGTGCTGGACCTCATCGAGGCGGGGGAGGACCTGTCCGATCTGCAACTGGCCCGCCCGGTCACCGCGGTGCACACCATCAGCCATGACCCCAGCCTGCGCGCCACCGTCGCCCTCGCCGACGGCCGCGAGCTGACCGGCCTTGCGCTGCAACGGATCTACCTGGACCGGGTGGAGAAGTACAACGACCGCATCGGCAACGACGATCCGCGCGTCACAGATGTCATCGACAAGTGGGCGCACGTGCTGGACCTGCTCGAGCGCGACCCCATGGAAACCGCCGACCTGCTCGACTGGACCGCGAAACTGCGCCTGCTGGAAGGGATTCGCAATCGCGAGGGGCTGGGCTGGGCGGCGCCGAAACTGCACCTGGTGGACCTGCAGTACTCGGATGTGCGGCTGGACAAGGGGCTCTACAACCGCCTGGTGGCGCGCGGCTCCATGCGGCGGCTGGTGACCGAACAGCAGGTCACCGACGCCATGACCAATCCGCCCACCGATACCCGGGCCTACTTCCGGGGCGAGTGCCTGCGCCGCTTCGGGGCCGATATCGCCGCCGCCAGCTGGGATTCGGTGATTTTCGACCTCGGCGGGGATTCGCTGGTGCGCATTCCCACCCTGGAACCGCGCCGGGGGACGAAATCGCATGTCGGCACGCTGCTCGACAGCGCGCACACCGCCGCCGAGCTGGTGGATCAGCTCACCCACTGAGTTTCGCCGGGAGCGAAATCAGGTATTGCGCGGGTGTTGCGGCCGGGGCACATTGCGGGCGAATCCCGCATGATGTCGTCTCGGCTGGGTAGTGTTGTGGGACGAGATCGGTTTCGAACGTCCGTTCTCGCCGATGATCAGTACAGAGGAGGTCGGCTGCTATGGCACAAGAGCAGACCAAGCGCGCCGGTGGCGGCGACGAGGACGAGGGCCCCGTCGACGGGGGAGCGGGACAGGAGCGCCGCGAGAAGCTGGCGGAGGACACCGACGACCTGCTCGACGAGATCGATGACGTCCTCGAGGAGAACGCGGAAGACTTCGTGCGCGCCTACGTTCAGAAGGGCGGCCAGTGACAGCGGGTGACCCCTTGCGTCTCCACACGGGGTACGCCCTCTCCTCCTTCTCCGAATATCTGCGAGTGAACGCGCCGGAACTGTTGCCCGCCAACAAGTTCCGGTCCGACGGCGGGCACACCAGCGGTGTCGCGCCGTCGGATTTCGCACCGCACGGCACCACCATCGTCGCGGTCTCCTACCGCGGCGGGGTGGTGATCGCCGGTGACCGGCGCGCCACCCAGGGCAATCTGCTGGCCAGCCGGGATATCGAGAAGGTATACATCACCGACTCGTACTCGGCGGCCGGGATCGCGGGCACCGCGGGTATGGCGATCGAGATGATCCGGCTCTTCGCCGTGGAGCTCGAGTACTACGAGAAGATCGAGGGCGTCCCGCTCACCTTCGACGGCAAATCCAACAAGCTGTCGAAGATGGTGCGCGACAATCTGCCC
Source organism: Nocardia sp. CC213A (assembly GCF_030766805.1). Classification (NCBI taxonomy): domain Bacteria; kingdom Bacillati; phylum Actinomycetota; class Actinomycetes; order Mycobacteriales; family Nocardiaceae; genus Nocardia; species Nocardia sp. CC213A. The sequence continues at coordinate 16,189 of NZ_JASFXA010000011.1, forward strand.
GCGGCGTTGCAGGGCCTGGCGGTCGTGCCGCTGCTGGTGGGCTTCGATCCGTCCGCGCTGGACCCCGATCGGGCCGGGCGCATCGTGTCCTACGACGTGGTGGGCGGACGCAGCGAGGAGCGGTTCGGGTACACCGCCGTGGGCTCGGGTTCGCTGTTCGCCAAATCGTCGCTGAAGAAGACCTACAGCCGCGGCCTCGACCAGGAACGAGCGCTGCGCATCGCGGTCGAGTCGCTGTTCGACGCGGCCGATGACGACACCGCCACCGGCGGCCCGGACACCATGCGCGGGATCTACCCCACGGCCATCACCATCGATGCCGAGGGCGCGGCGGAAGTGACCGAGGACCGGCTGGCAGAGATTACGCGGGCCATCGTGGACGATCGCGTCGCGGCGGCCGCTGAAGGGAGCGGCGAAGCATGACACTGCCGTACTACGCGTCGGCCGAACAGATCATGCGCGACAAGACCGAGCTTGCGCGCAAGGGCATCGCTCGCGGCCGCAGTGTCGTGGTGTTGGTGTACGACAAGGGCGTGCTGTTCGTCGCCGAGAACCCCTCGGCGACCCTGCACAAGGTGAGTGAGCTGTACGACCGGGTCGGGTTCGCCGCGGTCGGCAAGTACAACGAGTTCGAGAATCTGCGCCGGGGCGGCATTCTGCAGGCCGACCTGCGCGGCTACCAGTACGACCGGCGGGATGTGACCGGCCGGGCGCTGGCCAATATGTACGCCTCCACGCTGGGGTCCATCTTCACCGATCAGCTCAAGCCGTTCGAGGTGGAGATCTGCATCGGCGAGGTCGGCTATCCGGAGCAGGATCCGGATGCGGTGCTGTACCGGATCAACTTCGACGGTTCGATAGTCGACGAGCGGGAATTCGTGGTCATGGGCGGCAATACCGAACCCATCCAGACCGCTCTCAAGGCGTCCTATCGACCCGGCCTGGATCTGCACTCGGCAATGGGTGTGGCATTGCAGGCACTGCAGAAGGGCGCGCCCGAGGCCGAAAAGGATCGCAAGCCGCTCGGCGTCGGATCCCTGGAGGTGGCAACCCTGGAGCAAGCCCGGCCCCGGCGGGCGTTCCGCCGCATTCCGGCGGCGACTCTCCAGGATGTGATCACCGGTAGAACCAGCGAGTCGACCTCGGCCGACGCGGCCGAGAAACCGTCGGCGGGAGATCCGTCGAACCCGTAGCAATTCGATTCGACCAGAGACGAAAACGGCCCCCTTTGCACGCTGCGCAGCAGAGTGCGACGGGGGCTTGTTTTATGGCTGCTCGCAGGGGATGCGGCGTTGCATTCCGTGCTGAATCGTTGTCAAGACGTATGCATCGGGATCGTTCGACCGCCCTTGCGCGGCTGTCTCTCGCTGTAATGTCGATGGTGTGCAGCGACGAATTATGGGGATCGAGACCGAATTCGGGGTGACGTGTACGTTCCACGGTCACCGTCGGTTGAGCCCTGACGAGGTGGCCCGGTATCTGTTCCGCCGGGTGGTTTCCTGGGGCCGTAGCTCGAACGTGTTCCTCCGCAACGGTGCCCGGCTCTACCTCGATGTCGGCTCCCACCCGGAGTACGCGACGGCCGAATGCGACAGCCTGGTGCAGCTGGTCACCCACGACCGGGCCGGCGAGCGGGTCCTCGAGGATCTGCTCATCGACGCCGAGCAGCGCTTGGCGGAGGAAGGGATCGGCGGGGACATCTACCTGTTCAAGAACAACACCGACTCGGCGGGCAACTCCTACGGCTGCCACGAGAACTTCCTGGTGGTGCGGGCCGGTGAATTCTCCCGCATCTCCGATGTGCTGCTGCCGTTCCTGGTGACCCGCCAGCTCATCTGCGGTGCGGGCAAGGTGCTGCAGACGCCCAAGGCGGCCACGTTCTGCCTGTCGCAGCGCGCCGAGCACATCTGGGAGGGCGTCTCCTCGGCCACCACCCGCTCCCGGCCCATCATCAACACCCGCGACGAGCCGCACGCCGACGCGGAGAAGTACCGGCGGCTGCACGTCATCGTCGGCGACTCCAATATGGCGGAGCCGACCACCATGCTGAAGGTGGGCACGGCCTCGCTGGTGCTGGAGATGATCGAGGCGGGGGTGTCGTTCCGAGACTTCGCGCTGGACAATCCGATTCGCGCCATCCGCGAGGTGAGCCACGATCTGACCGGTCGCCGCCCGGTGCGGCTGGCGGGCGGGCGGCAGGCGTCCGCGCTGGACATCCAGCGCGAGTACTACGCCCGCGCGGTCGAACATCTACGCAACCGCGAACGCGATCCGCAGGTGGACGCCGTGGTGGATCTGTGGGGCCGCACCCTCGACGCCGTCGAGGCGCAGGACTTCGCCAAGGTCGACACCGAGATCGACTGGGTGATCAAGCGCAAGCTGTTCCAGCGCTACCAGGACCGCTACAGCATGGAGCTGTCCGACCCCAAGATCGCCCAGCTGGACCTGGCCTACCACGACATCAAGCGCGGTCGCGGTGTGTTCGACCTGTTGCAGCGCAAGGGCCTGGCCAAGCGGGTGACCGAGGACGACGCCGTGGACGCGGCGGTCACCACGCCCCCGCAGACCACCCGCGCCAAACTGCGCGGCGATTTCATCACCGCCGCCCAGGAGGCGGGCCGCGATTTCACCGTCGACTGGGTCCACCTCAAGCTCAACGACCAGGCGCAGCGCACCGTGCTGTGCAAGGACCCGTTCCGTTCGGTCGACGAGCGCGTGGACCGGCTCATCGCCTCGATGTAGCGATCACACCGTCCGGTGGTGGCCGTAGCGCTACTATCGCGCTGTGGCCACCCTTCAGATTCGGGATCTCCCCGACGAGGACGCGGAGGTTTTTCGCCGCCGCGCCGCGGCAGCCGGGATGTCGCTGCAGGCATACATGCGGCGAGAATTGATCACCTTGGCGCGGCGGCCTACCAAATCCGAGGCGCTCGCGGCCATCAGAGAGTCCTTGGAACGTGATCCCGGCCCCGGTGCCGACGGTGATTCCATTCTCGAGGCGCTGCGGGAGTTGCGGGGTGACTGACGAGTATGTTGTGGACGCGTCGGCCATGGTCGACGCGTTCCTGCGCAACGATGCCGCCGGAGTGGCGACGGCTCGGATGATCGCTGAATCGATGTGCCAGGCGCCGCGTCTAATCGATGCCGAGGTGGGCAGCGACCTGCGTAGAGCGAACGAACGGGCCTTATCGGCAAGCGGACCGCACTGACCGGGATGCGTATGTCGACGATGCTGGTGGACGAGCGCTACGCGCACCGAGGGTGGTTGTCTGTCGAAGCGTGGAAGCTGCGCCATACCGTGACGTTCTATGACGCGCTCTACGCCGCGTTGGCGGCACGTCTGGACCTCCCACTGCTCGCCTCCGACGCCGAACGCAGCAAGGCGCCCGGCCTGCCGAGCCGGGTGGAGTTGATCGCGTGACCGCGCCGTACCGTGGTCCCGCGCGCGCGATCACGGTAGGGCCGATTACCCTCTAACCCGTGGCGATATCCAAGGTCGAGCGGTTGATGAATCTGGTTATCGCGCTGCTGTCGACGCGCCAGTTCCTGACCGCCGAGCGGATTCGGGAATCGGTGGCGGGGTACGAGGAGTCCGCGAGTGACGAGGCGTTCAGCCGGATGTTCGAGCGGGACAAGAACGAGCTGCGCGATCTGGGCATACCCCTCGAGATCGGTCCGGTCAGCCGGTTCTCCAGCGTGGAGGGCTACCGCATCAACCGGGATGCCTACGAACTACCCGATATCGATCTGACCCGCGAGGAAGCCGCGGCCGTCGCGGTGGCCGTGCAGTTGTGGGAATCCCCCGAACTGGCGACCGCCGTGGAGGGCGCGCTGTTGAAGCTGCGCGCGGCCGGGGTGCACGTCGAACCCGAGAACGGGGTGGCGTCGGTGCCCGCGGTGCCGGCGCGCACCCGCGGCGCGGAACCGGTGCTGGGCAGGCTGCTGGCCGCCATCGACGCCGGACAGGCGGTGCGGTTCCCGCATCGCACCAGCGGCGACGAGTACATCGAGCGCGATGTGCTGCCCTGGGGTGTGGTGACCCAGCACGGCCGCTGGTACCTGGTCGGCCACGACAACGCCCGCGACGATGTGCGCACCTTCCGGATCTCCCGGATCGGCGAGCAGGTCACCCCCTACGGGCCGGTCAACGCGGTGCACAAGCCCGAGAACGTCGATCTGCGCGAGATCGTGACGCGGGTGACCAGCCAGGCCCCGATCACCGGTTCCGCCACCGTGTGGGTGGCCAAGGGGCGCGGTCAGGAGATCCGCCGCCTCGGCGCGACCATGGAGGAGCGCGAGATCGGCGGCCGCCCCGGCTCGGTGGTGGAGGTGCCGGTCCGCTCCCGCGACTGGCTGGCCCGCCTGCTCACCGGCCTCGGCCCCGACGCCCTGGTCCTGGCCCCGGAAGAGTTGCGCGACACGGTGATCGGCCGCCTCCGGTCGGTGCTGGAACAGACGGAGGTCACGGCGTGAGCAGTCCCAAAGTCACCGGGAGCCGACTGTCGGTGCGGCTGTCGCGGCTGTTGAACATGGTGCCGTACTTCCTGGCGAATCCGGGGATCAGCGCCGCCGAGGCCGCCGCCGAGCTGGGGGTCACCACCAAGCAGCTGATGAGCGATCTGAATCAGCTCTGGATGTGCGGTCTGCCCGGGTACGGTCCGGGTGACCTCATCGACCTGTCCTTCTCCGAGGAGAGCATCGAGGTCACCTTCTCCGCGGGCATCGACCGCCCGCTGCGCCTGACCTCCACCGAGGCGACGGCCCTGCTGGTGGCGTTGCGCTCGATCGCGGACCTGCCGGGCATGGTCGATCCGAGCGCCGCGCACTCCGCCACCGCCAAGATCGAGTCCGCGATCTCCGGGCGGGAGGCCGAGATTCGCGCCGCCGCGCCGGTGGAGGCCCCCGCGGTGGCCACCGTCCGCTCGGCGCTGGCCCGCAATCGCGCGCTGCGCCTGGTCTACTACTCGGCCAGCCGCGACGTGGTCTCCGAGCGGGTGGTCGACCCCATTCGAATCGTTTTGGTGGACAACAACTCCTATCTGCAGGCCTGGTGCCGCCAGGCCGAGGGCGTGCGCCTGTTCCGCCTGGACCGCATCGAGGAGGCGACCGAACTCGACGAGCCCGCCCACCCGCCGGTGGACGCCACCGACGAATCCGCGGGGCTGAACCTGTTCGTGGACGATCCCGCGGTTCCGTTGGCGCGCCTGCGGATTCACGCCGACTACGCGTGGGTGCTGGATCAGTATCCGATGCACCGGGTGACGACGCACCCGGACGGCAGTGTCGAGGCCACCATGCGTTTCGCCACCCTGGACTGGATGGCCCGGCTGCTGCTCGGTTTCGGTTCCGGCGTCACCGTGCTGGGGCCGCCGGATCTGGTGAGCGCGGTGCGGGACCGGTCGAGTGCGGCGCTGGCCGCCTACGCCGCACTGGCCGACGCCGGATAGCGTGGCCAGGACAGGTGTGAGGAGGTCGGTCCCGGTGACATGTCGTGTGCTGGTGCTCGGCGCGGGCAGTATCGGTAGCTATGTGGGCGGCGCGCTGGCCGCCGCCGGGGCCGATGTCACCTTCGTCGGCCGCCCCCGCATGCTCGACGAGCTGCGGGCCTCCGGCCTGCGGCTCACCGATCTGGACGGACGCGACGAGCGGGTCGCGCCGGACGCCTTCCGCACCGCCGCCTCCACCGCCGGCGTCGATGCCGTGGATCTGGTGCTGATCTGTGTGAAGTCGCGAGATACCGCCTCGGCCGCAAGCGAATTGGTGGGACGGCTGGCCCCCGGCACGGTGGTGGTGAGCCTGCAGAACGGTATCGGCAACGACACGGTCATCCGCGAGCTGCTGCCCACCTGCGTGGTGCTGCCGGGCATGGTCATGTTCAATGTGGTGCACCACGGCGGCGGCCGCTTCCATCGCGGCACGGCGGGCGGTATCGCCGTCGCCGACGATCCGGCCCTGGACCGCCTCCGGCCGGTGCTGGACCGCTCCCGGCTGGGGGTGCGCCGCTATCCGGACCTGCTGCCGGTGCAGTGGGCGAAGCTGCTGCTCAACCTGAACAACCCGATCAACGCGCTGTCCGGCCGTCCGCTGCGCGAGCAGCTGGCCCAGCGGGACTACCGGCGCTGTCTGGCGCTGGCGCAGCGGGAGGCGTTGCGCGCCATGGCCCGCGCCCGCATTCGCCCGGCCCGGCTCACCGCGCTGCCGCCGGAGCTGATGGCGCGGCTGCTGACCGTCCCCGATGCCGTTTTCACCCGGGTGGCGGGCACGGTGCTGGCGGTGGACCCGGTGGCGCGCTCCTCCATGGCCGATGATCTGGCCGCCGGGCGCAGCACCGAAATCGCCTGGCTGAGCGGTGAAATCGTGAGCCTGGGCACGATCGTCGGGATGCCGACGCCGGTGAACCAGCGCCTCGTCGAGCTCATCACGGCCGCCGAGAAGGGCGACCGTCGCACCTGGTCGGGTGCGGAACTGCTGGCCGAACTCGGTGCGGCGGCGGGTCGGATCGCCGCGGGTAACATCCGGGCAAATCCGGGTGACCAGCGGTCGAACCAGGGTTGACAAATGGTTCGCCATATGCCGGTCGGGTAGCATCAGGTGACTACGAGTTTGGAGGAAGTCGAATGGGTTCATTGAGCGCGACGCACTGGATCATCATCGCGTTGGTGTTCCTGGTTCTGTTCGGGGCCAAGCGGCTTCCGGACGCGGCCCGGGGTCTCGGACGGTCGCTGCGCATCTTCAAGAGCGAGATGAGCGAGATGCAGTCCGAGGGTGACAAGGACAAGACCACGCAGGCCCAGGCTCCCGCGCCGGAACTGCCCGCCGCCCAGCAGCCCGGCACGCCGGTCCAGCAGCCCAAGTCCGATCTGAACAAGGCGTAATCGCCCTGTCGTAACGCCCGGGATGAGGAACTCGTCCCGGGGCGAGTTCTGTCCAGGTCCGGCGCCAGGCGATCAGCGAGGCATCACATCCATGCGCATTCCGTTCGACCCCCGGCGCAGTCGGCGTAGAACGAATCCCGACGGCACCATGTCGTTGGTCGAGCATCTGCACGAGCTGCGGTCCCGACTGCTGAAGTCCATCCTCGCGGTGGTGCTGACCTCGGTGCTCGGTTTCCTGTGGTACTCGCACTCCTTCCTCTGGATGGACAGCCTCGGCGATATCCTGCGCGGCCCCTACTGTGCGCTGGACCCGGCCAAACGCGCCGCGCTCACCGCCGACGGCGAATGCCGCCTGCTCGCCACGGGACCGTTCGAGCAGTTCATGCTGCGCCTGAAGGTCGGCCTCACCGCGGGTATCGTGCTGGCCAGTCCGGTCTGGCTGTACCAGCTGTGGGCCTTCATCACCCCGGGCCTGTACGCCAAGGAGCGCAAGTACGCGGTCTCCTTCGTGGCGTCGGGCGCGACGCTGTTCACCGCGGGCGCGGTGCTCGCCTACTGGGTGGTCGCGCACGCGCTGGAATTCCTCATGGGAATCGGCGACAACGTGCAGATCACGGCGTTGAGCGGTACGGAGTACTTCAGCTTCATCATCCAGCTGCTGATCATCTTCGGTGTCAGCTTCGAGACACCGCTCATCATCGTCGGGCTCAATGTCATCGGCGTGCTCACCTACGAGAAGCTGGTGAAGTGGCGGCGCGGCATGATCTTCGGTCTGTTCGTGTTCGCGGCCATCGTGACCCCGCAGGACCCGTTCTCCATGCTGGCGCTGGCCTTCGCGCTGACCGTGCTGTTCGAACTGGCGGTCCAGATCGCGCGGCTCAACGACAGGCGCAAGGCGCGACAGGCCGAGAGCTGGGGCGCGCTCTCCGATGATCAGGCGTCCCCGTTGAGCGGCGGACCAGGCGCGATCGAGCGCCCGGAACCGGTCGGCGCACCCGATCCGGTCGCCGCGCCGGAGAAAACCATACGTTCGACGTCGGATTACTCCGATACCCTCTGACGAGTGGCAGATCGGTCGCTCACTGGCGAACTGGCGGCATTCGCCGCCGAACTGAAATTCAGCCTGGATCCGTTCCAGGAGGACGCGTGCAAGGCCCTGGAGGGCGGGCACAGCGTCCTCGTCTGCGCGCCCACCGGCGCGGGCAAAACCGTGGTGGGCGAATTCGCGGTACACCTGGCGCTGGCCTCCGGGGGCAAATGCTTCTACACCACGCCCATCAAGGCGCTGTCGAACCAGAAGTTCGCCGACCTCACCGAGCGGCACGGCCGCGACGCGGTCGGCCTGCTCACCGGTGACCAGTCCATCAATCCGGACGCGCCCGTGGTGGTCATGACCACCGAGGTGCTGCGCAATATGCTCTACGCCGGTTCGGACGCACTGCACGGCCTGTCCTACGTGGTGATGGACGAGGTGCACTACCTTGCCGACCGGTTCCGCGGCGCGGTGTGGGAGGAGGTCATCCTGCACCTGCCGCCCGAGGTGCGCCTGGTCTCGCTGTCGGCGACGGTCTCCAATGCCGAGGAGTTCGGCGCGTGGATGGAGACCGTGCGCGGCGACACCGCGGTGATCGTGGACGAGACCCGGCCGGTGCCGCTGTGGCAGCACGTCATGGTGGGGCGGCGCATGTTCGACCTGTTCGACACCAAGTCCAGCGATCAGAAGGTGCTCGTGGACGAGGATCTGGTGCGCTACATCCGGCACCGGGAGGCGGTGGACCGGATGGAGGGCTGGGCGGTGCCCGGCGGCCGCGGGCGCGGCGGGGGCCGCCGCATGTTCCGGCCGCTGCCGCGCCCGGAGCTGCTGGCGCGGCTCGACGAGGAGGGGTTGCTGCCCGCCATCACCTTCATCTTCAGCAGGGCGGGGTGCGACGGCGCGTTGGCGCAGTGCCTGCGTTCCCGGCTGGACCTGTCCCGGGACGGGGACGCCGACGAGGTGACGGCCATCATCGAGAAGCACACCGGGGATCTGCCCAAGTCGGATCTGGAGGTGCTCGGCTACTGGGAGTGGCGCGAGGCACTGCACCGTGGCCTGGCCGCCCACCATGCCGGCATGCTGCCCGCCTTCCGGCACACCGTCGAGGAACTGTTCGTGAAGGGCCTCGTCCGGGCCGTATTCGCCACGGAGACACTGGCTCTGGGCATCAATATGCCCGCGCGCACGGTGGTGCTGGAGCGGCTGGTGAAATTCAACGGCGAGAGCCACGCGGAGCTGACACCGGGGGAATACACCCAGCTCACTGGGCGTGCCGGGCGGCGCGGCATCGACGTGGAGGGCCACGCGGTGGTGATGTGGACCCCCGACGTGGACACCAGTGCGGTGGCCGGTCTGGCCTCCACCCGCACCTATCCGCTGCGCAGCTCCTTCCGGCCCGGCTACAACATGTCGATCAACCTCATCGACCGGATGGGCGCGGCGGATTCGCGTGCGCTGCTGGAGCGGTCCTTCGCCCAGTTCCAGGCCGACCGGTCGGTGGTCGGTCTGGTGCGTGGCATCGAACGCAATGAGGGCACGCTGCGCAAACTGCGCTCCCAGCTCGGCGACGACGACTTCCTGGAGTATTTTCAACTGCGCGAACGCATTCGGGAACGCGAGCGCAGCATCGAACGGCAGGGCCGCACCGACCGCCGCTCGGCGGCGGTGTCCGCGCTGAGCTCGCTGCGGCGCGGCGACGTGGTGGCCATTCCCACCGGGCGGCGCTCCGGCCTCGCGGTGATCCTGGAACCCGATGCGTCACCGGGCGATCCGCGCCCGCTGGTGCTCACCGCCGACAAATGGGCGGGCCGGATCTCGGCCGCCGATTTCCCGACCCCCGCCGAACCGCTGGGCCGCCTGCGGCTGCCCCGCCACGTCGACCACCGCACCGCGCGGGTGCGCCGCGATCTGGCGTCGGCGCTGCGCAGCACCGGAATCACCGTGCCGCGGCACAAGGGCGGCAAGAAGTCCCGCGCCGCCGACGATGCGCAATTGCAGTCGCTGCGGCGGGCGCTGCGCGCGCATCCCGCGCACACCCGCCCGGATCGGGAACAGCTGGCGCGCATCGGCGAACGCTACAACCGGGTGCAGCGCGAGACCGACTCCATGCGCCAGCAGGTCGCCGCCACCACCAACTCCCTGGCCCGCACCTTCGACCGCATCGTCGGCCTGCTCGAGGAACGCGGCTACGTCGACGACGGCGAGGTCACCGCGGATGGGCGGCGGCTGGCGCGCATCTACGCCGAGGCCGATCTGGTGGTGGCCGAATGTCTGCGCCAGGGGCTGTGGCGCGGGCTGGGACCGGCCGAACTGGCGGCCGTGGTGTCCATCCTGGTGTACGAATCCCGCCAGGAGGGCGGCTATCTCGGGGCGTCCGGTCCGACCGCGCCCAGCCGCCGCGCCGTGGAGGCCACCATCGGGGTGTGGTCGCGGCTGCGGTCCGACGAGGCCCGGCACAAGCTGTCGCCGACGCGGGAACCCGACCTCGGGTTCATGTCGGGCATCCACACCTGGGCGCGCGGCGACGACCTGGTGGACGCGCTGCTGGCCAGTGGCGATCGCGGGAATCCGCTCTCGGCGGGCGATTTCGTGCGCTGGTGCCGCCAGGTGATCGACCTGCTGGACCAGATCCGCAATACGGCCGATGATGAGGAGGTGGCGGCCACGGCGGCCAAGGCGGTGCGCGCCATCCGGCGGGGTGTCGTGGCGGTGGACGCGGCGTGATGACAACGGTTGTGCTTTGATTCCTCGAGTACGACGATCGCGAGTGGAGGCAAGCAGATGAGCGGCCCGTACGGACCGAACGACGCCCCGGGCGGAGGACAGGGTAGTCACGACCCGACTCAGCAGTGGACCGGCGGCGTACCCGGACAGCAGTGGGGCGGCCAGCAGCAGCCCGCGCCGCCCACTCAGCAGTGGGGCGATCAGCAGCAGCCCCCGGGACAGTGGGGCCAGCCGCCGCAGCAGCCCGGTGGGCAGCAGTGGGGGCAGAGCCAGCCGCAGTGGCCGCAGCAGGGCCAGTCCGGCACCGACTGGAACCAGCAGCAGCCCGGTGGGCAGCAGTGGGGCCAGAGCCAGCCGCAGTGGCCGCAGCAGGGCCAGCCGGGCTGGGAACAGCAGCAGCCGGGTCAGCCGGGTCAGCCGTGGCCGGGCGGACAGCCGCCGCAGCAGAAGAAGACCGGCGTCATCATCGCCGCGGTGGTCGGCGCGGTCGTGGTGGTGGCCGCGGTCATCGGCGGCGTGTTCTTCCTGACCGCCAAGGATCAGCTGGACAACAACGCCGTGCAGAACGGCGTGCAGAAGGTGCTGAAGGATTCCTACGGCATCGAGGACGTCAAGGACGTCAGCTGCCCGTCCGGTCAGAACGTGGAGATCGACAACACCTTCGACTGCACCCTGAAGGTGGGCGGCGAGGACAAGAAGGTGACCATCAAGGTCACCAAGGAGGACGGCACCTACGAGGTCGGCCGCCCCAGCTGAGGCGATGCGGCTGCGGCGATCGCGGCTGCGTCGAATCGAGCACGGTATCGAATCGAGCACGGTCGGTCCCCGCGGCGGCGATCGCGGCTACCGTGATCGCGAAGACGCCGGTACGAGAGCCGGTTTCGCGCGCTATCCGGTGCGGGAGACCGGCTCTCACCGTGCCGGAACCAGCTCCCCGCGACGGGATCGCGCGGGCGATCCGCGCCGACGAGCCCCCGCTCGAGTCGGCACCCGGTCCTCAGGCGTTGGCGCGCATGGCGGTCACCAGGCGTTTGATCGGGCTCTCGGCGTTGTAGGCGGCGGCGAGCCCGTCCAGCGCGGCGGCATCGACCGGTGCCGCGGGCAGCGCGTCCGGCCGGGAGAACTCCACCTCGGCGTCGCGCACCACCCGCACCACCGGGGCCGCGGCCCGCAGATAGTCGTCGGCCGCGGCGAGTTTGGCGCGCACCCCCTTGGCCAGGTCGGCGGCCGGATCGGCCACCGCCGCGCGCAGCGCCTCGAGTGAGCCGAATCGGGAGATGAGGGTGGCGGCGGACTTGTCGCCGATGCCCGCCACGCCGGGCAGCCCGTCCGAGGCGTCACCGCGCAGGGTCGCCATATCCGCGTAGGCCGGACCCGCGTTCTGCTGGGGCACACCGTATTTCGCCGCCACCTCGGCCGGACCCCACAGCTGTGCCTTGGCCAGCCCCTGACCCACGTAGAACAGCCGCACCGGCGGCGCCGGATCGTCGCGCACCAGCTGCATGAGGTCGCGGTCACCGCTCACCACGATCACCTCGCTGTCGCGCTCCCGGGTGGCGAGGGTGCCGATCACGTCGTCGGCCTCCAGCCCGGCCGCGCCCGCGGTGGCGATCCCGGCGGCCTCCAGCATCCGCAGGATCATGTCGACCTGCGGGGTGAGGGTGTCGGGCACCTCCTCGACATTCGGATCGGCGGCGTCGGCGAGCCGGTGCGCCTTGTAGGAGGGCACCAGATCCACCCGGAAGGTCGGCCGCCAGTCCAGATCCAGGCAGACCGTCAGCCGACTCGGCCGATGCTGTTTGATCAGCGCGGCGACCATATCGGTGAACCCGCGCAGCGCGTTCACCGGCTGCCCGTCGGGTGCGGTGATCTTCTCCGGGATGGCGTAGAACGCGCGGAACCAGAGACTGGCTCCGTCGAGCAGCAGCAGCGGACCGGTGGGGTTGCTCATGGTCTCCAGACGCTACCGCCCGCCGCCGACAGACGGTGTCGAGGTCGCGTCGCGACACGGGTAACGTCGAACCCTATGAGCTCTCACGACGAGTCACGGTTCACAGCGGACGTCTACGGAGCGCGACTGGAGCGGGCGGCGGAGTTGACCCGCGCCGCCCATCTGGACGCGCTGCTCATCACCCCCGGCCCCGACCTGCAATATCTGATCGGTTCCCGGGCGCAGTCGTTCGAACGGCTCACCTGCCTGGTGATTCCGGCGTCCGGGGAGACGCCGTCGGTGATCATCCCCAAGCTGGAACTGGCCGCGCTGGGCGGTTCGGCGGCGGGCGAACTGGGCCTGCAGGTGGTCGACTGGACCGACGGGGTCGATCCGTACGCGCTGGTGAAATCGGTGCTGAACGCCGGCGCGCGCACCGCCGTGGACGACCACATGCCCGCCCTGCACCTGCTGCCCGTCGCCGACACCTTGGGCCAGCTGCCCGTCTCGGCCACCCCGATCCTGCGGCAGCTGCGAATGATCAAGGACGCCACCGAGATCGACGCGCTGCGCCGCGCGGGCGCCGCCATCGACCGGGTGCACGCGCGGATGGGCGAGTTCCTGCGCGTCGGCCGCACCGAGCGCGAGGTGGCCGCCGACATCACCGCCGCCATCGTCGAGGAGGGCCACACCGGCGCCGCCTTCGTGATCGTGGGCAGCGGCCCGCACGGCGCGGATCCGCACCACGAGGTGTCCGATCGGGTGATCTCCGACGGGGACGTGGTGGTCGTCGATATCGGCGGCCCGGTCGAACCCGGCTACTTCTCCGACTGCACCCGCACCTACGTGCTCGGCGAACCGCCCGAGGAGATCGCGGCCCAGTTCACCGAACTGGAGCGCGCCCAGGCGGCCGCGGTGGCCGCCGTCCGGCCCGGCGTGACCGCGCACGCCGTCGACGCCGCCGCCCGCGATCGCCTGGTCGCCGCCGGGTTGGGCCGCAGCTTCGTGCACCGCACCGGGCACGGCATCGGCCTGTCGGTGCACGAGGAGCCCTACATCGTGGCGGGCAACGACATTCCGCTCGCGGCGGGGATGGCCTTCAGCGTCGAACCGGGCATCTATTTCGCCGGTGAGTGGGGCGCCCGCATCGAGGACATCGTCGTGGTGACCGAGGACGGCTGTGAATCGGTCAATACCCGCCCGCACGGCCTGACCCGGCTCTAGCGGGCCGCGGACGCGCTCGGCGTCAGGGTTCCACCTGCGCCGAGAGCGGAATCCCGGTGTGCAGGAAGCGGATCAGGCGTCCGATGCGGACGCAGTGGGCGGCGCAGCGGTCGTAGTGCTGCGCCAGCAGGGCCACGTCCACCGCCATGGCGGCGCCGTGCGTCCAACTGGTGTCGCCGACCACCCGCAGCACTTGGCGATGCAGCCGGTCGAGGGTGTCGTCGGCGGGAATCGGCGCCAGATCCGGGGAGGGCGGTCGGGCGACGATGGCCGCCACCGCGGCGGCGGCCAGATGCGTGGTGGCCGTGGCCATTCCGGTCAGCAGGGTGACCACGTGCGGCGGCGCCACGGGCAGCGGGTGGCGGCGCACCACGCTGTCGGCCACCCGGCTGAGTGCGCCGCCGATGCCGTTGAGGTCGTCGGCGATCTGGATGGCGGTCACCACATGGCGCAGATCGCGTGCGACGGGCGCCTCCAGTGCCAGCAGGATGACGGATCTGTCCTCGCAGGTGGCGTGCTTGGCCTGGAGCTGCTCCTCGAGGGCGAAGACCTCGTAGGCGGCGCCCAGATCGGTATCGGTCAGCGCGGCCGTGGCCCGCTCGGTGGCCTCGTGCGCGAGTCGCGCCATGTGGGCGAGCTCATGGGTCAGCGTGGTGAGCTCGTAGGAGAATTTCGTCCGCACGGAGTTATCTTCGCTGCCGAGTGGACGGGACGCACAAATTAGCGAAATGGACCGGCGGGTATGCGAATTCGGAGTGACAGGACCCCGATGCGATTCAGTGCGCGGCCGCGCCGCCGTTCTTCAGCGTGCCGCTCGACAGCACCCGCTGCACCTTGATGGCGATGACCACCCGGTTCGGATTCTCCCGCGGCACCCGGTAGCGCCGCGCGTACCGCCGCTCCGCGTCGGCCACGCTCACCGCGTCGTCGAGCACCTCGGCCGGACCCTCCAGGGTGAGCCACCGGGGGCCGTCCACCTGACTCACCGCCGCGTACCCCGACCGGCGCACATTGCGCACCTTCACCTTGTCGTCGCTGGTGATCACCCGCGCGACCCCGGCCTCCGGATCCCAGGTGAAGCTCACCGCCACCACATGCGGGGTGCCGTCGGCGCGCAGCGTGCTCAGCGTCGCCAGATGGCGTTCGGCGACGAATTCGAGGGCGGCGGCGGAGAGCTCGGGGCGCGGAGTCGGCATGGTCCGACGCTACCAACTCCGGGCGGCGGCCGGACGGCACCGGTCCCTTTGGCAGACTGAACGCCATGGCCGAGATCGACGATGGCGTGGTGCTGGTGCTGGGTGGGCGCAGTGAGATCGGGGTGGCCGTGGCACGGCGGCTCGCACCCGGGCGGGTCGTGGTGCTGGCCGCGCGCCGCAGCGGCGATCTCGACGAACAGCGGCGCGCGCTCACCGCCGCGGGCGCCGCCGCCGTGCACGCGGTGGAATTCGATGCCGACGATACGGCGGGCCATCAGGCGCTGCTGGAGAAGGTCGCGGCCGAGTACGGCCGGATCGGCGTCGCGGTGGTGGCCTTCGGCGTACTGGGCGATCAGGCGCGCGCCGAGCGGGATCCGGCGCACGCGGTGGCGGTGGTGCACACCGACTATGTGGCCCAGGTGAGCGTGCTGACCGTGCTCGCGAATCTGCTGCGGGCCCAGGGCGGAGGGCAGATCGTGGCCTTCAGCTCCATCGCCGGGGTACGGGTGCGCCGCGCCAACTATGTGTACGGCTCGGCCAAGGCCGGACTGGACGGATTCGCCAGCGGGCTCGCCGACGCCCTGCACGGCAGCGGGGTACACCTGCTGCTGGTGCGGTCGGGCTTCGTGGTCGGGCGGATGACCGCGGGCATGGATCCGGCCCCGCTGTCCAGCACTCCCGACCAGGTGGCCGACGGCGTGGTGGCGGGGCTGCGGCGGCGCTCGCGGGTCGCGGTGGTGCCCGGCGCGCTGCGGTTGATGTTCCTCGCCATGCGGCTGGTGCCGCGGTCGGTCTGGCGGCGGATGCCGCGATGAGCGCCGCGGCGCTGGAATGGCCGGTCGCCCAGCCGATCACGGTGATCGGCATCGGTGCGGACGGTTGGGATGGCCTGGGCGGGGTGGCGCGGCGGGCGCTGACCGACGCGGAGGTGGTGCTCGGGTCGGCGCGGCAGCTGGCACTGCTGCCCGACGACGGCCGCGCCGCCCGGGTGAGCTGGCCCGCGCCGCTGCTGCCCGCCCTCACCGGGCTGCTGAAACGCTATGCGGGGGAACGAGTCTGCGTCCTCGCCAGCGGCGATCCGATGTTCTACGGCATCGGCGTGACCCTGGCCCGGCTGGTCGGCGCGCACGCCCTGCGGGTGCTGCCGCAGCCGTCCTCGGCATCGCTGGCCTGCGCCCGGCTCGGGTGGGCGCTGGCCGAGACGCCGGTGGTGAGCGCGGTGGGGCGGCGGCTGGAGACGGTGCTGCCCGAACTCGCCGACGGCCGTCGCGTGCTGCTGCTGAGCACCGACGAGCACACCCCGGCGCTGCTGGCGGAACTGCTGGCGCGCAACGGTTTCGGTGAATCGACGGTGACGGTGCTGGAGCAGTTGGGCGGTCCGGGGGAGCGGATCGTCGCGGGTACGGCCGCGACCTGGGCGCATCCGCCCGGGGACGCCCTCAATATCGTGGCCGTGGACTGTGTGGCCGATCCGGCGGCGGTGCGCCTGAGCCGCCTGCCCGGCCTGCCGGACCCGGTGTACGGCGGCGACGGCCAGCTCACCAAATCGGAGGTGCGCGCGCTCACCATCGCCGCGCTGGCCCCCGCGCCGGGCGAGCTGCTCTGGGATGTCGGCGGCGGCTCCGGCACCATCGCCATCGAGTGGTGCCGTACGCATCCCAGCTGCCGCGCCGTCACCTTCGAACGGTGGCAGGCGCGACGGGAGCAGATCGGCGCGAACGCCACCGCCCTCGGCGTTCCCGGCGTCGAGGTGCGTGGGACGGCCCCGGGATCCTTCGCCGACCTGCCCGCACCGGATGCCGTCTTCCTCGGCGGCGGCCTGACCCAGGACGGCCTGGTCGACGCCTGCTGGGACGCGCTGCGTCCCGGCGGCCGCCTGGTCGCCAATGCCGTCACCGCCGAATCGGAGGCACTGCTGCTCACCCTGTCCGCCACCCACGGCGGCACGCTGCGCCGCATCCAGATCCACCGCGGCGAGCCCCTCGGCGGATTCACCACGTGGCGACCGCAGTTGCCGGTGGCCCAATGGTCGGTGCGCAAACCTGGCGACTGAGGTTCGCCCGCCGTACGCTGGGTAGATCCCAGCTATCGGGCGGACGTTTCGCCACCGCCCCGATGGAGGTGTCTCATGACTCGGATTCGACATCGATGGACAGGATCGGAGGCGCTGCCGGTCTTCGCCCGCACCGAACTCGGGCGGCGGTCGCGAAGAGTTCGCCACCATGCCGGTGAGGGTATCGAGGACGGTTACAACGTGCCGGGAATCGTGCTGTGCGGACTGGGTGTCGTGGCCTTGGCCCTGGCGCTCACGGCGGCGGGTTACGGATTCACCGGATGGGCGACGATCGCGGCGTTCAGCTGCGCGGCACTGCTGCTGTGCGGTGCCCTGTGGCTCTACGTCGAGTGGCGTCGCGACCGTCGCCATCATCCCGATCCGACCGCGCGACAGGGCCATTGACCCGCGCCCATCGTCGACCCTCGCGCGGGCGGGGGCCGGGAACCTATGCGGCCATCGGGCGGGGGTAGGGGCTGCGCATGGTGAGGTAGTGGATCTCGAGATCGCGTTCCAGGTAGTCCATGCGGTGTTCCCAGAAGTCCCGCATATGCGGCAGGGCCAGGTGCCGGTCCAGATCGGCGGCTGAGCGCCACACCTCGTAGAAGACGAAGGTGGTCGGGTCGTCGGCGAGTTCGTGGAAGTGGTACTCGAGCGCGCCGTCCTCCTCACGGGTGGGGGTGACGAAGGACAGCAGCAGTTCGCGCAGCTCCTCGACCTTGTCCGGCTTGGGGTGGGCGAAGCCGACCAGTGTGAACGGAATCCCCTCGGAAGGTACGGTGTTTGTCATACCTCGGACGCTAGCGGTGTCGGAGGTACGATGCAAACCGTACCTACGGAAGGTGGGTGGACGTGGTCGCCGACGAACCGAGCACGGCGGAACTCGACCTGGGCGCGGTACTGGCCGCCCTGGCCGACAAGCACCGCCTCGCGGTGGTGCTGGCGCTGTTGGCCGATGCCGAGGATGCCGAGCGGCATTGCAGCTCCTTCGGCCTGCCGGTCTCGAAAGCCACTCGGACCCACCACTTTCGGATACTGCGGCAGGCGGGGTTGATCCGGCAGGTCGATCGGGGCAACAGCAATATGGCGCGATTGCGCCGCGCCGATCTGGCCGAGCGCTTTCCCGGCCTGCTCGAGCTGCTGGCCGACGAGGTCGCGCGGCGGACCGCGGCCGCCCCGAACTGAAACATCGATAGGTCAACGGTATGGTGACGTGCCGTGACTCGATTGTCATCGGGTCCGGTATCAGCCATATCGGGAGACTTGATGAAGTACACGAAGTTCGCCGCCACCGCCCTGTTCGCCGCCGCCGCCACCGGAATCGCCACCGGGACCGGATACGCCGCACCGGTGGAAGCGCCCACCGCACCGCAGCCGGTCGCCGCGCAGGTGCACGGGCAGGATCAGGGTGTCGGCTACACCATCGCGCTGGCCGAGGCGGGCGACGCCATCGTCACCAGCGTGACCGGCGGGCGGTTCAGCGTCGACGCCGACGGGCAGGCCGTGAGCCTGACCAACGAATCCGGTGCGGTCGTGGCGCAGGTGCCGCTGACCGGTCAGGCCGGTGGGGAGGACGTGCGGATCGTCGCGGCCGTCGCTGACAACGGCCAGGAACTGTCGCTGACCCCCGAGGTCGGGCCGCACGCGCACGCGCGGGCCATCTCCGCACAGCAGTGGTTCTTCGCCGAATTGCAGCGCGCCGCACTCGGCGCGGCCGTGGGCGCGGTGATCGGCGGCGCCATCGGCCTGCTCGGGCTGGTCGTCTCCGCGATTCCCGGCGCCATCATCGGCGCGCTCATCGGCCTGCTGGTCGCCGGTGGTCAGCCGCTGATCGACTCGGGCTCCGCCTACTTCAGCGGGCAGCCCTGAGGACCCTGATTCTCGGCGGCACCCGCGAAGCTCGGGTGCTCGCCGAAACTGCTTCCGGCGAGCGGGGATTCGAGATCGTCTCCTCGCTCGCCGGACGCGTCCGCGACCCGCTGCTGCCGGTGGGGCAGGTGCGGATCGGCGGCTTCGGCGGCGTGGACGGACTGCGGACCTGGTTGTCGGACAATCGCATCGAGGTCGTGGTCGACGCCACCCATCCGTTCGCGGCCGGTATCACCGACCATGCCGCCGCGGCCGCCGCGAGTCTGGGGCTGCCGATCCTGCACGTGCGCCGACCGGGCTGGACGCAGCGCCCGGGGGACCGCTGGATCCGGGTGCCGGATCTGTCCGCCGCCGCGACAGCCGTTGCCGGACTGGGGGACCGGATCTTCCTCACCATCGGCCGCCAGGGCGTGAGCGCCTTCGCCGCGCTGCGCGCGCACTGGTTCCTCATCCGGGCCATCGATCCGCCCGAGGACGCGCTGCCGCCCCGGCACGAACTGCTGCTGGCACGCGGCCCGTTCACCGTCGCCGACGAAACGGCGCTACTCGCGGCGCATCGGATCACCGCCCTGGTCACCAAGGACAGCGGCGGCGCGCAGACCGAGGCCAAACTCGACGCCGCGCGCGCCCGCGGGCTGCCCGTGGTCGTGGTGGACCGCCCGCCGCTGCCGGCGGGGGCGCGGTCGGTGGAAACCGTGGCTGCCGCCTGGGATTGGCTGCGCGCGGCGCACCGGCTCAGGTGAGCCGACTGGTCTCGCTGAGCAGTTCGGGCAGCCGGTCGAACCATTCCAGCACCGCGCGTTCGTAGCGGATGCCGAAATCCAGGGTGGCCCGCTCGAACGGGGACTGCCGCTGCTCGTCGTGACCGGTGAGGTATCCGGCCAGGCGCTGTTCGTGGATCTCCCGGTTGGCGTCGATGATGCGGCGCAGCCGGTCGGGTTCCACGAAGTCGCCGAAGGACAGGGTGAGCAGCAGCGGCACCCGGATGGTCTCCGCGCCCGGATCGCGGGCGATCCACTGGGCGAACGCCTCGCGGCCCGCCTCGGTGATCCGGTAGGGGGTGCGGTCGCGCGCGCCGGCCTCGCCCTTGTCCACCAGGCCGTGCTGATGCATGGTGGCGAGTTCGCGATACACCTGGCTCTGGGTGATGGTCCAGAAGTCACCGATCTTGTCCTGGGCCAGGGCGACCAGATCCCAGCCGGACATGGGGCCCTGGTGCAGGAATCCCAATAGCGACGCGGCCGTCGAATTGAGCGGGCGTTGCGATGCGTCTGCCACCTGCACTCCCTTCCTCCGGGCCATCTTCCACTATGGAATATTAATCGGTGTAGCGGCGGGAGGTGAAGACGCGTGGCCCACCCGGCGCCTCGAACACCGTGGTGCTCGACGCGCCCACGATGAGCAGGGTACGCATATCCACCTCGGCCGGATCCAGCTCCGCCAGGGCCACCACCCGCACTGATTCGGTCGGGCCGCCCACATCGCGGCCGAGCACCACCGGGGTATCGGGTTTGCGGTGTTCGAGCACCAGCTCCCGCATGGCCGCCACCTGCCAGGTGCGCTGCGAGGAGGCCGGGTTGTAGACGGCGAAGGCCATATCGGCGGCGGCCACGGCGGCGATCCGACGCGCCACCACCTCCCACGGCTTGAGGCGGTCCGACAGCGAGATCATGGCGAAGTCGTGACCCAGCGGTGCGCCGACCCGGCTCGCGACCGCACTGGCCGCGGTCATCCCGGGCAGCACCCGCACCGGAACATCGCGCCACTGCGGATCTGCCGACTCCTCGATCACGGCCGCCGCCATGGCGAAGACGCCGGGATCGCCGGAGGACACCACCGCCACCCTGCCCCCGCGCTTGGCCAGATC
Organism: Nocardia sp. CC213A; assembly: GCF_030766805.1. Classification (NCBI taxonomy): domain Bacteria; kingdom Bacillati; phylum Actinomycetota; class Actinomycetes; order Mycobacteriales; family Nocardiaceae; genus Nocardia; species Nocardia sp. CC213A. The sequence goes on from NZ_JASFXA010000011.1 coordinate 36,960, forward strand.
CAGGGCCATGGCCGCGCGCTCGGACTCCACGCGGTTGTCACTGGCGTGGCGGCGCTGCCCCGGACGCTCGGGGACACGATTCACATAGGTGCTGTAGCCGACGATGTCGGTGGCCTCGGCCAGTGCCCGCATGACCTCGGGGGTGGTCCATTCGGCCGCGCCGGGACCGAGGCCGACCACGACCACCTCGCCGTGCGCCGCGTGCCCGTCGGTCACGGGTTCTGGCGTGGCGCTCGTCGAGTGCGCGGAGCCGGTCGCCTGTGCTCGCGCCGCAGGGCGTGCGGGGGCCCCGAAAAGCGGGGCGTCGGTGTCGGACGGGCCGTCCGACGTCGCGGGCCGTATCGGGGTCACGCCGCGGGGTGCGTTCTCCGTCGCGGGTTCCGGGCGGGGGGAGGCCGGGGCCGGAGCGGTGGTGGGCGCGTCGCCATGTTCGGCGCGCCGCTCGACGGTCGCGGTGATGACCGGGATCGGGGTCGCCGGTTCAGGGCCGGGCAGGACGGTGATCGCGAAATACGGCACGCTGGCGTCGTCCACGTCGGCGGCGCGCAGCACGCGCTGGCGGGTGCTGCTGGCACGTTCCACGTAGTAGGCGTCGTCGAGTCGCCCGGCATCGGAGAGGGCTTGGCGCACACCGGGATAGGTGCGGCCCAGTTTCATGATGGCGGCGGCGTCGGTTTCCCGGAGGCGGCGGGTGAGCTCGTCCACCGGCAGGGTGCCGGGCAGCACCGTCAGCACCTGGTCGCCCTCGACCAGCGGGGTGCCCAGCGCCGCCGAGGCCGCGCTCACCGAGGTGACGCCCGGAATGATCTCGGTGTCGAAGCGGTCGGCGAGGCGGCGGTGCATATGCATGAAGGAGCTGTAGAACAGCGGGTCACCGGCGGCGAGCAGGGCCACCGACCGGCCGGCGGCCAGATGGTCCGCCAGCAGGGCGGCGGCGGATTCGTAGAACTCGTCGATCGCGCCCTGATAGCCGCCGGGATGGTCGGTGGTCTCGGTGGTCACCGGATAGACCAGATGCTCCTCGAGCTGGCCCGCGCGCATATACGGTGCCGCGATGCCGCGGGAGATGCTGCGGCCGTGGCGGGCACTGTGGAAGGCGATCACATCGGCCGCGCCGATCACCCGCGCCGCCTTGACCGTCACCAGTTCCGGATCGCCCGGTCCCAGTCCGACACCCCAGAGCTTGCCGCTCATTCCTGTTCGCTCGCAATCGCATTGAGGGCGGCGGCGGTGATGGCACTGCCACCCCGGCGGCCGCGCACCGTCAGAAATTCCACGCCGCCGTATTCCGCCAGGGCCTGCTTGGATTCGGCCGCGCCGATGAAGCCGACCGGAATCCCGAGCACCGCGGCCGGGCGCGGCGCACCCGCGTTCAGCATGTCCAGCAGATGGAACAGCGCGGTCGGCGCGTTCCCGATGGCCACCACTGCCCCGTCGAGCCGGTCCCGCCACAGCTCCAGCGCTGCCGCCGAGCGTGTATTGCCCAGCGCCGCCGCCAATTCCGGCACCCTCGGATCATCCAGCAGGCACAGCACCTCGTTGTCGGCGGGCAGCCGCTTGCGCGTCACCCCCGACGCCACCATCTTGGCGTCGCACAGAATCGGCGCACCGCCCCGCAGCGCCGCCCGCGCCTTCGCCACCACATCGGTGCTGAATTCCACGTCGGCGGCCAGATCCACCTGCCCGCAGGCGTGGATCATCCGCACCACCACCTGCGACACGTCCGCCGGAAACCGCGCCAGCTCCGCCTCCGCGCGAATGGTGGCGAACGAGCGCCGATAGATCTCGGCCCCGTCGGTGAGGTAGCTGGCACGCACGTCGGACATGGCGTCCAGACTAAGAGGAGCGCGCGCGACCCCCGCGCGCCGGGTACGGGCTGTGAACCCGAACCGAGTGCGAACTTCCTGCCGTACGCACCCACCTGGGCTGGTGCCGCCTCCCGCACGGCGCGGAACCGCGGTCAGGATGCCGTTGCGGCGGGCGGTACCACTCGGTAGCCGGTCGGCGTGGCCGTGACCTCGGTGGCGGGGCCGCGGGGGTGGCCGCAGCGGCGGTCGCAGCCGGACCAGTGCTGGCGGCCGGTGGCGACCACCTCGTCGGCCGCCAGCTCGGCGGCGGCGGGTTGCGGTGGGCCGGAAGGCAGTACGCGGCCCGCCTCGACGGCGGCCGTGGCGTCGGCGCGGACGTCGGTCAGGGATTTGGCGCAGCCGGGCTGGCCCGCGCAGGCGGTGACCTGGAGCCAGGGGGAGGTGGCGTCGAAGATGAGACCCATGGGGGCCAGCACGCGCACCACCTGTTCGGCGGCCCACTCGTCGAGGTCGGTGATCACCAGACCCCGCCACGGGGTGATGACGACCGGGCGGTCGACGGCGGCGATGAATTCGGCGGTGCGGGCGGGCAGCGAGCCCAGGCGCACGCCCGCGCCCAGCGCCACCCGGTCGTCGGCCTGGGTGAGCCAGCCGATCGGAGGTTCCTGGTGTGGCGGCAGCTCCACGGTCTCGGCGGTGGTGAGATGCGGATGCGCGGCGCGCAGGCGGTCCGCCAGCGCCGCCGGGCCGTCCGGGATCTCGTGCAGCCGCCACTGGTCCTCGCGCAGTTCCAGGAAACCGTGCGCGGCGTGCAGCACGGTATCCACGGCATGTTCGGCGGTGACGCGCAGACCGGAGTCGCGCCCCGCCAGCACCACGGCGTAGGTGTCCTCGTCGATGGCGTGCACCCCGATATCCGCGCCCAGCCCACTCACATCGCCGCGACCGTCGTCCAGGGTGAACAGCACCCGGCCGGGCAGCTCGGCCAGTCGCGGCGCGGCGCGCACACCGGCATCGAGTGCCGGAACCAGCGCGTGCACATCGGTCCAGCCGCCGACCCGGCCCGACAGCGGGGACGCGACGATATTGCGCACCCGTTCGTGCGTCCCGCTGGGCAGCAGCCCGGCCGCCCGCAGCCGCCGCTCCAACTCGGCGGCGTCACGCACCCCGCGCAGCTGCGCATTGGCGCGGGAGGTGAGTTCGATGCCACCGTTGGCGAGTTCCCGCGCCGCCTCGGCCAGCGCCTGCACCTGGGCCGGTGCCAGCCGACCACCGGGCACGCGGATGCGGGCGAGCGGCCCGTCGGCGGCCTCGTGCAGGCGCAGCACGCCCGGGCAGGAATCGGGATCTGTTCGAGTCATGACCCGATCCAGCCTACGGACACCCGGGTGGACCCGTCGCGGGGCACCGAGTCGCGGCGGGCCTGCGATGCCCGCCGCCTTCGGGTGTAGCACTCCGTGCACCTGCGGCGAACTCGTCCGGTACCGGCCCGCTCGGATCCCCTGCGCCGACACCGGTGGCGTGCGCGCCGATTCCGGCATCCTGCGATCGCGCAGTCGCCGCCCGCGGCACTCGCGCCGGTCGGAGTGAGCGGATACGGGCCTCAGCGCAGGTGATGCGGTTCGATTCCCGGCGTCGTGCGCCCGCTCGCCCAGCTCGGACTGGTGGCGTAGGTGTCGTTGAGCAGGCTCGGGCTGTCGTGGTGTTCGAGGTGGTCGCGGTGCACGGTCGTGGTCATCAGCATCAGCGCGAACAGGAGTGTGGCCGCGCAGATCCCGCCGGCGACGATCGCCCACTGCGAATGTCCGGTGCCGGCAGCGGTCAATGCCATTGCCAGCGTTGCGAAAGCAACCAATGCGCACAAGTACCCTGACCAGGCGGCGAACCGATTCCGCCTGACCCAACCCGGAGTGTTCGGCATACGCGCAGCGTACGCCCGCGCAGGGGTCGTGGCACCGGGCCGGGCGGAGAGGTTGCAGCACTGTGATCCCCGCGCGATAGAGTCGCGAGGCTCGTCGGACGGAAGAAACCGGTGCAATTCCGGTGCGGTCGCGCCACTGTGACAGTCAGACCTTCCCCATGAGCGCCGAACCGTGCCGGGCGCGTCACCCCAAGGAAGGCCGAACCGTGATTCTGCTGCTGTCCACCTCCGATACCGATCTGCTCAGTGCCCGCGCCAGCGGGGCCGAGTACCGGCTCGCCAATCCGGCGCGGCTGCTGCCGGAGGATCTGCCCGCCCTGCTCGTGGGCGCCGATCTGGTGATCGTGCGCATCCTCGGCGGCGTCCGCGCCTGGGAGGAGGGACTGGAGACGCTGCGCGCCAGCGGCGTTCCGCTGGTCGCACTGGGCGGTGAGATCGCGCCCGACGCCGAACTCATGGAACGGTCCACCGTGCCCGGCGGCGTGGCCGCCGACGCGCACAACTACCTCGCCGCCGGCGGGCCGCTGAACCTGCGGCAACTGCACAACTTCCTGTCCGACACGGTGCTGCTCACCGGGCACGGCTTCGAACCGCCGGTGGACATGCCGCGCTGGGGTGAACTCGAGCGCACCGCGCGGCCGGTCGCCGCGGACGCGCCCACCGTCGCGGTCGTCTACTACCGTGCCCAGCAACTGGCCGGGAACACCGCCTATGTCGACGCGCTGTGCACCGCCATCGAAGCGGCCGGGGCGCGGCCGCTGCCGCTGTATTGCGCCTCGCTGCGCGCCGCCGAGCCGGAACTGCTGGCCCGGCTGCGCGAGGCCGACGCACTGGTGGTGACCGTGCTGGCCGCGGGCGGCACCAAACCCGCCACCGCCTCGGCCGGTGGCGAGGACGAAGCGTGGGATGTGGGTGCGCTCGCCGACCTGGATGTGCCCATCCTGCAGGGCCTGTGCCTGACCAGCAGCCGCGCCCAGTGGGAGGACAATGACGACGGGCTGTCGCCGTTGGATGTGGCGACCCAGGTGGCGGTGCCGGAATTCGACGGCCGCATCATCACGGTGCCGTTCTCCTTCAAGGAGTTCGACGCCGACGGCCTGTCGGCCTACGTGCCCGATCCGGAGCGGGCGGCGCGTGTGGCCGGGATCGCGGTGCGCTACGCCCGGCTGCGGCGCATCCCCAATGCCGACAAGCGGGTGGTGCTCATGCTGTCGGCGTATCCGACCAAGCACGCCCGCATCGGCAATGCCGTCGGCCTGGACACCCCGGCCAGTGCCATCCGGCTGCTCACCGAGATGCGGGCCGCCGGATACGATCTCGGCGCGCCGGGGGAGATCCCGGGCCTCGAACAGGGCGACGGCGACGCGCTCATCCACGCCCTGATCGCCGCGGGCGGCCAGGATCCGGACTGGCTCACCGCCGAACAGCTCGAGGGCAACCCGATCCGCATCGGCGCGGACACCTACGCCGCCTGGTTCGAGACGCTCCCGGACGACCTGCGCGAGAACGTGATCGAGGCGTGGGGGCCGCCGCCGGGTGAGCTGTACGTGGACCGCTCCGCCGATCCGAAGGGCGAGATCGTCATCGCCGCACTGCGGTTCGGCAATGTGGTGCTCATCGTGCAGCCGCCGCGCGGCTTCGGCGAGAATCCGGTGGCCATCTACCACGATCCGGATCTGCCGCCCAGCCATCACTACCTGGCCGCCTACCGCTGGCTGGCCGCTCCCGAGGGCTTCGCCGCCGACGCCATGGTGCACCTGGGCAAGCACGGCAATCTGGAGTGGCTGCCCGGTAAGACCCTCGGCATGTCCGCCTCCTGCGGCACCGACGCCGCACTGGGCGATCTGCCGCTGATCTATCCGTTCCTGGTGAACGATCCGGGCGAGGGCACCCAGGCCAAGCGCCGCGCCCACGCCACCCTGGTGGACCACCTCATCCCGCCGATGGCGCGCGCCGAAACCTACGGTGACATCTCGCGGCTGGAGCAGCTGCTCGACGAGCACGCCAATATCTCCGCGCTCGACCCGGCCAAGCTGCCCGCCATCCGGCAGCAGATCTGGACCCTCATGCGGGCCGCCAAGATGGACCACGACCTGGGGCTCGCGGAGCGCCCGGACGAGGACGTCTTCGACGATATGCTGCTGCACGTCGACGGCTGGCTGTGCGAGATCAAGGATGTGCAGATCCGCGACGGCCTGCACGTGCTCGGGCAGGCTCCGGCGGGGGAGACCGAGGTCGACCTGGTGCTGGCCATGCTGCGCGCCCGCCAGCTGTGGGGCGGCGAGGTGTCCGTGCCCGGTCTGCGAGAAGCGTTGGGGCTCAGCGAGTCCGGCGACGAATCCCGCAACCGGGTGGACAGCTTCGAGGCGCGCGCCCGCGCTCTCGTCGCCGCCCTGCAGGCCGCGGACTGGTCGGTCGACGCCATCGACGCGATCGTCGACGCGCAGATCACGGCGGGCGGCACGGGTGAGAACGCCGGGGCCACACCGGCACTCGCGGACGCCGCCGCCTCCGGGGACGCGGCGGCACCGGGCGCGGCCCTGGCGGGGGACACGGGGAAGAGCGAGGATTCGGTGGTGGCTGAGGCAGGCCGTTCGGCCGCGGGCGGGGCGACGGCCGTGCCCGGAAACGCTGTCGCACCCGGCGGTGCGGCCACATCCACCGGTTCGACCGCGCCCGCCGTCGGTCCGGACGCCGTGCGGGCGGTGCTGCGGTTCGCCGCCACCGAGGTGGTGCCGCGGCTGCGGCAGACCGAGGTGGAGATCCAGCGGGTGCTGCATGCCCTGTCCGGTGGTTTCATTCCGGCCGGGCCGAGCGGCTCGCCGCTGCGCGGCCTGATCAATGTGCTGCCCACCGGCCGCAACTTCTACTCCGTCGACCCCAAGGCGGTGCCCTCGCGGCTGGCCTGGGAAACCGGTCAGGCCATGGCGGATTCGCTGCTCGAGCGCTATCTCGCCGACCATGGCGAGTACCCGAAGTCGGTGGGCCTGTCGGTGTGGGGCACGTCCGCCATGCGCACCGCGGGCGACGATATCGCCGAGGTGCTCGCACTGCTCGGGGTACGGCCGGTGTGGGACGAGGCCAGCCGCCGCGTCACCACCCTCGAACCGATCGCGCTCGACGAACTGGGCCGACCGCGCATCGACGTGACCGTGCGCATCTCCGGCTTCTTCCGCGACGCCTTCCCGCACGTGCTCGCCCTGCTCGACGACGCGGTGCGGCTGGTGGCCGGGCTCGACGAACCCACCGAGTCGAATTACGTGCGCGCCCACGCCCAGTCGGATCTGGCCGCGCACGGTGACGAGCGTCGCGCCACCACCCGCATCTTCGGCTCCAAGCCCGGCACCTACGGCGCGGGCCTGCTCCAGCTCATCGACTCCAAGAGCTGGCGCACCGACGACGATCTCGCGCAGGTGTACACCACCTGGGGCGGCTACGCCTACGGCCGCGACCTGGACGGCGCGCCCGCCGCCGACGACATGCGCTCGGCGTATCGACGAATCGCGGTGGCGGCCAAGAACACCGACACCCGCGAGCACGATATCGCCGACTCCGACGACTACTTCCAGTACCACGGCGGCATGGTGGCGGCGGTGCGCGCGCTCACCGGCAAGAATCCGGAAGCCTATATCGGCGACAGCACCCGCCCGGATTCGGTGCGCACCCGCACCCTCTCGGAGGAGACCACCCGCGTGTTCCGGGCGCGCGTGGTGAATCCGCGCTGGCTCGACGCCATGCGGCGGCACGGCTACAAGGGCGCGTTCGAAATGGCCGCCACCGTCGACTACCTCTTCGGCTACGACGCCACCACCAATGTGGTCGCCGACTGGATGTACGAGAAACTTGCCGACAGCTACGTTTTCGACGATGTGAACCGCAAGTTCATGGAACAGTCGAATCCCTGGGCGCTGCACGGTATCGCGGAGCGTTTGCTGGAGGCTGCGGAGCGGAACCTGTGGGAGCGGCCGGAGGATGAGACGCTCGCGCGGTTGAAGCAGATCTACCTCGAAACCGAGGGCGAACTCGAATAATTCGGCCTGTGGTGCGCCCGCGGCGGCGCGGGCGCACCACCGCGGGCGCGGCGGCGTGTCCTGCGGACATCGGCGGACAACCCCGGTTCAGGGGGCTTCCGCACCGCCAACTCTGAGAGCATCATAAGAATCGTTCGATGTCATTTCGGGGAGGCATCGGATATAACTGATCCCCCGATTCGCCGCATTGATCGAATTCACCGAACTCGGGCCTGCGGTGAATCGGCTCTCGATTGCGAGTAATGATCATGAGTATCGCCAAATTCGCCGCTACCGCATTCATTTCCGCCGCCGCGCTGGGCATTGCCACGGCGACGGCACAGGGCGCTCCGGCCGCGCCGGGCATCAGTGGTGTCGATCGAGGGGTCGAGTACACCACCACGCTCGCTCCCGACCGCAGCGCCGTCACCACCACCCTGGCCGCCGGCCGGTTCGAACTGGGCAACGACGCGGTGGCCGTGATCGCGCCCGGCGGGGCCACCATCGCGGCCATTCCGCTCACCTACCAGGTGGCGGACCGCTCCATCAGCGTTGTGCCGCAACTGGATGCCAGCGGCACCGTGTTGACCGTCCACCCGGCCAGCGCCGCGGACCTCGCGCCCGCCACGGCCGAAACCGTTGCGCTGCAACATGTCGCCGATGCCGGATCGATCGTGGCCGGTGCGCTCATCGGCTGTGTGGTCGGCGCGGTGATCGGCGTGTTCTTCTTCGTGGTCGGCGCGGTCGTCGGCTGTGGGGTAGGCGGCCTGCTCGGTGCCATCATCGCGAGCCAGCGCTGACATCGAGGCGGGAGGCAGCCGCCGGACGGCACCGCCGGAGTCCGACTCCGGCGGTGCCGCGTCCCGACTCCGTCCACGGTCGTAGGCGGCACTGCGCTCCGGGACGGATGTGGTCGGCCGCGCCCCGTCCTACCGTGGGGATATGACGTGGAACGATGTGGCCGAGGCCAAATACGCCCTGCTCACCACCTATAAGAAGGATGGCACGCCGGTCGGCACGCCGGTGTGGGTCGCCCCCGACGGCGACCGCATCCTGGTGTGGACCAATGCCGACGCCTGGAAGGTCAAGCGGATTCGCCGCGACCCTCGGGTGACATTGCAGATCAGCGACAATCGCGGTAAGCCGCGCGGCCACGCGGTGGTCGAGGGCATCGCGAGCGTGCTCGACGCCGACGGCACCGAGCGGACGCGCACTGTGCTGGCGGACAAGTACGGCCTGCTCGGCAGCCTCGCGATCAAGGGGCACAAGCTGATTCGCGGGGCGGACAGCTCGGTGGGGCTGGTCGTCACCCCGCGGGCGTCGTAACCGTTCCGCGGGCCGGAAGAACCGCGAGCACAGCAGTACTCCGCCGGCACCGGAGCGCGTGCGCCGGGTTCACGGTGCCGCCGCGGGTCCGGCGATCGGACGCGCACCCTGTCCGGGTCGCGCGGTGCGAGCCGGCCGGGGGGCATGCGGTCGGATGCTCCGCCCGGCCCGCTCAGCTGTCGGCGGTGATCTCCAAGCCGATGGTGCCGCCCCGGCCGCGGCGCAGCAGACTGCCCTGCACGCCGAGCCAGCCCATGATGCCGTACTTGCGTTTGATGAGGGCGCGGGCGCGATCGGTGCCCGCGGCATCGAGCACGACGCCGGTTCCGGAGACCACCGGACCGCGCGGTTTGCCCATGGCGTCGCAGGGTTGCAGGGTGACCCGGGGGTCGCGGCGCAGCCGCTTGACCTTCCAGCTGTCGGTCACGGTCCAGACATAGAGGCGACCGGCGTCGAGCACCGCCCAGACCGCGGTGCCGACCGGCGTGCCGTCCTTCTTGTAGGTGGTCAGCAGCACGTATTTGGAGTCGCCCACCGGGCCGAACGGATTGTCCACGCCCGCAGCCTAACCCGCGTCCCCATCGACCGCCGTGTCCGGATCGTCCGCCATGCGGTATTCGCCCGCTTCCAGTCGGGTCAGCAGTCCGGCGGTCCAGCCGGTGAGATTGCCGAAGACGCCGCTCCACAGCTCCAGCAGATCCGTCGAGTACGGGGCCTCGTGGCGGCTCGGGAACTCCGGAATCATCTCGAGCAGCCCGACCCGGATCTCCTCGCTGCGGGCGCGCTGCTCGCGCAGCAATTCGATCACCCGGGCCCGGGGGAGGGCGTCCATGAAGGCGATACCCGCGCCCAGCTCCTCCATATCCACGCTGACGAGCGCGATTTCGAGCAGGTGCAGGAACTCGCGTTCACCGGTCGGGGTGAGCTCATAGAGGGTGCGGCCCGGACCCTGGCTGCTGCCCTCGGTGCCGAGCGTCCGCAGGCAGCCCTCCTGTGCCAGCTGTTTGAGCGCGTGGTGGATCGAACCGGGTTTCACATTCGTCCAGGTCTCGGCCCGCCAGGACAGCAGTTCCCGGCGCACCGCGTAGCCGTAGGTCGGCTGGGCGTGCAGGCGCACCACGCCGAGGACGAGCAGGCGCACGGTGGACATGGCGATCTCCTTCGGCGGCGGTGACGGTGCCGCTCATGGTAGTCAAACTTGACTTCCACTTCGAAACCGGCCTAGCCTGAGGTAGTCAAATTTGATTACCAAGATTGAGGTGATGGGATGGCGAACCTCTCGGTGCCGGTGCTGTGGGGCGGGAACCTGCCCGAAACCCTGGACTTCTACCGCACGCTCGGCTATGAGGTCACCAGTGAGCAGACCCGCCCGTACACCTATGGAACGGTCGAACGCGACGGCTGGCACGTGCACTTCGGGCCGACCCCGCACGGCGGCGTCGACGCGCAGACCGCACACGTCGGCTGCCTGGTCTTCGTCGAGGACGTGGAGAAGTTGCACGCGGAGTTCACCGCCGCCCTGCGCGCCCGCTACGGCAGGGTGCCCGCGCGCGGCAATCCGCGCATCACCCGCTTCCGGCCCGGGCAGACGCGCTTCACGGTGGTCGACCCGGTCGGCAACGCGATCATCTACATCCGCCCCGACGAGCCGGATCCCGAGTACGGCGGCGCGCGCAATCTCGAGGGATTGGCGCGCGTCCTCGACAATGCTCGCATCCTGCGGGATTCCAAAATGGACGACAAGGCCGCGGCCCGCGCCATCGTGACCGGGCTCAAACGGTTCGGTGCCACCGCGCCGGCCGTCGACAAGGGGCGGGCGCTGGCGCAGCTGCTGGAGATCGCGGTCGCCACCGAGGACACCGCGCGGGCCGCCGACGTGCGTTCGGAATTGGCGGAACTCGAACTGTCCGAGGCCGACCGCGCGGTGATCGCGGCGGAGCTGCGCGTGGTCGGTGAGCTGGAGGAGTGGCTCGAAACGGAGGACTGATCGCCGTCGCCGCGCCATGATGCGGTGCCGTGCGCGGCAGCCGGACGCCGGCGTGGGGTGTCCGAGCCGCGACGGAACTCAGGCCGCGACGGTCAGCACCTCCGGTCCGTCGGCGGTGATCGCCACCGTGTGCTCGGAGTGCGCGGTGCGCGAGCCGTCGGCCGAACGGATGGTCCAGCCGTCCGGGTCGGTGACCACGCGAGCGGTGGTGTGGGCGAACCAGGGCTCGATGGCGATGGTGAGGCCGGGGCGCAGCCGGTAGCCGCGTCCCGGCTGGCCCGCATTGGCGATATGCGGGTCCTCGTGCATGGTCCGGCCCAGGCCGTGCCCGCCGAACTCGGTGTTCACCCGGTAGCCGTAGCCGCGCGCCACGGCCGCGATGGCGGCCGAGATGTCGCCGACCCGATTGCCCGGACGGGCGACGTCGATGGCGGCGGCCAGGGCGTCCTCGGTGGCGCGAACCAGGTGCTGATCCTCGGCGGCGGGGGTGCCCACGATGACGGTGGTGGCGGCGTCGGCCACCCAGCCGTCGATGCCGACCGCCAGATCCATGCTGAGCACATCGCCGTCGCGCAGGGCGTAGTCGAAGGGCAGGCCGTGCAGGACGGCGTCGTTCACCGACAGGCAGACGGTATTGCGGAACGGGCCGCGACCGAAGGAGGGCGCGTAGTCCCAGTAGCAGGACTGTGCGCCGCGCTCGCGAATCCGCTCCCGCACATGGTGTTCCAGGTCCAGCAGATTCACGCCGACCTGGGCCCGCGCCCGCAGTTCGCCGAGCACCTCGGCCACGAACCGGCCGGTGACCCGCATGTGATCGATCTCCGCGGGCGATTTCAGTTCTACCATCACAACCTCCGATTGGTATTTTAATACCACCGTAGCCCGCGTCGGTATTCAAATACCAATCCGAGTAGAGTGACCCGCATGGTCCGACTTCCGCTGACCCCCGCCCAGATCGAGGCCGGACGCCGCCTGGGGCACGCCCTGCGCACCGCCCGCGCCGGCCGCGATCTCGCCGAGGTCGCCGCCGCGGCGGGCATCTCCCCGGAAACTCTGCGCAAGATCGAATCGGGGCGGCTGCCCACCCCCGCCTTCGGCACCATCGTGGCGCTCAGCCGCACCCTGGACATCCCGCTGGACGATCTCGCCGAAAGCTGTCAGCCCACCGCGTCGCCGCAGCGCTCGGCGTCCTGACCGCCGCTCAGTCCACCGACAGTTCGACGGGAACCGCGATGACATCCACCATCGCGCCGTTGCACAGCACCGTGACCGGCAGCGGGCGGCCGATCGCCTCGTCGAACAGCTGGCGCTGAATGCCCTGGGCGTCACGCACTTCCGCCCGCGCCACGCTCAGCACCAGATCACCCTTGCGCGGCCCCGCCCGGTCGGCGGGGCCGCCGCGCACCACCGGAGCGGATCAGGTCGCCTGACTCACCGACGACATGTGGAAGTCCGGAATGCGTAGCGCGGGCATGGCGGTGCGGGTGAACCAGTCCTTCCATTCGCGGGGGAGGGCGATCTCGGTGCGGCCCGCCTCGCCGACCCGGCGCAGCAGATCCAGCGGGCTCTCGTTGAAGCGGAAGTTGTTGACCGCCGCGGTCACCGCACCGTCTTCCACCAGGTAGACGCCGTCCCGGGTGAGGCCGGTGAGCAGCAGGGTGGCCGGGTCCACCTCGCGGATGTACCACAGGCAGGTGAGCAGCAGTCCGCGTTCGGTGCGTGCCACCATCTCCGCGAGCGAGGCGTCGGTGCCGCCGGTCATGAGCAGGTTCTCACCGGGCGGCGTGACGGCGGCCTCGAATTCGGCGGCGGTGGCGCGCGGATACACCAGGTTGGCGATCGCGCCGTCGCGCAGCCAGTCCACCCGACGCGCGGAGAGTCCGTTGTCGAAGACCGACAGCGACTCCGAGGACGACGGGGTGGCCACGAACGGCCGGTACTCCAGACCGGCGGCGCTCGGATCCGAATACAGGGTGAGCGGAATATCCGTGAGCCGCTCCCCGATCCGGGTGCCGCCCGAACGGGAGAAGGCGGTGTGACCCTCCTGCGCGCCGCGGCCCTCCATACTCCACGCCATGTAGATCATCAGGTCGGCCACCGCGGACGGCGGCAGCAGAGTCTCGTAGCGTCCGGCGGGCAGCTCCACCCGTCGCGCCGACCAGTCCAGGCGGCGGGTCAGTTCGCCCAGCAGGGCGGGGGTGTCGACATCGGTGAAATCGAGGGTGCCCGCGCCGACCCAGGCGCTGGCCAGTTCCGCGCCCGCACCGCGCTTACCGTTGATCTCCACCGACCCGGTGGGCTGCACCCAGCGGCGGCGGATCCCGGTGGAGGTGCCCAGCCAGCTGGAATGCATCTGGTGGTGGGCGAATCCGTAGAGGCGGTCCGCGCCGTCGAAGCCGGCCGCGAGATCGCGGGCCAGGCCCTCGAAGACGGTGATGTCGGTACCGGCGGGGGAGCCGTCCCACGACAGCTCGCCGTCCGGGCCGACGGGGCCGGCCGTCTCCGGGGTCAGCAGCGGCATGGCGTCACGGGCCGGTTCGGCGTCGCGGGCCGCGGCCTCGCTGGCGCGCACCACGGATTCGATCTCGGCCGGATCGACACTGGTGGAACCGACGCTGCCGACCCGGGCGACCCGCGGGCCGTCCCGGAAGATCGAGACGACCGCCCAGTCACGCGACATCGAGGAACCATTGGTGGTCATGGAGTTTCCGGCCCAGCGCAGCGAGGCATCGTGGGCATCGGTGACGATGACGACGGCCTCGTCCGCACGCGAGTGCCGCAGCGCGGTCTCCACCACCTCGGGTGCTGCGATCATGCTGTTCACTGCCCGGCCTCCGTGCGCGTATTGAGGACATTGATCCCGCGGACCAGCACCGACGGGCAACCGTGGCTGACCGCCGCCACCTGACCGGGCTGTGCCTTCCCGCAGTTGAACGCACCGCCCAGCACCCACGTGGACGGGCCGCCGACGGCCTCCATGGCGCCCCAGAAGTCGGTGGTGGTGGCCTGATAGGCGACGTCGCGCACCTGTCCGGCCAACTCGCCGTCGCGAATGCGGAAGAAACGCTGGCCGGTGAACTGGAAGTTGTAGCGCTGCATGTCGATCGACCAGCTCTTGTCGCCGACGATGTAGAGGCCGTCGGCCACCCGGGAGATCAGCTCGGCGGTGGTGGTGTCGCGCTCGGGATCCGGTCGCAGCGACACATTCGCCATGCGCTGGATCGGCACGTGGTGCGGGGAGTCGGCGTAGGAGCAGCCGTTGGACCGATCCAGGCCCAACCGCGGGGCGAAGACGCGGTCGAGCTGATAGCCCACCAGAACGCCGTCCCGCACCAGATCCCAGCGCTGCCCGGCCACCCCGTCGTCGTCGTATCCGACCGAGGCCAGCCCGTGTGGCTCGGTGCGGTCGCCGGTGACATGCATGATCGGGGTGCCGTACCGCAGGGTGCCGAGGGTGTCCGGGGTGGCGAAGGAGGTGCCCGCGTAGGCGGATTCGTAACCGATGGCGCGGTCGTACTCGGTGGCGTGGCCGATGGACTCGTGAATGGTCAGCCACAGGTTGCTGGGATCGATCACCAGATCGGTGCGGCCGGGGACGACGGTCGGGGCGGCCACCTTCTCGGCCAGCCACTCCGGGATGCGCGCGAGTTCGCCGTCCCAATCCCAGACGCCGTCCGCGCCGGTCACGTACTCCCAGCCGCGACCAGCCGGGGCGGCGAGAGTGCGCATGGTGTCGAAGACACCGGCCGCGGTGTCGACGGCGATGGCCTCGAGTTGCGGTTGCAGCCGCACCCGCTGCTGGGTGATGCGGGAGCCGAAGGTGTCGGCGTAGTAGGTCTGCTCCTTGACCTGGTACAGCGACGCCGTCACGTGATCCACGCCGGCGGCGGTGTGCAGCCGCCGCGAATAGTCCAGCAGCAGCGCGGTTTTCTCGGGGGTGGGCACGGTGAAGGGGTCGATGTCGTAGTCCGACACCCACTCCACGCCGTCGTACACCGGCTCGGCGGCGAGTTCGACGCGCTCGCGATTCAATGCCCGCAATGTCGTGGCAACGGTGACCGCGCGGCGCGCCACCTCCGCCGCCGACTCCGGATTCAGCACGGCGTGCGAGGCGAAGCCCCAGGTGCCGTCCACGATCACCCGGACCGCGAAGCCGAGATCGGTACTGTCGCCCACCGACTCGACCCGGCCGTCCCGCAGCCGGATGGACTGCGACACCAGCCGGTGCACCCGCAGATCGGCATAGCTCGCGCCCGCCGACCGCGCCGCCGACAGGGCGGCATCGGCGAGCGCGGCCAGGGGCAGTGCGCGGAACTCGTCGTCCACGGCCTTGGTTGCGATGCTCACCCGGTCCACGCTAAGCCGGAGATCCGACACGCGCCAACCACATCCGCGCGCGAGCCGGAATACACAGCGTGCGAAGGTGCACACGCTGCAACAATGCACGGGCTGCGAAGTCGCACAGCAGGAAACGCGCGCGACAAACCCGTGGACATGCCACGTTTTGCTGCTCGGATGCCGTAGCGTCTGCCCGCGTGCCGCCATCCGCACTTCGTGACCGCAAACGTGAACGCACCCGCCGAGCCCTGCTCGAGGCTGCCGTCGAATTGTTCGAGACCCGAGGCTATGAGGCGACCACGGTCGCCGATATCGCCGCCACCGCCGAGGTCGGCACCAGAACGTTCTTCAACTACTTCGCGAGCAAGGAAGAACTGCTCTTCCCGGAACCCGACGAACGGGTCCAGGCCGCCGTCCGGGCCATCGCCACGCGCCGGGCCGGCGAACGTCCCGTGGAGGTGCTGCTGCGCGCCCTGCGCGCGGCGGGCGACAATCCCGGCGACCACCTCGGCGACACCCTGGCATCGCGCATCTCGGTGCTGCGCGCCCGGATCTCGCGCACCGTGCCCGCCGTGAGCGGCCGCGCGGCCTACGCCCAACTGGCCTCGCAACAGGAGATCGCCGGACAGTTGCGGACGGCCTTCCCGGACGAACTCGACGACGTCGGCGCCGCCGCCCTGGTGGGCGCGGTGGTCGGCGCGGTCTCCGGCGCCCTCACCGTCCTGTTCCAGCAACCGGGCCTCGAGGACGGCGAGCAACTGCACCGCAAGATCCAGGAGACCACCTCGAAGGTGCTGGCCCCCTGGCTGAACGAGCGCCCCGCCGACGTGCGTCCGGCCGCCGACGACCGGCCGCGACCCGCCACCCGCGCGAACGACGCCGGGGATACCGTGCCGGACGGTGCCGACACACCGGGACACACCGCCGCATCGGTCGACCGCGATACCGCTTCGGACACAGCGCCACTCGACCGTCGGGAACACGGCATCGGGGCTGGAGGCCGTGCGGTGGAGTGCAGGGACGGCATGTCCGGGCCGGGCGACGGTGTGGCGGCATCGGGCGAGGCCGGAACCGAGGGAGCGGAGCGTCCGGCGGCAGCCAGGGCGGATGCCGCCGAACGTTCGGAATCCGCGATGGACTCGCGGGAGTCGACGGGTACCGCGCGAGAAACTGTCGCGGCGGGACACCGGTCGGCCGCCGCCGCGCGTCCGGACGCGGCAGTACCCCGCCACGCGGTGCGCCGCCTGACGTCGGAACCTCTGCGGCGCGCGCTCGAAGCGGCCCGGCCGCTGCCCACCGAGCGGTTCACCGTGTACCGGGCGGAGGACGGCACCACCCGCCTCGAGACCCCGGACACCGACCCGCCACGGTCGGAATCTGCCTGGCACGCGCCCGATTCGGCCCGCGACAGCACCGACGATCTCCCGCTACCCGAGGACGCGCTGGTCTGAGCCGGTACCGGCCACCGCCTGGGCTCGGCCGCGGACTCGCCGCGGCGGCCGGATATGTCCGCGGCTCAGGCGAACTGCTGCCAGCCCAGGCGGATCACCATGGCCACCACCACGATCAGCAGTACCGCGCGGACGAAGCCGGCGCCGCGGGCCAGGGCCATGCGGGAGCCGATGACCGCGCCGAGCACATTGCCGACGGCCATGGCCAGGCCGAGGGCCCACAGCACGTGGCCGGTCGCGCCGAGGAAGAGCAGGGAGCCGAGGTTGGAGCCGCAGTTGATCACCTTCGCCATGGCGGCGGCGCGCACGAATTCGGTGCCGAGCAGGGTGGCGAAGGTGATGATGAGGAAGGTGCCGGTGCCGGGGCCGAGCAAACCGTCGTAGAGGCCGATGAGCCCGGCGGCCAGGGCGATCACCAGGATGGTCTTGCGGCGGGTCGGGGGATGGGTGGCCATGGTGACGCCGATCGACGGCCGTAGTGTGACGAAAACCGCCACACCCACCAGCACCACCATGACGATGGGGATGAACAGTTCCCGGTCGATGAGCGCGACCGCCGCGGAGCCGCAGGCCGCCGCGAGTCCAGCGAGGAGGGCGGCGGGCAGCAGGCTGCGCCATCGCATGGGTACCTTGCGGGCGAAGGTGAGCACCGCCGCGCTGGTGCCGGAGAAGGCCGCGAGTTTATTGGTGCCCAGCGCGGTTTGCGGGGCGATGCCCGGTGCCACCACGAACAGCGTCGGCAGGATGATCAGTCCGCCGCCGCCGACCACCGCATCCACCCATCCGGCCGCGGTCGCCGCCGTCAGCAGTACCGCCCAGTCCGCAACATTCACTCACCGACCCAACCAGAACGCGCACACTTCGGGCAAATCACCAAAAAGCTCAAACCGGTCGGTTCTCGAGCCGCCGGTGGGCGTGCTGGAACGACCGGTGCCCGGCACGACTTAGGGTGGACGCATGCGCCGGTTCAGTCTGTGGTTGCGCGGCAGGCCCCAAGTAGCCGATTCGATGCTGGCGCTCGGTCTGCTGCTCATCGACCTCCTCGCCATCGGCGAGAGCGATCACAAGGCCGTCTACCTCGCCATCAGCGTGCTGCTGCCGCTGCCGATCATCTTCCGGCGCACCCACCCGGTGGGGTCGGCCGTCGCACTGGTCGGGCTGTCCTACTTCAGCTCCCTCAGCCACTGGAGCATCCAGGACGACCGCGGCGCGCTGCATCCGGCACTGCTCGGACTCGGCATCATGCTCTACACGCTGGTCGCCTATGTCGGCCGCCGCCAGGGGCTGCTGTACGTGGGCGCGCTCATCGTCGACAGCGCGCTGGCCCACTTCCTGGTCGGCACGCCCGACGGTACCGACGCCGCCTTCACCGCCGTCTACTACGCCCTGTGCTGGACCCTCGCGGAATTCATCGGCGCGCGTCACGCCTACGACGCCGAGGTGGAAGCGCGGCTGGCCGTCGCCGACTACGACCGCGAACGGCGTGCCCACGATGCCGTCGCCGCCGAACGCACCCGCATCGCCCGCGAACTCCACGATGTGGTTGCGCACGCGGTCAGCGTCATCATCGTGCAGGCCGACGGCGCGCGCTACGCCCTGCGTCACGACCCCGACACCGCCGAACAGGCGCTCACCACCATCGCCGGCACCGGACGCGAAGCCCTGCGCGAACTGCGCCGCACCGTGGAACTGCTGCGCACCGAGCATGCGCCCGAACAACTTCCGCAGCACGGCACCGCCGGCATCGCCAAGGTGGTCGCCATGATGCGCAGTGCGGGGTTGGCGGTGGAACTCGAACTCAGCGGCGAACTCGACCATGTCAGCCCCGAGATCAGCCTCGGCGTGCACCGCATCGTGCAGGAGTCGCTCACCAACACCCTGCGCCACGCCGGACCCGACCCGCGCGCCAAGGTGCGGGTGGCGCGGCGCGACAGCGACATCCTGATCGAGATCGTCGACTCCGGTGGCGCGCCCGGCGACACCACGCGAGCGACCGATACCCCGGCGGGTGGGGTCGCCACCGTCGCCACCGTCGCCCCCGCGAACGGCCTGGCCACCGTCGGCAGCGGCCTGGGCCTGGTCGGCATGCGTGAGCGCATGGCCGTGCTCGGCGGCACCCTGAGCGCGGGCCGCCGCCCCGAGGGCGGGTGGCGGGTGCGCGCCACGATCCCGCTGGAACGCGCACCGGACGAGTGAATCGGTGGCGCGGGCCGATAGATTGATCTACGTGCCGATCACCGTTCTCGTAGTCGACGACCAGGAACTCATGCGCGCGGGATTGAAGATGGTGCTCGGCGCGCACCCCGACATCGAGGTGGTGGGGGAGGCCGACAACGGGGCCGCCGCCATCTCCCACGCCGCCGAACTGCGGCCCGACGTGGTGCTCATGGATGTGCGCATGCCGGTCACCGACGGCGTCACCGCCACCGGGCAGATCGTCGACTCCGGGTGTGGCAGCCGGGTTCTGGTCATGACCACCTTCGACCTCGACGAGCACGCCCTCGGCGCGCTGCGCGCCGGAGCCAGCGGCTTCCTGCTCAAGGACACCCCGCCCGAGGACCTCATCTCCGCCATCCGCAGCGTCGCCGCCGGTGACGCCGTGGTCTCCCCGAAGGTCACCAAACGCCTGCTCGACCGATTGATCGCCGACGATCCGGCCGCCGGTCGCGATCCGGGCGTACTGGACGTCCTCACCGCCCGGGAACGCGAGGTGCTCGAACACATCGCCGCCGGACGCTCCAATGCCGAGATCGCCTCGGCCCTCTATCTCTCCGAGGCCACCGTCAAGACGCATGTCGGCCGGGTGCTCACCAAGCTGGGGCTGCGCGACCGGGTGCAAGCGGTGGTGCTGGCCTACGAGACCGGACTGGTCCGCCCCGGCAGCGCGTGAACCCGGGTCGGATCGGGAGGCAGTCCTGACCGCTCGGGAGGTGGCCCGCGACGGTCCGGGGCCGCTACGCCGGGCGCACCCGGTGCGGCACCGCCCGGACGCCGTGGCCGTGCTGCCCCACCGCATGGAAAGGCCCGGTGGGTGATCCGGGTGCGGATCGCCCACCGGGCCGGTACGGGAGCGCTCAGTGCGGGTCGATCATGCGACGGGCTGAGCCCTGGCCGTCGTCGTACCACTCGGTCACCACGGTGGCGTCGACGATGTCGCCGTCCGGGTCGATCACCACATTCCGGTGTCCGTACGGGCCGACCGCGGTGGCAACCCGGCCGAGGCGGCGAGCGGCGAACGCGGCTACCAGCGGGCGGAGCAGGAAGCGGGTCGGCGGCGCCAGCGCCAGCAGACCGAGCAGCGAGGTGAGCAGGCCCGGAACGAACATGAGTACCGCGCCCACGGCGACCAGCGCGCCGTCGGCGACCGCGGAACCCGGGTCGACCTCACCGCGCGCGGCCCCGCGGAACCGCTCGAAGACGCGCCGACCCTGCGAACGCACCAGGATCAAACCGGCCGCCGACCCGCCGATCAACAGCAGGATCGTGGGGAAAACGCCGATGAGGTGGCCGAACGCCACCAGCGTGGCGACCTCGGCGACCAGATAGGCAAGGAACAACAGTGCGGGCATGGGGCGATCCTTTCGGACGATCTACCCGGACAACGTCCGAACGCGCGAAATTTCTCCCGAACGGAACTGTGGTGCGGGGCACCCGGCCGGGCTGCGCCCCCTGGCAGGGAGTGGCCGCGGCGGCATCCGGTGGGTGTGCGACCGGGTCGGGTGTCTCTCGCGCTCGCGTCGGGAGATGGCGTGGTCGAGGCCGGAGGCTGGTCGGGGGCGCGGGTGAGGCGTGCGGCAGACTGGGGACTCGTGAGTACCCAGTTGCTTGTCGGTGGCCGTATCTACAGTTCGAGTAATCCCGACGCGACCGCCATGGCGGTGAGCGACGGGATCGTGGTGTGGGTGGGTCAGGACAAGCCGGGGCGGGCGCTGCATCCGGACGCGGAGATCGTCGATCTCGACGGCGCGTTCGTGGCACCGGCGTTCGTGGATCCGCACGTGCACATCACCGCGCTGGGGTTGCAGCTCACCGGACTCGATCTGTCGCGGGCCGCGTCGCTGGCCGAATGCCTGGAACTGGTGCGGGAATTCGCGCGCACCCGGCGGGGGGCGATCCTCGGCGACGGCTGGGACGAGACGCGCTGGCCGGAGCGGCGAGCGCCGACCTCGGCCGAGATCGACGCTGCCGCCCCCGGCCGCCTGGTGTATCTGGCCCGGGTGGACGCGCATTCGGCCGTGGTGTCCAGCGCCCTGCTCGACGCCGTGCCCGGCGTGACCGAAGCCGCCGGATTCACGCGCGGAGAACCGTTGCGGGAGAACGCCCATCACCGGGTGCGTGCCGCCGTGCTGGACGGACTCGACCGCGCCCAGCGCGACCGCGCCCGGCGGGCCGCCCTCGACCACGCCGCCGCGCACGGCATCGTCGCCGTCCACGAATGCGCCGGACCCGAGATCAGTGGGCATGCGGACGTGGCCGAACTGCTGGAGTTCTCGCACGGTGTCGAGGTGCGCGTGTACTGGGGCGAGGCCGTGCGCACCGCCGATGCGGCCCGCACCCTGGTGAAGGAACTCGGCGTGCACGCCCTCGGCGGTGATCTGTTCGTCGACGGGTCCCTCGGCTCGCACACCGCCCGGCTGCGCACCCCCTACGCCGACCGCGATACCCACGGCACCGCCTTCCTCGACGCCGACGCCGTGGCCGCCCACCTGCGCGCCTGCACCGAAGCGGGTATCCAGGCCGGATTCCACGTCATCGGCGAGGCCGCCATGGATATCGTGGTGGACGGATTCACCCGCGCCGCCGCCGAACTCGGCGGCCCGGCCGTCGCCACCCGCGGCCACCGCGTCGAACACGCCGAGATGGTCGACGCCGAGCAGATCGCGCAACTCGCCGCCTGGGGCGTGATCGCCAGTGTGCAACCCGGATTCGACGCCGCCTGGGGCGGGGCCGACGGCATGTACGCCGCCCGCCTCGGCGCGGACCGCGCCGCCACCCTCAACCCCTTCGCCGCCATGGCCGCCGCGGGCATCTCCCTCGCGATCGGTTCGGACGCACCGGTGACACCGCTGAATCCCTGGGCGGCCGTCCGCGCCGCCGCCCACCACCGCACCCCCGGCCACGGCATCTCCCCGCGCGCCGCCTTCACCGCCGCCACCCGCGGCGCCTGGCGCGCGGGCGGCGTCCGCGACGGCGTCAGCGGCACCCTGGTCCCCGGCGCCCCCGCCTCCTACGCCGTCTGGGCGGCGGACGACCTGGTGGTCGCCGCGTCGGCCGACTCCGTCCAGCGCTGGTCCACCGACCCCCGCTCCCGCGTCCCCGGACTCCCACCCCTCGACCCCACCGCGCCACTGCCGCGCTGCCTGCGCACCGTGCACCGCGGGGTCACCATCCATGGCGATTGAATCCATGGCGAATGGACCCCTGCGGCACAGCGCCCCGAAGCCCAGCTTCCCGCGGCATGGCGCCGTCACTCGCGGCTGTGTCGAAAGCTGCTCGTCCACCCCGCCGCGCCGCCGCTCGTCCGTCGTGGGTCCGACGGCTGCGGCGTGCGTCATCCCCACCCGCAGGTCCGGCGAAACACGCTCCGCTCCTGCCGGATTCGGTGCCACCACGCGTCGACACCCATCGGGCGTGCCCGGTGCGGCGGTGAGCATCGGTGGTGGCAGCCGGTTCGCTGCGGTCCGGTCGTCGGCGCCACCGTGTCCCGTCGAACCGCAGGATCACGCGGGCTCCGTAGCCGAGGCGAGTCGACCGGGCGCGAAATTCGACTGCGGGCACCGCCTGCACTCTGGGCATCGGGATCTCGGGACCGTGGATTTCGACGGCGGTCGTCGTGTGCGCCTTCTTCACCTCGGCACGCGGGGGCGACCTCGGTGGGCATCGGTGCCACCCGAGGCGGTCGGCAGTGTGGTCTGCCGGGTCATCGGTAGCGGGACCGATCAACTGCGTGGAGGGCACGGCCGTGAGTGACGGTGGGGCGGTGACGGACGCGGTGGACCTCGGTGGGGTGCGTGGCCGCGTCGAGGGTGTGGTGCGGCGGTATCCGGTGGTGGCGCGATCGTTGGCCGCCGCGGTGGCCGGGCTGTTGCTGTTCGCGAGCTTTCCGCCGCGGACGCTGTGGTTCCTGGCCCCGGTGGGCATTGCCGTGCTGACGCTGGTGGTACGCGGCAGTGGGCGGGCGCGTGCGGGATTCGGGTACGGGATGCTCGCGGGGCTGGGATTCTTCCTGCCGCTGCTGCCGTGGACCGGGATCTATGTGGGACCGGTGCCGTGGTTGGCGCTGTCGGCGGTGTGCGCGGTGTACGTGGGGCTGTTCGGCGTGGTCGCGCGGTGGGTGGGGTGGCTGCCGGGGTGGCCGCTGTGGGTGGCGGCCGGATGGTCGCTCACCGAGTGGCTGCGGTCGAGTTTCCCGTTCGGCGGATTTCCTTGGGGGAGGCTGGCTTTCGGTCAGGGTGACGGCTGGTACCTGCCGTACGCCATGCTCGGCGGCGCACCGCTGGTCAGTTTCCTGGTGGCGCTCACCGGTACCGGGCTGGCCGCGCTGGCGGTCGCGGTGCGGCGGTGGCGGGCGGGTGCGGAGGCCCCGGCCAACTCCCCGCGTCGTCCCAGATGGGGAGCTTGGCGTCCCACATCCTGGAACTTGATTATTTCCGCGACCATGCTTGTGGCTATCATTCCACTCACCGGAGTGATCCTCCGGACCGCGCTGCCCGGCCCGGAGGACGGCAACCGGCCGATCACGGTCGCCGCGATCCAGGGCAGCGTGCCCCGCCTCGGCCTGGACTTCAACGCCCAGCGCCGCGCGGTTCTGGACAATCACGTCCGGCGCACCGAGGAATTGGTCCGCGAGGTGGCCGCCGGTCGCGTCCCGCGCCCGGATGTGGTGATCTGGCCGGAGAATTCGTCGGATATCGATCCGCTGCGCAACGGCGACGCCGCCGCGCTCATCACCCGGGCCTCCGAGTCGATCGGGGCCCCGATCCTGGTCGGCGCGGTGCTGGTCAACTCCGACCGCACCACCACGAATTCGGTCATGGTGTGGGACGGCGCGAACGGTCCGGTCGACCGCCACGACAAGAAGATCATCCAGCCCTTCGGCGAATACCTGCCCTACCGTGAGTTCTTCCGGCACTTCTCCGAATACGCCGACCGCGCCGGATATTTCGTGCCCGGCGCGGGAGACGGTGTGGTGGACGTGCCGACCGCGGCCGCCGGGAGCGTGCCGATCGGCGTCGCCACCTGCTACGAGGTCGCCTTCGACCGCGCCTTCGAACAGTCGCTGCGCGCGGGCGCGGAAATCCTCACGGTGCCCACCAACAACGCCACCTTCGGCAAGAGCGAGATGACCTACCAGCAGCTCGCCATGTCGCGGGTGCGCGCGGTGGAGCACGGTCGCGCACTGGTGGTCTCGGCCACCACCGGGGTGAGCGCGATGATCGGCGCGGACGGCCGAATCCAGCAGCAGACTGCCCAGTTCGTGCCCGCGGCGCTGGTGGCCGAGCTGCCGCTGCGCACCGAGACGACACTCGCCACGCGGATCGGCCCCGCGCCGGAGTATGTCTTGTGTATTCTGGCCGCGGCCGCACTCGTGGCGGCAGCGATCCGCCGGCGAACGACCACCCCCGCACCGCCGGCCGACCAGGACGCAGCCGGATAACCGTCCGGCTCCACACGCGAGGTGGCCCGTGCCCGGCGCGGGGTGTGATCGGTCCGAGCCGGAGCAGCCCTGCCGTTCGTGGCGGCGGCGCGTATGAGGGACGCCCGCCGAACCCGCCTGCCGCAGCTTCACCTGATGTTAGCTAAGTCACAGTAGCACCGCTGGTATCGCGCACTCTGAATCCTATCAATACTGGTAGATCACGATTTTCGCGAAGTTTGCGGTGAGATAGCTAATCAATAATCCACTCCGCCAACGAGGTTCGTTGCCGGACAACTCGAGATCGCCACCAGTCCGGTCGGCGGGATGCACCGAATCATAGGGCGTGGATCACGTCCTACGACTACACGCGTGCGCGTGGCAGTCGCAGCGTCGGGTGCGGTGCTCGGGGAGTTGCGTCAACAGCGGCAGAACGGAGTGATTGATGAGTTCATTGGCCACGGATCGCGTCGACCAATGCTCTTCTGGTGAATTCTCAGCACAACCTTTCGCGCTGTCGCCCGCGCAATCGGCCCTCTGGTATGCCCAGCGCATCCGGCCCGATATTCCGCTCACCATCGCGCAATACGTGGAGATCCACGGCGATCTCGATGTCGGCCGCCTGCTCTACGCCATCGAGCGCTTCGGCTCCGAAACCCAGGTGGGCCATGTGCGACTCGCGGAGATCGACGGCATCCCGCACCAGGTGGTCGACCCCAGCTGGCGGCCCGGCTGGGCGCGCATCGACCTGCGCGCCGAACCCGACCCCCGGGCGGCCGCGCTGACCTGGATGAACGAGCACGCCAGCTCGGCCATCGACATCGAACACGATCCGCTCACCATCAATGTGGTGCTGCGGGTCGGGGATTCGGAGTACTTCTGGTACTCGCGCGCCCACCACATCGTCATCGACGGCTACGGCGCGATGAACGCCGTCACCCGCACCGCGGAGATCTACAGCGCGCTGGAGAACCACACCGAACCGGTGGTCTCCCGCGCGACCCCGCTGGCCGGCATCTACGCCGACGAATCCCGCTATCGCGAGACCACCCGCTTCCTCAAGGACGGGGAGTACTGGCGCGAACAGCTCGACGGTGTGGGCGATCCCATCACCCTGTCCGCCGCGGGCGCGGTCGCCACCGTCGCCGACGCCGGTCGCCGACTCGCGACCGCGGTCCTGGCCCCGGCGCTCGAGGACACCGTCGCCGCCACCGCCGCGGCCCTGGGCACCAACTCCTCCACCCTGTTCGTGGCGGCGCTGGCCGGCTACGTACGCGGTGTCACCGGCACCCAGGACGTGGTGCTCAGCCTGCCCGTCTCCGCCCGCACCACCGTGGCGCTGCGGCGTTCGGCCGGTGTGGTGTCCAATGTGGTGCCGCTGCGCATCCGCTTCACCGACGAGAGCACCGTCGCCGATACCGTGCGCGCGGTCGAACTCCAGATCACCGGCGCGCTGCGGCATCAGCGCTACCGCAGCGACGACATCCGGCGCGACTGCGGCTACTCGCGGGACGCGCGCGGCTTCTTCGGGCCGATGGTCAACATCATGCTGTTCCACAGCGAATTGCGCTTCGGCAGCCTGGTCGGCTCGCTCAACATCATCTCCACCGGCCCGGTCGAGGACCTGTCCATCAACCTCTACAACGGGGAGGGCGGGCGCACCCACATCGACTTCGAGGCCAATCCGCGGCTCTATGGTCCCGCCGAACTCACCACCCACCACGGCCGTTTCCTCGACTACCTGGACCGATTCCTCTCCGCCGCACCCGAGACCGGCGTCGCCACCCTGCCGGTGCTCACCGACGACGAACGCGATCGCGTACTGCGCGAATGGAATTCGACCCGGGTGGCCCGACAGGAGGGCACCCTCGCCGGACTCTTCGCCGACCGGGCCGCCGCCTGCCCGCACCGCGTCGCCCTGGAATTCGAGGGCGAGACGCTCACCTACGCGGCCTTCGACGAGCGCGCCAACCGCCTCGCCCGCGAACTCGTCGCCCGCGGCGCGGGCCCGGATACCGTGGTGGCCCTGGCCATTCGGCGCGGCATCGACCTGCTGGTGGGCATGTACGCCGTCGTCAAGGCGGGCGCGGCCTACCTGCCCCTCGATCCGGACCACCCGGCCGAGCGCATCGGACAGGTGCTGGAACAGGCGCATCCGCTGTGCGTGCTCACGGTCACCCGCGACGCGCTGGACCTGCCCGTGGCCGAGCGGCTCGATATCGACACCGCCGACCTGTCCGGGCACAGCCCGCGCCCGATCACCGACGCCGATCGGCGCGCCCCGCTGCGCGCCGAGCACCTGGCCTACGTCATCTTCACCTCCGGCTCCACCGGTAAGCCCAAGGGCGTCGGCGTGAGCCACGCCGCCATCGTGAACCGACTGCGCTGGATGCAGCACGCCTATCCGCTCGACAGCGGCGATGTGGTGCTGCAGAAGACCCCCGCCACCTTCGACGTCTCGGTGTGGGAGTTCTTCTGGCCCTTGCAGATCGGCTCGCGGCTGGTCATCGCCACCCCGGACGGCCACCGCGACCCCGCCTACCTCGCCCGGGTCATCGCCGAGAAGGGCGTCACCACGGCGCATTTCGTGCCGTCCATGCTGTCGGTCTTCCTCACCGACACCGATGTGCGCGGCTGCACCGGGCTGCGGCGGGTGTTCTGCAGCGGTGAGGGACTGCCCGCCGCCACCGTCGCCGAATTCCACGCCGCCCTGGGTTCCGGGCCGGATGCCCCGCAGCTGCACAACCTGTACGGCCCCACCGAGGCCGCCGTGGACGTCACGGCCTGGCATTGCGCGCCCGGCGCGACCGATGTGCCCATCGGCTCGCCCATCTGGAACACCAGCACCTATGTGCTCGACGCACGGTTGCAGCCGGTCGCTCCCGGGGTGGTGGGTGAGCTGTATCTGGCGGGCGTGCAGCTGGCCCGCGGCTATCTGGGCCGGGCGGGCCTGACCGCCGACCGGTTCGTGGCCAACCCCTTCACCCCCGGCGCGCGCATGTACCGCACCGGCGACCTGGTGCGCTGGCGGGTCGGCCGCGTGGGTGTGCTGGAGTACCTGGGCCGCAGCGACTTCCAGGTCAAGATTCGCGGCCTGCGGATCGAACTCGGCGATATCGAGGCCGCCCTGCTGGCGGATGCCCGGGTCGCCCGCGCGGTCTGCGTGGCCCGGCGCGGCCGCGGCGGTGACGATCTGGTCGGCTATGTGGTGGCCGCGCCCGGCGTCGCCGAACTCGACACCGCCGAGCTGACCGCCGCCCTCCAGCGCACCCTGCCCAGCTACATGGTGCCGTCGGTGCTGGTTCCGCTGGACGAACTACCGCTCAGCGCCAACGGCAAGGTGGACCGCAAGGCCCTGCCCGATCCCGGGGCGGGGCCGCGGCGACCGGTGCCCACCCCGGCCGCGCCCCGCACCGACGTGGAGCAGCGGCTCACCGGCATCTTCGCCGAGGTGCTCGGCGTCGACGAGATCGGTGTGGGGGAGAGCTTCTTCGACCTCGGCGGCAATTCGCTGTCGGCGGCCCGCGCCGTCGGCCGGATCAACGCCGCGCTCGGCGGCACGCTCACCATCCGCGACCTCTTCGAACACCCCACGGTCGCGGCACTGGCCGCGCACTTCGACGACCACGGCCCCGACGATTCCTCGCCGCGACTGGTGGCCGGGCCGCGACCGCGGCACATCCCGCTGTCGCAGGCCCAGCAGCGACTGTGGATCCTCAACCGCTTCGACGAGCACGCGGCCGCCTACAATATGCCCCTGGCCGTGGAACTGACCGGGGCGCTGGACATCTCGGCACTGCGCGCCGGTCTGCTCGACGTGCTGGAACGGCACGAGGCGCTGCGCACCACCTTCCCGGACTCGCCGGAGGGTCCCTGCCAGCTGGTGCACCCGGCCTCGGAGATACCGCTCACTCTGGACCCCATCGACGCCACCGACGCCGATGTGGTCGCCCTGGCCACCGAATACGCCGGGTACGGCTTCGATCTGCGCAGCCAGGCCCCGATCCGGGTGGCGCTCTACGCCACCGGCCCGGACACGCACGTCTTCCTGGTGGTGCTGCACCACATCAGCGGCGACGGCTGGTCCATCGCACCCCTGGCCCGCGACATCATGACCGCCGTCGCCGCCCGTACCGCCGGGCACGCCCCGGGCTGGACGCCACTGCCGGTGCAGTACGCGGATTTCGCGCTGTGGCAGCGGGAACTGCTCGGCGACGAGTCCGATCCGGCCTCGGCACTGGCCCGGCAGCTGGCCTACTGGCGGTCGGCCCTGGCCGAGCTGCCCGATCAGCTGGACCTGCCCCTGGACCGGCCGCGCCCGCGGCAGCGGTCCACCGCGGGCGGCCGCGTCGAATTCACCATCGCCGCCGAAACCCGGCGTGCCATGGCCGAATTGGCCGCCGAACGCGGCGTCAGCGTGTTCATGGTGCTGCACGCGGCGCTGGCCGCGGTGCTGGCGCGGCTGTGCAATACCGGTGATATCGCCATCGGCACCCCCATCGCGGGCCGCACCGATCCGGCGCTCGAGGATGTCGTCGGCATGTTCGTCAACACCCTGGTGCTGCGCACCCGGGTGGATCCGGCGGCCGGATTCGACCGCATGCTCACCGAGGTCCGCGATACCGACCTCGATGCCTTCGCCAATGCCGACGTGCCGTTCGAACGCCTGGTGGAGGTGGTGAATCCGGAGCGCTCCGCCGCCCGGCATCCGCTGTTCCAGGTCATGCTGTCCTACGACAACACCCCGGACCTGCGCATCGACCTGGCCGGACTGTCGTCGCGGGTGCTGCCCATGGCCGTGGACGTGGCGAAGTTCGACCTGCAGCTCACCGTGCACGAGCCCGGCCCGGGCGGCGACGGTGCGCCGGACGGTCCGCTCACCGCCGAATTCGGTTATGCCACCGATGTGTTCGACCATGCCACGGTGGAGGCCATCGCCCGGCGCTTCACCGCGGTGCTCACCGCGGGTGTCGCCGATCCGAGCGTCGCCGTCGGCGATCTGCCGCTGCTGGACGTCCGCGAAACCGCGAAACTGGTGCCCATCATGGGATCTCCGGCCGAACCGGCGGTGACCCTGGCCCGGCTGCTCACCGACACCGCCGAACGCGTGCCCGACGCGGTGGCGGTGCGCTACCTGGGCGTCGACACCACCTACCGCGAACTCGACGAGCGATCGAACCGGTTGGCCCGGGTGCTCATCGAACACGGTGCGGGCCCGGAGGTGGTGGTGGCCATCGCGCTGCCGCGCACCCTGGACTGCGTGCTCGCGGTCTGGTCGGTCGCCAAGACCGGCGCCGCCTACGTGCCGATCGACCCGGACTATCCGGCCGACCGCATCGCGCACATGCTGTCCGACTCCGGGGCCATGCTCGGGCTCACCGATCCCGAATACCGCGATGCCATGCCGGACTGGCCGGGCAGCCGCGGCCGCCACCGCAAGTCCTACGTGGACTGGCTGCTCATCGGCTCCGCGGAACTGGCCGCCGAATGCGCCCGATTCCCCGATACCCCGCTCACCGACGCCGACCGGCACCACCCGCTGCGCATCGCGCATCCGGCCTACCTCATCTACACCTCCGGATCGACGGGCAAGCCGAAGGCCGTGGTGGTGACGCATGCCGGTCTGGCCTCGCTGGCACATGAGCAGATGCATCTGTTCCGGGTCACCGACAGCGCCCGCACCCTGCACTTCTCCTCACCCAGCTTCGACGCCTCGGTGCTGGAACTGCTGCTCGGCTTCGCGGCCGGCGCCACCATCGTGGTCGCGCCCGCGGGGATGTACGGCGGCGCGGAACTGGCGCGCCTGCTGCGCGAGGAGCGGGTGACGCACGCGTTCATCACGCCCGCCGCGCTCGGCACCGTGCCGCCGGAGGATCTGGACGACCTCGAAGCCGTCATCGTCGGCGGTGAAGCCTGCCCGGAGGAACTGGTCCGGACCTGGACCGATCCGCTGGCACGCGGCGGCGCGGGCCGCCGCATGCACAATATGTACGGCCCGTCCGAGGCCACCGTCGCCGCCACCGCCACCGGACCCATGGTGGCTGGCCGTCCGGTGCCCATCGGCCTGCCCGTGCGCGGTATGCGGCTGTTCGTGCTCGACGGGCGACTGCATCCGGTACCGCCCGGCGTGGCGGGGGAGCTGTATCTGTCCGGGCCCGGCCTGGCGCGCGGCTACCTGGGTCGCCACGGTCTGACCGCGCAGCGCTTCCCGGCCAATCCGCACGGCCGCCGCGGCGAACGCATGTACCGCACCGGCGATCTCGTGGTCACCGACGGCACCGGGCAACTGCGCTTCCTGGGCCGTGCCGACGATCAGATCAAGATCCGCGGCTTCCGCATCGAACTGCGCGAGATCGACCATGTGCTGCGCGCGCATCCGGGCGTCACCTTCGCGCTCACCGTGGTGCACTCCGACGAGCGCGGCACGCCGCGCCTGGTCGGCTACCTCACCGCGGAGGGCGATGTCGACACCGCCGCGGTGCTGGAGACCGCGCGCGGTCGCCTGCCCGGGTACATGGTGCCCGCGGCACTGGTGATGCTCGACGCCATGCCGGTCTCGCCGTCCGGCAAACTCGACCGCAAGGCCCTGCCCGCACCGGATTTCGCCGCCGCGACACCCTCGCGCGCGCCGGAGACCGACACGGAGAAGCGGGTGGCGCAGACCTTCGGCGCCGTCCTCGGCATGCCGGTGGCGGGCGCCGACGACAACTTCTTCGATATGGGCGGCAATTCGCTGCTCGCCACCCGCCTCACCGCCGCCCTGCACGCCGAGTTCGGGGTGGAGTTGCCGGTGCGCGCCATCTTCGAGGTGCCCACCGTGGCGGGGGTGGCCGCGCGGTTGGCGGAAGCGCCCCGGACGCGACGGGCGGCGCTGGCTGTGCATGCCCCGCGTCCGGAACGCATCCCGCTGTCGCTGCCCCAGCAGCGACTGTGGTTCCTCAATAGATATTCCCCCGAATCCAGCGCCTACAACATCGCTTTCGCGCTGCGAATCAGCGGCGACCTGGATGTGGCGGCGCTGCGGGCGGCCCTGGCCGACCTGATGCGGCGGCACGAGGTGCTGCGCACCGTCTTCCCGGAGGATGGCGACGGCGCGCACCAGGTGGTCCTGGACGCCGCGGGCTGCCTGCCCGACCTGGCGGCCGTCGAGCTCGACGCGGCCGAGGTCGACGCCGAACTGGGCCGGTTCGCCCAGCGCGGCTTCGACCTCGCCCGGGAGATCCCGCTGCGGGTCAGCCTGCTGCGCACCGGATTCCACCAGCACGTGCTCGGCATCGTGCTGCACCACATCGCCGCCGACGGCTGGTCGCTGGGACCGCTCACCCGGGATCTGGCCAATGCCTACACCGCGCGGCGCGGCGGCGCGGCCCCGGTCTGGTCGCCGCTGCCGGTGCAGTACGCGGATTTCAGTCTGTGGCAGCGCGACTGCCTGGGCGCGGAATCCGATCCGGACAGCGCCGCCGCCACCCAGCTCGCCTACTGGCGGCACGCACTGGTCGATCTGCCGGAGGAACTGCCGCTGCCCTACGACCGGCCGCGCCCGAGCGAGCCGACCCAGCACGCGGCGGCCGTGCGCTTCGAGGTGGCCGGCGACATGCAGCAGCGGCTCGCCGATATCGCCCGTGCGCACGGGGTGTCCACCTTCATGATGCTGCGCTCGGCGCTGGCGGTGCTGCTGCGCATCGTCACCGGCGGGCGCGACATCGTCATCGGTACCCCGGTGGCCGGACGTACCGACACCCGACTCGACGACCTCGTCGGCATGTTCGTCAACACCCTGGTGCTGCGCTCGGATGTGCACCCGGACCGGCACTTCGGTGAACTGCTGCAGGCCGACCGCGATACCGAACTCGCGGCCATGGCCCATGCCGAGGTGCCCTTCGAACGGGTGGTGGAGGCGCTCGGCGCGACCGCCGGCGGCCTGCGGCCGCTGCTGCAGGTGGCGCTCACGGTGCAGGACACGCCGCGTCCGGTGCTGCAACTGCCGGGGCTGGCGCTCGAGGCCTCCGAACTCGATATCGCCCGCGCCAAATTCGATCTGGAGCTGCGGGTGCTGCCCGGTCCCGACGCCGAGCAGCGGGCCTACGAATTCGTCTATGCCACCGAACTTTTCGATCGGCACACGGTCGAGACCCTGGCCGAGCGGCTGGTGCGCGTCCTGGACGCGATCAGCCTCGACCCGCGGGTGCGCATCCGCGATATCGACGCCCGCACCGACGCCGAATGCGAACTGCTCGCCCCGGCGTGGGGACCCGCGCCGGAACCGCAGTGCAGCCTGGCGGCCTACTTCGCCGCCACCGCGCACCTCAACCCGGACCGGGTGTTCCTCAGCGCCGACGGCACCGAACTCACCTACGCCGAGGCCGACGCCTACTCGAACCGGCTGGGCCGCGCCTTCATCCGGCGCGGTATCGGACCCGGCGACCGGGTGGCGCTGGGCCTGACCCGCTCCCTGGAATCGGTGCTCACCGTGCTCGCGGTGGCCAAGGCCGGGGCGGCGTTCGTGCCCGTGGATCCCAACTATCCCGCCGACCGGATCCGGCACATGCTCACCGACTCCGGATGCCGAGTGGGCGTGAGCATGTCCGATCACGCCGCCCGGCTGGAGGCCGCCGCCGAGGGCCACGCCATCGACTGGCTGCTGCTCGACGATCCCGGCCTGATCGAGGAATTCGAGGCCGTGGACGGCGGTCCCATCACCGATATGGACCGGATCACCACGCTGTGGACCGGGGATCTGGCCTACGTCATCTACACCTCCGGATCCACCGGGCGACCCAAGGGCGTGGCCGTCACCCACGGCGGACTGTCCAACTTCGCCGATGAGATCCGCGAACGCATGCGCGTCGAACGCGATTCGCGCACCATGCACTTCTCCTCACCCAGCTTCGACGCGGCCGTTTTCGACCTGCTGCTGGCCGTCGGCTCCGGTGCGACCATGGTGATCTGCCCGCCCGATGTGTACGGCGGCGACGAACTGGCCGCGCTCATGGACCGCGAACGCGTCAGCCACACCTTCATGACCCCGGCCGCGCTGGCCACCATCGACCGTGACCGGTGGGAGCTGCCGCACCTGCGGGCCGTCATGGTCGGCGGTGAGGCGTGCGGGCCGGAACTGGTGGCGCGCTGGGCACCCGGGCGGATGATGTTCAACGGCTACGGTCCCACCGAGACCACCGTCGTCATCAGCATCGCCGGACCCATGGTGCCGGGCGATCCGGTCACCATCGGCACCCTGGTGCGCGGGGCGCGGGCGCTGGTCCTCGACGAACGGCTGCGGCCGGTGCCCGTCGGGGTGCCGGGCGAGCTGTACCTCGGCGGCATGGGCGTGGCGCGCGGCTACTTCGACCGCTTCGGGCTCACCGCGGCCCGATTCGTGGCCGACCCGTACGGCCCCGAAGGCGGGCGGATGTACCGCACCGGCGATGTGGTGCGCTGGACCGGCACCGGAGAACTCACCTACCTGGGCCGCAGCGACCACCAGGTGAAGGTGCGCGGCTTCCGCATCGAACTCGGCGAGATCGACGCCGTGCTCACCGGGCATCCGGGAATCCGCTTCGCGCACACCGAGGTTCGCGAGATCGCGGGCACCCCGCGGATCGTGTCCTTCGTACTGCCCGCCGACGGCGGCGCATTCGACCCGGAGGCCCTGCGCGCACGCGCCGCCGACCAGCTGCCCGCCCATATGGTGCCCAGCAGCCTCACCCCGCTCGACCGCATTCCGCTCACCCCGGTCGGCAAACTCGACCGCGACGCCCTGCCCGCACCGCAGGCGGTGGTGGCGGCGGTTTCCCGGGACCCGGAGACCGACACCGAGCGGCTCGTGGCCGCCGTGATGGCGGAGCTGGTGGGCGGTGAGGGCATCGGCGCGGACGACTCGTTCTTCGAGATCGGCGGCAACTCGCTGCTGGCGACCCAGCTGGTGGCGCGACTGGCGGCCGCCACCGGGACCCGGCTCGAGGTGCGCACCGTGTTCGCGGCGCCGACCGTGGCCGGACTCGCCGCTCAGCTCGACGCCGGCGCCGGCACCGCCGAACTGCGGCCCGAACCGCGCAAACAGACACGGCCGGAACGGATTCCGCTGTCCGCGGCGCAGCGACGGCTGTGGTTCCTGGAACGCTTCAATGCCTCCGGGGACGCGGAGACGCTGGGCGCGTACAACATCCCCGTCGCCCTGCGCCTGCACGGCGAGCTGGACGTGGCGGCCCTGCGGGCCGCCGTGCACGCGGTGCAGCGTCGGCACGAGACACTGCGCACCGTCTTCCCGGAGCTGGACGGCGAACCCAGCCAGCGGGTGCTCGACGCCGACGCCTGCGCCATCCCGCTGCCCGTGCGCGGCGCGGACCCGGAACGGGTGCACGCCGAGATCCAGCGCATCGCCGCGGCCGGATTCGACCTCGGCACCCAGGCCCCGCTGCGCGCGGAGCTGCTGCGCCTGGCCGCCGACGACCACATGCTCGTCCTGGTGGTGCATCACATCGCCATGGACGGCTGGTCGCTGGGACCCCTGGCGGCCGACGTGGCCGCCGCCTACCGGGCGCACGTCGCCGGACAGACCCCGGAGTGGCCGGAGCTGCCGGTGCAGTACGCCGACTACACGCTGTGGCAGCGGGACGTCCTCGGCCGTGAGGACGATCCGGAATCGGTGATCAGCCGTCAGCTCGGCTACTGGCGCACGGCCCTGCACGGCATTCCGGAACTGCTCCAGGTGCCCGCCGACCGGCCGCGCCCGCCGGTGCCGAGCTACCGCGGCGGCACCGTGAACTGCCATATCGACGCCTTCACCCACCGCGAGCTGCAGGCGGTGGCGGCCGAGCACGGCGTCACCATGTTCATGGTGCTGCACGCCGCGCTGGTCACCCTGCTGCACCGGCTCACCAGCGGGGACGACATCACCGTCGGCACGCCCATCGCCGGACGCGGCCACCCCGCGCTCGACCGCATGGTCGGCATGTTCGTCGGAACCCTGGTGCTGCGCAGCCGGATTCGCGGCGGGGCCACCTTCGCCGAGCTGCTGCACCAGGTGCGCGACACCGACCTGGAAGCCTTCGCCCACGCCGACGTCCCGTTCGAGCGGCTGGTCGAGGTGCTCAATCCGGTGCGCTCCCAGGCCCACCACCCCATGTTCCAGGTCATGCTGTCGGTGCAGAACCAGCCGCTGCGGGTGCTCGAACTGCCCGGCCTGCGCATCGAGGCCGACGACGCCGACCCCGGCATCGCCAAATTCGATCTCCAGTTCACCCTCACCGAGGCGTGGAGCCCGGAGCGCGAACCCGACGGCATCACGGTGAACGTGAACTACGCCGCCGACCTGTTCGACGAGGCCACCGCGCGTCGGCTGGGTGAGCGCTTCGTGCGGCTGGCCAGCGCGGCCGCCACCCATCCCGGCACCGCGGTGGGCGATCTGGAACTGCTCGACTCCGACGAATGGTCGGCGCTCGCGCCGGTGCGGGGCAGCACCCCCGGACGGCCCATCACCTTCCCGCAGGTGTTCGAGGCCGCCGCCAATGTCGACCGGCAGGCCGTGGCCGTGCGCGCCGCGGGCACCCAGATCTCCTACGACGCGCTCGACCGCTGGACCAACCGGCTGGCCCGGGTGCTCATCGGACAGGGCGTGGGACCGGAAACCCTGGTCGCCATGGGCATTCCGCGCTCGGCCGAATCCGTGGCGGTCATGCTGGCCGTCGCCAAGGCGGGCGCGGCGTTCGTCCCCGTCGACCCGAACTATCCGGAACACCGCATCAGCCATATGCTCGCCGACTCCGGCGCGGTCATCGGCATCACGCTGGCCGCGCACCGGCAGCGCATGCCCGACGGAGCCAACTGGACCGTGCTGGACGCGCCGTCGTTCCGGCGGCGGGTGCTGGCCACCTCCGACGCGCCCATCACGGACCTGGACCGGATCCTGCCGCTGCGCATGGACAATCCGGCGTACGTGATCTACACGTCCGGCTCCACCGGCACCCCCAAGGGCGTGGTGGTCACCCACGGCGGCATCTCCAACTTCGCCGCCGAGACCGCCGCCCGGTTCGAGGTGCGGCCCGGCTGCCGCATCCTGCACTTCGCCACCCCGAGTTTCGACGCCGCCATGCTCGACATCCTCTTCGCCCTCGGCGGGGCGGCCACCCTGGTCATCACGCCACCCGGCGTGGTGGGCGGCGCGGAACTGGGGGAGGTGTTCCGGGAAGAGCGCATCACCCACGCCTTCATCACCACCTCCGCGCTCGGCACCGTCGATCCGACCGGGATCACCGAGATGCGGCACATCCTGGTGGGCGGTGAGGCGCTGCCGCCGGATCTGGTCACCCGGTGGGCCAACGGCACCAGCAAGCTCTACAACGTGTACGGGCCGACCGAGACCACCATCGTCACCGTCATGTCGGAGCCGATGGGCGAGGGCGTGCCCATCACCATCGGCGAACCCATCCGAGGCGTGCACGCTACCGTGCTCGACGGGCGGCTGCATCCGACGCCCGCGGGCGTCACCGGCGAATTGCAGCTGGCCGGACCGGCATTGGCGCGCGGCTACCTGCACCGGCCGGGGCTGACCGCGCAGCGGTTCGTGGCCAATCCGTTCGGCAAACCCGGTGAGCGCATGTACCGCACCGGTGACCTGGTGCGCTGGTGCGCCCGCGACGGTCGGGTGCGCGATCTCGAATACATGGGCCGCACCGACCATCAGGTCAAGATCCGCGGGTTCCGCATCGAACTCGGCGAGATCGACGCCGCGCTGGCCAAACATCCGGCGGTGGAGTTCGCGCACACCATCGGCCATCGCACCCCGGCGGGCGTCACCGCGCTGGTCGCGTACGTGAAGCCGCGCGCCGGCAGCGCGCCGACCGTCCTGGAGTTGACCACCTTCCTGGCCGACCTGGTACCGAATTACATGGTCCCGCAGGCGATCATGCTGCTGGACCGGGTGCCGCTGTCGCCGGTGGGCAAACTGGACCGCAAGGCGCTGCCGGAACCGGTGTTCACCGCCCGCGAGGGCTACCGGGCCCCGACCAACCCCACCGAAGCGGCGCTGTGCGCGGCCTTCGCCGATGTACTCGGCCTCGACCGGGTGGGCGTGGACGACGGCTTCTTCGAGCTGGGCGGCAACTCGCTGCTCGCCACCAAGGTGGTGGCGCATCTGCGCGCCGACGGCATCGCGCTGCCGGTGCAGGCCATGTTCGGCGAATCCAGTCCGGCCGCCATCGCGCACAAGCTGCAGGAGGCGCACGGCGATCTGGATTCGGTGCTGTCGGCCGCGCTGGAACCGGTGCTGCCCATCCGGGCCGGGGTCGCCGCTACCCGACCGCCGCTGTGGTGCGTGCACCCGGCCATCGGGCTGTCCTGGTGTTTCGCGGGCCTGCTCGCGCACCTGCCCGCCGACCGGCCGCTCTACGGTCTGCAAGCGCCGCACGTGAACGGCGCGGACAGCCACAGCTCCGTGACGGAGGCCGCGAAATACTATGTGGCACAGATGAAGACGGTGCAGGCCGAGGGGCCGTACCATCTGCTCGGCTGGTCGCTGGGTGGCCTCATCGCCCACGAGATGGCCGTGCAGTTGCAGGAAGCGGGCGAGGAGGTGGCGCTGCTCGGGCTCATGGACAGCTTCCAGCTCTCCGACGAACTGCTCGAACGCGGCATCCCGTCCATCGCCGACATCATCGGTGAGTTCGGTAGCGACCTGCTCGGGGGCGATACCGACATCGATCCGCGGATGAACCTGCAGGAAGCGGCCGAACTGCTGCGCAACCGGCCCGGCCCGTTCGCGGCGCTCACCGTCGAACACCTGGAACGGCTCTACGTGGGTTGCACCAATGGCGTCACCCTGGCGCACGGCTTCCGGCCGCGTGTCTTCGACGGCGACATGCTGTTCTTCACCGCCGCCGACGACGAGATCAACCGCGCCCACCCGGACCGCTGCGCCGACGCCTGGCAGCCGTACGTCACCGGCACGGTGCACGACCACCTGGTGCGGTGCCGCCACTCCGGGATGACCACACCGGAATCACTCAGCGTGATCGGACCGGTGCTGCGAGAACAACTGGGCGGCAACGCAACCGAAGGGGAGGAGACCCGATGAGTCTCGCGGTGGAGATCTCCGGACTGGTCAAGTACTACGGCAAGGTGCGAGTGCTGGACGGGATCGATCTGGAGATCCCGTCCGGGACCGTCATGGGACTGCTCGGACCCAACGGCGCGGGCAAGACCACCACGGTCCGCATCGTCACCACCCTGCTGCGCCCCAGCGCGGGCACGGTGAAGGTGGCGGGTGTGAACGCGCTCAAGGAACCCGCCCGGGTCCGCACCCGGC
Organism: Nocardia sp. CC213A; assembly: GCF_030766805.1. Lineage (NCBI taxonomy): Bacteria > Bacillati > Actinomycetota > Actinomycetes > Mycobacteriales > Nocardiaceae > Nocardia > Nocardia sp. CC213A. The sequence continues at coordinate 75,739 of NZ_JASFXA010000011.1, forward strand.
TCGGGCTGTCCGGGCAGTACGCGGCCGTGGACGCCAACCTGTCCGGCTTCGAGAATCTGCGGATGGTGGCGCGGCTGTACGGCATGAGCCACCGGCAGGCCGCCGACCGCGCCAGTGAACTGCTGAGCGCGCTCGGCCTGGAATTCGCGGCCGGGCGGCGGGCGGGCACCTACTCCGGGGGGATGGCGCGCCGCCTCGACCTGGCGGGCGCGCTGGTCTCCCGCCCGCCGGTGGTGGTACTCGACGAACCCACCACCGGACTCGATCCGCGCGCCCGCCTCGATATGTGGCGGGTGATCGGCGACCTCGTGGACGACGGCACCACCGTGCTGCTCACCACCCAGTACCTGGAGGAAGCCGACCTGCTCGCCGACCGGATCACCGTCATCGATCGCGGGCGGGTCATCGCCCGCGGCTCCGCCGACGAACTCAAGACCTCCATCGGTGGCGACAAGCTGACCGTCACCCTGGCCGCCGGACAGGATCCGGCCCCGGCGCGCAAGGTGCTGGCCGAGGTGGGCATCGGCGAACCGGCCTACGAGGAGGGGACCGACCAGGTCGTGGTTGTGGTCGGCGACAGCACCCGCACCATGGTCGAAGCGTTGCGGCGGCTCGACGACGCGGGCGTGCACGTGGTCGACGCGTCCGTGCACCGGCCCAGCCTCGACGACGTATTCCTGTCGCTCACGGGCACATCCGCGAAGAAGTCCGCGCCGCGCCCGACGGGCGTCCAGGAGGAAGTGCTGTCGTAACCGGCAGCGGGGGGATCGGGAGATCGGGTGGGGATTCGAAGTCGTCGTGGCCGAGGAGGACTGGATATGAGTGTCGATGTGGCAACCGAACCCGCGCCCAGCGAGGACGCGGCCCAGGGGAAGGAGGGGCGCACCGCGCCGGAACATCCCGTCGTCGGCTGGCTACCACGGGTTTTCCGGGACAGCGCGATCGTGGCCTACCGCAATCTGCTCACCATTCTGCGGGTGCCGACCCTGCTGGTGACCGCCACCATCCAACCGCTGATGTTCGTGTTCCTGTTCGCCTACATCTTCGGCGCGTCCCTGGGCGGCAGCCAGTACCGGGAGTTCCTGCTGGCCGGAATCTTCACGCAGACAGTGGCTTTCAATGCCGCCTTCACCACGGTCGGGCTGGCGAACGACCTGCAGAAGGGCATCATCGACCGGATGCGGACGCTGCCCATGTCGCGGCTGGCGGTGCTCATGGGCCGCACCCTGTCCGATCTGGTGGTGAACATCCTCGCCCTGAGCGTCATGGTCGGCTGCGGCTACGCGGTGGGCTGGCGCATCAACGGCGGAATCGCCGACGCCGTCCTGGCTTTCGCGGTGATCCTGCTGTTCGCCTTCGCCATGTCCTGGGTCGGCGCGCTCACCGGACTGCTGTCGCCCAGCGTGGAGGTGGCCCAGAGCGCCGGACTCATCTGGCTCTTCCCGCTCACCTTCATCTCCTCGGCGTTCATCTCCGGCGAGACCCTGCCCGGCCCGCTGCGCACCATCGCCGAATGGAATCCCATCACCGCCGTGTCGGCGGCGGGGCGCAAACTCTTCGACAACGGCGCGCCCCCGACGTTCGTACCCGCCGACGGCTGGCCCGCCGACCACTGCATCGAATACGCGGTGCTGTGCTCGCTCGGCATCCTCGCCATCGCGGTACCGCTGGCCCTGCTCCAGTACCGCAAGGTCGCCAGCCACTGAGGCCCTCGAGCCACTGAGGTACCGAGCGGCCATGCGCGACCGCTCGCACACCGGTGATCGTTTGGCATCGCGATTCATGGGTACCTCGGCGCAGACCGGCGCCGATCGAGGAGGGACCCGTGACGACCGACTCGTCGAGCGAGGTGCGCGAGCTGGTCGCCGCTCGGCCGTATCCCGCGCGGTTCGCGCCCAAGGGCTCACGACTGTGGCGACTGCTCACCACCACCGATCCCAAACTGCTCGGGATCATGTACCTGACCACCGCGACCGCGTTCTTCCTCATCGGCGGCCTGATGGCGCTGCTCATGCGGGGCGAGCTGGCCCGGCCGGGGCTGCGATTCCTCTCACCCGAGCAGTACAACCAGCTGTTCACCATGCACGGCACCATCATGCTGCTGTTCTATGCCACCCCGGTGGTGTTCGGTTTCGCCAATGCGGTGCTGCCGTTGCAGATCGGGGCCCCGGATGTGGCGTTTCCACGGTTGAACGCGCTCAGCTACTGGCTGTATCTGTTCGGCGCGACCATGGCGACCGCCGGATTCGTCACCCCCGGCGGTGCGGCCGGGTTCGGCTGGACCGGCTACACCCCGCTGAGCCTGATGACGAACTCGCCCGGGGTGGGCGCGGATCTCTGGATCATGGGACTGGTCGTCTCGGGACTGGGCACCATCCTGGCCGCGGTCAATATGCTGACCACGGTGGTGTGCCTGCGCTGTCCGGGCATGACCATGTTCCGGATGCCGCTGTTCGTCTGGAATATCGTCGTCACCAGCGTGCTGGTGCTGCTCGCCTTTCCCATCCTCACCGCCGCGCTGCTGGCGTTGGCCTACGACCGGCATCTGGGCGGGCATATCTACGATCCCGCGAGCGGCGGCGCGGTGCTGTGGCAGCACCTGTTCTGGTTCTTCGGACATCCCGAGGTGTACATCGTCGCGCTGCCCTTCTTCGGCATCATCAGCGAGATCATCCCGGTGTTCAGCCGCAAACCGCTGTTCGGCTATGTCGCGCTGGTGTACGCCACCCTCGCCATCGGCGGACTGTCGGTGGCGGTGTGGGCGCACCACATGTACGCCACCGGTGCGGTGCTGCTGCCGTTCTTCTCCCTCATGACCTTCCTGATCGCGGTGCCGACCGGCGTGAAGTTCTTCAATTGGATCGCGACCATGTGGCGCGGGCAGCTGACCTTCGAAACCCCCATGCTGTTCGCGGTCGGCTTCATCGTCACCTTCCTGCTGGGCGGTCTGTCGGGAGTGATCCTCGCCAGCCCGCCGCAGGACTGGCATGTCACCGACACCTACTTCGTGGTCGCGCACTTCCACTACGTGCTGTTCGGCACCATCGTCTTCGCGACCTTCGCCGGGATCTACTTCTGGTTCCCCAAGCTCACCGGGCGGCTGTTGGACGAGCGCATCGGCCGCCTCCACTTCTGGACCACGCTCATCGGCTTCCACCTCACCTTCCTGGTGCAGCACTGGCTCGGTAACGAGGGCATGCCGCGCCGGTACGCCGACTATCTGCCCGACGACGGCTTCACCGCGCTGAACACGATCTCGACCATCGGATCGTTCGTGCTGGGCGTGTCGATGGTGGCCTTCGTCTGGAATGTGTTCAAGAGCTACCGGTACGGCCAGGTGGTGGGCGTGGACGATCCGTGGGGATCGGGCAATTCCCTCGAGTGGGCCACCACCTGCCCGCCACCGCGGCACAACTTCCACGAACTGCCCCGAATCCGTTCCGAGCGACCGGCTTTCGAACTCCACTATCCGCATATGCGCGAGCGCATGCGGGTGGAATCGCATGCGGGCAGCCGTTTCCGTGCGGGCGACGGCGAACACGACGAAGGCCCCCACGCCTAGGCGAGGGGGCCTTCGAATCGGAACGCGTCAGCCGCGCCGACGGTTCTTGAGCAGTTCCATCCGCTCCTGGAGCAGCTCCTCGAGCTCCTCCTTGCTGCGGCGCTCGAGCAGCATGTCCCAGTGGGTGCGCGGCGGCTTGACCTTCTTGGGCTCCTGCGTGGTGCCCTCGAGGAGCACGCCCTCCTGGCCGTTGCGGCACAGCCAGGTCGGCGGGATCTCGGCGTCGTCCGCGAACGGGACGTCGAATTCCTCCCCGTTGTCGGTCCGGTACCGCGCCATCCGACGCGGCGCCAGGTCGTGGTCGCGGTCGGTCTCGTAGCTCACCGCTCCGAGCCGACTGCCTCGGAGTACGCGATCTGCCATGGGTGCGGTCCCTTCTCGCCTGTCGGCAACGTTAACTCGGTGTCGACGCCTTACTGGAGCATCAACGCTTCGGTGGACGATTCGGTTCCCGTGGGGAGAACCCGACTATTCTACTCGCTGCGGCATCGGCCGGGTTATCGGCGTGCCCCTCGCCCATCCGGGCGGTGGTGAGCGCTACTCTCTCGACTCATGTCGCGCCGCCAGGGGTCGTCGTGTTTATGGTGTGGTCGGGAGATCGGCGAATCCGAGGTCGGGCGACGCCGACGATACTGCCGCCAGTCCTGCCGCCAGCGCGCCTATGAACATCGGAACAGCGTGAAGGGCACCGGAATTCCCGAGGACTCGGTGGTGCTGTCGGCGCAGGAGGTGTCGGATCTGTCCGACCGCTGGTTCGCCGCCCGCTGCGCCGCCGAGGATGTGGCCACCGCGGTCGCCGAGGGCGCCGATCACAGCGAACTGACCGCGCTCACCGCGCAATTGGTGGCCTTGGCCCGGGACGCCGAACGGCTGCGCTGAGCCGCTGTACGGGGCTGAGCCGCCGTACCGGAATGGGCACGGTCGGCGCGGCCTCGATCTCGGGCAGTACCGGCCGCGGGTGGCGTGCCCGGGCGCGCACCAGCGCGAGGGCGGCCACCGTCCCGGCCGCCAGGACGGCGAACGCGGCCAGGGTGGCGGCATCGGGGCGGGTCACCGGGTGCCCGCGCAGCGCCTGCCACAGCAGTACCGTCATCCATCCGGTGTAGGACAGCGCCAGCACGCCCACGATGCGGGCGCGGGTGCGTTCGGTGCGCAGCCACGGCACCCGCGGCGCGTAACGGGCGAGCAGGACCGCGGCCAGGATGAGCAATTGGATGCCGTGCATACCGAGGAAATGCGGGATGCGCAGGTCGCCGCCCTCGGTGCTCCAGCGCAGCACCGGCACTCCGGCGCCCACGCCGTCGCGCACCGGGGGATCGCCGGGCATGACGGTGTGGCCAGCGCCCAGTTCCACCGGACGGCCGTAAGCGTCGGTGACCCGCTGCGGGCCGGTGCCGCCGACCAGGTATGCCATCGCCATGCCCAGCACCGCGATCCCGAGTCCGGCCGAAATGGCCCGCGAGGTGGGGCGGTCGGTGACCCGCTGCCACGAAAGCAGCACCGCGATAACCAGGTTCGCGGCGAACAGGCCGAGCACCCCGGACATGAACACGGTCTGGCCGATGGTGTTGACGGCATCGGTCTGGTTGTTGAAGTGGCTGAAGGTGCCCCGCGCGGCCTGCACCACGATGAATCCGACGTCCACGATCCCGGTGACGGCGAACGCCGTGCCCATCCACCACGTGACCCGGCTGCCGCGGTGCGGGAACGACAGCAGCCATGCCAGGGTCGCGGTGTAGAGGACGAAGGCGAGTCCGAACTTGAACGGTTTCAACCAGATCGACTCGCCGAGCAGTCGACGGTCGTCGACGACCATGGCGCACAGGGTGACGACCACGAGGACGGCCATGACGGCCGTGCACGCCAGCAGTGGCCGATGCGGGCGGCGGGTGCGCGGTGTCGGGGGAGCGGCGGGCGAGGCGCTGAGCATGGGGCCGACGCTAGGGTCGGACGGCCGCGCGCCGGGTCACCCCACGGAGCCGTTCGCCTCTCGTACCCGGGTATGACGACGCCCCCGGCGGTACCGGGGGCGTCGTTGCTGTTCGTCGATACTGCTGTTCGTCGATACTGTTGTCCGCCGGATCGTTTCGGCAGCCCCTCATCGGCTGTCGATCCGCGGCGGCGGGGTGTGTCGCTAGCCGACGCTCACACCGCGGGCGGCCAGCCACGGGTGCGGGTCGATCGGACCGGCGTCGGTGTGCACCTCGTAGTGCAGGTGCGGGCCGGTCGAGTAGCCGCGGCTGCCGACGGTGGCGATCACGTCACCGGCGCGCACGTGCTGGCCGACCGACACCAGGATGTCCTGCATGTGGCCGTAGACGCCGATGGTGCCGTCGTCCTGCTGGATGCGCACCCACAGGCCGAAGCCCGAGGCCGGGCCGGCCTCGATGACGGTACCGTCGGTGACGGCGGCGATCGGCGCGCCGAAGCCGTCCGCGAAGTCCAGACCGGAGTGCATGGCACCCCAGCGCATGCCGTAACCGGAGCTGAGCGGGCCGGCGACCGGTCGCACGGTGCGCGGCCGGTGGTCCTGGGCCATCCCATTGAGCAGGTCGTCGATCTGCGGGGGAACGGGAATGAAATCGGGGATCTCGATGCCGCCGACATTGGCGACCGGACGGATCTCGTGGGCGGGCGCCTCCTGCTGCGGCGCGGCGGTGAGCTTCCCGGCGGGGGTGCCGTCGGCCTGCTGGTCGGCGGCGGCGAGTACGGACAGCGAGGCCCCGGCAATCGCGGTGACGGCCACGGCACGAGTTGCAGCGGCCCGGTACCGGCGCAGTGCGCGGCCCTTTGATAACGGAACGGTTACGGGCATGGCACGAACGTACGGGAGGTAAACCCCGGAACCGAAACCTTGTCGTTACCGTCACAGCGCCGCAAAAGCCCAGCTGATATGTCACAGCCTGATAACGACACGCCGGTAATTTCGAAATGACGTTGGGAAATGGCGAAACGAGCGATCTTGACCGACACGCCGTGCGGGGCACACACTATGTAAGTGCCTGCTAACGGAGTTCGGGTGCTGGTCGCGCTCGCCGACCCCACCCGCCGCACCATCTTCGAGGCCCTGCCGCAGGGGCCGCGCTCGGTCGGCGAACTCTCGGCGATCTCCGGGGTGAGCAGCTCCGCGGTGTCCCAGCACCTCAAGGTGCTGCGCGAGGCCCGCCTGGTGATGATGCGCGCGGCGGGCAACCGCCGCCTGTATTCCCTGGACCCGCGCGGGCTCGCCGACGCCCGCGACTATCTCGAGCAGTTCTGGCCCAGCGCCATCGCCGCCTACTCGGCGGCACTGTCCACGGCCAGCGCGGATATGGCGGAAGGCGAGAGTTAGGCCGCCCGCGTCGGTCAGCCGACCCGGCGATACGCCTGCGGGCCGCGCCGCTGTTCCATCCCGGGCGCGGGCCACGTCCGCTTGTGGAGCTGCTTGTCGACCGCAGTGATCACCTCGGTGGTGCCGATCTTCAGCAGACCCGGATCCGGGCTGGTGGCGTAGGGGTCGCCGAGCTGTCCGGCCCACAGCACCACGTGCCGGCCCAGCAGATGCGGCGGCGGGCCGCTGCGCGAGGGCGGATTGGGGCCGAACAACAGCACGGTCCGGGTGCCGAAGGCGGTGGCCAGATGTGCGACGCCGGTATCCCCGCACACCACCAGGGACGCCTCGGCGATCGTGGCGGCCAATTCGATGAGGTTCTGCTCCCCGGCGAGCACCCGTGAGACCGGCAGGCCCGCCCGGGTGGCGATCCCGAGGGCGATATCGCGCTCGAACTCGTCACCGGTGAGCACCACCTCGCGCCCCTGGACCAGCAGATGCCGGACCACGGCGGCGAAACGGTCCGGCGGCCAGCGGCGGGCGGGCGCGCCCGCGCCGACGTGCACCACCACGCAGTCGCGGTGGCTGGTGGTGGCGACCGGGGGTACCAGGCCCAGATTGCGACGGTCGGCGGTGATCCCGTCGGTCTCGAGCAGATGGCACCAGCGGTCCACATCGTGCATATCGGGTTCCCATTCCGGTCCCGGCAGGTCCGGGAAGGCGGGATTGCGGTAGGTGAGGATGCGTTCGGGTTTGGTGCGGATCAGCTCGACCAGGCCCTCGGGGCCGTGACCGTCCAGATTGACCGCCAGGGCGGGCGGCGGACCGTCCCAGCGCATCCCGGTCGGACCCGTGATCGGCACCATCTCGTCCACGGAGGCGATCAGATCCACGATCGGTTTCAACCGGTGCGGGGCCGCGAGTGCGATGTGGTCGCCGGGCCTGGCCCGGCGCAGCGCGCGCAGCGCCGGGACCGCGGTGAGGAGATCACCCAGTCCGCGTGCGCGTAGCACGAGTACAACCGCCACCCTCAACTCCTCCGACCGCGCTGGTGCCCATGCGTCCGACCCACCCCCGCCGCACACGGACCGATGTGAGCCACTTGGAGTGGACTACCCGGCCCGGCCCGGCGCGAAACGCGACATCGGCCTTGTTGTGGGGTTCCCGACACTCCGGTACGGGACCTCCGGTCTCGTACCGGAGTACTTGGGCCCTGGGGAGGCGGATTGTGCTCGTAGTTTGCTGTGCTGATCGACGGGACGACACGAAAGGGTGACGATAGTGAGCGCAGCTGCACACCGGGCGGGCCCCGGTCACCTTCCGGCGCGGCCGGGCGCGCGCGGAGGTCCTCGCTCGCCACGGTGGCGCCGTCGAACAGTTCGTGGCGCTCGGCCGTTCCCTCGATGCCGGTATCGGTGCGCGGAGGTCGGACCGTCCGTCCGTGACCGCCTGATCCGGTCGACGCGCCCATGCGTACTACCGACTGTCGTTGACCCCGGGCGATCAACTACCGTGTGTATCCATGGATTTCGTCTACAACCTCGTGGTCGTGGCACATCTGCTGGGCATGGCCGCGGTGGTCGGCGGCTACGCGGCCGGACAGCCGCGGGTGTCCGAGCTGATGGTGTGGGGAGCCCGCCTCCAGCTGGTCACCGGGGTCATCCTGGTCGGCCTCGCCGAATCGATCGATTCGCTCGGCAAGGATCCCAATATGACCAAGATCGGCATCAAGCTGGTGATCTCGCTCGCCGTGGCGGCCTTCGCCGAGATCGGGCGGGCCGACGCCAAGCGCGGCAAGGCGGTGCCGTGGATGACCCACGCCTCCGGTGGGCTGGCCGTCCTGAACGTGTTCATCGCCGCGCTCTGGACCTGATCGACGGCGTGCTCCACCGTCCGGCCCGGGGGCACGACGGCCCGGGCCGGACGGAATCCTGTCCGCTAACCGGCCGCGCGCAGGGGTTGCCGCCGATCGGCCGCGCGATCCAGCGCGACGCGCAGCCCCGTGCGGCCCTCGCGGTGGTAGGCCGCCCGCGCCCGCGGCATGATGCGCAGCGTCTCCGGGAGCAGCGGCCAGGTGCGCGCCACCGCGTGGCGGAAGGTGTCGAAGGCCAGCTGGTTGGCGCGGGTCCACCGGTAGCCGTACAGCTCGCGGATGTGCGGGGGCAGGGTGCCGACCAGCACGTGCCGCCACGCCTCGCTCGCGCTGGGCGCGAGAATCCGCCACAGTGCCGTCGGTAGCCACGGCTGCGGCATATCGGCCGCGCCGTCGAAGTAGTCGATGAGTGCGCGGGCCGACGGCGTCGGTTCCAGTACGTGCTCGACCGTGTGGTTCCAATAGTCGAGGAAGTCGTCGTAGGTGGTCGGGACGATGCGGGTCGACATACCGTACATGCCCCACCAGCGCAGCCCCTCCGCGTACACGGCGGCCTTCTCGTCCCGCGTGTAGGGCCGCCGCGCGAACAGGTCCCGGGCCCGCCACGCGGTGTCGATGAAGGTGGCGTGCGCCCAGAAGTAGGTGTGCGGGTCCAGGGCGTGATAGCGCTCCCCGGTGGGCATGGTGCCCTTGATATCGGAGTGGAAGTCGCGGATCCGCGCGGCGGTGCGCATCGCCTCGGGTCCGTCGAAGATCATGCCCTGGATCTGCGGCACCGACCGGAACAGCCGCTCCCACGGTTCGTTGAAGAAGTCCGAGTGTTGCTCCACGCCGCGTCCGAGCGAGGGGTACATGAGCTGGAGCAGGCCCTCCATGGGCGCGAGCAGGTATCCGCGCCGGTCGCCGTACGTCTCGTACAGCAGCGATCCGGGTCCGAAACGCGGTGCGTCCGTGTCCATGGCAACCTCCACATTGAGGATGAGAGAATTGGTGTCACTATCTCTCACTGGTGTGGGTGCGTCAAGCAGGCGATCCGGCCGCTGCCGAGGGTGTCGAACGTCGTGGAATTCGGTGTGGTGCCGAGGGGTTCGACAGCGGCGGAACCGGCGGGTCGGATGTGTTTCACGTGGAGCCGACTCGATGCCGTTGTGCGCGAAAGGCATTGCTGCACAGTGTGCATCGCCGCCGCGCCTGCCGGACGGAGCCGGCCCCGACCGATGGTTCGACCCTGCGCGGCAGGTCAGCGGCCGCTGTCGGTCGTGATCGAATGCTGGTGGCGGGCGAGGGCTGTGGCGATTTCGGACGCCACCACCGCTTGTCCGGCCATGGTGAGGTGGATGCGATCGGTGCTGAGCCAGTCGGGGCGAAGCCGCGCCGGATGCTCCCAGAACTCCGTCACGATGGCGTCGTGCCTGGCCGCGACCCCACGCGTGATCTCGGTGAAGGCCGCGAAACGCGGACGCAGTGAGCGCAACCGGTCGGTGAAGGCGTCGGCGAGGGTGAACAGCGACAGCCGCGCCCCCGTGGCCGCCAGTGCCGCGCACAGTTCGTCGAGATCGCTCTGCACGGTCGTGAGATCCGCATCGGGCTGGAACAGATCGTTGCCGCCGCAGCTGACGTGCACCAGATCCGGCGCGAAGTCGAGCACGCGCCGTAGTTGGCCGTCGCGGACCTCCCGGATGGTCGCGCCCATCACCCCGGTATTGAGGTACTCGGCCTCCGGATGAGCCGCGCGCAGCGCCCGTGCGAGACGCTCCGGCCACGGCACGGTGTCGTAGCCCGGCCACGGATCGCCGGTGCCCGCCGCGGTGGAGTCGCCGAGCACGGCGAACCGTCGCCACGGCAGCGGTGTGAGCAGATCGCGAATGGCCTCGGCGGACAGCACCATGGGGTCGTCGGCCTCGGTGCGCGGTTCGGTCGTCACGTGTCGATTCATCGGGTGGTCTCCTCGGTGCGGGTGGGGAGGGCCGCGAGGATCGCGGCGGCGAAGGCGATGGCGGCGCAGAGCGCGAAGAGGATATGGAAGGCGGTCAGCGGTGCGTCCGGATGGGCGGCGAACACCGCGGCCAGCATCGCGACGCCGAGCGCGCCGCCCGATTGGCGGGCGGTGAGGTTCATGCCGACACCGGCCGCGAAGTCCTGCGGCGGCAGCGCGCGGGCGGCCGCCGCGCCCAGCACCGTGACGATGAGCCCGATGCCGCCGCCGCCCAGCAGTCCGGCGGGCAGCCACGCGCGCCAGAGTTCCGGTGTGGTGTCCCAGAAATCGGTGCTCATGTACAGCGTCGAGGCGGCGAACAGCAGCGCGCCGAGCACCCCCAGCCAGCGCTGCGCGGTCTCGGATGCGCGCCCCGCCAGGACCGCGGTGATCATGGACGCGACCGCGCCGAAGGTCATGGCCCCCGCCGATTCCAGCACCGAGTACCGCCAGATGGCGTCGAGCCACAGCGGTCCGGCCAACAGCCAGGCGAACATGGCCGCGCCGAAGACGAACGAGACGGCGTTGACCAGTGCGTAGCGGTGGTTGCGCCACAGTCCGACCGCGATGGCCGGGCGGGCGCTGCGGCGCGACCGCAGCAGTGCGAACGCGAGGAGGGCGAGCCCGCCGAGTCCGGTGGCCGCGGTGCGCCCGTCGGTCCAGCCCCAGTGCTGTCCCTCGGTCACCGCGGCGACCAGCCCGCCGATGCCGAGCGCGGTCGCGAGGGTGCCGAGCGGATCGGGCAATCCGCCGTCGTGCCGGTCGGCAACCCCGGTGACGCGCAGTCCCGCCAGGATGAGCAGCGCGGCCACGGGCGCGTTGATGACGAAGATCGAACGCCACCCGAACCATTCGACGAGCGCGCCGCCGAGCGCGGGCCCGACCAGTGCGGCGAATCCGCTGGCCGCCGTCCACGCGGCGATGGCGACGCCGACCCGTTGGGGTGCGGTGACGGTGAGGACCAGGCCGAGTCCGGCCGGAATCATGAAGGCCGCGGTCATGCCCTGGAGGAATCTCGCGGCGAGCAGCCACCCGGCGGCGGGAGCCAGCGCGCACAGCACCGAGGTGAGGGCGAATCCGGCGATGGCCCAGAGGAATACGCGCCGCCGCCCGAGGGCGTCGGCGCAGCGCCCGGCCGGGGTGAGCAGGGCGGCGAAGGCCACCGCGTAGCCGCTGACCACCCAGGTGAGGGTGGTGGTAGCGGTGCCGGAGTAGTCCCGGGCGATGGCGGGGAAGGCGATATTGACGACCGAGAGGTCGAGGAAGGCGAGGAAGGCCGCGCCGCAGGCGACCAGCAGGGCGCGCCGGGCGGCGGCGGGTGGGGGAGCGGGTGTCGTGGCGGGTGTCTCGGCGGATCGAGCGGAGACATCGGTCATGGCGCTGAACTTTTCTGTGGGAGGAGCAAAACAGTACGTACGATCGTTCGTGTTTATGAAAAGTACGACCGATCGTGCGTTTGCGCAAGGGGAATGGAAGGATGAAGGCATGGCCGACCAGACGGAGATCTCCGATCAACGCTTGCTCAAGGGTGCGCGGGCTCGGGCGGCCATCGCACGGCACGCCGCCGACGTCGCCTCCGCGGAGGGGCTGACGGGATTGAGCCTCGGACGGCTGGCCGGCGATCTGGGGCTGAGCAAGAGCGGGGTCGCGACGCTGTTCGGCAACAAGGAGAAGTTGCAGCTCGCGGCCGTCCGGTCCGCGCGGGAGGTGTTCGTCGAGACCGTCGTGCGGCCCGCGCGATCCGAACCCGAGGGCTGGCCGCGCCTGCGTGCCCTGATCGGCAACTGGCTCGACTACGTGGACGAACCGGTCTTCCCCGGCGGCTGTTTCCGGGTGGCCGGAACCGTGGAATTCGACTCGCGGCCCGGTCCGGTCCGCGACGCGCTCGAGGCGGACCGCGCCGACTGGTTCACCGTGCTGGAACGTGAGATCCGGCGCGCCCAGGAACAGGGGCAGGTGACCGGGCGGGACCCACACCGGCTGGCCTTCCAACTCGACGCGCTGGTCGGCGCCGCCAATGTGGCCGCCCGCCTCGGCGACGAGACCGCCGTCCCCACCGCCCGCGCGATCATCGACGAACTGCTGGGTGCGACGCCGTAGCGGTGATGCGCCGCTGTGCCGTCGGACCGCGGTTCACCCCGGCCGGGGCCGGTCCGGTGAGGTGTATCCATCGCGGGGACCGGCGATCGGGTTCGGCTCCGGCTCAGCTCGGTGGCGAGCGTCCGGTGTGCCCGCCGCGTCCGGTGTGCCCGCGGCGGATCAACGCCGGTCAGGCCGCGCGCGGGGCGTACATGATCACGGCCACGCCGAGCAGGCAGATGAGCGCGCCCGCGAGATCCCAGCGGTCGGGGCGGTAGCCGTCGGCCACCATCCCCCAGGCGAGTGATCCCGCGACGAAGACACCCCCGTAGGCGGCCAGGATACGGCCGAAGTTCGCATCCGGTTGCAGGGTGGCGACGAAGCCGTACAGGCCGAGCGCGATCACGCCCGCCCCCATCCACACCCAGCCGCGGTGTTCGCGCACGCCCTGCCAGATCAGCCACGCGCCACCGATCTCGGCGATCGCCGCCAGCCCGAACAGCAGAATCGAACGCAGGACGGTCATGAGCACGCATTGTACGGGCCGAGGCCGACGTGCTCGGCGTGTGGGGCGCACGCCGCGCAGACCTGCGATGGACTCCCGGTTACGAGGTTCGCCCCGAGGGGCCGGTGCGCGACGGGGCCGGCCGCACGGAGTCGCCGCACTCGCTGCCACGATGCAGCGGGTGCGGCGACCCGTTCACGCCTCGAACAGCGGCTGGCCCAGATATCCACCGGGCGCGGGCACACCCGGCGGGATGGCGAACACCGCCGATCCGATCGGCGTCGTCCACTGGTTGAGCGCGTCGAATTCGGCCAGTCGCTGCTGCACCGGCAGAAACTGGGCGTCGATATCACGCTGGAAGCAGGCGAACAGCAGTCCCGAATTCGAGACGGTTCCGGGTGCGGGCGCGTCGTCGTAGTTGTAGCCGCGGCGCAGGAACCGTTCCCCGTCATGGGTGTGATGGGCGCGGGCGATATGCGAGGACGGCGGGATCACCGGAATACCGGTGTCGTCGACGGCCTCGAAATCGGCCTCGTCGAATTCGCGGGTACCGGTGAGCGGCGCGCCGTTCGACACGCGGCGGCCGACCGTGAGCTCCCGGGCGTCGTCGTCGAGTTCGTCCCAGGTGTCGAGGTTCATGGCGATACGGCGCAGCACCATGGAGGTGCCGCCCGCCAGCCATGCCCGGCGCGCACCGTCGTCCCACACCAGGCGGTCCATATCGACGCCGGGTGCGATATTGACGGTGCCGTCCACCTGCCCCATGAGATTGCGCATGGTCTGCCCCGCGGACGCGTTGCGGAATCCGCGCTGCACCCACCGCACCCGCACCAGCGAGGTGACGTTCTTGCACAGCACCCGCACCGCATGCGAGACCGTGGTGGCCTCGTCCGCGCAGATCTGCAGCAGCAGGTCGGCCCCGGTGTAGGCGTCCTCCAAGCGGTCGATGGTGAACGGCGGCAAGGGTTTCAACCAGTCCGGCCGCCGGTGTTCGAGCCCGGCGGCGGTGAACAGGCCGGGGCCGAATCCGACGGTGACGGTCAGCCGGGCGGGACGGACCGCCAGTTCCGCCTCGGTGTCGGCCAGCGCGGGCCGCCCCTGGGTGAGGCGTTGCGCGTCGTCGGTCCAGATCCGCAGCAGGCCGACGATGTCGTCACGGTCCACCCCGGGGGCGAAGTCGAGTCCGACGAACGCCGCGTGATCCTGCGGTGCGGTGGCGATACCGGCCTGGTGTACACCGAGGAACGGCACCGTCGCGGTGGCCGGATCGGCGTGGTGTTCGCGATGGGCGAGCGTGGCCGCACCCCACCCGAGTCCGGCGGCACCGGCCGCCGCGGCGCCGCCGCCGAGCAGCCGTCGCCGCGAGAGCCGGGTGGGGCGCGGTAGCGGCCGCTCAGCCACCGTGCGCGGGGGCCGTGGTCGCACCCGACGGCTCGTAGTTCTCCTTACCGCCCACGAAGTCGCGCACCTGCGCGGAGACGGTGGTGCTGGAACCGTCGGCGAAGGTGAGCGTGATCGGCGTTTCCGCGCCGGTGCGCAGCGGCTCCTTCAGCCCGATGAACATCAGATGCTCACCGCCCGGCTTCAGCGTGGCCGACCCGTGCGCGGGAATGGTGAGCCCGCCTTCCTTCTCGCGCATGGTCTTGTCGCCCTGGGCGTCGGCGACCACCTCGTGGATCTCGACCGTGTTCGAGGCCGGACTGGACGCCGCCACCAGCGTGACGTCCTGATCGCTCGAATTCTCGAGCACGCCGAACGCGGCGGACATCCCGCTGTCGGCGGCCTTGATCCACTGATCGCTCATCCGCACCGCGTCGGCGGACGCGGCCGGGGCGTCGGAGGAGGACGAGGACGAGGAACAGCCCAGGGGCAGCAGGGCCAGCGCGGAGACGGCGGCCACCGCGCCCAGGCGGCGGACCCGACCGGTCGCCCGGGTGCGGGCAGGGGGGAATGTCGCCCGGCTGCGGGCAGGAGAGAGTACGGACATGACGGAACTCCGATCGTCGAGGGAAGAGTGATTCGCTCCGGCGAGAACCGCCACGATCCGACGAGGTATCGCGCCGCGGGGTCGGGCCGCCGATGCGTGACCGCATTCGACGCCGCTCAGCCGTCGGCGCGTGACATCCGAATCCAAAGGGGGGACCGCGTGGTCACGCGGGAGCGAGAGGGAGGCGTACCCGCCACGGCGGCCCCCGGCGTCCGACTCCGGAACTCAC
The DNA here is from genome assembly GCF_030766805.1 of Nocardia sp. CC213A. Classification (NCBI taxonomy): domain Bacteria; kingdom Bacillati; phylum Actinomycetota; class Actinomycetes; order Mycobacteriales; family Nocardiaceae; genus Nocardia; species Nocardia sp. CC213A. The sequence continues at coordinate 91,259 of NZ_JASFXA010000011.1, forward strand.
CAGCAGTCGCGCCGGTACCGGCCGCTGATCGAAGGCGACGGGCAGTACCCGTCCGGGTGCCACCGGCATCGGCCCGAGTGCGACGATGAACCGGCGCACGCTCGTCACGGCGCGCCGCAACCCCACCTCGGCCGCCCGAATCGCGAACGCGCCGACCGGAATCGCCACCAGATGCGCCGCCACCATGGCCGCGCTCGGCCCGTGCTGATGCTGCTGCGGGGCCAGCGACAGCGCTTCGTGCCCGACGCTCTGCCCGACCGCCAGCATGCCCATGGTCGACAGCACCCCGGCCCGTGGCCGCACCGAGGCCACCACCACGCCGATCAGCCCGCACGCCACGATCAACAGCGCCAACGCCGACCCCCCGACGTCGGTGCTCCCACCCCCGAGCCCGTGGGCCGCCACGGCCACCGCCCCCGACGCCGTACCGACGGCGGCCCCTCGCAGGCGCGCGGCGTGATCGGTCGGTGACAGCACCCGAACATGCTACCGACCTCGCCACTGTCGACTTCACGGCAGGCCGACCCGGCCGGTCTTCCGGCTTGACACCGTTATTTTACTCAATAATCATTGAGTCAATGAATGCTGAGCGATTGTGGTCGGTGGAACGGCGTGCCGATGTGCACGCCGCACTGGCCGACGCCACCCGGCTGCGCATCGTGGATGCCCTGACCGCCGGAGATATGTCGTCCTCGGAGCTGTGCGCGCTACTGTCGATCCCGACAAACCTGATGGCACACCACCTGAAGGTGCTCGAACGCGCGGAACTGCTCGAACGCGGGCGGTCCGAGGGGGATCGGCGGCGCAGTTATCTGCGGCTGGTGCCCGGGTTCGAGGGGAGGCTGCTGCCGCGTGCAGGCTATGCGGCGGCGCGGGTGGTGTTCGTGTGCAGCCGCAATACGGCGCGGTCACAGTTGGCGGCGGCCGCCTGGGCGCGCCGCAGCACCGTGCCGGTGGTCTCCGCGGGGACCCATCCCGCCGAACGCGTGCATCCGGGCGCGGTGGCCGCGGCCCGGCGACATCGGCTGCCGTTGCGACCGCGACGGCCACGCGGCGTCGACGGACTGCTGCGCTCCGGTGACCTCGTCATCGCCGTCTGCGACAACGCGCACGAGGAGCTGCCCGCCGAGATCGAACGCCTGCACTGGTCGATCCCGGATCCGGTGCGGACAGGCACGGACGCGGCCTTCGATCACGCACTGGACCTGATCGCCGACCGGATCGAGCGCATCGCCGACACCGTCGCACCCGCCGCGGCCGATCCGCATCCCTGACGTCCAACCACCCCTCACCATCGGAGCCCGTCATGACCGAATCTCCCCTCGCCGCAGCGGCACACCGGCGCGCGGATCTGTCCATCGACCAGCAGTTGGCGCTGAAAACCGCCGCGACCCGACTGCACGACGATTTCGCCACCATGTTCGGCGTGGAGACCATCGAACGGTTCCTGCACTCCTCCTACGACCAGTTCGCCGGGCATGCGACCGTGGTCAACTTCCTACCTCTGCTGGCGGAACGGTTCGCGCGACAGCGGTTGCGGGCGCTCGCTCGCGTGGAGGGCAGGATCGCCGACGGCAAACCCACCGTGCTGTTCCTGTGCACGCACAATGCGGGCCGCTCCCAGATGGCGCTGGGCTGGTTCACCGAGCTGGCCGGGGACGATGCCGTCGCCTGGTCGGGTGGTTCCGAACCCGGCCGCGAGATCAACCCGGCGGCCGTCGCGGCCATGGCCGAGGTCGGCATCGACATCTCCGGCGAGTTCCCCAAACCGTGGACCGAGGAGATCGTGCGCGCGGCCGATGTCATCGTCACCATGGGCTGCGGCGACGCCTGCCCGGTCTATCCCGGCCGCCGCTACGAGGAATGGGTGCTCGACGATCCGGCCGGTGCCGATGTCGCCGCGGTTCGACCGATCCGCGACGAGATCGAGCAGCGGGTGCGGCGGCTGCTCGCCGAACTCGGTGTCACCGTCGCGGACCGCCGCACCTAGCGTTGCGCGTCGAGTGCCCCCGCACGCTGGGTCACCGGCGGATGCGGGCGGACCGGGGTGAGGGTGGGGCGTTTGGCGGTGATGACGTCGCCGGAGGAGCGGCCGCGCAGCCGACGCGCCACCCAGGGCGCGAAATGGTAGGCGGTCCAACGGAATTCGGCGGCGAGCAGGGCGTCGACCCCGCGGCGTTCCGGGGGGAGCGGGTTCCGCCACGTGCTGTCCGCGCCGGGCAGGCGCAAGGTGTCGGCGAGGGCACGGGCGACCAGGTCGTGGCCGAGCGGGCTCAGATGCAGGCGGTCCTCGGCCCAGACCCGCCGATGGGTGGTGGCGGCCACCGGTTCGAAGTCCACCAGGGTGGTGGCGTGGCGGGCGGCCAGGGTGCGCACGGCGGCGTTCATGGCGCGGATGCGGCCCGACAGCGGGCGCGCGATCGGGGTGGTCGCGCCGATGTCCGGGTAGGTGAAGGTGACCACATGCGCGCCGGCCGCCCGCAGCGCGGTGATCATGGCCTCGATGTCGGCGAGGGCCGCGTCCATGGCGAAGAACGGTCGCACCAGGTCGTTCATCCCGGCCATGACGGTGGCCAGATCGGGGCGCAGGGCCAGCGCGGGGGCGAGTTGTTCGGCGCGGATGCGGGCCGCCAGCCGACCGCGCACGGCCAGATTGGCGTAGTGCACGTCCGGTGTGCTCGCGGCGAGCAGGGTCGCAAACCGGTCGGCCCAGCCGCGGAATCCGCCCGTACCGTCGGGGTCGCCGATCCCCTCGGTCTGGCTGTCTCCCAGGGCGACGAAGCGGGTGAAGGGTGTTGGCGCGTGGAGTGTCCGGTCCATCGTCGCTCCTTCGAAGCGGGTGCGCGAACAGAATACGCAGGCGAGGGCGACATCGTCTCCACAAGATCTTCACATGCGGTGCGAACCATCTCCACGGCGACTGCATAGGGTCACCTGCATGGAACAGCAGCAGCGAGGCGGGCGGCGCATCCTCGTGGTGGAGGACGAGCCGACGATCGCGGAATCCATCGCGGTGCGGTTGCGCGCCGAGGGGTTCACCGTGGACCTGGCCCACGACGGGCCGGCTGCGGTGAGCAGCGCCGAACGTCTGGACCCGGATCTGATCGTGCTCGATGTCATGCTCCCCGGCTTCGACGGGCTGGAGGTGTGCCGGCGGGCGCAGGCGCGGCGGCCGGTGCCGGTGCTCATGCTCACCGCCCGCGCCGACGAGACCGATATGCTCGTCGGCCTCGGCGTCGGCGCGGACGACTACCTGACCAAACCGTTCTCCATGCGGGTGCTGACCGCGCGCGTGCACGCGCTGCTGCGCCGCGTGGACCGCACCGCCGAGCGCGGCGCCACCATCCTGGTCGGCGATCTGCGCATCGATGTCGACCAGCGACGGGTGTGGCGCGCGGACGCCGAAACCCAGCTCACCCCACTGGAATTCGAACTGCTGGTGCACCTCGCCCGCCGCCCGCGCGCCGTACTGGCCCGCGAACGGCTGCTCAGCGAGGTGTGGGGATGGGCCGACGCCTCCGGTACCCGCGCGGTCGACAGCCATATCAAGGCCCTGCGCCGCAAACTCGGCGCGGATCTCATCCGCACCGTGCACGGTGTCGGGTACGCGTTGGAGGCGCGATGAGTCGCATCGGCGCGAGCTGCGCGGCCGGATGGGGCGTCGACCCGGCGCGTCTGCGCGTGACCCGCCGGGTCGTCGTGCGCTACCGCTCCGGTGTCGATGCCGCTGCCACCGACGCGACGCCCCCCGAGACCCCTGCCACGGGTGGAGCGCCCCGTGAACCCGTTGCCACCGGTGGGTCGCCCCGTGATACCGCTGCCACGTGTGGAGCGGCCTGTGATATCGCTACCACGGGTGGATCGCCCCTCGAGACCCCTGCCACGGGTGGGTCGCCCCGTGATACCCCTGCCACCGGTGGATCTCCCCGTGATACCGGCGGCACCGGCGTCGGCGCTGCCGACCCAACCGCCGCGGACGCATCGCCGCCGGGAAGCGATCCCGGAGCGGATTCGCCCCGCCGCACCGGGGCGTCGCGGGTGTGCGCGCGTCCGCGCCGGGAACGGGCGCGGTCGTGAGTAGCGCGGCGCGGCTGCGGGAGTTCACCGACCGGCTGGGGGAGCGGCTGCCGCGCCCGCTGGACCGGGTGCGGTCGATCAAGCTGAAGCTCGCGATTCTGATGGTCGGTTCGGGTGCGGTGGCGTTCGGGTTCTTCGCGGTGCGCATCGGCTGGCTGCCGCCGCGCACCACCATCGCCGCGACCCTGATGGCGCTGGCCCTGTCCCAGGTGCTGGCGCACGGGATGACGCGCCCGCTGCGGGAGATGACCGCCGCCGCCAAACGCATGGCCCAGGGCGACTATTCGCGGCGGGTCCGCGCCACTTCCCGGGACGAGGTGGGGCAGTTGGCGGAGGCGTTCAACCAGATGGCCGCCGATCTCGCCGCCGCCGACCAGCAGCGCCGCGACTTCATCGCCAATGTGTCGCATGAGCTGCGCACCCCGATCACGGCCCTGGGCGCGGTGCTGGAGAACCTGGTGGACGGCGTCTCCGAACCCGATCCGGCGACCCTGCGCACCGCCCTCGCCCAGACCGAGCGGTTGAGCCTGCTGGTCTCGGAGCTGCTCGCGCTGTCCAGCGTGGAGGCGGGCGCGGTGCGACTGGATATCGAACGGGTTCCGCTCGCCCCGCTGGTGAAGGAGGTCGTCGCCGAGGCCGAGGTGGTCGCCACCGCCGTCGACCGCGACACCCGCTTCACCGTCGACGTGGACCCCGACCTCACCGTCCTCGCCGATCCGGCCCGCCTGCACCAGGTGCTGATCAACCTGTGCGACAACGCCATCCGGCACGGTCCGGTCGGCGGTGAAGTGCGGATCAGCGCGCGGGCGGGCCGCGGCCAGCTCACCATCGAGGTCCGCGACGACGGCCCCGGCATCCCCCCGGCGCAGCGCTCCCGCATCTTCGAACGCTTCACCCGCGGCGGCGCCACCGACGGCGGCGGCACCGGCCTCGGTCTCGCCATCGCCCGCTGGATCGTGGACCTGCACGGCGGCACCATCACCGTCGCCGACCCGGGCTCCCGCATCCGCATCACCCTGCCCGACCCCCGCCTCACCACAACCGACTGACCCACACCCGACCGCGAACCCGCCGCAACCTCGCGTCCGGGGCGGTCCCGCACACCCTGGGAGGGGATATCCGTGCCGGAGAATCCAGCCGACGACAGCTCGACAGTGCCTGTCGAACAGAATGACTCGACCGCATCCGGAAACGGTCGCGAGACCGCCGCCGCCGAGCCGACCGTCGTCGCCACGACCGAATCGGACGGAGACCGGATCGTCGGTGCGGCGGCGGTCGAGCGGCATGCCGCATCGGCGGACGACGCAGAACGCTCCGGCACGGCAGATCGATCCGGCATGCGGTCCGCAGGCGCCCCCGTCGACGCGGTCCGCCGCCGCGACCCGGTGACCGCGGTCGATCCGGGCGGCGATGCGGAGGCCGCGACCGGTACACCCGAGGCCGGACCGTCCACGACCGATGAGGTGACTGCGGCGGGGCCGATCGCCGCGACGGACTCCGTCACCGCACACGCAGCTCGCGCCGACTCACCGCCCGCCACCGGTGCGGCGACCGGACATCGCCCCGCGGTGGGCACTCCCGCATCGAACAGCGGTACGGGCGTCACCGGGACCGCGGTCGACTCCGCCGCGAAGCAGCCCCCGACCGTCGCCCGGGTGGCGTTCCCGCGGGGCGTTCTGTCCGCCACGGCCCTGAGCGGTGTGGCGGCGGCGCTGTTCATCCCGGTGGACCGTCCGGGCATCGGCTGGCTGCTCACGGGAGTGATCGTCGCGGCCGCCATCGTCACGGTGGACTACACGGCGCGGCGTTCGGCGAACCGGTCCGCGCGGACGACCGGCGAGGGTGCGCTCGCCGATACGGTGATCGAAGCCGTGGAGCGTGCCCCGGAATCCGACGCCTCGACAATCACGGCCCAGCCGAAATCAGCCGAAACGCCGGGGTCCGCCGTGCGGGTTGCCGATTCCGAGCACCCACCCGCCGCTCCACCCGTGAGCGGTGCGGCCACTCGCACCGCCGACGGGACGGCGACTTCATCGAACGTTGCTGAAACCCGCAGGCGCACAACAACTCCCACATCTGGCGGTGAGCAGGCCGAGGTTGGGGCGAGCGCATCACCGTTCCGGTTCGGGGCGCGGGTGTGGTGGTCGGCGCTCGCGCTGGCGCTGCTGGCGGTCGGCGCGTTCCGCGCCTCGGAATGGCTGTTCATCCTGTGTGTCCTCACCGCCGGAGTGGTCGCCTCCCTGGCCGTGGTGCGACGCTCCGCGCACGGTGTGGTGTTCGAGATGGCGGCCGTGCCGCTGACGGCGATGCTGTTCGCGGTGCCGTGGCTGTATCACGGGGTGACGCGGGTGCGGCGGGCGCGGATGTCCTCGCAGCAGCGGGTGTGGTGGTCGGCGCTGGTGACCGTCGCACTGCTGGTGGTGTTCGTGCCGCTGCTGGCGGGCGCGGACGCGGTCTTCGCGACCCTGGTGGACGGTGTGCTGCCCAGTATGGACGCGGCCGAGCTGTGGCGGTGGGTGCTGCTGTTCCTGCTCGCGGCGCTGGGCACGGCGGGTGCGCTGTACCTGCTGGCGGCCCCGCCCCCGGCCGCGGGCACGGTGGTGCGGCAGCGGGTGTCGCGGCGGCTGACACGGCTGGAGTGGACGCTGCCGGTGGGCGCGCTGACCATCCTGTTCGCGGTGTTCGTGGGCACCCAGCTGGCCGTGCTGTTCGGCGGTGACGACTATGTGCAGCGCACCGCCGACCTCACCTACGCCGAGTACGCGCGCAGCGGATTCTGGCAGCTGTCGGCGGTCAGCGTCCTCACCCTCGCCGTCATCACGGTCGTCCAGCGATGGGCCGCCCGCGACACCGGCGCCGACCGGGCCTGGCTGCGGGCCGCACTGTCGGCGGTGAGCGTGCTGACCCTGGTGATCGTGGCGTCGGCGCTGTCGCGCATGTGGACCTATCAGCAGGCGTACGGATTCACCGTGCTGCGACTGCTGGTGGAGGTGTTCGAACTGTGGATCGCCGCGGTCTACCTGCTGGTGCTGGCCAGCCTGGTGCGGCTGCGGCAGGGATGGCTGCCCCGCGCGGCGGTCGGCGCGGCCGCCGCCACCCTGCTGGCGCTGGCGATCATGAATCCGGAACGGTTCATCGCCGACCGCAATATCGACCGCTGGGAAGCCGGAAAGAGCCTGGACACCGACTACCTGAACGATCTGTCCGCCGATGTGCTGCCCGCCGCCGACCGCCTCCCCGACGCGCTGCGCCGCGAAGTGGTGGCCCCGATCGTGCTGCGACTCGACGAGGACGGCTGGCGGGACTGGAACCTGTCCCGCGCCCGCGCCCGGTAGTCCACCGTCTCAGGTGTGCCGCGGCGATGCGGCGTAATTCGGGGTGAGCGCGGTGACCGAGCCCAGCCAGCGGTCGTCGCGCCGGACGAAGACGTTCGTGGCCCACTCGTCGGCCGCGAACGGCTGCCCCTGCCACGCGCCCGCGTTGGTGCCATGCGTAATGGCCACCGCCGCATCGCCGAACACCCGGACCTCCAGCACCTCGAGCGCCATGGCGGTGTGCACCAGATCGCCCGCCGCGACCAGCGCGAGGAACCGGTCACGGTGCCCGATGCCGCCCTCGGGCCCCAGCAGCAGCCAGTCGGGGGTGGCGAACCGGCCGATCCGCTCGGCGTCGTTGTCGACGATGGCGCTCGCCCAGTCGTCCATGATCGACTGGAATTCTCGTGTGGGATCCATACGACGAGCATCGCGCCGGGCCCGACCCGCTGGCTTGGACGAATGGGAACCGGCTACTCGCGCAGGCGTCGCAGCAGTGCCAGCGCGGTCTCGCGCATCGGGTCGACCGAGCGGGTGACGTACATGAGATCGACGAAGAAATCGTCGAACCCGGCGGCCGCGACCTCCGTGACAGCTCGGACGATGAGCTCCGGATCGGTTCCGGCCGCCACATTGACCCGCACGGTCGTCCCGATGGCCGCCGAATCGCGCCCCGCCGCCGCGGCGGCCCGCTCGATCACCGTGCGCGACTCGGCCAGCCGCGCACCCCAGCCGGGCGGACCCGGCACCGGCAATACCGGCAGCCAGCCGTCCGCCCGTCGTCCGATCCGCGCCAACCCCTCCGGACTGAACGCGCCCAACCAGATCGGCGGCCGCGGCCGCTGCACCGGCCGCAGCTCACTGCGATGCGACGGCACGCTCACATACCGGCCCGCATAGCTCGCCGGGTCCGTGGTCCAGATGGCCTCCAGCGCGTCCAGAGTCTCGTCCAGACGCGCCCCGCGCCGCGTGAACGGCACCCCCGCCGCCGCGTACTCCTCCGGCGACCAGCCGATCCCGAAACCGGGCACCAGTCTCCCGCCGCTGGCGATATCCAGGGTCGTCAGCGACCGAGCCAGCAGGGCCGGCCGATACAGCGGCGCGATCAGCACATTCGTGCCCAGTCGCACCCGGTCGGTGGCCGCGGCCGCCAACCCCAGCAGCAGGAACGGATCGAGCACCGCGTTGAACTCCGCCGGAATGGTGTCCGCGCCCGCGTACCCCACCGTCGGATGCGTGGCGGCGATGAGCCGTTCACCCACCCACAGACTGTCCGCCCCCGCCGCCTCCAACTCGGCCGCGAACCCGGTCACCCGCGCGGCCTCCCGTGCCTGCGGACCGTATTGGGGAAGTGCGAAGCCGACTTTCACTACTCCTGGATACCAGAGCCCGCACCCCGCGAACCGGACCTCGATACCCGCCTCTCCCGCTCAGCGCACCGGCGGCAGGGCGATGAGCCGATCGAGCACCAATGCCGCCGCGGCCGCCATCCCCGCGGCCGTCGGATGACACGGCGCGCCGGGATAACGCCGACCCGGCAGCGGCACATAGAAATCGATCGTCCACGCGTCCGGGGAGCCCGGCGGATGCGCCAAGCTCGGCGTCCGCACATCGATCGACTCCGCCCCGGCCCGCACCGCCGCGGCCTCGGTGCGCGCCGCCAACTCCTCGGCGAGCACCCGATAGGTGCGGTCCACCACGCTGTCGCGCGGCGACTCCGGCCCGACCACGGACAGATAGTTCACCACCAGCACCCGCGCCCACGGCGCCCGCGCCTGCACCGCCTCCAGCACTTCCACGATCCGCTCCTCGACACCGTCGACCCGCCGCAGCGCCGTCTCGGCGTCGGCGGCGCGCGCCACCGCGGGCAGCAGCCGCAGCGGTGCGGGCGCACGCCGCGCCAACAGGTACTGGGTGAGCCCGATATCGTTGCCGCCCACGGTCACCGTCACCAGATCGGTATCCGGCCGCACGGCCGTCAACTGCGGCGGCATACCGAACAGTGAATCCCGCAGAATATGGTCACAGGTGGCCCCGCTGCACGTCGCGTCGGTCAACTCCAGCCCCGCCGCCGCGGCCACCAGCTGCGGATAGTTCCCACGCGACCGCCCCACCCGCCGCGACACCCCCGGTGCACGCGGCGCGATCCCCGGTCCGGCCGCGAACGAACTGCCCAGCGCCACATAGTTCTTCCCACGCCACGCCCCGGTCCTACGGGCCGCCTCTTCGAACATCCGTCACCTCATCTCACGGCCGGGCACTCCCTCGACACCCGATCCCGACCAATCCCGCAGCCTGACGGTCCGCGCCCGGAAGCGCAAGTGCGCGCCCCGCGACCCCTTCCGCCTCCGGCGCACCCCCGGCACCGAGAGTCGTTGCGCCACAGGACGGACCGATTCGTCCGGCCTACCCGAGAATTCCCGACCGCGACCAACCCGTCCCCGGCAACCCCGCCTGTCCAGGCGTTTCTGCGCGATCGCGCGACCTCCTGGAGGATGGCGGACGTGGGGGATCACAAACAACGCATGCTCCGCGGCGAGCTCTACCGCGACAACGACCCCGAACTCGTCGCCGAACGCCAGCACTGCCAGCGGCTGCTGGACACGTACAACGCCACCGGCGCGGGCGAGGACGAACAACGCCGCGCCCTGCTGGCGGAACTGCTCGGCGAGATCGGCGCGGGCTCCTGGATCATGCCGCGCTTCCAATGCGACTACGGCTCACTCATCCGCATCGGCGCCAACAGCTTCCTCAACTACGACGCGATCATCCTGGACTGCGCACCCGTCACCATCGGCGACGACGTGTCCATCGGCCCGCGCGCGCAACTGCTCACCGCCCTGCACCCGATGACCGACCACGACCTGCGCCGCCAACGCTGGGAGACCGCCGCGCCCATCACCATCGGCGACAATGTGTGGCTCGGCGGCGGCGTCATCGTCTGCCCGGGGGTGAGCATCGGCGCGAACACCGTGATCGGCGCGGGCAGCGTCGTCACCCGCGACATCCCCGAACGCGTCTTCGCCGCGGGCAACCCCTGCCGCGTCATCCGGACACTCTGACGTCGCCGCGCCGCCACCGAACCTTCCCAGCCGCTGAACCGCACCCAAGCCGCTGAGCCGTGCCCGGGCCACCGAAACGCGCCCGAGCCGCTGAACCGCGCCCGGACGGGGAATCGGTGCCGAACGGAATCAGTACCGAACGCGGCGGGTCCCGGATACGCGCGCACGCACCCGGGACTCAGCCGGTCACAACCTCACTCCGCCAATCCGGCCAGCTCCGCGCACACCCGGTACAGCTCCCGCGCCGTCGCGTCGTCCTGCGCGGCACGCGAGGGCGCCTTCACCCGATTGCGCTGGAAATAGCACCCCGACACCGCCGCCACATCCGGATCGGTCGCCAGATAGGTGAGCGCCTCCGCCCCCTGCTCCGGGGTGATCATGAAGATGCGCTTGACCAACTCCATGGCGGGCTTGACGAACCACGGCGCCTCATCCCAGATATGGGTGGCGACCGCGCCCGGATGGAAGGCATTGGCGGTCACGCCCGTACCCCGCAACCGCCGCTCCAGATCCCGCACGTACAGGATGTTCGCCAGCTTCGACGCCCCGTACGCCCGCGCCCCGGTGTATCCGCGCCGCAACCCGAGATCGTCCAGCTTCACCTGCGAGCCGTAGTGCATGACCGAGGAGGTGAACAGGATCCGTGCGGGGGAGGAGTGCAGCAGCAGATCCATCAGCAGTTCGGTGAGCAGGAAACCGGCCAGATGATTGACCGCGAACGTGGTCTCGAAACCGTCCTCGGTCTCGGTGCGCCGCAGGTGAAAGCCGCCCGCGTTGTTCGCCAGCACATCCAGCCGGGAATAGTTGGCCTGCACGGTCTTCGCCAACCGCCGCACCTGCGCCAGACTGCCCATATCGCACTCGAGGGTGTCGACCGCGCCCGCCCCGCACTCCCGCACCGAAGCGGCCGTCGCCGACAGCTTCTCGGGATTGCGGCCGACGAGGACCAGATGATGTCCCTGGGAGCCGAGCTGCCGCGCCGCAGCCAGACCGATCCCTGACGTAGCCCCTGTGATCAGGATCGTTTTCATGCCCGCCCACCCTGCCATATCGACGCCGCGCTGTCTTCCTGCCGCGGTAGCATTCCGAAGCCGCCCCATTGCGAAAAAGATTGCCCCACAACACTCTAACGCGACAGCGGGGCAGCGCGCCCGCACTCGAGGCGGCGGGATCGGTCAATCGCGCGCCACCGAACCGCGCCCGCGACCCGCCACCCAACCGGCCCATTGCCCGAAAGCTCCCACCCCCGCCGAACCCGGTCGTACCGTAGAACGATGGAGCCGGTACTGGTCACCGGTGCCGCCGGGGGACGCCAAGGATCCACCGGCCGGCACCTCACCGCACAACTGCTCGGCCGCGGCGTCCCCGTCCGCGCCCTGATCCACACCGACGACGAACGCGCCGCCCCGCTGCGCGCCCTCGGCGCCGACGTCCGCGTCGGCGACCTGCGCGACCTCGAGACCGTTCGCGCCGCACTCGACGGCATCCGCGCCGCCTACTTCACCTACCCCGTCATCGACGGCTTCGTCGACGCCGCCGGCGCCTTCGCCGTCGCCGCCCGCGAGACCGGCGTCGAACGCGTCGTCGCCGTCTCCCAACTCGCCGCCGGACCCCAGGCCCTCACCCCGCGCATGCGCCAACACTGGGTCGTCGAACAAATCCTCGACTGGGCCGGAATCGGCGCCATCCACCTGCGCGCCGCCGTCTTCCACGAGAACCTCGCCCGCATCGCCGACACCGGCGACGGCGACCTGCTCACCCTCCCCATGGGCCCCGACACCACCACCCTGCCCCTGGTCGCCGCCGCCGACGTCGCCCGCGTCGCCGCCGGACTGCTCGCCGATCCCACCGCCGAGGCCGAACCGGTCATCCTCCTCACCGGCGACATCCAAACCATCGGCGACGCCGCCCGCACCCTCGGCCGCGGCTACCGCGACATCGACCCCGACACCTGGCACCGCTGGGCCCTCGACTTCTACGGCAGCCCGCACGCCGCCGCCCACCTCACCAAACTCTGGGAGATCTTCCGCCTGCTCGGTGAGGGCACCGGCCTCTACCAGATCACCCCCGCCATCCAGCAGTACGGCGGCCACCCGCCCACCACCCTCGCCGACTACGTCGCCCACCGCACCCGCTCCCACTGACACCATGTGACCACCGTCACCGCCCGGCCGCTGTCACACCCGGCCACCACCCGGTCTCTCACCTTGTGTCCGAAACACAACACACGAGGAGACCCGAATGACCGTCCTGGAACTGGCCCGCTTCACCGTCGACCCCACCGACGTCGACGCCATGCTGGCCGCCCGCCCGGCCATGCTCACCGCCCTGCGCGAGAAATTCGACGGCTTCGTCTCGCTGCGACTCGTCCGGCTCGACGAACGCACCTGGATGGATGTGGTGGAATGGCGAGACCGCGCCGCCGCCGACGCCGCGGCGGCCGGAATCGGCGCGGTGCCCGAATGCGCCGCCGCCTTCGCGTTCATCAAGGAGATGGTGTCGATGGAACACGCGACCGTCGAGTTCGCCGATGCCTGAGGCGGCGGGGCGGCCGGACCTCGAGGGTCTGGCCGCCCGGGCCGTCGCCGGAGACGCCGACGCCCTCGAACAGCTCTGCCGCGAACTCCAGGACCTGATCTACCGGCTCGCCCTGCGCTTCAGCTCCGACCCGGAAGCCGCCGCCGACGCCACCCAGGAAATCCTCATCCTCGTCGTCACCCACCTGTCGGAATTCGAGGGCCGCTCCAAACTCACCACCTGGGTGTACACCATCGCCTCGCGCTACCTGCTGCGCACCGTGCGCGGCCCGATCGAACTCAGCGTCGCCGGACCCGAACCCTTCGCCGACTGGATCGACCGCAACCTCGCCCCCACCCCCGCCGACCACTTCGACGAAGCCACCTTCCGGCTGCTCGCCGGCGAAGTCCGACTCGCCTGCACCTACGGCATGCTGCTCGCCCTCACCCGCGACCTGCGCATCACCTACCTGCTCGGCGACCTCATCGGCCTCCCCGACAGCGAAGGCGCACAAGCCCTGGGCATCACCCGCGCCGCCTACCGGCAGCGCCTGGCCCGCGCCCGCCGCACCATGCGGAGCATCATCGCCGACCGCTGCGGACTCGTCGACCGCGCCAACCCCTGCCGCTGCGACCGCCAGATCGACTCCAGCATCGATTACGGCATCCTCGACCCCGCCCACCCCACCTTCAGCACCCTGCCGGGCGCGCACCCACCCATCCCCGCCGACACGCTCGACACCGCCGCCCGCCAACTCGACACCGCCACGGCCATCGCCGAGATCTACCGCTCCGACCCCGAATTCCGGGCGCCCGAGCGCGTCTGGGAGACCCTGCAACGCGCCTGCCCCGCCCTCACCGGCTGACCCGGGTGGGTGACGGCACGCGTCGCCACCCACCCGCACACCCGTCGGGCAATGGTTGCGCCGCTGACCGATTCGTACGATCGAACCCATGGCAACGCAGACCGCAGGCGACCTGCTCCGGCACTGGCGCACCACCCGCCGCCTCAGCCAACTCGAACTGGCGGGCCGCGCCGAAACCTCCACCCGCCACCTCTCCTTCATCGAGACCGGCCGCGCCACCCCCAGCCGCGCCATGCTGCTGCACCTCGCCGACGAACTCGACATCCCCCTGCGGGAACGCAACCGCATGCTGCTCGCCGCCGGCTACGCCCCCGTCTACACCGAACCGGCGCTCGACAACCCCGCCATGGCACCCATCCGCACCGTGCTCCGCCAGGTCCTCACCGGCCACGAACCCCACCCCGCCCTCGCCGTCGACGCCAACTGGAACATGGTCGACGCCAACGCCGGCATCGCCCTCTTCCTCGACGGCGTCGACCCGGCACTGCTCACCCAACCCGTCAACGCGCTACGCCTGAGCCTGCACCCCGACGGCCTCGCCCCACGCATCACCAATCTCCCCGAATGGCGGGGCCACATCCTCGAACGCCTGCAACGCCAGATCGACGTCAGCGGCGCGCCCGAACTCACCGCGCTGCGCGACGAACTGCGCGCCTACCCCGGCGGCGAGGAACACCCCGGGCTACCCGATCCCGACCAGGCCGTGGTCCCGCTGCGCCTGCGCCTGGACGGCCACGACCTGTCGCTCATCAGCATCACCACCGTCTTCGGCACCCCCATGAACGTCACCGTCGCCGAACTCGCCATCGAAGCCTTCTTCCCCGCCGATCCGGCCACCGCCACCCTGCTGCGCGACCGCATCGCCGTCACCGCAGAATGACCCACATGGACGTGACCGCGCACGTAGCCGCCCTCCTGCGGGTGTCCGTCGCCCTGCGGCGGATCGGGCACAGCCACGCATGGAGCCTGTATCGCGGTGAAACCGCCGACGGCCGAGCCATTTTCGTCAAAGCCCTCGACAACGCCCCGGACGACATCCCGGACGGCGATGCCCCGGACCACAGAGTCGCGGGTGGCAACAACGCGCGCGACGACGGCGCGGCCGGGGGAGTCGCGGGTGGCAACGCACTCGACGAGGGCGAGGCGGGGGGAGTCGCGGGTGACAGCGCAGTCGACGAGGGCACGACCGGGAGAGTCCCGGGCCACAACGCACCCGACGGTGGCGCGATCGGGCCGGGCGTGGGAGAGGGGAGTGGGGTCTTCGGCGCGGAAGCGGCCGGACTACGCTGGCTCGCCGCCGCGGATCCCGGCGGTCTCGTTCCCGCCGTGCTCGCCGTCGACGCCCGCGTACTCGTACTGCCGTGGCTGCCACCGGAATCGGCATCCTCGGCCGCCGCCGAACGCTTCGGCCGCGACCTGGCCGCCCTGCACGCCGCCGCACCGGACCACTTCGGCGCGCCCTGGCCCGGCCGCATCGCCACCCTGCCCCTGGACAACACGCCGACGGCGGGGGAGTGGGGTCCCTGGTACGCCGAGCGCCGCCTCGCGCCCTACCTACCCGCCGCCGCACCCCACCTGGGCCGCGACGGCGTCCGCTTGATCGAAACCGTCATCGACCGCATCGGCACCCTCGCCGGCCCCGCCGAACCGCCCAGCCGGATCCACGGCGACCTGTGGTCGGGCAATGTGCACTGGACCGACGGCCGCGCGATGCTCATCGACCCGGCCGCCCACGGCGGCCACCGCGAAACCGACCTGGCCATGCTCGCCCTCTTCGGCGCACCGCACCTGGACCGCATCCGCGCCGCGTACGACGAGTACGCACCGCTGGGAGAGGGCTGGCGGCAACGCATTCCGCTGCATCAACTCCACCCGCTGCTCATCCATGTCGTCCTATTCGGCGGCGCGTACAGCGCGATGACGGCCGATGCCGCGGTAGCGGCCCTCGCGGCGTAGCAGCCGGAGCTGGAGCCGGACTCCCTTGCAGTCGCAGGTAAAAAATACCTACATGGAAATATGCGCATCTAAACATGTATGAGCCGCATGTCACATCGAACGCTGCGGTCTCCACGCGGATACAACACGCACGGAGGAGAAGCAGGCTCGATTCTCGATGAGATTCATCGACCTGCCTCGTCTACACGGGTGAATGCCCTTCGAGACCTTCAGGAGCGTGTCATGACCACAGTGCCGGCCTTCCGCGTGGGCGACCCCGTCTGGATCGATCTCTTCACCGCGGATCCGGATGTCAGCATCGCCTTCTACGGCGACCTCTTCGGCTGGACGGCCGAGCGGGCGGGGGAGGAGTTCGGGGGCTACATCACCTTCCGCAAGGACGGGAAGGCGGTGGCCGGGGGAATGGGCAAGACCGAGGACGGGATTCAGGGGCCCGATCAGTGGACGGTGTACCTCCGGTCCGATGACGCGCGGGCGACCGCGGAGCAGGCGGTGCGGGAGGGCGGGTCGATCGTGGTGCCCGCCCTGGACGTGGGGGAGCTCGGCACGATGGCGATTCTCGGTGATCCGTCGGGTGCGGGGATCGGGGTGTGGCAGCCGGGGACGCACCGCGGCTTCGAAGCGATCGGCATCGCGACGGGCGGTCACTGGAGCGGGCATGTCGGCGTGCCGTCCTGGTTCGAGTTGCAGACCCCGCACTACGACAAGGCGCTGATCTTCTACACCGATGTCTTCGGCTGGCAGGACCCCTTCCGGGTCGCGGTTCCCGGGGAGGGTGAGATCGGGTACACCACCATCCACTCGGAGACGCCGATGCTCGGGGGCGTCATGGACGCGCACGCCTTCCTGCCGCCGGATTCGCCCGGCGGCTGGCGGGTCTATTTCGGCGCCGACGATGTCGAGCGGGCGGTGCGGCGAGTGGTGGAGCTGGGTGGCTCGGTGATCGCGCCGGTCATGGATACGCCGTTCGGCCGGATGGCCGGTGTCGCCGACCCGACGGGCGCGCATTTCAGCATCGGAGGCAATGCGTCCTGACCCGGCGGGGGAGGGGAGTGGTTGTCGGTCCCGTGGGATAGCGTCGCGCGCATGGAACTGCGGCGGATCCATCACGTGGCGCTCATCGCGTCGGACTACGAACGGTCCAGGGCGTTCTATACCGAGGTGCTCGGGCTTCGAGTGCTGGCCGAACATTATCGCGCCGAAAGGCGCTCGTACAAGCTGGATGTGGAGCTGCCGGACGGCGGCCGGTTGGAGCTGTTCTCCTTCCCCGACCCGCCGCCGCGGCCCTCGCGCCCGGAGGCCGCGGGCCTGCGGCATCTGGCCTTCGTGGTGCCGGATGTGGCGGCGGCGCTGGCCGAACTGAGGGACCGGGGTGTGCGCGTGGAGGAGATACGGGTCGACGAGTACACGGGGAAGCGTTTCGCGTTCTTCTTCGATCCCGACGAGTTGCCGCTGGAGCTGTACGAAGCGTGAGTCCGTGGATGTGACGGTATTTCGGTGATTAAAAAATGGAAATATGCGCATCTAAACATGTTTAATCCGACCTCATATCTCCTGAACTCACCAAACAACAACCCGCGCGTTCCGGCCCAAGCACTTTCACGGCCCCGACGAGAGGGGAGAGGCGCCTCCCATAGGATGGCCCGCATGACCAAAGTGCTCCTGAAGACCTCCGCCGGGGATATCACCCTGGAACTGGACGAGGCCAAGGCGCCCAAGACCGTCGCGAACTTCGTCGACTACGTCAAGGCGGGCCACTACACGGACACCGTGTTCCATCGGGTGATCCGGGGCTTCATGATCCAGGGCGGCGGCATGACCGCCGATATGGCGCAGAAGCCGGCGCCGAACCGTGTCGAGAACGAGGCGAACAACGGTCTCCGCAACGACAAGTACACCGTGGCGATGGCGCGGACCATGGATCCGCATTCGGCCAGCGCGCAGTTCTTCATCAACACCAACGACAACGAATTCCTGAACTACCCGGGCCAGGACGGCTGGGGTTACGCCTCGTTCGGCAAGGTCGTCGAGGGTACCGACGTGGTGGATGCCATCGATGGTGTGCGCACCGGCTCCAAGGCCGGGCATCAGGATGTGCCGGTCGAGGCCGTCACGATCCTGTCGGCCGAGCTGGTCTGACGATCGTCGGTTGACGCGGCGTCGACGCCTCGACGCGAAAGCGGCCCGGAACCATCAGGTTCCGGGCCGCTTCGGTGTTCGGGCGGCGCTCAGGCGTCGAGCACCTGCTTCTCGCGCTCGACCACGGGCGGCAGCACCGACCATGGGAAGTTGATCCACTTGTCGGTGCGCTTCCACACGTATTCGCAGTCCACCTCGGAGTGCGGCTTCTGGTAGACGACCGCGCAGCGCACCTCTTTGACGTGGTCGCTGCAGAAGTCGCGGACCAGCTTGAGCGTCTTGCCGGTGTCGGCGACGTCGTCGGCGACCAGGACGGTGGCTCCGGCCAGGTCGATGGGCGCGGGGACCGGCGGCAGCATGACGGGCATGTCGAGGCGTTGGTCGACGCCGGTGTAGAACTCCACGTTCATGACGTGGAGGTTCTTCACGTCGAGGGCGTAGCCGAGGGCTCCGGCGACGAAGAGGCCGCCGCGGGCGATGGAGAGGATGAGGTCGGGTTCGAAGCCGTCGTCGGCGATGGCGGTGGCCAGTTCGCGACTGGCGTCGCCGAACAGCTCCCAGGTGAGTTCTTCCCGCTCCGCCATCCGTTCCTCGCCTTTCGCTGTCGCTGTTGGATTGCCGTTACACGATATGGCACCGGGGTGCGGTCGTGGGGCTCACCTGCCCCGATCGCTACGGCTGGTGGGTGATGGTGTACCAGAGCAGCGCGAGGGTGCCGGCGGCGAAAAGCGGTACGAGGATGAGAGTTTCCATCTTGTTGCCGGTGCGGTCGATGATGGGGAATCGGATGCGGATGTCGAAGGGCCACAGCAGGCGGCAGCCGCGGTCGGTGAGGCAGTCGCCGAGGACGTGGGCGAGGGTGCCGAGTCCGACGGAGAAGGGCAGCCAGGCGGGTTTGTCGCTGATCCAGTGGTCGATGGCGAAGGTGCCGCAGGTGGCGAGCACGACGACGGTGCCCCAGGCTTTGACGCTGTCGCCGGTGGGTGCGAGGTTGAGGGCGCGTACGGCGAGGGCGAGCAGGAAGAACACCAGGGCGAGGGTGAAGTGGCGGCCGATCCAGTGTTCGCCGGCCCAGGTGCCGTAGGTGACGAGGGCGACGAAGGCGAAGGAGTGGGTGGCGCCGCGGTGTCCGCCGGAGATGGCGGAGATGAGTTTGCACGCGTAGTGGGTGATGGGGCCGAGCACGTGGGAGATGGTGCCCTTGGGATGGTCGGCGTCGGGGAGCAGCGCGGCACCGGCGGTGAGGAAGGTGCCCATCACCAGGTCGACGGATCCGATGGTCCCGGATTGCATTGCGGGATAGGTGATGACGGTGAGTGGTAGCGCTGCTGCGGCGGCTGCCCACGCCAGCGCGCCGCTGGTGGCGTGTGAATGTCCTAGCACCGCGAGAAGGTTAGCCGATCTAATTGCTGTTGCGTCAATGCTGCTGTGTGAGGGCAGGCACGTTGCGCGGCAGGTCATTCCGGCCGCGACTTCAGCATATCGCGGTGAAAGCGGCTGTCGCAGCGAATCTTTCGCTGCGGACAGCGGTGATGCGCACCGGGCGGGACGGGTGCTGGACGGGTCCCCGCTATCGGTCCGCCGTGGGGGTCAGCAGGCGGTCGAAGGTGTGCAGATCGCTGGACAGGGCGTGGAAGACGCTCAGCGAGACCGCGACTCCGAAACAGCCACCCAGGCACAGCGTGATGACCGAGCCGACGGCGGCCTGCTGCTGCGCGGGTTCGAGGAACGCCAGCCCGGCGGCCGTGCCGAGCAGCGGTACGGTGGCGGCCGCGGCGAGGTAGACGCGGTTGCGGCGGGCGAGCACACGCAACCGGGCGCGGTCGTCGGGTGCGGTGTGGCCGCGTTCGAGCAGCCCCGGGTAGTACCAGCGCAGCACGTAGAAGGTGACGGGGAAATAGGTGTAGGACACGGCGACGGCGGCGGTGACGATGCTGGAGCAGACCACATTGAGCAGTGTCCCGGTGGACAGTTCGGCGGTGCCGAGCAGCCGGACCAGCAGGATGAGCAGGGCGATGGCCCATCCGGCGAAGTTGACCACGGCGATGCGGTCGCCGCAGGCGAGGGTGTCGGCGCGGGCACGGGCGAGGGTGTCGTCGTCGTAGTGGCGGCCGCGGCGCAGTCCGTAGGGGATCTGGATGACGCGGCGGCACCAGTACACCAGCACGGCGATGCTGGCGGGGTAGACGACGAGTCCGAGCAGGAACGCCAGGTCCACCAGCTGTTCTCGCTGTCGGTCGTCGAGGTCGTGGGCGAGGACGGCGGTGTTGTGGGTGTACAGGTAGTACCCGGCGAGCAGTTGACCGAGCGCGCTGGACACGGTGACCACGGGCATCGGCCGCATGCGGAAGCGGGCGCGGATGCTGCTGTCGGGCGGGTCGACGAGGTCGCGGGCGGTGCGGTCGAGGGCCAGGTCGAGTTGGTGGGCGAATTCCGCGCCGCTGTGGAAGCGGCTGTCGGGGTCGGGGGACAGGCAGGTGAGCAGTGCGTGCCGCAGTACGGGTGGGCAGTCGGCGGGCAGGTCGGCTTCGAAGCGCGGGTCGATGGGCGCGCGGCGGCGGGTGATCATGCGGTCGAGGCTGGTGCCGGTTTCGCCGTAGCGGGGTTCGTCGTCGAAGGGGAGGCGTCCGGTGAGCAGTTCCCACAGCACGACGGCGAGCGCGTAGAGGTCGCTGCGGGTGTCGAGGCGGCCGGGGTCGGCGTGCAGGTCGGGGTGGCAGGCTTCGAGTTGTTCGGGGGACATATAGCGCAGGGAGCCGCCGAAGTAGGCGACGGGGCTGTGTCCGGGTAGTAGTCGGCTGAAGCTGATGCCGAAGTCGGCGAGTTTGGGTTGTCCGTCGGCGGTGAGCAGGATGTTGGCGGGTTTGATGTCGCGGTGCAGGACGCCGCACCGGTCGGCGTGGTCGAGGGCGCGGGCGAGGCGGGCGCCGAGCCAGGCGACGGTTTCGGGCCAACTGAGCCGCCGCGGTTCGGCGCGGGCGGGGGCGGCGGGTTCGGCGTTCGGGCCGGCCTCGGTGTTCGCGACGGCATCGAGCAGTAGTGCGCCGGAACGCTTCTCGGCGGGTACCCGCTGCATGCGCGCGAGCACGTGCTCGAGTGTCCCGCCCGACACGTACTGCATGTACATGAGCCGCAGTCCGGTGTCGCCCAGCTGCCGCTGGTCGAAGACGCGCACGATGTGGTCGTGGTCGAGCTGTGCGAGGGTCTGCGATTCGCGGCTGTTGTCCCGGGAGATCTTCACCGCCACATACCGTTGCATGGCGTGCTGGCGTGCCAGGAACACCTTCCCGAACGCCCCCTGTCCGAGCGGCCGCACCAGATCGAATTCGTCGACGGTGGTTCCGGCGTCGATCTCGTCGAGCGGATCACCGCCTCCCGGGCGCGTGAACGCCAGGGTGGCGTCCTCGTAGCCGGCGCGGTCGTCGGTGAGCGCATTGTCGGCGAGCATGTAAGGCACATCACGAAACCCAGGGGTCGGGTTACGGGCGTCCCGGCCCCCATTTCTCGTGTCTTGTGCGATGCCCCCGGCCGTGGGGCGATCTCGGGCGCGCGATCCGGCCCCGAGTGGGTACGCGGTATGTGATGGGTATCGACGCAAGGGGGTGGCGGTGAGTTTCGCGGGCTGGCCGGTGGCCGGGCTGTTGCTGATGCTCGGCGGCTGCGGGCTGGTGCTGCTGACCGCGGGGGTGCGCTTCACGCGGATCGTGGACGAGATCGCCGACCGCACCGGGATCGGTGAGGCGCTGGCCGGGGCGGTGTTGTTGGGCGCCACCACGTCGCTGCCGGGGTTGGTGACCTCGATCGCGGGGGCGGCGGCCGGGGATGCCGGGTTCGCGATGTCGAACGCGCTGGGCGGGATCGCCGCGCAGACGACGTTCCTGGCGGTCGCCGATCTCGCGTATCGGCGGGTCAATCTGGAGCATGCGGCGGCGTCGGTGCCCAATATGGTGCAGTCGATGACGGTGATTGCCCTCATCGGCGTGGTGTTGGCGGCGGCCGCAGGTCCGGATGTCACCGGGTGGGCGGTGCATCCGGCGACACCGCTGCTGCTGGCCGTGTACGGCTACGGGCTGCTGCTGGTGCGCCGTTCGAGTGAGCGGCCCATGTGGCGGCCGCTGACCACGGAGGACACCGTCGCCGACGAACCCGGCGATACCGCGCGGCCGGAGTCGAATCGGCGGCTGTGGATCGAATTCGCGGTGCTGGCCGCGGCGGTCGCCGGGACCGGCTGGGTCATCGCGCACAGCGGTCTGGCGCTGGCCGAGCGCACCGGGCTGTCGGGTTCGCTGGTGGGTGGGCTGTTCACCAGCGTCATCACCTCGCTGCCGGAACTGGTGACCGTGCTGGCGGCGGTGCGGATCGGCGCGGTGACGCTCGCGGTCGCCGACATCATCGGCGGCAACACCTTCGACGTGCTGTTCGTCGCCGCCGCCGATCTTGCCTATCGGGGCGGGTCGATCTACCATGCCGCCGACCGGTCGGCGATCTTCGTGACGGCGTTGGCGGTGCTGTTGACCGCCACCCTGGCAGCGGGTCTGCTGGGCCGGGAACGACGCCACATCGGCTTCGAAGGGGTGGCGATACTGGTCTTCTACGGCTTCGGTGTGGCGTCGCTGGTGGCGATGGACTGAATGCCCCGCGTCCAGGGTCAGTCGCGGGCTCGGCGCGTCAATTCGACGGTGGCGGAACGTAGTTCGCCGATCGAATCGATGGGGGAGAAGTAGCCGACGCGGGTGACCGCCATCCCGCGCGGTGTGGAGACACGCAGGTCGAGGCCGTAGCGGTCGGCGCGTTCACAGCTGGCGGTGTCGGCATCCGGGTAGCCGCCGAAGGCGCGCGCCATGGCGAGCAGGGCGTCGGCGTGGTCGTCGTTGAGATGGGTGATGGCGCGCTGGGCGTGCGGGATCACCGGGTCGGGGGCGGCGGCCGCGTACTGTTCGGCGGTGGCGGAATCCATGCGGCCGTAGCCGCCGACCCAGCGCACCCGCCGCACCCGCAGGATCCACAGCGTGAAATCGCTGTAGTCGATGTAGTACTTCGCCGCCGGAACCGCCGCGAGATGCGCCTCGCGGGCGGCCGCCGCTTCGGTGCCGTCGGGGCGCTCCACCACGCCGGCGAGGGTGACTCGTGCACCGGCGAGCGGGTCGGCCGGTGCGTCGGGCGACACCACCGCCAGGCTCGCGCGCGGGTCGGCGAGCAGGTTGCGGCCGTGCTCGGCCATCCGTGACACGCACAGCACGGGCTGCCCGTCCAGCAGTCCGTAGGTGACCAGTGATGCCCACGGACCGCCGTCCTCGCTCAGGCTCGCCAGGGTCGCGGTATTGGTCGCGGCGGCAACGGTTCTGGCCTCCTCGGCCGCCGACGGCCGGGTGTCGTCGGCCACCGGTGTCAGCGGAGGTGGGATGGAGGGCGCGTCGCCGGGGTCACCGTGATCGAGAGTCATAGGTGAGAAGGTACGCGGCGAGCCCCCACAGGTGGGGGTGTCGTCGGTCGGACGAGCGCACCGGCGGTCGGGTTACGCTGCGAAGGTGAGCAACGCGAGTCTGCGAATATCTCGTTTGCGGAGTCTCATCGAGCATCCGCGCACGGGGGACAGCGAACGGGCGGCGGCGCAGCGCATGCTCGACCGGCTGCTGGAGAAACACACGCCGGACACGGCGGGGGACCGCTCCTACGGGTCGCGGTACTGGCGGGTCGGGCGGCACGCCAGCCTCGACAGTGTCGCCGAACTGATCCGCGCCGACATCGCACTGGCCCGGGTGGTGTTCTCGAGCACCGGCGCGCCCGGTGAGGTGGCGGTGAGCAGCCCCATCGCCGACGCGCCCGCCGAGATCGACTACATCGTCGAGACACCGTACTTCGGCACCATAGTCATCACCATCAACGGCATCCCCTACGAGTGGGGTTGGGAGCGGGAGGACGGCATCGAAACCGTCAGCCCCGCCCTGCGCGCGCTCGCCGACGAACTCACCGACATCATGAACGCCTACAACCACGACGGCTCCGATATCGACAAACGCTTCTTCGGCAAGGTGCGCGCGGGGGGAACGACCCTGGTGTTCTGACCGGCAAGCCCGCGCCCCGGCACATCTCCCGCGCCGCAGTACCTCCGACACGCACAGTGCTCCGCGAACCGTCGTGGTTCGCGGAGCACCCTGGTTGTCGAATCGGGACCGACGGATCAGGCCGGGTCGAACCGGTCCAGTTCCATCACCTTGGTCCAGGCGGCGACGAAGTCGCGCACGAACTTCTCCTTCGAGTCGTCCTCGGCGTACACCTCGGCGAGCGCCCGCAGCTGCGAGTTCGAGCCGAACACCAGATCGACGCGGCTGCCGGTCCACTTCCGCGCCCCGGTGACCCGGTCGATGCCCACATAGGTGCCGTCATCGGTCGGCGACGGCTCCCACTTCGTGCCCATATCGAGCAGGTTGACGAAGAAGTCGGTGCTCAACGCACCCGGGTTGGCGGTGAACACGCCCAGCGGGGACTGCTGATAGTTCGCGCCCAGCACGCGCAGGCCGCCGACCAGCACCGTCATCTCCGGGGCGGACACGGTCAGCAGGTTCGCCCTGTCCAGCAGCAGGTATTCGGCCGGGAGGCGGCTGCCCTTGCCCACATAGTTGCGGAAACCGTCGGCGGTGGGTTCGAGCGCCGCGAAGGACTCCACATCGGTGAGCTCCTGGGTGGTGTCGGCGCGCCCCGGACGGAACGGCACCTCGATCTCCACCCCGGCGTGCTTGGCGGCCTGTTCCACCGCGACCGCACCGGCCAGCACCACCAGATCGGCGAACGACACCCGCTTGCCGCCGGACTGGGCGGCATTGAACGCCTCCTGGATGTTCTCCAGGGCGCGGATCACCACCGCCAGCGCATCGGGTTCGTTGACCTCCCACCCGATCTGGGGCTGGAGTCGAATCCGGCCGCCGTTCGCGCCGCCGCGCTTGTCGCTGCCGCGGAACGACGAGGCCGCCGCCCACGCGGTGGACACCAGCTGCGCGATGGTCAGATCCGAGGCGAGGATGCGCTGCTTCAGATCCGCGATCTCCGCCGCGCCGATGGTCTCGTAGTCGACCGCGGGGATCGGGTCCTGCCACAGCAGTGTCTCGGTAGGCACCTCCGGGCCCAGGTACAGCGCCTTGGGACCCATATCGCGGTGGGTGAGCTTGTACCAGGCTTTGGCGAACTCGTCGGCCAGCTCCTGCGGATGTTCGAGCCAGCGGCGGGTGATCCGCTCGTAGATCGGATCCATCCGCATGGACAGGTCGGTGGTGAGCATGGTGGGCAGCTGCTTCTTCGACGCGTCGAAGGCGTCGGGCACGATGGCCTCGGCGTTCTTGGCGACCCACTGGTGCGCGCCGGCGGGGGACTTGGTCAGCTCCCACTCGTAGCCGTACAGGGTCTCCAGGAAGGAGTTGTCCCACCGGGTGGGGGTCGGGGTCCAGGTGACCTCGAGCCCGGAGGTGATGGCGTCCTTGCCGACGCCGGTGCCGAAGCTGGACTTCCAGCCCAGGCCCTGTTCCTCGAGGGGAGCCGCCTCGGGCTCGGGGCCGACATGGTCGGCGGGGCCGGCGCCGTGCGCCTTGCCGAAGGTGTGCCCGCCGACGATCAGCGCCGCGGTCTCCACATCGTTCATGGCCATCCGGCGGAAGGTTTCGCGAATGTCGTGGGCGGCCAGCAGCGGATCCGGGTTGCCGTTGGGGCCTTCGGGATTGACGTAGATGAGACCCATCTGCACGGCGGCCAGGGGGTTCTCCAGGTCGCGCTCGCCGCTGTAGCGGGCGTCGCCGCCCAGCCAGGTCTGTTCGGGACCCCAGTACACGTCCTCCTCGGGCTCCCACTGGTCGACGCGGCCGCCGCCGAACCCGAAGGTCGCAAAGCCCATGTCCTCGAGTGCCACATTGCCGGCGTACACGATGAGGTCGGCCCACGACAGTTTCTTGCCGTACTTCTTCTTCACCGGCCACAGCAGCCGCCGCGCCTTGTCCAGGCTGGCGTTGTCGGGCCAGGAGTTCAGGGGAGCGAACCGCTGCATGCCCGCACCCGCGCCGCCGCGACCGTCGCTGATCCGGTAGGTGCCCGCCGCATGCCAGGCCATGCGCACGAAGAACGGGCCGTAGTGCCCGAAGTCGGCGGGCCACCAGTCCTGTGAGGTCGTCATGACCTCGACGATGTCGCGCTTGACCGCCGCCAGGTCGAGGGTCTGGAACTCGGCCGCGTAGTCGTAGCCGTCGTCCATCGGGTTGGCGACGGCCGGATTCTTCTGCAGGATCTTCAGATTCAGCTGGTTCGGCCACCAGTCCCGGTTGCTTCCGCCCTCGGTGGGGTACTTGAGGCGACCGGCCGCCATGGGGCACCCGCCTGCTGCGGGTTCGGTATTGGCCTCTCCGACGGGCGGATGTTCCTGAGCCACTGGCGGTTCCTTTCGAGTTCGTGCATGGTCGTACACATCCAGCTAAGTGGAGTCGCTCAAGATTATGACCTATTCAAGTCTTGTTCGCGAGCGAATGGCGAAAATAGTTCACTAACCGGGCATTACATACGCCAGTATCCGGCTACAGTGATAGCCAATAGATTGCTGAAAGGTTGTAGGTCAGGGTGAGCGCCGCGCAACTATGCGGCTGACGGCGAGGGGAGCCGCACATGGACACGGTGTCGGAAGCATTGCTGACCACGAACATCCCGCCCATCGCCGAACGCCGCTTCCTGTGCCTCTGGAAATCCATCATGTGGACCAGTGCCGGGGGAGACGGTTTGGTCGGCACCTTCACCGGCTCGCTCGTCCCGCCACGACTACGCGCCGCCACCGCGCGCAAACTGATTCCGGTCACCGCCATCGACCTGGGCGAATGGGGGCGCAGCGCGATGGTGATGCGCATAGCCCGCGTCCGTGGCCCGCTCGACGACCGACTGTGGGCCGTCGATGGTGATATCCGGGTGGATACGACGGCTGCGAGTCGGCCGCTGCGACATATCCGCGGAAGCATCACCGCGTGCGATATCGGTGTCGACGATGCCGGAACGCTGATCATGCGGCCGATTGCGATGTGAAGGCGGCATCAGCGAGCGTAGAGTTGTCAACCCGAGGTGAGAGGGGTTGACGATGTCCATATGCGCCACACCGGCAATGGTCCGGGCCGCCACGATCGCCGTGGCCGCGAGCGCGGCCACCCTCATCGGCGCGGCCGGTCAAGCATCCGCCGACGTCGAACCCGGCGCCTACACGTCCACGACATGGTCGTCCGGCACTGTGCTCCTGCAACGCGACGCGCGCGTCGAGGGCGGAGACCTGGTCTTGATAGGCCGTTACCCGATCCATCCGACACCCGACGGCGGTTACGTGGACCTGTTTCCCGGCCACCGAGTCGTACTCATCAGCGACGAACACGGCGGCTACGCGGGCCCGGCGTACCTGGGTGGGGTGGAAGTCGGCTCCATCACGCTGACGCCTCAACGCTGAGCGATGGATGATGGGGAGGTGCCCGCCTGATGCCGCACGTGAGCTTAACTTGACATAGTGTAGATTATCGGCGTTTATACGGCGTGGGCCGTTACGGGTAAACAGGCTGTGCGACAGCGCATTTCATGCCCCAGGGTGCTGATCGATCCGGCGTCCCGATCGGCGCTGCGCCCGCCGATCCGTGGTTGTTCTCGGAATATCGTCGGCATCGTCCGGAATCGCTGATGTGGTATCTCCTGTGCGGCAGCTGGATTATCGGAATATTTACTGTCGATCCGAGGCGGTGAATCGGGGTCGGTCCCATCGGGTTCCAGGGGTCGACGCCCGTCCGCTCCCCTGTGGCCATTCCGCCTCGTCAATACGTCACAGTGACGTATTGACGGGTAATTCCGGGCTACGCGGCTACGGCCACGCTGGTCGCCTGGTCGCGTGCGGAACTACCCGAAGACGGCTTCGGTGGCCGATGCCCGTGCTCGGTTGTGAGCATCTGCCATCGAAACATCCCTCGACGTGATCCGACTGATCCGAGCCTCTCGGGGTCCGCTTGGATTGGCGGTACTCCCCTGCCGCGCGCTCCAGCCAGGTCAACTGGCTATTCGTCACGGTGACGATATGGAGTCGGTGAGGCGGCCGCCGACGGTTCGCGTGACCGCGCCGAATCTGTCGGTGCCGCCGGGCACAATCAGGTCCACTGGCGTCGTGGACCGGTCGGGGGCGCGCTGGTGCCGTCTCACGGTAGGAGGGTGCGGCGATGACCGAAGTACTCGACGAGGGTGATTTCTCCGCTGTCCACATGCTGATCCGGACCCGGCTGTACTCCAGCAATGACATTGCGGCCGATGCCGTCCGGCGGGTGCTCGCACCGGGTCTGGTGCAGCGGGTGGTGCTGGATGCGGTGCACACCGTCCGTCCGGTCACGTATACGATGCTGGCGCGCTGGCCGATCGGGGAGCATCAGTTGTTCGCGCTCGCCGAGGCCAATGTGCGCGGCGACGATTCACCCGAGATCACCACCCTGGCCTTCGACGGCGTGGATATGGGCGAGGGACTGTCGGTGTCGCTGTTGACCGGGTCGGAGTACATCACCGCACACCTGCGGTGGCTGGGTGAGTATCCCGTGCACGGCCGGCGGGGCGCCATTGCCATCGTGCCGTCGAAGCGGTACGTGTACGCGTGTCCCGCCGACACCATGGACCGCGCTTTTCGCGCCACCGTCGTCCTCGCGCGTCTCGCCACCACGGCGTTCGCCGAACAACCGTGGCCGGTCAGCCCGCACGTCTACATGTGGCGTGATGGGCGGGTGGACCTGGCTGCCATGGCCGTCAGGACCGACGACGGTGTCGGCATCTACCCGACCGACGACTTCCACTACTGGCTCGACACCTTCGGCGGGTGACAGCGGATCGGGTGGTGTCGGTTCACTGTCGGGCCACCAGGTCCGCCGCCCGTTGGGCGATGGCCTTGCCCAGTTCGGTGGTGGTGGCGGTGCCGCCCAGATCCGGGGTGAGTATCCGGCCTTCTTCGAGGACCGCGCAGACCGCGGTGTCGATGGCGGTGGCCGCGGTGGTTTCGCCGAGGTGGTCGAGCATCATGGCGGCGGCGAGGATCTGGGCGACCGGATTGGCGATGCCCTGGCCCGCGATGTCGGGGGCGCTGCCGTGAACGGCTTCGAACATCGACGGGGTGTCGCGGGCGGGGTTGATATTGCCGGAGGGGGCCAGGCCGAGGCCGCCGGTGACGGCGGCGGCGAGGTCGGAGAGGATGTCGCCGAAGAGGTTGGAGCCGACGATGACGTCCAGGCGGTCGGGGTGCAGGACGATCTCGGCGGCGAGGGCGTCGACGTGCATGGAGCGGACGGTGACGTCGGGGTAGTCGGCGGCGACCTCGTCGATGATGCTGTCCCAGTACGGCATCGAGTGGATGAGCCCGTTGGATTTGGTGGCCGAGCACAGGCGGCGGTCACGGTCGCGGGCGCGGTCGAAGGCGTAGCGGATGATGCGTTCGCAGCCGACGCGGGTGAACACCGACTCCTGGAGTACGAATTCGTCGGGGCGGCCGGGATTGTGGCGGCCGCCGATCTCGGAGTACTCCCCCTCGGAGTTCTCGCGCACGATCAGGATGTCGAGGTCGGCGGCGGTGCGGTCGCGCAGCGCGGATTCGGTGCCGGGCAGCAGCCGCACCGGACGCAGATTCACATACTGCCCGAAGGCGCGGCGCAGCGGGATGAGCAGCCCCCACAGCGAAATATGGTCGGGCACACCGGGAAAGCCGACCGCGCCGAGCAGGATGGCGTCGAAACCGGCCAGTTGCTCGGCCCCGTCCGGCGGCATCATGGCGCCAGTGCGCAGATAGTTCTCGCACGACCAGTCGAATGCTGTCCATTCGATCCCGGGCAGCACGGCGTCGACCACGGCGACGGCTTCGGCCGTCACGTCCACGCCGATCCCATCACCGGGAATGGTGGCGATGCGGTAGGTCACGGTGTCTCCTTGTCGAGTACAGGGCGTCGAGTACAGGGCGGCGAGTACGGGCGCGCCGGGTCACAGCCCGCGGCGGGTCACAGCGCGACCCGGATGTATTTGGTTTCCAGGAATTCGTCGATGCCCACCAGGCCGCCCTCACGGCCGAGCCCGGACTCCTTGACGCCGCCGAACGGCGCGGCCGGATCCGACACCACGCCCTGGTTCAATCCCACCATGCCGGTGTCGAGGGCTTCGCTGACGCGCAGGCCGCGGCGCAGGTTCTCGGTGTAGACGTAGGAGACGAGCCCGTAGGGGGTGTCGTTGGCGCGGTCGACGGCCTCGGCTTCGGTGTCGAATACCGACAGGGCGGCGACGGGGCCGAAGATCTCGGTGTGCCCGATCGGCGCGTCGGCCGGTACGCCGGTGAGAACCGTTGCGGGATAGAAGTTTCCGGGTCCGGGATGGGGTTCACCGCCGGTGACGGCGGTGGCGCCGCGGCGGCGGGCGTCGGCGACCAGCTCGGTGACCTTGGCGACGGCGTCGGCGTCGATGAGCGGCCCGACCACCACGCCGGGTTCGGTGCCGCGCCCCATGGGCAGTGCGGCCATGCGGTCGGCGAGGCGGGCGGCGAAGGCGTCGGCGATGCCGCGCTGCACCAGGATGCGGTTGGCGGCCGTGCACGCCTGCCCGATATTGCGCATCTTGGCGAGCATGGCGCCGTCGACGGCGGCGTCGAGGTCGGCGTCGTCGAACACCAGGAAGGGGGCGTTGCCGCCGAGTTCCATGGAGGTGCGCATGACGGTGCGCGCGCACTGTTCCAGCAGCAGTTTGCCGACGGCGGTGGAGCCGGTGAAGGAGAGTTTGCGGGCGCGGCCGTCGGCGATGATCGGGCCGATCAGTGCCGCTGGGTCGGAGGTGGTGAGCACGTTGACCACGCCCGCGGGCGCTCCGGCGCGGTGCAGCACCTCGGCGAGCGCCAGCATGGACAGTGGTGTCTGTTCGGCGGGTTTGACCACGCAGGTGCAGCCGGCAGCGAGTGCGGGCCCGATCTTGCGGGCGCCCATGGCCATCGGGAAGTTCCAGGGGGTGATGAGCAGGCTGGGTCCGACGGGTTGCCGGGTTACCAGGAAGCGGGAGCCGCCGGTGGGTGCGGGCATGTAGCCGCCGTCGAGGCGTACCGCCTCCTCGGCGAACCAGCGCAGGAATTCCGCTGCGTAGGCGACCTCGCCGCGCGCCTCGGCCAGGGGTTTGCCCATTTCGAGGGTCATGACGAGGGCGAGGCGTTCGACGTCGTCGAGCAGTAGCCGGTGGGCGCGCATGAGGATGTCGCTGCGCTGCCGGGCCGGGGTGCGCGCCCAGTCGGCCTGGGCGGCGGTGGCCGCGGTGAGGGCGCGCAGGCCGTCGTCGGGGCTCGCGTCGGCGACGGTGCGCAGGATGTCGCCGGTGGCCGGGTCGGTGACCGGCATGGTGTCCGCGCCGGGGCGCCAGTCGCCGTCGATGAACAGTCCGTGGGGGATGCTGTCGATGGCGTCGCGTTCCGTCTGGGTCAGGTGTGTCTCGGTGAGCATGGCTCCCGTTCCTCCCGCCGTGGCCGCAGGGTGATGCGGCCGAGTCCATTGCCGCCGTACTGCCGCACATGTTATGCATATTGTCGACAATCCGACAATAGACAATCCCGCATCAGACCATCGCGCCGACGCTGTCCTCGAGTTCCCACCGTCCGGCCCGCCGGATCGATATCCGAACTCCCCGCCCGCGCCGGACCGTTCCGGAGGCGATCACCCATGACTGCCCTGTCCCCCGTCCTCCTCCAGGCCACCCCCGTCACCGTCGACCACGGCGAGGGCTGCTACCTGTACGACACCGACGGCCGCCGCTACCTGGACTTCACCGCCGGGATCGGCGTCACCAGCACCGGACACTGTCATCCGCGCGTGGTGGAGGCCGCGCAGGCGCAGGTGGCGAAGCTGGTGCACGGCCAGTACACGACCGTCATGCACCGGCCGCTGCTCGATCTCACCGAGAAGCTCGGCGAGGTGTTGCCGGAGGGGTTGGATTCGCTGTTCTTCGCCAATTCCGGCAGTGAGGCCGTCGAGGCGGCTTTACGGTTGGCGCGCCAGTCCACCGGGCGGCCGAACATCATCGTCTTCCACGGCGGCTTCCACGGCCGCACCGTCGCCGCCGCCACCATGACCACCTCCGGCACTCGTTTCTCGGCCGGGTTCAGCCCGCTCATGGGCGGGGTGCACGTGGCCCCCTTCCCCACCGCGTTCCGCTACGGCTGGAGCGAGCAGCAGGCCACCGATTTCGCGCTGCGGGAACTGGACTACATCCTGGCCACCCTCACCTCCCCCGCCGAGACCGCGGCCTTCGTCGTGGAACCGGTGCTCGGTGAGGGCGGCTACGTTCCCGCCACCGCCGGTTTCCTGCGGGGTTTGCGTGAGCGCGCCGACCGGCACGGGATTCTGCTGGTGCTCGACGAGATCCAGACCGGGTTCGGGCGCACCGGAAAGTTCTTCGGCCATCAGCACTTCGGCATCCGGCCCGACATCATCACCATCGCCAAGGGGTTGGCCAGCGGCTTCCCGCTCTCGGGTATCGCGGCTCCGGCCGAGCTCATGGCGCGGGCCTGGCCCGGCTCGCAGGGCGGCACCTACGGCGGGAACGCGGTGGCGTGCGCGGCCGCCCTGGCCACCCTCGAGGTGATCGAGAAGGAGGGTCTGGTCGAGAACGCGGCGCTGCGTGGTCGTGAACTGTTGGACGGGGTGCGGGCGCGCGCCACCTCCGGCATCGGCGACGTGCGCGGTCTCGGTCTCATGGTGGGTGCCGAATTCACCACGGCCACGGGGGAACCCGATACGGCCGCGGCCACCGAGGCGCGGCGGCTGGCGGTGGAGAAGGGCATGCTGCTGCTGGCGTGCGGCGCGCACATGAACGTGGTGCGCATGATCCCGGCGCTGGTCGCGACCGCCGAACAGATCCGCGAGGGCCTCGACATCTGGGAGGCGGTGCTTGCGGAGCTGTGACGGCGGCCGACACTCCGGTCAGGGCGCGCCCTGGGTCGTGACGATCGGGACCGCCGGGTGCGCGGCGCGGCGACGGGGGCACGGTGCCGTTCCGCGCCGGGACCCCGCCGCCCGACTCCCGGAGGTGACCGCCGATACGGCCGTGTCCGCCGAACTCCGCCCCACCGATACGGAAGGCTGAACCCATGACCCGCTACCTCACCATCACCCTCACCAAGGCCGGGGTGAGCTGCCGAGCCCGCCTGCTCGACGAGCAGGCCCCGCACACCTGCGAGGCGGTGTGGAACGCGCTACCGCAGGAAGGTGACGCCTTCCACGCCAAGTACGCCCGCAACGAGGTCTACACCCTGCTCCCCCGCATCACCGCCGCCCCGCATCGGGAAAACCCCACGGTCACACCGATTCCCGGCGATGTGTGCCTGTTCGACTTCGAGCCGTGGGAGATCGGCAACCCCGCCTACGGCTACGAACCGGGCTCGGCCGCCCACCACGCCCAGGGCGCCACCGATCTGGCCCTGTTCTACGGCCGCAACAACCTGCTCATCAACGGCGACCTGGGCTGGGTCCCCGGCAATGTCTTCGCCACCATCGAGGACGGCCTCGCCGAGATCGCCGCCGCCTGCAACACGCTGTGGCTGCGTGGCGTGGAGGGCGAAACGCTCGCCTTCGCCCGCGCGAGCTGACCGCACGGGCGCCGTCGATCGGGGTTTCGCGAGGACTGCGATGTCGGGGTGCCCGATGTTCGCATCAGGCATCGTTGTCTTCCTCTTGCCCGCGTAGCCACGCGTCCCATGCCTCGTAGTCGGGATGGTCTGGGCCGATCGTGACGAGTGCGTCACCGATTACTCCGCCGGTTTCGGCGCGCATCGGCACAGTCAGGGTTCCGTCATGATTGCGTACTGCTTTCATGCGTATTGTTCCTTTCAGAGTGGGGGTGCCTCGAGACGGTGTTGCAGGTTCGAGAAGTAGCTGTCCAGCAGAGACCCCTGTGCCTGCTTGCTTTTTGTTATTCCGAGGCTCTCGGCGATGGCTTCGTCTCGGTGATCGGGTGGCATGTGACGGTTGAGTGCCCAGGCGGCAAGGCTCTCGGCGAGGGTTTCTTGCCGTCCGGCGCTTCCCGGCTGAGCGTAGTAGGGCATCATTGATCCCAGCTTGTCGTAGAGCTGTCTGAAGTCGTCCGAATCAGAGGCGTCGAGGAGGGCGCGATCGAAGGCGTGACCAACTTCGTGCACAGCCAGGGAAACGGATCCGTGATCGCCCCGGTCGCCGAGGACCACTCGGTGTGTCGACAGATCATGTAGTCCCGGTACGTCGTCCCAGGTTGTGTTGGCGGGCCAGCCGCGTGGTGTTACTCCGCGAAGTTCGGGCATGACGTCGGTGACCGAGCCAGCGACAATATCGATACCGCCTTTCGGGTGGCTGGCGAAGTATCCGAGCATCTTTCTGTGGAAGCTGTCCGGGAGACGCTCCAGGTCGCGTAGGTGCCGTTCTGGAACGGGTCCCTGCCCGACAATTCTGAGACGGTCGCCGTATATGTCCGATAGTCGTGTGCTTGTGCCGTTTCCGAAGTCGTGACTCGCCTGGCCGTTGTGTTCCTCGCCTGTACTGGCAAGAATCTGCCGGTGACTTGCTCGGTCGGTGCCTCTCACTGCCCGCGCGGTCGCCGTCGCCTCGCCGCCGACCTCACGCATGATCCCCGCATCACGTTCGATGGCCTCGCTGGCCCGAAGGATCGCCGGGGTTACCCGCTTTCGAAACAGATCAGAGATGGCCCTGCTGATCCGCATGCCGAATTCCAGGTGTCCGCAGGTCGTGTGGTGTCGCCGCGTTGAGGAGGGCGGTGGCCGACGGTCCCCGCCTCACCGAACAGTACGGTGAGGACAGTGTGCGTCGGCGGCAGTTCGGTGTGCCGCTCGGTCGAGTGCTGGGCCGGCGCTTCGGCGCGGCCCACGGCCATGCTGTCGCGGTTGCGTACTCCCGACAGCCCGCCTGCGAACGCGGCGACGGTGGCCTGGATACTGAAGTCACGGCCGAAACGTACATCACACCGCGAACACCCACCAGCAGCATTCGTCTGTCATTCCTGACTGGGCAGCGGCCGCTACCGCGGGCGGTGCCGCGACCCATGGCACCCGCTGGCCTTCACGCGTCGTGGGACGAGCGGTTCCCGGGGCGGTGCTCAGGCCGCGAGCACGGCCTCGGCGTAGCGGGCCAGCGCCAGCACCAGGTCGTCGGAGTGGCGCGGGCCGACGATCTGCATGCCCACCGGCAGTCCGGCTGCGGTGGTGCCGGCCGGGATGCTGATGGCGGGCTGCTGGGTGAGGTTGAAGGGGTAGGTGAACGGGGTCCACTGTGGCCAGCTGTGCAGGTCGCTGCCGGGCGGCACGTCGTGTCCGGCGTCGAAGGCCGGAATCGGGACCGTGGGGGTGATGAGCACGTCGTGGGCGGTGTGGAAGGCGCCCATCACGATGCCGACGTCGGCGGCGGTGGCGCGGGCGTCGAGATAGTCGATGGCGGTGAGGTGCTCGCCGTGCTCCCACACCCGTGCCAGGCCGGCGTCGACGATCTCGCGGCTGCCGTCGGGGAATTTCGACAGCATGGTGGCCGCGCCCGCCGCCCACAGGTTCTCGAACGCTTCGCGCGGATCGGTGAAGCCGGGATCGGCGGTGACCACCCGCAGTCCGGCCTCGGCCAGCCGTTCCACGGCGGCGCCGACCACCGCGGCCACCTCCGGATCGACGTCCACGTAGCCGAGGGTCGGCGAGTACGCGACGGTCAGACCGCGCACGTCGCGCTGCATTTCGGCGCGGAAGGTGGTGAGCATGGGCGGCTGCGCGGTCGGATCGCGGGGATCGGGCAGCGACAGGATGTCCATGAGCAGCGCCGCGTCCTCGACCGTGCGGGTCATGGGTCCGGCGTGGGCGAGCGGGCCGAACGGGCTGGCCGGGTACAGCGGGATCCGGCCGTGCGTGGGTTTGAAGCCGACGATGCCGCAGAACGCGGCGGGAATGCGCACACTGCCACCGCCGTCGGTGCCGACCGACACCGGTCCCATCCCGCCGGCCACCGCGGCCGCGCTGCCGCCGGAGGAGCCGCCCGCGGTGCGGGTGGGATCGACCGGATTGCGGGTGATGCCGGTGAGCGGGCTGTCGGTGGTGGCCTTCCACGCCAGCTCCGGCGTGGTGGTCTTGCCGAGGAACACCATGCCGTCCTCGCGCAGCCGCGCGGTCACGGGGCTGTCCACCGGCCACGGCACGTCGGCGGCGATGGCCTTGGAGCCGCGCCGGGTGGGCCAGCCCTCGGTGAGGAAGATGTCCTTGATGGAGATCGGCACACCGTCCAGCAGGCCCTTGACATGGCCGCTGTGCCAGCGCTGTTCGGAATCCTTGGCCTGGATGAGCGCGCGATCGGGATCCACCAGGCAATAGGCGTTGACGTCACGGTCGCGTTCGGCGATCGTGTCGAGGATCGCGTGGGTCGCCTCGACCGGGGAGAGCGCGCCCGCGGCATAGGCGGAGACGAGCTCGACCGCGGTCATGGCGGACGGATCGGTGGGGATGTCGGGGTGCGACATTGCTGGCCTCCTTAGGCGGGCACGTACCCGAGCTCCTTGTCGACCACGTTGTCCAGCGGCCGACCCGCGATCCAGTTGGCGAAATTGCTCGCGAACGCCGCCACCAGTTCCTCCCGCCACCCGGCGGTATCGCCGGAGTTGTGTGGCGTGAGGTGAACGTCGGGCAGGTCCCACAGCGGGTGTCCGGCGGGCAACGGTTCGGGGTCGACCACATCGAGTGCGGCACCCGCGATCGTCCCGGACCGCATCGCGGCAACCAGATCGTCTGTCACCACTAATTCCCCACGACCGACGTTGATGAAACGTGTACGCGGGGACATGGCGGCGAAAGCACGCGCGTCGAACATGTGGCGCGTCGACGGCGTCAGCGGTGCGATGGCCACGACGTAGTCGGCGTGCGGCAGCGCGGCGAGCAGGTCGTCGCCGATGACACCGAAGTCGGGGTCGTCGCGGCGGGCGCGCCGGCCCACCGCCCGCACCCGCATGCCGACCGCGCGCAGCAACCGGGCGATCTCGCGGCCGATCGCCCCGGTGCCGACCACCAGCGCGGTGGCTCCGGCGATCCGTTCGCCGTTGCGGTGCCGCCACCGGTGTTCGGCCTGTAGGCGCTGCGATTCGGGCAGCCCCTTGGCGAAGTTGAGGATCTGGGCGAGTACGTATTCGGCGATCGGCCGGTCGAAGACGCCGCGGGTGTTGGTGACCACGACGTCGCTGGCGATCAGGTCGTCGAACATGACCGGATCGACGCCGGTGGCGGCGATGTGCAGCCACCGCAGCCGGTCGGCGGCCTGCCAGGCTCCCGGGATCGCTTGGGAGAGAAAGTCGTACACGAACAGCACGTCGGCACCGCGCAGCGCGGTCTCGAGGCCGTCGGCTTCGGTGTAGCGAATCGTCGCGCGCTGCGCCACCGGGGCCATGAGATGTGGGTCCGGTAGGTTGCCGTCGTGGAGAACAGTCACAATTGGCCCCTTTTCCACGTTGACAGGCTAGAAAGTCATCGTACGATTGTCAACAATCCGAGTGTGTACACCCCTGGAGTCTCGCTCGGGGGTTGCCGGGCGCGTCGCTCCCGGCAGAAAGGGTTCTGCACCGCGGGCGAGAGGGGCCGTCGTGGAACTGTTTCTCCCCGAGTTCGAGGGGCCGGTGGCGCAACGTGGCATCGGAGTCATCGCCCCCTTCGACCTCGCGTTGGAACGCGAATTGTGGCGCTGGGTACCACTCGAGGTGAGCCTGCACCTCGCCCGGACGCCCTATGAACCGGTGCCGGTCTCCTTGGAGATGGCCGAACTGGTCTCGGACGCCGTCCATCTGACGTCCGCGACCCGCAATGTGCTGCACGTGGAGCCCGAGGTGGTCGCCTACCTGTGCACCTCGGGCAGCTTCATCAAGGGACTGGCGTATGAGAAATCGCTGCGGCGCACCATTTGCCGGGCGGGTGCCCGCGACGCGGTGACCACCTCCGGCGCGCTCGCCGAGGCCATCGCGAAACTGGGGTTGACCCGGCTGTCGGTCATCACCCCCTACGACGAGGTGCTCACCCACAAACTGCACGACTTCCTCGGCGAGCTCGGCTGTGCGGTGGTGCGCTCCGACCACCTCGGGCTCGGCGGCGGCATCTGGAAGGTCAGCTATCGGACCATCGCCGAACGCATCATGTTCGCCGACGATCCCGACGCCGAGGCGATCTTCGTCAGCTGCACCAACCTGCCCACCTACGACCTCGTCGAACCGCTCGAGAAGGCGCTCGGCAAACCCGTGCTCACCGCCAACCAACTCACCATGTGGGCCTGCCTGGGGCGGATGAAACTGCCCATGATGGGCCCCGGCAAATGGCTCCAGGACGTTTTCTGATGATGCGAGCTCCGATGATGCGAGGTACCCCGTGACCGAACACGACACCCGACACGACACCGCCCGACACGGCATCACCGGGACGGATGGCGGCGACCCCGCGACCGGCCGCGCGCCCCGTCCCGCGGGCACGGCGGACGCGGCGGTGCGGGCCGTGCCCGCGACGGTCGGATTCGTCTACCCCGACCACGCCGCCGAGGACGACTATCCGCGCGCCGCCGCCCTGCTGGGAGTGGAACTGCCGGTCGCGCACATCTACGGCACCGATCTGCACGCCGTGCCCGAACTGCTCGACCTGGGCAGCCCGGAGAAACTGGCACACGGTGCCGACCTGCTCGCACCGCATCGTCCGGCCGCCGTCGTGTGGGCGTGCACCTCGGGCAGTTTCGTGTACGGGCCCGACGGTGCGCGCGGCCAGGCCGAGGGGTTGGCGCGGGCCGCGGGCGTCCCGGCGTCGAGCACCAGTTTCGCGTTCACGCACGCGGCGCACGCGCTGGGCGTGACCCGGGTGGCGGTGGTGGCGAGCTATCCCGACGAGGTGGCGCGGCTGTTCGTCGACTTCCTCGCCGCCGCCGGGATCACCGTGGTGTCCATGTCCAGCGCCGGGATCGACACCGCCGCCGAGGTCGGCACCCTCTCCCCCGCGCAGGTGACCGCGCTGGTGTCGGCCAACGACCATCCCGACGCGCAGGCGCTGCTGGTGCCCGATACCGCCATGCACACCCTGGCGGTGCTGCCGGAACTGGAAGCGGCGCTGGGCAAACCGGTGCTGACCGCCAATCAGGTCACCATCTGGGAGGGCCTGCGCCTGGCGGGGCTGCTGGACCGACTACCGCCCCACCCACTGCTGGGATCGCTGTTCACGGAGAGAAAGACCTATGCAGACCGTTGAATTCCAGCCGGTGGATCGCCGGTCGACAGCGGAGATGATCGCCGACCGGCTGCGCTCGGCGATCATCGACGGCACCCTGGAACCCGGCACCCAGCTGGTGGAGGCCGATCTGGCCGCCCAGTTCGACGTCTCCCGCGGACCGGTGCGCGAAGCCATGCAGCGCCTGGTGTCGGAGGGGCTCGCCTACAGCATCCGCCACCGCGGCATCTTCGTCATCGACCTCACCCTCGACGATGTGGTCGACATCTACCGGGCCCGCACCGCCATCGAGGGGGGTGCGCTGGACCTGATCCTGGAGGGCCGGCGCGAGCAGGCCGCGGCCGCGCTCGCGCCCGCTGTGGCCGCCATGCGCGCGGCGGCCGCGCGGGGGGACGCGGCCGGGGTCTCCGACGCCGACCACGCCTTCCACAAGTCGCTGGTCGCCTGCTGCGGCAGTGCCCGCCTGGTGCGCGCCGCGGACACCCTGCTCATCGAGACCCGCATGTGCATCGGCGCGTTGCAGAGCACCTACGCCGATCTGGCCGTGCAGGTGGCCGAGCACGAGGAGTTGCGCGCGGCCATCGGTGTCGGTCCGCCCGTACACGCCCGACGACTGCTGCTCGAGCATATGGAGGACGCGGTCGCCCGGCTGCGCACCCGGTTCTGATGCCGGTTCCGATAGTGCGTTCGGCGCTGCGGTGCGAACCTCACCGCGTGGACCACCGACGACGGTCATTCGCCGTGCGAACGGCTCGATGTCCACACCCGTGATGCCGCTGGCGCGGCAGCTCCGAACCATCGGAGGTTCGCGCGCACGTGTCGCAGGGTGCTCGTTCGGCAATGCGTGCCCCCCGGCAATGCGTGCCCCGCCCAGGCCGAGCCCTGTACACCGAGACACCGAGACACCGAGCCGCTGGGCCGCTGCGCTACTGGTTCTCCGGTCCGGACGCGCACCTATTTCGGCGCGGGATAGTTACGTTCGGCCAGCAGCCGCGCCAGATGCGCCGCATTGCGGGCCAGGGTCGCGGTGGTGGCGGCCACGGCCTCGGGCACCTGATCCAGGTCCTTGTAGTCGGTGCCGCCCATGGCCTGGTCGTTCCAGTAGGTGCAGCCCTGTGACGGGATGGTGAACCCGATGTCGTTCAGCCCCTGGAACAGGTCGGCGACGATCTTGTGCGCGCCGTCCTCGTTGCCGACCACCGCGGCCACGGCCACCTTGCCGGTCATGGCGGGGCGGCCCGCCTCATCGGTTTCGGACAGTGCGGCGTCCAGGCGTTCCAGTACCCGCTGGGCGATGGAGGACATGTGCCCGACCCAGGTCGGGGTGGCGACGACCAGGATGTCGGAGGCCGCGATCTCGGCGCGCAGCCGCGGCCACTCGTCACCGTCGCCCTCGTCGGCGCTCACCCCCGGCAGCACGTCGTAGTCGGCGACGCGCAGCACCTGCCCCTTCACCTCGTGGGTGGTGAGGGCGTCGAGGATCTGGCGGGCGAGGAGATCGCTGGAGGAGTCCGCGGGTGACTGCTTCAGCGTGCAGACGAGAGCGGTAGCGGTGAGTGCGGTCATGCGGATCGCTGTCCTTCGATCGGGGGTCGGCGGCGGCGCGGGCGGGTCAGTCGCGACCCAGCGCCTTGGCCAGTTGGGCCTTGGTCATGCGGGAGCGGCCGTGGATATCGCGCTTCTTGGCTTCCTCGTAGAGCTGGTCGCGGGTCGGTCCGCTGGATCCGCGACCGCGCGAGCGGGACCGGGAGCCGCCCGAAGATTTCGTCTGCCCGGAGCGGGCACGGTCGGCGTTGACGGTGCGGGCGGCGATCTCCTTGGCGCGTTGCGCGCTCGCACCCTGGTCGCGTTCGGATTTCCGGATGTGTTCGTACTGGCGTTCCTGCTTGTCGGTCCATTCCTTCGGCATGACGCACCTCCTGCACGGGATATAGCCGGGCGACCCGGTGGCAAACGCGGGTGCGGCCGGTTCACGGAAGCGGCGGGTTCACAGAATCGGTCGGCCGCCGGTCACCGCGACACGGGCCCCGGAGACGTAGCTGCCCTCGTCGCTGGCGAGCAGTACGTACACGGGGGCGAGTTCGGCGGGCTGTCCGGCGCGGCCCAGCGGGGTGTCGTCACCGAAGTTCGCCACCTTCTCCACCGGCATGGTGGACGGGATCAGGGGTGTCCAGATCGGCCCGGGTGCGACACTGTTCACGCGAATTCCCTTGGGGCCCAGCATTTGTGCCAGACTCGCCGACAGGTTGGCGATGGCGGCCTTGGTGGCGGCGTAGGGCGCCAGCGTCGGGGAGGGCATGTCGGAGTTCACCGAGGAGCTGCCGATGAT
The DNA here is from genome assembly GCF_030766805.1 of Nocardia sp. CC213A. Classification (NCBI taxonomy): domain Bacteria; kingdom Bacillati; phylum Actinomycetota; class Actinomycetes; order Mycobacteriales; family Nocardiaceae; genus Nocardia; species Nocardia sp. CC213A. The sequence continues at coordinate 132,759 of NZ_JASFXA010000011.1, forward strand.
GGAGCCGCCCGCGGGCATATGCGGCAGCGCCGCCCGCACCAGCGTGAAATAGGCGCTCACATTCACCTTGAAGGTGTAGTCGAATTCGGCGACGGTGATCGCCTCGAGTGACTCGTGGGTCATCTGGTAGGCGGCATTGCTCACCAGGATGTCGATGCGCCCGAAATCGTCTACGGCGGCGTCGATGACGGCCTGGCAGCGGTCCGGGTCGGCGAGGTCGCCGGGCACCAGCACGGCGCGGCGGCCCGCGTCGCGCACGTACTTCTCCACCTCCGCCGCGTCGTCGTGCTCGTTCAGATACGACAGCACCAGATCCGCGCCCTCGCGGGCGAAGGCGATGGCGACCGCGCGGCCGATGCCGCTGTCGGCGCCGGTGACGACGGCGACCTTCCCGGTGAGCTTGCCGCTGCCGCGGTAGCTGTCCTCCCCGCAGTCGGGGACCGGCCGCATGCGCTGCTGGGTGCCGGGTATCTCTTGCTGCTGTTCGGGAAAACCCACGACGGTCTCCTCTGCTGTCCGGGTGCGCGGGAAGCTCGCCGGTTGCGGTCGGCGCGGAGCCTCCGCTGCGGCGGTACCCGGCGCGGTCGGTCGTAAACGAGGCAAACGAGGCAGCAGCCGCGCTTTACAAGGCCGGGCAGCGCGAGGAGTGTGGATTGGTGTGCCGGGTAGTTCCTCCGACGAACAGTTCCGTGGAGAGGAGTGAGATGTCCGAGAACGACACCGCGCAGCACTACACCACCGACGACGCCGGTATCCCGGTCCCCAGCGATGAGCATTCGCTGACGGTGGGACCCGATGGGCCGATCCTGCTCAACGACGCGTACCTGATCGAGAAGATGGCCGCGTTCAATCGGGAGCGGGTGCCCGAACGCCAGCCTCATGCCAAGGGCGGCGGTGCTTTCGGCGTTTTCGAGGTCACCGAGGATGTGAGCGCCTACACCTACGCCGACGTTTTCCAGCCGGGCCGCAAGACCGAGGTGTTGGCGCGCTTCTCCACCGTGGCCGGGGAGCGCGGCAGCCCGGACACCTGGCGTGATCCGCGCGGCTTCGCCCTGAAGTTCTACACCCGGCACGGCAATTTCGACATGGTCGGCAACAATACGCCGATCTTCTTCGTGCGCGATCCGATGAAGTTCCAGGATTTCATCCGGTCGCAGAAGCGCCGCGCCGACAACAATCTGCGTGATCACGATATGCAATGGGATTTCTGGACGCTGTCACCGGAATCGGCGCACCAGGTGACCTGGCTGATGGGTGATCGCGGCATCCCGCGCAGCTGGCGGCATATGAACGGCTATTCCAGCCACACCTATCTGTGGGTCAACGCCGACGGCGCGAAATTCTGGGTGAAATACCATTTCAAGACCGATCAGGGCATCGAGTTCTTCACCCAGGACGAGGGCGACCAGATGGCGTCCATGGACACCGACTATCACACCCGGGACCTGTGGGAGCACATCGACGCCGGAGAATTCCCGTCCTGGACGCTGTTCATGCAGATCATGCCGTTCGAGGAGGCCAAAACCTACCGGTTCAACCCGTTCGACCTGACCAAGGTGTGGCCGCACGGCGACTATCCGCTGCACCGGGTGGGCCGACTGACGTTGAACCGCAATCCCGCCGACTATCACACCGAGATCGAGCAGGCCGCGTTCGAACCCAGCAACGCGGTGCCCGGCACCGGGCCGAGCCCGGACAAGATGCTGCTGGGCCGCTGGTTCTCCTATCCGGACGCGCACCGGTACCGGATCGGCGCGAACTACAAGGAACTGCCGGTCAACGCCCCGCGGTCGCCGCGCCACTCCTACACCAAGGACGGGCATATGCGCCACCACAATCCGGGAGATCCGGTGTACGTGCCGAATTCGAAGGGCGGCCCGCACGCCGATCCGGAACTGGCCGGACCGCAGGCGGTCTGGCACACCGACGGCGAGATGGTGCGGCAGGCGTACACGCGCCGCCGCGACGACGACGATTGGGGACAGGCCGGGACCATGGTCCGCGAGGTGCTCGACGACGCGGCCCGCGACCGGCTGGTGAACAATATCGTCGGCCACCTGCTCAACGGCGTCACCGAACCGGTGCTGGGGCGCGCCTTCGACTACTGGCGCAATGTCGACAAGGACCTCGGCGACCGCGTGGAATCCGGGGTGCGCGCCAAACAGGGCGAGAAGGATCCCAAGGCCGAACAGCAGGCGAACCCGGCGCGCTCGTCCGCCCAGCGCAAGGCCTGAGCGCAACCGGACACGGCGGGCGCGCCGCACGGCCGGTAACCCGCCGCATGGCCGCGCGCGGGTCGTGTCCGACCGCGCGGTCGGAGCTGGACCGGCGGTGTCCCCCGCGAGGAGGCCGTGTCTACGGTTCGCGGTCTACGGTTCGCGCTCACAGTTGTCGGTCGCGGTACACCCGCGCCGCGCCGGGTGGAGGGCGATGCCGGCGGTGTCGATCAGGGAGCGCAGTGACGCCGACATTCAGAAGATCGTCACCACGGATGCGAAGCGGACGCCGGAACGGGCGTGGTTGGCGGACGTCCCAGCTGTAGTTCTCGTCCAAGCCGTCAATGATGCTCATCGGGCATATCGGAGTTGGTTCGACTCCATGGCGAAGCGCGGGAAGCGTGGGCGTGTCGGAAAGCCACGATTCAAGACGCGAAGATCGCGGCGGCAGTCGATTCGCTTCACGCGGTGCGGTTTTCGCGTGACCACACGCGGTGTTCGGTTGATCACGCTCGGTGAGGTTCGTCTGGAGTGGTCCCGCGCATTGCCGTCGACGCCGTCGAGCGTGACCCTCATTCGTGAAGCCGACGGCAGCTAGTACGTCTCCTTCGTCGTCGAAATCGACGAGACACCACTGCCAGAGTGTGCGACTGTCGCCGGAATCGATTTGGGGCTCACGAACCTGGTAACCGTCGTGCGGTCAGATGGGGAGCGGCAGAAGATCGCGAGCCCGGGGCACCTGCGGACGGCCCAGCGTCGAATAGCGAAAGCTCAGAAGGCGCTGTGTCGCAAACAGAAAGGAAGTAGAAACCGCGAGAAGGCACGGGTTCGGGTGGCGCGCCTCCATCGGAAGGTACGAGACACCCGGCTCGATCACCATCACAAACTCGCTCTACGGCTGATTCGTGAGAACCAAGCAATCGCCGTCGAGGATCTTCCTATCGCCGCTCTGGGTCGCACTCGGTTGGCCAAGTCGATCCATGATGCTGGGTGGGCATTACTGCTGCGTTTGCTGCGTGAGAAGGCAGCTCGCTACGGACGTAGCGTGGTCCGTGTGGATCGATGGACGCCCACCACGCGACAGTGCTCGATGTGCCGCCACAACGACGGTGCGAAGCCACTGGGCGTTCGAGCGTGGACGTGTCCCAGGTGTGGCACCTACCTGGATCGTGATTTCAATGCCGCACTGAACATTCTCGACGCCGCCGGGCTGGCGGAGTCGCTAAACGCCTGTGGAGGAGATGTCAGACTTCGGCTCGCCGGAGCGATCGCCAGTGAAGCGGGAACCCGCCGAACAGACACCTCATGAGGGGTGCTGCGTAGGGATCCGCCGTCGCGACGGCAGGACGGAAGTCAACAGTCGTACCATTCGACGACGAGGGGGATGCCTCATCACATCCCGACCGTGACCACTGTGTCGGCAGCCACACCCGCGGCGGGAGGGGTGCGGCCGTTTCCTAACGCTCCCTTAGGGCGATCGCCGATGTACGCAAATCGGTCACGCGGGGGCCGGGCTCGCTTTACGGTCAGGGAAAGTCGGGCCGAGCGAAGCGAGATGTGTGATGGCCGAAGCGAAGACCTCCTGTGCCGCCTTCCAGCGGGTGGCCGCCATCGATCCGGAGGCGGTGGCGGTGCGTTCGGTGGGCGGGACGCAGACGTTGACGTGGCGGGAATACGCCGACCAGGTGCGGGCGGTGGCGGCGGGGTTGTCCGCGCTCGGAATCGGGCGCGGCGACACCGTCGCGCTCATGATGGCCAACCGGGTGGAGTTCTATCCGCTCGAGGTGGGCGCGCAGCACACGGGGGCCACCTCGTTCTCGGTGTACAACACGCTGTCGGCGGAGCAGTTGGCGTACGTGTTCGCCAATGCGCGCAACCGGGTGGTGATCTGCGAGGAACAGTATGTGCGGCGGGTGCGGGCGTCGGGGGTGGATATCGAGACCATCGTGTGCGTGGACGGGACCCCGGAGGGCACCATCGGGGTCGCGGAGTTGATGGCGTCGGGGCGCGCCGATTTCGATTTCGACGCCACCTGGCGGGCGGTCGGCGAGGACGATATCGTCACGCTCTGCTACACGTCGGGGACCACCGGCAATCCGAAGGGCGTGGAGATCACGCACGCGAACCTGGCATTCGAATGCGAAACCTACGCATCGGTCATGCCCATCGAATTCGGCGACCGGATCACCTCGTATCTGCCGACCGCGCATATGGCCGACCGGGTGACGGCACTGTATCTGCAGGAATTCCGCGGCACCCAGATCACGGTGGTGCCGGACCGCACCCAGCTGCCCGCGGCCCTGGCCGACGTGCATCCGACCATCTGGGGCGCGGTGCCGCGGGTGTGGGAGAAACTCAAGGCGGCCGTGGAATTCTCGGTGGCCAGCGAAACCGACAGCACCCGCAGGGCGGCCTTGACCTGGGCATTGGAGGTGGCCGGACGTAAGGCCGCCGCCCAGTTGGCGGGCACCTCCCTCGATGAGGTGCAGGCCGCGGAATGGGCGAAGGCCGATGAGCTGGTGCTGTCGACACTGCGCGCGAAACTCGGCCTGGACCAATTGAAGTGGGCGCTGTCGGGGGCCGCGCCGATTCCACCGGAAACCCTCGGATTCTTCTACGGCCTCGGCATTCCCATCTCCGAGGTCTGGGGCATGTCCGAACTGACCTGTGTGGCGTCGGTGAGTCCGCCCGAACAGGCGCGGCTGGGCACGGTCGGAAAACTGCTGCCGGGTCTGGAGGGACGCATCGCCGAGGACGGGGAATACCTGGTGCGCGGACCGCTGGTGATGAAACGCTACCGCGACGAACCGGAGAAGACGGACGAGGCGCTCGACGCCGACGGCTGGCTGCACACCGGCGATATCGTCACCGTCGACGACGAGGGATATCTGCGGGTGGTGGACCGCAAGAAAGAGCTCATCATCAATTCGGCCGGAAAGAACATGTCCCCGGCCAATATCGAGAACACCGTCAAGGCCGCCACCCCGCTCATCGGAGCCATGGCGGTGATCGGCGACAACCGGCCCTACAACACCGCCCTCATCGTCCTGGACGCCGAATCCGCCGGACCCTACGCGGCCGGGCACGGTCTGGCCGACGCCTCCGCCGCGGCCCTGGCCGTCGACAAGGGTGTCATCGAGGACATCGCCCGCGGGGTGGCCGCGGGCAACGCCAAACTCTCCCGCGTCGAACAGGTCAAGCGGTTCACCATCCTGCCCACCTTCTGGGAGCCCGGCGGCGAGGAGATCACCCTCACCATGAAGCTGCGCCGCACCCCCATCGCGCAGAAGTACGCGAGCGAGATCGAACGGCTCTACGCCGACGAACTCGCCGAACACGTCCACGAACCGCCCGACCCCCACGCGGCCACCATGCCGTAGTCGCGTGGTCGGTCGGGCCGAGCGTGCGGTCACGGGGTGGCGGCGCGCAGGTGCGGCAGCAGCTGCGCGGCCACCGCGTCCGGCCGTTCGGCGTGCAGGAAATGTCCGCAGTCCGGCAGTTCGGCGTGGGTGACCCCGGCGCGTTCGGCCAGCACACGCTGCAGGTCCGCCGACAGTGCGCCGTCGCGCGCACCGGCCAGTGCCAGGGTCGGCAGCGCGGGCAGCGGGGCGAGCAGCAGACGGTGGAAGTCGCGGGTGGCGGACCGGTGCACGGTGACCAGCGACCGGTAGTAGCGGGTCGCCGCCCACGCCAACAGGGGGTCGGTGAAAACCCTTGCGGTGGGCGCGAACTGGGTCTCGCTGAAATTCCAGCCCGGTGACCAGCGCCGCCACAGCCGCCGCACGAACGCCGCGTCGTCGCGCACCAGCAGCCGCGGCGACGCACCCGACTGCATGAGCGGAATATAGGAGGACATGAGCAGCTGGCGCGGCAGCAGCGGCAGCGACCGGCCGGCGAATCCGCCGCCGAACGGCGGTATCGCCAGTACCGACAGGGAAAGCCACTGGCGGGGATACTGTTTCGCCAGCACCAGCGCGACGAACGCGCCCCAGTCGTGCCCGACCAGATGGGTGCGCGGCGCGCCCAGCGCGTGGTACCAGGCGGCGATGTCCGCACTCACCGCCATCAGGTCGTAACGCGCCGACCGTGCCGCCGAACCCGGCGTGTATCCGCGCAGCCACGGCGCGAGCACCTGAAATCCGTTGTCCACCAGGGCCGGAATCACACCGTCCCAGGTGTGCGGTGTATCGGGGAACCCGTGCAGCAGCAGGACCAGCGGTGCGTTGTCGGGCCCGGCGTGCCGGGCCGACAGCTCCAGACCGTCACGGCGCAGGGTCAGGGTGCTCTCGGGGATGGACGATGCCATGAACCAACCTCTCATCGAAACACTCCGGCCGCCGGCAGCGCGGCCGGGAACGCCGCCGACGGACCACCGGCCCGCCGACAGCGGAGAAGTTCGTGGCCCCCAACCGAGCCAGGAACGATACGACTGTGCCGCGTCCCGCTCGGCCTCGGCAGCGGATGCGGGGGCGCCGCGAGCACCGACGACGTACGCCCCCGGTCAGCGGCCCCGCCACACCGGCGGCCGCTTCTCGGCGAAGGCGCGCACCCCCTCGCCCGCGTCCTCGCTGGACAGTGCCGTGGCCGCGATCCGCCCCTGTCGGTCGAACGCTTCGCCGCTGGGCCAGTCCGGGCTCTCGTCGATGATCCGTTTGGAGGCGGCCACGCTCAGCGGGGCGTTCGCCGCGATTCGTTCCGCCAGCGCCAGCGCGGTGTCGAGTGCGTGGCCGGGTGCGGCGATCTCGTTGATCAGACCGAGGTCGGCGGCGCGGGCGGCGGTGATGGGGTCACCGGTGAGCGCCATCTCCATGGCGACGGCGCGGGGAATGCGCTGCGGCAGCCGCAGCACGCCGCCGCCGACGGCGACCAGACCGCGCTTGACCTCCGGAATGCCGAAGGTCGAATCCTGCGCGGCCACGATGAGATCCGCGCACAGGGCCAGTTCGCAGCCGCCCGCCAGCGCCGGACCCTCCACGGCGGCGATGAGCGGTTTGGCGGGCGGTCGGCCGACGATGCCGAGGATGCCGCGCTGCTCGGTCACCGGCACCTCACCGCGCGCGGCCGCCTTGAGATCCATTCCGGCGCTGAAGAATCCGCCCGCCCCGGTGAGCACGGCGATGCGCGCGTCCGGATCGGCCTCGTAGGCGTCGAGGGCGCGTTCGATACCGAGCGCGGTGGCCAGGTCGATGGCGTTGCGGGCATGCGGCCGGTTGATGGTGATGACGGTGATGTGGCCGCGCCGCTCCACCAGCACCGGCGCGGGCGGCGGTGCGGGCAGCTCCACCCGGGTGCTCCCGGTGACCTGCACGGAGTCGCCGGAGACGGTGACCGGCAACCCCAGCAGATCCCCGTCGGTGAGTTCGGTGAGCAGTCGGGAGTCGGTGCTGCGCACCAGCACTCGCGCACCCTTGGGGGTGAGCAGCGACAGGATCGCCGCCTCCGGCCGCCCGTCTCGGTCGTAGGGCAGCGTGTACGCCTCCACCACGGCTTCCCCGTCGTAGCCGGTGCGGGCCGGACGCGCCGGCGGATGGTCGATCACGGGTGTCAGATGCCGGTATCCGGCGCGCGGCGGGGTGGTTGAGTACACGCCGACCGCGTGTTTGGTGAGGTACCAGCCCAGCGACGTCGCCAGCCCGAAACTGCCGGGTTCGGCGCGCAACCGTTCCACCAGTGTCGCCACCGCGTGCCCGCCGTAGTTGTTGCCCGGCCCGCCGCCGAAGGTGAGACCGCCGGTCACCGACAGCGGCCGCTTCGGGTCGTCGACGGGCAGGCCGAGTTCGCGGGCCGCGATCTGCACGGCCACCGGGAAGCAGGCGTACAGGTCCACGTGCGCGAGATCGTCGGCGGTGATCCCGGCATGGTCGAAGACCGCCGCGCCCAAGGTCCGGATGGCCGGGGAGGCGGCCAGTTCCGCGCGCTCGCTGACGAACCATTCGTCGTGCCCGGACGCGCCCGCGTGCAGGAACACCCACTTGTCCTGCGGGATGCCGGCGGCTTCGGCCGCGGCGGCACTGCACACCACGATGCCGGAGGCCATATCGACGGTCAGGTTGGCGCATTCGAGTTTGGTGTAGGGCGCGGAGATCATCCGGTTGTCGGCGGTGACGGTCGCGATCTCCGCGGCGCTGGTCTCGCGCGGCTGCCAGGCGTGCGGATTGCGCGCCGCCACCGCCGACAGCCGCGACCACAGCTCGGCCACCGCGCGGGCGTGCTCGGCCGGGCCGCGGCCCAACCGATGCCGGTTCGCGGATTCGAGCAGTGCGTACATGTTGATGGGCGCGAGCAGCCCGGCCGTGGTCTCGGGCGCGTTGTTGGCGGGCTTGTCCACCCCCACCGTGCGGGTCGGGCGCACCTGCTCGCCCTGCACCGGCCAGTCCACCTCGACCCCGGCGCGCCGGGCGGCGGCCTGGGTGGCCCCGGCTTCCGCGCCGGTCACCAACACCACGTCGTAGTCCCCGGCAGCCACCGCCGCGGCCGCCTCGTTGAGCACCAGCTGTCCGCCGTCACCCCCGAACGGACTGGACTGCACGGTGTCCGCCGCGCCCGCGCCCACCGCCTCGGCCACCAGCGCGCCCAGATCCCGGTACTGCCAGGAGGTGGACGCCACCGCGAACACCGCGTCGGCCCGCCGCAGCAGCGCCTCGCCCGGCCCCGCGTCCGCGGCGGCCCGGCGCAGTGCCTCGACGGCCAACTGTGCGGGATCCCGGTAGGCCGGGTCGGGGGTGCGCTGCACGAGCTGACCGACACCCACCAGCACCGGGGTGGTGGGGGCGAGCACGGTGTCGGATGCCTGGTGCCGCACCGCCTTCCGCGCTACGCGCGGCTTCGCGGGGGCCGCGTCGGCCAGGATCGCGGGCAGCGCGCCCAGCGAATCCCGCAGTGCGTCACCGAGACTGCGGGCCACCGACCCGCCCAGCGGCCCGTCGATGGGCGCACCCGCCAGTCCGGCGTCCACGGCCACCAGCGCTCCGCTCGCGGCGGGCACGACGGTCACCCAGAACGTCAGCCGCAGCCCCTGCGGTCCGGTGCCGTGCAGCTCCATCCCGGTATCGGTCACGGCGGCGACGGTCCAGTCCAGATCGGCGGGAATGCCCATGAACCGCGCCTGCTGGGTGAATTCCAGGCCGGGCTCGGCCGTTCCGGGCGGATCGCCGCGCCAGCCCGCGTGGAACGCCATCCACTCCGGAATCCGGTCGAGTTGCACCAGATAGTCCAGCGCCTGCCGGGCGGAGACCTCGACGGACTGCCGGGCCTGGGCAGTGCGCGCGAAGGCGGCCAGCCCGTCCGGCGGGGTGTACGCGCCGTCGTCGACCGGCGGTTGCGGCCGCTCCCCCGTGCCGGTGAGTCCGGCGATCAGGTCGCGCACGATGCGCGGATCCCTGCGCACCGCCCCCAGCAGTTCACCGCCGGCGCGAATCTGCTTGCGCACCATACGGAACCGATCGAATCCGGGCACCGCCGTCACCGTCCTACCTCCTCATCGAGGGTGAGAGCCTTGGAGACTTACCGTATCGCCATCTACGTTCCAGCGGGAGGGTCGATCCGGCCGCACCGCCGCGCGGTCGCAAACACGACCAATAACACGACCAATCGGGCAATCTTTCGGTTACCCTCGGTGGTGTTGTGTCGTCGTCTCGTCGTCCGTCCGATCGACAGGAAGCGAGCGCACCATGCGAGTGGGATTCATCGGCACCGGCCGCATCGGCGGCACCCTGGCGCGACTGCTGGTCTCCGGCGGCGACCACGTCATCCTCAGCGCCGCCCACCCCGACGGACCCGCCGCCCTGGCCGCCGAACTCGGCCCGCACGCCACCGCCGTCGCCTCGCCCGAGGATATGCTCGCCGCCACCAATGTGGTGGTCATCGCCGTCTGGTGGGACGCTTTCGAGACCCTCGCCCGCGACTACGGCGACGCGCTGCGGGGCAAGATCGTCATCGACACCAGCAATCCGCTCACCGAACGCGACGGACAGGTGGTGCCGGTACCCATACCCGACGGGCTCACCAGTCCGGAGTACCAGCACAAGCGGCTCGGGAACGTGCGACTGGTGCGCACCTTCGGCGACCGCCTCGCCACCGACCTGCTCGCCGACGGCCTGCGCGGCCAGCGCACCGGTGAGACCTCCGAGATGCGGTACTGGAGCGATGACCGGGAGGCCGCCGCCACGGTGGTGCCGCTCATCCGCGACGCCGGATTCCACCCCGTCGACGGCGGCGGACTGGCCCAGTCCGAGAACGCGGGCGAATAGTCCGAGAGCACGGGCGAACAGCGCGTTCGACAGCGGTGGGCGGTCGGGGCGGGCTCACGCCGTGCTCCTGGACCCGCCCCGGTACCAGCTCCGCCCTCCGTCGGCGTAATCGCCCGCGCTAGAGCCGAATTCCCAGCAGTGCGTCCACCGCGGCACGCACCAGGCTCGGCGCGGCGGTGTCGGAACCGCCGTAGTTCACCGCCTGCTGCGCCCAGCTGTCCACGGCGGCAAGCGCTTTCGGGGTATCCAGATCGTCTGCCAGATGCTGGCGCAGCCGGGCCACGGTGTCCGCGGCGGCTGGGCCGGCGGTCAGCGCCGTCGCCGACCGCCAGTGCTCCAAGCGGGAAAGCGCCTCGGCGAGCACGGTATCCGACCATTCCCGATCCTGCCGGTAGTGCCCGGCGAACAGCCCCAGCCGAATGGCGGCCGGATCGGTGCCCGAGCGGCGCAGCGTCGAGACGAACACCAGATTGCCGCGCGACTTGGACATCTTCTCACCGTCCAGGCCGATCAGCCCGGCGTGCACATAGTGGCGGGCGAACCGGCGACCCTTCACCAGCGCCTCCGCGTGCGCGCTGGAGTACTCGTGATGCGGATAGATGAGGTCGCTGCCGCCGCCCTGGACATCGAACTCGGTGCCGATGCGGTTGAGCGCGATGGCCGCGCACTCGATATGCCAGCCCGGCCGCCCCTCACCGAACGGCGCGGGCCAGGACGGTTCGCCCGGGCGGACGGCCCGCCACAGCAGCGGGTCGATCGGATCCCGCTTGCCGGGGCGCTGCGGATCGCCGCCGCGCTCGGCGAAGAAACGCTCCATGGTCGCGCGGTCGTATCCGGACTCGTAGCCGAACTGCTCGGTGGCGTCGTGGCGGAAGTAGATGTCGGGGTGGTCCGGATCGTCCACCACATAGGCCGCGCCGCAGGCCAGCAGCTTGTCGACCAGTTCCACGACCTCCTGCACCGATTCGATCGCGCCCACGTAGTGCCGCGGCGGAATCACCCGCAGTTCGCGCATGTCCTCGCGGAACAGGTCGATCTCGCGGCTGCCCAGTTCCCGCCAGTCGATCCCGTCGCGCTCGGCCCGCTCGAACAGCGGATCGTCCACATCGGTCACGTTCTGCACGTAGTGCACCTCGTGCCCGCCGTCGCGCCAGATCCGGTTGACCAGGTCGAAGGTCAGGTAGGTGGCGGCGTGGCCGAGGTGGGTGGCGTCGTAGGGGGTGATGCCGCAGACGTACATGGTGGCGGTACGCCCCGGCGTCACCGGGCGCACCTGCCGATCGGCGGTGTCGTACAAGCGCAACGCCGGTCCGGATCCGGGAACGGTCGGGACAGCGGTATCGGACCAGGACTGCATGATTCGAGGGTAAAGGGACGATCGAGGCAGCTCCGCGCCGCCCCCGCGCGAGGAGACCCGCACCACCCACGGCGATATGCGCGGACCTGCATGAAAGCGTGCCGGGTGGGGACGTCAACCATTGGAATCATGATGTACGCAACGAACCAGGCCGCGGATGGGCGAGGCGGGGTGCGGACGCCCGCCCCGACACCGGGCGGACGGTGCGCGTGCGCGGACGGTTCCGGGCTACGGTTGACGGGCGGTGCGGTCGCCGGCCTTCCCTGCCGACCGCACCGTACTTCGGAACGGGATCGGGAGGCCGACCCGCCGTGCGATGCGGAGCACGACCCGGGGAACCGGCCCATCGCGAGTAGGGGTTCCGGTAGTAACCGCCGAAAAACCAACGGATATGGGTATCGCCGCGGCTGGCCGCCGGTGAGTCCCTGATTCGGCCTGCGATGTAGGCGGACTACTGGTTGGCTTGGCTCCCAACGCTATTGGTTGGTGTGGGAGGTCGGTTCGTGGCGACGCGGGTGTTCGCGGATGAGGAGTTGGCGCGTCTGCGGGAGTTCCCGAGATCGGGCGTGAGGAGTTGTTCCGGTTCTTCACGCTCTCGCCGGCGGATCTGGCGTTCGTCGATCCGGGGCGCGGGCGTGGTCCGGCGGATCGGCTCGGTATCGCGATCGCGTTGTGCACGTTGCCGTGGTTGGGGTTCGTGCCCGATCGGGTGGTGACCGCGCCGCCGGTCGCGGTAGCCCGGCTGGCCGAGCAGCTGCGCGTCGACGGCACCGAGATTCGTTCCTACGGCCGCCGTGCGCAGACCCGCACCGATCACCTGCGCCTGGTCGCCCAGTATCTGGGCTGGCGCGCTGCCGGTGCGCTCGAACTCGAGGAACTCGACGAGTTCCTGCTCGCGCGGGCAATGGAACACGATTCCCCGACCCTGCTGTTCCGGCTCGGGTGCGAGTACCTGATCTCGGCGCGGGTGATCCGCCCGGGCCCGGTGAGCATGGTCGAACGCATCGCCCACGCCCGCGAGCATGCCCAACGCGAAACCTACGACCGCCTGGCCCATGAGTTCACCCCGGCCCGGTGCGCCGAGCTGGACGCGCTGCTGACCGTCGACGCCTCGCTTGGGGTGTCGCGGTTGCGGTGGCTGTCGACCGGTCCGGTGGAGGCGTCTGCGGCCGCGGTGCGCGCCGAGGTCGACAAGCTGGCGTTCCTGCGCGGACTGGGCGCCGATCGCCTCGACATGTCGGTGCTGCCCGCCGAGCGGCGCCGGTTCCTGGCCACGATGCGCCGCCGACTCACCCCGCAAGCCTTGGAACGCCGCGACCCGCAGCGCCGGTATCCGATCCTGCTCACCGTGTTGGCCCAGTCCGGCACCGACGTCCTCAATGAGGTTGTGGCGTTGTTCGACCAGGCGATCTCGGCGAAATTCGGTGCCGCCGAACGCCGGATGCAAGCCGAGCTCGCCGAACGCGGCATGTCCGGGGAGGACCGCCAGGGGTTGCTCGACGACCTGCTGGCGATCGTGACCGATCCGGCGGTCGCCGATGAGGAGATCGGCGCGCTGATCCGCGGCGAGAAGATCGGCTGGGAACGCCTGCGGGCGGCGCTCGCGCAGGCCAGACCCCGGCTGCCCCGCGATCACGGGCATCTCGCGGCGCTGGATTCCTCCTACAACTACCTGCGCCAGTTCGCCCCCGCGGTGCTGGCGACGGTGGGTTTCGCGGGTGGGACCGCGGCCAGTGAGCTGCTGATCGCGGTCGCGATGCTGCGCGAGCTCAACGCCACCGGCCGGCGCAAGGTCTTCGACGAGGCACCGACCGGGTTCGTGCCCACGAAGTGGCGCGGCTACCTCGATCAGGCGCGAAAGTCCGGTAGCGCCACCGCGTATCGGCACTACTGGGAGCTGTGCGTGCTGCTCGGGCTACGCGACGGGCTGCGCAGCGGCGATGTGTACGTGCCGGGCTCGCGCCGCTATGCCGACCCGGCCGCCTACCTGCTCACCGGGCAGCAGTGGGAACCACAACACGAGGAGTTCTGCCGTTTGGTTGGGCGCTCAGCCGATCCCGGCGTCGCCCTGACCTCCGTGGTCGAAGAACTGCACGTCGCGGTCGACGAGCTGGAGGCGGTGCTCGCCGAGGGCGAGGGCCCGGTGCGCCTGGACGGCGAGTCCGGAGACCTGATCATCTCCCCGCTGACCGCCGAAGACGTTCCGGCCGAGGCGATCGCGCTCAAGGCCGAGCTGACCGAGATGCTGCCATTCGCGCCGATCGTGTCGCTGTTGATCGAGCTGGACAAACGCACCGGCTACCTGGACTGCTTCACCCACGCCGGCGGCCAGGCCACCCGCACCCCGGAGCTGAAACGCAACCTGATCGCGGTGCTGCTCGCGCACTCGACCAACCTCGGGTTGACCCGGATGGCCGAGGCATGCGGCATCTCCTACGACATCTTGTCCTGGACCGACGAATGGTACGTGCGCGAGGAGACCCTGCGCGCGGCGAATCTGGTGCTCATCGACTACCACCAGAAGCTGCCGCTGACCCCGGTGTTCGGTGCCGGGACGCTGTCGTCCAGCGATGGGCAGCGGTTCCCGACGCGGGGGAAGTCGACGACCGCGCGGCCGATGAGCCGCTACTTCGCCAACGAGGGCCTGTCGGCCTACACCCACGTCACCGACCAGCACGCCACCTACGGCACCAAGGTGATCGTGGCGACCAAACGCGAAGCCCACTACGTGCTCGACGAAATCCTGGGCAATGCCACCGATCTGCCGATCACCGAACACGCCACCGACACCCACGGGGTCACCCTGGTCAACTTCGGGCTGTTCGACCTGCTCGGCATGCAGCTGTCCCCACGGATTCGGGACCTCGGTCGTATCACCCTGCATCTACGCCGCGAAATACCTCTCCGATCCGGACTACCGGCGCAAGATCGCCCGCCAGCTCAACAAGGGCGAATCCCTGCACGCGCTGCGCCGCGACCTGCTCTACGCGCACGAGGGGATGATCCGGGCCCGCCAGCTCGCCGACCAGACAGAGCAAGCCTGGTGCCTGACCCTGGCCACCAACGCCGTGATCGCCTGGACCACCGAGTATTACAGGCTCGCCGTCGAACAGATGCGCCGGGCCGGGCAGCGCATCGACGACGAGGTCCTGGCCCACATCAGCCCCGCCCACAGCGCCAACATCAATTTCTTCGGCGCGATCGAGGTCGACATCGACGCCGAACTCGCCGCACTCGGCCCAACCGGATATCGGCCGTTGCGGGTCCGCGACACCCTGTTCTGATCGCCGCCGCGGGCGGGAGTCACAGGGCTTGCAGGGTGTAGAGCGCGTCCGTGGTCACGACGGTCGCGCCGAGGGTATAGCGCAGTGTCGGCGTCCATCTCGGGCATCGGCTCCGGATCCGACTGGCGAGCCCGACATATATGCAGAAGTCAGGACTTACTGCGTGCGAAAAGAATCGCTTGCTGAGCTTCCGCGTCCGGGTCGAGCAGCATCTGAGCCTCGACCACGAATCCGGCATCGCGCAGCCAGGATGCCACCTGGTCAGGCTGACGGCAGTGGACATGGACCTTCATCGGGTGACCGCCATAGCCGTCGGTCTTCAACCGCGACTCGTCGCCGACGTGAAACAGCAGCTGCAGCGGTCCGCCGGGACGCAATGCTCGGTGGAAGTGCCCGAACACGGTCGGCACCTCGTCGTCAGGGATGTGGATCAACGACTGCCAGGCGAGCAGGCCTGCCACCGAAGCGTCGGGGAGGTCCAGGTCCGTCATCGAGCCCACCTCGAACCGCAGGCCGGGGTGGTCGCGCCGGGCCACGTCGATCATCGCCGGGGAGAGGTCGACACCGAAGGCGTCGACCCCGAGCTCATGTAGGTGGGCGGTGACTTCACCGGGGCCGCAGCCGACGTCCGCGACCGGCCCGCCGCCAGCGACCCGCACGCTGTCGGCGAACAACGCCAGAGCCGCGCGAAGGTACTGGTGTCCGGCGAGGGCGCCGCGCACTTGGTCGGCATAGCTGACCGCGACCGTGTCATAAGAGGTTCGGATGTCGGCCAACCAGTCATTCGTGGTCATGACCGGCACGATATTCCATGATCACGACCTCGTGGACGGCCGACGCAGAGAGAACCGATCATCGCCCTGAACTCCGCCGCGTTTCCGCGGACCGCAATGCAGGAGAGCACACCATGGCGCTGACCACCGAACAGCGCCGCCGTAACAAGCCGGCATCCATGCTGCGATAATGTCGTCAAATGGTCCTTTGACGACACCCATCGGGGGGCGGCTCCCGGGCCGCGTGGATCGTGCGGAAACAGCACTCCCGATCCATTGCCGTCCGTTCCGTATCGACGACAGGGTTTGACGACAGATCCCCGCGCTGCACCGCGACGGCTTCCGCGAGCTCGCCCGATACGCGCGCCCCGGCGACCGGCTCACCGTGTCCGAGCTCTATCGGTTGTGCCGCGACCTCGCCGACATCCTCGCCGTGCGCGACTGGTGCCAGCGGCACCAGGTGAAACTGCGGGTGCTCTCCGGCGCGCTGTGTCGGGCATCACCGACCTGGCCGCCGCCGACGCGACCACCACCATGCTGGTCAACGCCGCCCTCGCCCGACAACACCGAGTCAGCCGCGTCGCGATTCGCACCGCACTCGCCGACCTGCTGCCCGACCGGCCCGAACAACTCGCCCCCACCGATATCGACGAACCCCACCCGATCCGAATCGAGATGCCGGGCAAGCTCGCCCACCACCTCACCGCCCACACCGCCGACCTCGGCGAAACCGAACGCCACGCCCTACGCGACGGCCGGCAGATACGGCGAGGCCAGGGCTACAGCCTGCACGTCACCGCCCCACCACACATCCACCAGGCACTGCTGGCCGCCGCCGAACCCCTCGCACACAGCACCGCGGCCGCCGACCGCAAGGCATATCGGATCTACCGCGACCGCCTCACCCAACAACCCCCGGCCTGACCGGCACCCAGCGCGCGTAACCCGCCCTCTACCAGCGGGTTACGCCATATCCGCCCGAAATTCGGCCGATACCACGGCGACCCCATATCCGTTGGTTTTTCGGCGGTTACTACCGGAACCCCGAGTACGGAGCACGGGTCGGGGAAGCCGACCAGCGGGCGCGAGCCGGAACGCGGACCGGGGAAGCCGACCAGCGGGCGCGAGTCAGAACGCGGGCCAGGGAATCGGCCGGTTGCTGTTGGGTAGCGGCAGCCGCGGATCGTCGAGTAGCGCCCGCGCCCGCGTCTCCAGCGCGTCGATCTCGGTGTCGGTGATCGACTCCGCCAGCCCGTCACCCAGCTCACCGGGCAGCGCCTTCACGAAAACCGTGATGTCGGAGAGCAATTCGTCCTCGATCGGCTCCCCGGCCCACCCCCACAGCACGGTCCGCAACTTCGGCTCGGTGTGCAGGCAGATGCCGTGGTCCACCCCGTACACCCGTCCGTCGACGCCGTCGAGCGCATGCCCGCCCTTGCGGTCGGCATTGTTGAGCAGCACGTCCAGGACGGCGAGCCGCCGCAGCCGGGGATCGTCGGCGTGCACCAGCGAGACCGGACGCCCCGAGCCGTCCAGCGCGCGCAGCACCTCCCGGAACCCGTCGGGCACCTGCCCGGCCGGGCACAGATCCACCAGCTCCGGCCGCCTGTCGACCGGCTCGATCTGATCGACCCACCGCTGCACCATGCCCGGACCCACCGGCCCGTCGCGCAGGATGGTCTCGGGTATCAGCCCCCACCCCAGTGCCTCCGACACCCGATAGGACGCCACCTCGCGCCCGGCCAGGGTGCCGTCCGGGAAGTCCCACAGCGGCCGCTCCCCGCGCACCGGCTTGTACACCACCCGCACCCCGTCGGCCTCGCACACCAGCGTCACATTGCTGGCCGTGGTCACCTGTCCGACCACCGTCAGATCCGCGGTCCGGAACGGGTCGCCGGTCATGGGCTCAGTCCTCGGCCTCGGTCGCGCCGAAGATGTCGCCGCGCTTGTAGCCGTTGGTGCGCACGCACATATGCCCCTGGGGTGACAGCGGCTCCCCGCACAGCGGGCACGGCGGCCGTCCGGCGGCGATCACCCGCGCCGACCGTAGCGCGAACTCGCGCGCCTGGATCGGGGTGAGGAACACCCGGACCGCGTCGGGGCCCTCCTCGGTGTCGTCGAGCACCACCGACTCGTCCACCTCGGTGTCGGTGATGGCCAGCAGCTCCACCACCACCGCGCCCGCGTCGGCGTCCCAGCCCAAACCCATGGTGCCGACCCGGAATTCGGCGTCGATCGGGGTGACGAGCGGGTCGGTGTCGGCGACATCGGCGGGCTGCGGCGGCACCGGGGTGCCGAAGCGGCGGGCCACCTCGTCCAACAGCAAGCCCATCCGATCGGCCAGCACCTTCACCTGCTGTTTCTCCAACAGCACGCTGATCACCCGCGGTTCCTGCACGGCCTGCAGGTAGAAAGCGCGGTCGCCCGGCTCGCCGACGGTGCCGGCGATGAATCGATCGGGGGTGCGGAAAATGTGGATTGCTCGTGTCAATCTGCACCTCCTGACTGCCCTACACGGGATGAGAACTACTCGGCATGAGAATCGGGGCGTTCCGCATCCCCATTATCCGTACTCGCGGTATCGCCTGTCTCTCCACCGGGAACCGGACCGGTGGCCGCGGCGTCGCCGCGGCGCGGGGAAACCGCCGCCAACGTGGACAAATCCGTACCCGTGTCGTTCACCCGCCACACGTACGGGGCGGTCGGTGTGTACCTGACCACGCTGATCGACGCGGGCTCCACGACAATGCGCTGGAACAGGTCCAGATGCATGCCGTACGCGTCCGCGAGCACGGATTTGATGACGTCGCCGTGGGTGCACGCCACCCACAACGCGTCACCCCCGTGTTTTCGTGCCAGCGCCGCATCGTGTTCGCGCAGAGCGGACACCGCACGGAACTGCACCTGCGCCAAGCCTTCTCCGCTCGGGAACGCCGCCGCCGACGCGTGCCGCTGCACCACCTTCCACAGCGGTTCGGACAGCAGCTCGCCCAGGGGTCTGCCGGTCCAGTCGCCGTAGTCGACCTCCAGCAGCCGCTCGTCGGGTTCGGGTTCGATACCGAGCTTGTCGGCCAGCGGGGCGACCGTGCGCTGGCAGCGCAGCAGCGGCGAGCACACGATGTGCTCGACGGGCAGCGAACCCAATCGCTGCACCAGCGCCTGCGCCTGTTCGCGGCCACGGTCGGTCAGATCGACCCCCGCACTGCGACCGGCCAGCGTGTGGGCGGCATTCGACGTGGACACGCCGTGCCGCAACAGGATCACCGTCACCGGGCCAGCCTACTGGCTACGCGGAATGCCGACATGTGATCACGTCGCCGAGATGACGCCGCCGGCCAGCAGGCCCATGACCGCCAACCCCAGCACGATGCGATAGCCCACGAACCAGTTCAGTGAGTGGCCGGCCACGAAACGCAGCAGCCACGCCACCGACGCGTACCCCGCCGCGAACGCGATGATCGTCGCCACCAGCAGCTGCGGACCCGAGGCGTTGAGCCCGGCCCCGGCCGGTTCGAAGGCGTCCGGCAGCGAGAACAGCCCCGACGCGGTGACCGCCGGAATGGCCAGCAGGAACGAGAACCGCACCGCCGCCTCGCGGGTCAGCCCGCAGAACAGGCCGGCCGTCGAGGTCGCCCCGGAACGCGACACGCCCGGGATGAGCGCCAGGCACTGCGCGAAACCCATGACGAGGCCGTCGCGGGTGGTGAGCTGCTCGATCGGCCGCTGCTTCTTGCCGTAGTACTCGCCCGCGGCGATCACCAGCGCGAAGGCGATGAGCATGAACGACACCAGCCACAGATTCCGCGCGCCCGTACGGATCTCGTCCTTGAACAGGAAGCCGATCAGGCCGATCGGGATGGTGGCGATGATCACGTACCAGCCGATGCGATAGTCGAGTTCGCGCTGCGCGTCCGCGTCCAGGCCGTATCCGGTGTCGCCGTACCCGGTGTCGCGGTAGACCGGCAGCTGGGTGGTGGGCTGATCGTGCAGCGGCACGGTCTCGCGCTGGCGAGCCTTCAGTTTCATGCCCACGGTGGTGAACCAGGCGACCAGGATGCGCCAGATGTCCTTGGCGAAGAACACCAGAACGGCCGCCTCGGTACCCAACTGGGTGACGGCGGTGAACGACGCGCCCGCATCGTCGCCGAAGAACACCGACGACACGATTCGCAGATGCGCCGACGACGAAATCGGCAGAAACTCCGTCAAGCCCTGCACCAGCCCCAGCACCACCGCCTGCAGCCACGTCATCGACTCGCCCACGCACCACTCCTGTCCACACCGAATCCTCTACTGCCGGTGGGCAATTCGCCCACCGTCGACGGCCTGCCCCGCACCCGGCCCCGCCGCGATATCGTTGGCGACCCTACCCGCCCGCCCGCGCGGGCTGGTAGGGGTCCGCCGCAACCGCGATGTGGCGAGGTCGACGGCGAGGCTTGCGCCCTGGGAAACCACCTGTGCGCCTAGGCTGACGCGTGTGACACGAGGGTTTGCACGGTGATGGAACAGCGGACGGTGGGCCGCAGTGGACTACGGGTGTCCCGAATGGGGCTGGCCACGCATACCTGGGGCCGGGAGACCGACGCCGACGACGCGGCCGCCCAGCTCATGGCGTTCGTGGAGGCGGGCGGCACGCTCGTCGACACCTCCCCCGCCTACGCCGACGGGACCGCGCAGCGCATTCTCGGCGAACTGCTGCGCGAGATCGGCAGAGACGAGCTGGTGCTGTCGGGCAGCGCGGGACGCACGCCGGTGCTGGCCGATCCGGCCGCGCCCGCGCCCGCACCCACCCGATGGACGGTGGACGCGTCGCGGCGCACCATGATGCGCCAGCTCGACGCCACGCTCGCGACGCTGGGCACCGACCATCTCGACATCTGGACCGTGGACGCCTGGGATCCGCACACGCCCCTGGAGGAGATCGCGGCCACGCTCGAGTACGCGGTGCGCACCGGGCGGGTGCGCTACGCCGGGGCGCGCGGCTACGACGCCTGGCAGTTGGCGACGCTGGCCGCCGCCGCGCCGATCACCGCCGCCTATTCGCCGTACTCGCTGCTGGCGCGCGGGGCCGAGCACGAGTTCGTGCCCGCCGCACAGCATCACGGCATCGGGGTGATCGCCACCGCGCCGCTGGCGGGCGGCATCCTGACCGGCAAGTACCGGGACGGGGTGCCCGCCGATTCGCGCGGCGCGGACGAGGCCACCGCCGCCGAGATCCGGGCGCGGCTCGACGACCGGGCGGTGCGGGTGGTGGACGCGCTGGTCACCGCCGCCGACGGGCTCGGGGTGTCACCGCTGGCGGTGGCGCTGGCCTGGATCCGGGATCAGCCCGCGGTGGCGAGCATGATCGTCGGCGCACGCGATATCGGGCAGCTCACCGGTGTACTGGCCGCCGAAACCCTGGAACTGCCACGGGCCATCGCGGCCGCACTCGGTGACGTGAGCGCCCGCACAGAATGAGCCAGGCTAGCCTTGCCTGCATGAGGAGTCTCGTGCGTGCTCGAACGGTGACGGCCCGGCGCATCCTGCTCGTGCTGCTGGGCGTGAGCCTGGTCGCGGGCGTCACCGCGTGCGCCGGTCCCGAGACCGCGGGCACCGGACCCACCACCGCCGAGGTCGGCGACCTCGACCCGGTGCCGATCGATCCGGCACCCACGCCGGTGCTGCCCGCCACGGTGCGCTCCTTCGACGGCAGCGAGGTCACGGTCACCGACATCAGCCGCATCGTGGCGGCCGACCGGTACGGGACGCTCGCGCAGACAGTGGTGGCGCTCGGACTCGGCTCGAACCTGGTGGGCCGCTCCAACTCCGCGTCCTTCCCGGCGGTCGCGGACCTGCCGACCGTGAGCGGCGGCGCGGGCACGCTCAATGTGGAAGCCGTCGCGGCCCTGCGGCCCACCGTCTTCCTCACCGACACCACCGCGGCCACCCCGGTCATCCGCGATCAGCTGCGGGCCCTCGGCATCACCGTGGTCTACTTCGATCCGAAGCGCACCCTCGACGGGGTGGTCCCGCAGATCGAGGCCGTGGCCGCCGCGCTCGGCGTGCCGGATGCGGGCGCGGCACTCGGCGAGCGCACCCGCGCCGAGATCGAGGCGGCCCGCACAGCCGTTCCGCCGCAGGACGATCCGCCGCGCATCGCCTTCCTGTACCTGCGCTCCACCGCCATCACCATGATCGCCGGACCCGGATCGGGTGCCGATTCGCTCATCACCGCCATCGGCGGCGAGGACGCGGGCACCGCCTCCGGCATCACCGCGGAGTTCCTGCCCATCACCAGCGAGGCCATGATCGCCGCCGCCCCCGACGTGCTGCTCGTCATGAGCGACGGCCTCGACTCCGTCGGCGGCGTCGACGGCGTGGAAAAGATCCCCGGCATCGCGCAGACCCCGGCGGGCCGCAACCGCCGCGTGGTCGATATGGCCGATGCGGTCCTGCTGTCCTTCGGCCCCAACACCGGCCGTGTCCTGACCGCCCTCGCGGAGGCCGTCTACGGCGACCACGCGGCATGAGCGAGCGCTCGGAGGAACCCGGCCGACGCCCGAACGCGGGCTCCCGGACGGAACGTGACGGGAGCGCGGCAGCCGGACACGAGGACCCCGGGGCGGCGGGTTCCGACTCGAATCCGGCCATGCCGCACGAGGTTTCGGTGAGCGTTGCCGATCCTGTGCCGGTCGGCCGCCCTCGCTGGTCGCGGACCGCGCTCATCTTCGCGGGGGCGTTGGCGCTCATGGTGGTGCTGGCGGTCGTCTCGGCGGCCGTCGGGCAGGTGCCGACCAGCCCGGCCGAGGTGGCGGGCAGTGTTTTCCACCGCATCGGGCTCGACTGGGGGCCGATGCCCGCGCACCCGGCCGGGGATGTGACGCTGTGGGAGGTTCGTTTCCCACGTGTGCTGCTGGCCGCGTTGGTCGGTGCCGCGTTGGCGACCGCCGGTGCGCTGCTCCAGGGCGTGTTCGCCAATCCGCTGGCCGAACCCGGTGTGATCGGCGTATCCGCCGGAGCCGCGGTCGGCGCGGGAGTGGTCATCGTGGTGGGCGGCGCGTTCGCGGCCGCCTGGTCGGTGGCGGGTGGCGCGTTCGCCGCCGGGCTGGCGACCACGGTGCTGGTGTACGTGCTGGCCCGCTCCAACGGCCGCACCGAAGTGGTGACGCTGGTGCTCACGGGTGTGGCCATCAACGCCTTCGCCGGGGGCGTGCTGTCGTTCCTGCTGTTCACCGCCTCCCCGGCGGCCCGCGATCAGATCGTGTTCTGGCAGTTGGGCAGTCTGAACGGGGCCACCTGGCAGGCGGTGGCGGTGGTCGCGTCGCTGACCGCGCTCGGTGTGCTCGCCGCCGTGCTCATGGCCCCGAAACTGGACCTGCTGGCCCTGGGCGAGTCGGCGGCCCGGCATCTGGGCGTGGACGTGGAACGGCTGCGGCGCAACGTGATCGTGGTCGTGGCCGTGCTGGCCACTGCCGGGGTGGCGTTCACCGGCATCATCCTGTTCGTCGGCCTGATCGTGCCGCATCTGGTGCGCATGCTGGTCGGACCTGCCCACCGGGTGCTCATCCCGCTGTCGGCGGTGCTGGGCGCGGTGGTATTGCTGGCCGCCGATATCGGGGCGCGCTCGCTGGTGCACAACGCCGACCTGCCCCTCGGCATGCTCACCTCCCTGGTGGGCGGCCCGTTCTTCTTCTGGCTGCTGCGCCGCACCCGCGCCCGTGCGGGAGGCTGGGCATGAACGGCCGGGTGCGCGGGACGGCAGCGAGCCGTCACCATGCGGCAGCGCCCGGCCGAGGCGCGGAAGAACACAGCACGAGCGGTCAGGCGTGGACACGGCGGCGGCGCGGCGCGGGCCATCCGACCGGATGTCGGCTGCGGGCGACGATGGGAGCCGGGCGGCGGGCCGCTTGCGCGCGGAAGGACACGGCATGAGCGGAAAGCTCGGTTTCGCAACGGTTTTCGGCCGCGCACCCGCGCTGCCGGAGGCACCCCGGCCCGGCGCGGTCACCCTGAGCGCGCGCGGGGTGGTGGTCGAGCGCGGTAAGGGCCGCCGGGTGCTGGACGGGATCGACTTCGAGGTGCGGGCCGGGGAGATCGTCGCCCTGGTCGGCCCGAACGGTGCGGGCAAGTCCACCCTGCTCGCCGCCCTCACCGGAGAGCTGGACCTGCTCGGCGGCACCGTCGAACTCGACGGCCGTCCGCTGAGCGACTGGGCGCCGCTCGACATGGCGCGCCGGCGCGCCGTGCTGCCGCAATCGCACACCGTCGGGTTCCCGTTCACCGCCCGCGAGGTGGTCGCCATGGGCCGCGCGCCCTGGGTGCGCACCGAACGCGAGCACCGCGACGACGAGTTCATCGCCGCCGCCATGCGCGCCACCGACGTCACCCACCTGGCGGCCCGCACCTTCCCGGCCCTGTCCGGCGGTGAACGCGCCCGCGTGGCCCTGGCCCGCGTCCTCGCCCAGGACACCCCCACCCTGCTCCTCGACGAACCCACCGCCGCACTGGATCTCGGGCATCAAGAACAGATCCTGGCCTTGGCCCGCGACCGGGCGGCCGCGGGTGCGGCCGTGGTGGTCGTGGTCCACGACCTGGGCGTGGCCGCCGCCTACGCCAACCGGGTGGCCGTCCTGGACGCCGGCCGCATCGCCGCCGACGGCCCACCCCGAGCGGTGCTCACCACCGACCTGCTCACCGGCGTCTACCGGCACCCGGTCGAAGTGCTCGACCATCCGGTCACCGGCGCGCAACTGGTGCTGCCGGTGCGCGGGTAGCGGCGCACGTCCCGCTCCCCGGGTGCGGCAGGCCGGTCGCGACCGCCAGACCTACCGCCACACCAGTTTCAACACCGCCGGAGTCAACAGCATGCGAATCACGGTGGCGTCCAACAACAGTGCCGCGATCATGCCGTAGGCGATGTACTTCATCAGGACCAGATCGGAGAAGCCGAAGGCCCCCGTCACCACGATGAGAATCGCCGCCGCGGAGGTGATCACGCCGCCGGTGTGGGCGATGCCGTAGCGGATGGCCTCCGCGGGTGGCGCACCGTCCGCGCGCGCCTCGGCCATCCGCGATTGCAGGAACACCTCGTAGTCGGTGGACAGGCCGAACAGCACGGTCACGATCAGCACCAGCACCGCGAACATGAGCGGGCCGGGGGTGAAGTCGAACAGCTCCGCGCCGTGGCCCTCCACGAAGATCCAGGTCAGGATGCCCAGGGTGGAACCGAGGCTGAGCGCGCTCATGAGCACCGCCTTCACCGCCAGCACCAGCGAGCGGAACGCCGCGTACATGAGCGCGACGGCCGCGCCGACCAGAATCAGTGCCAGCAGCGGCAGCCCCTCGATGAGGCCGTGGATGCTGTCGCGCTCCAGCGCGGGCACCCCGGCGACCAGCACCCGCACCCCGGGCGGATCGGGAATGTCGCGCAGGGCCGCGATGGCGGTATCGGCGTCGGCCTTGTCGATCAGCCCGGACCCCAGCACGGTGACCCCGTCCTCGGTCGGTGCGAACGGATCGAACGGCCCGGTCATCAGCCCCGTCGTGCGCTGGTTGGCCTCGTACCGGATGTCCGAGAGCTGCTGCGGATCCGCGTCCACCACAACCAGTTTCAGCGGTTCGGTGCGGAAGCTGGGGAACCGTTCGTCGAACTCCTGCTGTGCCGTTCGGGCCGGATTGTCCGCCGCCAGGTAGCGTTCGCTCAGTCCGCCGAACTCGATATGGCGGAACGGCAGGATCAACGCCAGCAGCATCAGCACCACCGGCACGATCACCAGCCACGGCCGCCGCATGGCGAAGGCCGCCAGCCGCGAGAAGAATCCGGCGTCGATCTGTTCGGCGGTGCGGATGCTCGCGAACCGATGCCAGCCCCACAGGTCGATGCGCTCGCCGACGATGCCGAGCACAGCGGGCAGCGCCGTCACCGACAGCACCGCCGCCAGCAGCACCGAACTGATACCGCCCAGCGGCACCGAGCGCAGCACCCCGTTC
Organism: Nocardia sp. CC213A; assembly: GCF_030766805.1. NCBI lineage: Bacteria > Bacillati > Actinomycetota > Actinomycetes > Mycobacteriales > Nocardiaceae > Nocardia > Nocardia sp. CC213A. The sequence continues at coordinate 158,610 of NZ_JASFXA010000011.1, forward strand.
GGGTAGATGAACAGTGCGCCCAGGCTCACCGCGATGATGGCCGCCGAGAACAGCACCGTGCGCCCGGCCGTGGCCACCGTGCGCGCCGTGGCCTCCTCCACGCCGCGGCCGTTCGCCAGTTCCTCCCGGAACCGGGTCACCGCGAACAGTCCGTAGTCGATGGCCAGGCCCAGACTCACCAGGGTCACCACGGCACTGGCGAAGACGTTGACCTCGATGTGGTCGGTGAGCAGCCGCATGATGCCCTGACTGCCCAGAATCGTCATCCCGCCGATGAGCACCGGCAGCAGTGCGCCGATGACGCCGCCGAACACGAAGTACAGCAGGATCGCCACGATCGGCAGGGCGATGAGCTCGGCCCGGTGGATATCCCGCTGCATCCCGGTGTTGATGCCCTCGACCACCGGTTGCAGCCCCGCCAACTGGACGGTGGCGCCGCCCGGCCCGGCACCGGGCGCTCCCGCTCCGAACTCGTCCTTGATGGCCAGATAGTTGTCGACCGTCTCGGTGCCGCCGTCGCCGTGCAACCCGATGGAGGCGAACGCGTGCGTGCGCGACGCGTCGGCGAACTGCCCCATGAGTGAGCCGTCCCAATACGAGTCGATCTTGAGAATCCGGTCCGGGTGCTGCTCGCGCAGCCGCTCCAGATCCGCCGCCACGGCCGAGCGGACCTCCGGATCGTCCAGCGTCCGCCCCGCGGGCGCGGTGTAGAGCACGATCAGATCCGAATCGGTGTCGCGCCCGAAGGTGCTGTCGGCCAGTTTCGACGCCGCCACCGATTCACTGGACTCGTCGAACCAGCCCTCCTGCGACAGCCGGTCGCCCAGATCCCGCCCGTAGAATCCCGACGCCAGCACCGCCAGCGCGAATACGGCGAACACCAGGTACCGGTTGCGGTGGATCATGCGCCCCCACCGCAGGGAACCGGTCTCGATCATGGGTCAGCCGCAGGCCGCGGTCGTGTAGTCGGCCGACCGCAGAATGCCGCACAGGTCGGTGCGCGAGATCTTCCAGCGACCGTCGGTGTACACGAAATGCACCACGGTGGTGCGCACGTTCGTGCCGGTGCCGTCCTTGTCCAGGCTCAGGGTGGCGGTGAGGGTGCCGTCGCGATTGTCGAATACCGGGTCCCGCACGCCGTAGATCGCTCGCGGGTTGTCCTGCAGCGCCTTGTACATATCCGGAATGGCGTCCCGGAAGGCTTCGCCGTCCTCGATGAGGGCGGTGCGCTCGGAATCCGGCAGGTTCGGGTCCAGCGCGGATTTGATGTGCGCGTCCAGTTCGGCCGCGGTCGGAATGGCCGCCCGCACGGCGGCGCTGCTGCTGGCCGCGGCCGCCGAACTCGACGATTGCGCCGCGTAGGCCGAGGAGCGGGCCGCCGACACCGACTCCTCGTCACCGCCTCCGCCGCAGGCCGCGAGCGCGGCGGCGAGCACGGAGACGGTGAGCGCGGTGGCTGCCGAACGTCGAAGTGCCATCAACTTCCTCGCGTCGAACTGATGTTGCTTGCCCCTAGTCAATCATGCGCGAGCAGGACCGACCGGTCGGCAGGTCATATTCCGTCGATGACGGCGCTCAGACGGCCCAAAAACGCTCGTACCGTGGTGGTTTCGCGCGGCTGCGCGGCCGCCACCGGCGTGGCCTGCGGGATCAGATCGCGCACCAGCGCCACCACGCTGCGCTCGTCGTCGAGATCGATATCGGCCACGGTGGCCTGCGCGACCGCGACCACATCGGCCGCGTCGGGGACATCGGTGTCGAGATCCTCGCGGTAGATCTCGAGCACGAGCAGGGAACGGACCGTGCGGAAGGCGAAGGTCCGGCCGTCGCCGGTGACGCCGAACCCGTGCGCGTAGCGACCCACGGTCACATCGTCCACGGCGAATCCGGATGTGTGGTCTGTCACCAACCGCTCTCCCTGATGCTGCTCGGTGTTCACTTCCACCGTAACCTTTGCCGCCGACGGCGCGCCGCCCCGAACACCCCCGCCCGGCGGGCACGGCAGCGCATCATGGTCAGATGAAGAGGAACGCATGGGTTCGTCGGAGGACAAAGGAGTTCGGTGCATGCGCCGTCGCGGCTGGATCCGTTGCGCCCTCGCGGGCGCGGCGGCGGTAACCCTGCTCGCGGGCTGTTCGTCGGGAGGCGACACCTCCGACAAACCGACGCGGGAACCGGCCGCCCCCGCGAGCGCACCCGCCGCCACCGCCACCCCCATCGGCGAGGTGAGCCCGAGCCCGCCCGTCACGGCACTGCTGGCCGAGCCGGAGACCGGTGTGCTCGCCGTGCTCACCGAGGGCCGAAAAGCATTGCGGCTCATCGATCGTGGCCGCTCCCCCGCCACGGAACGCACCATCCCGCTGCCCGTCGCGGCGGCGTCGCTCGCCGCGGGCGCACCCGGTGAGATCCTCGCCCCCGCGCCGGATCGGCTGCTGCGCGTGAACGCCGCCACCGGCGCGATCACCGAACTCGCGGTCGACGGTGACGCCCGCACCGCCGCACCGCGCCCCGACGGCGGGTACGCGGTCGGCCTCGCCGACGGACGGGTCCTGATCCTCGACGCCGCGGGCACGCTCGGCCACACCGTGCGGGGCCTGGTCTCCGCCGACACGGTGGTGGCCGTGAACGAGCAGGTCGCGGCATTGGACCGCCGCCAGACCCTCGTCACCGAACTCGACCTGGACGACAACCGTCCCGGGTTGATGCTGCGCACCGGCGACGGTGCCGGCGCCATGATCGGCGACCACTTCGGTCGCCTTCTCGTCACCGACACCGCGGGCGGTGAGCTGCTGGTCTACACCGTCGATCCGCTCGTGCTGCGCCAGCGGTTCCCGGTAGGCTCGTCGCCCTACGCACTCGCCTACGATCAGCGGTCCGAGACCGTGTGGGTGACGCTGACAGGCACAAACGAGGTCGTCGGCTACGACCTGTCGACGGGTATACCGGAAGAGGTGGGACGCTACCCGACGGTGCGCCAGCCCGACACGGTGACCATCGACAGCCGGAGCGGCGACATGTTCGTGGGGTCCGGGACCGGTGACGGTCTACAGCGGATCGCCGCGGATCAGCGAAAGGGGCAGTGATGGCCGGGGCCTCACGATCGGCGCGACAGCGCTCACTACCGGCGGGCTGGGAGGACACCAGCGACGAGTACGAATACATACCGTTGCGGCTACCTCCCGACGTCACCCGGGTCACCGCCTCCATGCGGCTGGCCATCCAGGCCGAATTCGGGGGGTGGGAACTGTCACGCGTGCGCGCCTACACCGACGGCAGCCGCCGCGTCCTGCTGCGCCGCCGCAAAACCGCTCTATCCACGGCCGCCCCCGAGGCGGCGATGTGACCATGGGGGCCTTTCTGTACTCGCTGCTGCTCAAGATGATGTTCCTGCTCCCGCCGGAACGCATCCACCACCTCGCGTTCGGGGCCATGCGCATGGCCACCCGATTCGCGCCCACCCGTTGGGCGGTGTCGAAACTGCTCGTCGTCGACGATCCGATCCTGCGCACCACCGCCTTCGGCGTCGACTTCCCGTCGCCGCTGGGCCTGGCCGCGGGCTTCGACAAGAACGCCGACGGTGTCGACACCTGGGGACCGATCGGCTTCGGGTACGCCGAGATCGGCACGGTGACCGCGCAGGCGCAGCCGGGCAATCCCGCCCCGCGCCTGTTCCGGTTGCCCGCCGACCGGGCTCTCATCAACCGCATGGGTTTCAACAACCACGGTGCCGTCGCGGCCGCCGACAATCTGGCGCATCGGCGCACCGGCGGCGTGCCCATCGGTGCGAACATCGGCAAGACCAAGGTGGTGGAGGCCGCCGACGCCGCCGCCGACTACGCGGTCAGCGCCACCCTGCTCGGCCCGCTCGCCGACTTCGTGGTCGTGAACGTCAGTTCCCCCAACACCCCCGGCCTGCGCGATCTGCAAGCGGTGGAATCGCTGCGTCCGCTGCTGCGCGCGGTACTCGACAGCGTCGAGGTGCCGGTGCTGGTCAAGATCGCCCCCGATCTGTCCGACGACGATATCGACGCGGTCGCCGACCTCGCCGTGGAACTCGGCCTGGCCGGAATCGTCGCCACCAACACCACCATCCGCCGCGACGGCCTGCGCACCCCCGCCGCCGAGGTGGAGCCCCTGGGCGCGGGCGGACTCTCCGGTCCCCCGGTCGCCGACCGCTCCCTCGAGGTGCTGCGCCGCCTCTACGCCCGCGTCGGCGACAGGCTGGTGCTCATCTCGGTCGGCGGCATCGAAACCGCCGACCAGGCGTGGGAGCGCATCCTCGCCGGAGCGAGCCTGCTGCAGGGCTACACCGGCTTCATCTACGGCGGGCCGTTCTGGGCTCGCCGCATCCACCGCGGCCTCGCGGACAGGCTGCGCGCCAACGGGTATGCGAACCTGAGCCAGGCGGTCGGCGCGGGACACCGCGCGCGCAACGCCTGAACCGCCACCGGCTGGCAGCAGGCAGCGCCGACCGGGTGATCGCGGCGCGGTGCCCGCGCTCACACCGAACGGATCGCCACGCCGACCAGGCAGATGAGCGCTCCCGCGATATCGCAGCGGTCGAGGCGGTAGTCGTCGGCCACCGTCCCCAGGCGAGCGAGTCCCGACCCACGGTCTTCCGGGGGGAATCGCTCTGGCGCGGTGGGACTTCGCCCAGCGTCAGGTCGCTCGGTACCGACGGAGTCCGGGCCGCGGCACGATCGGCCCGGACGTCCTCGTGGCGGCGTCTCCTGCCTGCGATGCGAATACGCACCGCGTGCAATCACATCCAGCGATGGCGTGAGCGTGCTCCCGTCACCGCCGGGTGGCGCCGGGCCCATCCGGACAGCACCGGTTCCGGCCTTGCCGGCGACGGTGCGGGCGGGTCGCCCGGGGCTGCGGTCAGGCGTTCGGCCATCCGGCACGCGAGCGTGAGCACCGCCTGTTCGACCAGGACGCCCACCGTGTCGGCCAGGTCGGCGGCGCGACCGTGCGCTCCCCCGTCGTACACCACCTCCGGATCCGACAGCAGTTCGTCCAATTCCATCCCCGCCCGGGCCTGCTCCCGGGTGAGCCGGTGTTCGGGCAACCAGCTCAGGCGCCACGCCCGCGCACCACCCTCGGGTACGCGGAACGCGTACTCCGGGGTGATATCGCTGGTCATGGCCCATTCTGTGTTGTCGATTGCCACTGGGTCCTCCCATCGACACCGCGGGAGGGGCAGGTTTCCGCCCACCCCGCCGTGTGTATCCGGCACGGGCGGTCGCCCGTGCCGGGGCTGTCGCCCACTTCGGGCTCGGGACTCACGCCCCGCGCCGCCGCATGAGCACATACATCGCTTCCTCCACGGCTATACCGAGTTCGTCGGCACTGACGATCGCCCGCGCGGCCACGATCACATCTCGTCGGTAGTGATCCCCCGAGAAGATCTCCGCAAGCTCCATCCCCGCCAGCGCCTGCGCCCGCGACACCAATCGCTCCGGCAGCCAACTCAACCGCCACGCCAACTCCCACCGATCCGCCAGCTTGTGCGCGACCTCGCCGGTGAGATCACTGGTCATCTGCCAGTCCGCCACATAGATCGTCATGCTTCCCCCCGCTCCAGTCTGCGCCGGTAAAGAACGGACACCGCCTCCGCCACGGTGATCCCGAGTTCGCGCGCGATCTCCGCACCCCGCCGCCCCGCCCCGGAATCCCGCTGATCCTCAGGCTCACTGAGCAATTCGGTGAGCTCCATCCCCGCCCGCGCCTGCTCCCTCGTGAACCGCCGCTCCGGCCACCAACTGAGCACCCACGCCGGTTCCACCGCATCGGCACTCCGACGCGCCCACTCCTGGGTGCGGCTGCTGGTGATGGATCGGCTGCTCTCGTAGATCACGACGGGTCTCCCGGGGGATTGGAGTCGTCGCCCCTGCACGGTTTGCGATTTCGGGTATGTCCGGACACGGTCGGTCCACGCGGGACCGACCGGAGGTGAATTCTGCGGATGGCTCGACAGGGCGACGACAGGGCTGGTGGCGTCGAAGCGTCCAGACGGGTGGATATTCCGCCTAGCAGCGCTCGGGATTTATGGCCAGCCCGGTATCGTTCTCGCTGGGGGCCGGCCGAGGAGACCTGCGAATCCGTCGCCTGGGGAGAATCACTCCGTACACCAGAACCTCCCGAATGTCTGGTGGTGCGGGTTCACCGAACTTAGGATGGCATTTGCCCCCCGAATTCGGCTATTGCCGTTTACTACAAGGAGATTGACGCTTTCGCTGTGTGTTAAACCTGGTCAACGGTACTGTAGGTAGCGAATGGTGAGGCAACACAGTCCGCGCAAAGCCGCCCCTGCACCGGTCCCGCAGGATCCCGGCGTCATCGCCGTGCGCGACATCCTGCTCCGACTGCGCAAGCGGTCAGGTCTGAGCCTGGATAGGTTGCACAGCACCGAGATCGAGATCGATCTGCTACTCGAATTGCCTGTCGTCCGTCGTCTGGCTCGTCGCCTCGGCCTGGAGCCGCACGAGGCGCTGGTGTATGCCCTCACCGGCTTGGCGAGAAAACTTCCGGCATCCGAGCGGCTGATCGTCGATGTGGAGCTGAACCTCAAACTGCTACAGAAGAATCCGCCACCCGGCTGTGATCCGCGTCGGCTCTACGCCGAAGAACTGAGGTTCCGGCGTGAGTATCTCGCCGCGTGCTGGCAGTCGCTGCATCATGCGCTCGGGGTCTCGAAAGTCTCCGACAGCCCGAGCGATCGGGCGTTACGCGGGGTGCGCGAACGTCGTGCGTTCGATGCGCTGGCCGGCCTGTTGACGGGGGCGAGCGCGTTGGTGATGACGGAAATCATTCCCGCGGAGCAAGAGTCGAGACTCAACAGCGGTGTCGTCACGATTGTCGGTGACGCTGTCGTCGACCATACCTACGCGGTGAACGAGATCCCGGGGCCGGGTGCGAGTGCGTGGGGAGATCTGAAACGGCGACCCGGTGGCAAGGGACTCAACCGCGCCGTCGCCAGCGCCCAGCTGGGCTTGTTCACACATCTGGTCTGTGCCGTGGGGGATGACGAAGACGGTGACGACGTTCTTGCCTATCTCCAGAAGTGCGAGGTCGATACCGGACTCGTCAGCATTGTCGCGGGCGCGCGCACGCCGGTCACAGCCGTTCTCGTCCCCGAACAGGGTGATTCGGCCACCATCGCTTACAAGGACGAGCGATTGAACTTCCTGGCTCGCGAGCACGATCATGCGGCCGTTCGTTCGGCACTCATGGCATCCGACGTCGTGATACTGACCTTCGAACAGTCGGCACAGATGGTCGAATGGGTGCTCGATTCGGTGCGGACCCGCGCCGCGAGCCCATGGGTCATCGTCAGCGCCTCCCCGCCATTGCGGGGTCCGGCACATCTTCGGGAAGACCTGCGCGGTGTCCACTACGCGGTGGGCACCCCTGCGGAGTTGGCCGCGCTGGTGGCCGATCGACCCACCGACGTCGATGTGTCGTCGACCCTGCTCGACAAGGGAGTTGGCGCGGTGTGCACTATCGAAGGCTACCGATGCACCGTCAACTCGCCGACGGGCCGGTTCATCGTGGACCGATTCGAATCAGCCGGTACGTGCGAGAGCTACGCACCGTTCGTGGTGGCGCTGGCGTATCGGCTGACCACCGCGCGCAGACCGGCGGGCGACGACGACTTCGTCTGGGCGACGGCCGCGCTGGTCGCCGCCCGCGGTGGCAGCGTCCGCAATCGTTCCGCGGGAACGGACGCGATCTCGGCCGATCGCATCGACGCGGTTGTGGAGAACTGGTGAGTATCGGTCAACCAGAGCAAGACGCGCCGTATGTTGCATGTTTTGTCCTGACCTTCGCTGCCGCGAGCGGTATCGTCCGCCCGTGCCGTCTATCGAGTACCTGACCACGCCACTGGCTGGAGCAGGTCGTCTCCTGCGGAGACGTGGTGTCGATGTTCGCGTTCGTTCCGTCGACCTCGGCTCGGTCGGCCGGATGCTCGTTTTCGGCGAGCCCGCGAACGGCTGCCTGGTACGAATCCACTCGCGGTGTCTCTACGGCGATGCCCTCTCTTCCGACGACTGCGACTGTGGGCCTCAGCTCGCCAAGGCGCTGGATCTGATCCAGCGGGAAGGCTCGGGCGTGCTCCTCTACCTCGAGCAGGAAGGACGCGGAGCTGGTCTGGTCGTCAAGGCGATGGGGCTGAGGCTGACCGAGCGGGAGGGGCTCGATACGTTTGCCAGCTACCAGAGGCTCGGTCACGGCAATGACTCTCGGCGCTACGACGTCGCCGCCGACCGGTTGGCCGATCTGGGGCTGGCATCGATTCGGTTGCTGACCAACAATCCGAGCAAGGTGTCGGCGCTGGCCGACCGCTTCACGGTCACCGCAGTGCCGCTGCGTACCAGGCCGCGTAGCGGCAGAGCCATGTCGTACCTGGAAGCCAAACGTGACGTCTGTAGCCACCGCCTCTGGCCACGGATGGCGTGGCGGCTCGCGACGGCCGCGAAGCACATCACCATGGCGGCCGCGTCCGCCGTGGGCGCGCTGCTGGTACTGGCGGACGAACACTGTCCGACCTCTGCGGTGGTCGTGGCCGTGCTGCCTTACCCCCTGATTCTGGTCGCACTTTCCACGACGAGGTTGCGCGGGCGGCCGCTGTGCCGACCGACCTTTTTCGGTCGTCGCATCCGGGTACGGAGCGGCCTGTGAGCGATGCGGCGTTTGTCGCCGAAACCGCACATTCACTGACTCGCAAGGGTCGACCGATGTGGGTGAGCACAGTCGTCGAACTGGACCTCGGTGGGCATGCGGTGTTGTTCGGTGAGATCACCAATGATTGCCTCGTGCGAATCCATGCGCGCTGCCTGTACGGCGATGCGCTGGGCTGCGAGAATTGTTCCTGCGGTTCACGGCTGCGAGACTCGATGGACTGCATCCAGGCCGCACGTGCCGGTATCTTGATCTACCTCGAACACGACGACTGTGATGAACCCGGGTCCACGGGCGTGGAACGGATGCTCGACAGTGAGATCTACGAGCGGTTGGCGAGGTTTCTCAGCGACGAATTGAGCCTGAATTCGGTCAAGCTGCTGACCGACCGTGCAGCGGACGCCACGGCATTGTGCGCGGCGGGGCTCACCGCGATTCAGGTGCCGATTCGCCGCCGCGTGCGTGCCGGACGAATCCGCGGATTGCCGACGAAACTGCGCACGTGGCTGCGGGTGGGCTCGTCGAATCCTCGGTGTGACGGGGTAGCACGCGACACGGCACCCCCGATGTGATTACGATGAGTGAGCCGTGCCACATGTGGGGCGTGTCACCAGGCGTGGGTCGGAGTCGACCGGTAGCGGATCAGCTCCGGGGGCGAGGGTCCGCGTGGGGGCGCGTCGGGCGCGGTGGTCAGGAGAATCGGAAGCAGGGATATGACGACAGACATCGGCTATACGCACAAATCGGGCAAAACGGTCTACACGATTCCGGAGGCGTTTCAGGAGACGCTGACGGTGCGGCCGGACCAGGTCGCGTTGCGGACCGTGGGTGGGACTCAGCAGATCACCTGGAAGCAGTACGGGGAGCGGGTGCGCAGCATCGCCGCCGGACTGGCGGGGCTCGGGGTGGGGCACGGTGACACTGTCGGGATCATGCTGACCAACCGGCCCGAATTCAATCTCGTGGACACCGCGGCGCTACATCTGGGCGCGACGCCGTTCTCGATCTACAACACCTCCTCGCCGGAGCAGATCAACCACCTGTTCACCAATGCCGAGAACAAGGTGGTCATCACCGAGCCGGTATTCCTGGACGCGGTGCGCGGCGCGGGCGTGGAGCTCGAGCACATCGTGCTGGTCGAGGGTTCGGCGGCGGGCACCGTCTCGCTGGCCGAGGTGGAGGCCGCCCCGCTGGAGGGCTTCGACTTCGACGCCGCCTGGCGTGCGGTCGAGCCCGACGATGTGGCGACCCTGATCTACACCTCCGGCACCACCGGCCCGTCCAAGGGCGTGGAACTCACCCACAGCAATGTGGTCGCGCAGATCAAGGGTCTGCTCACCGGTCCCCTGATCGTCGGCTTCGACGACCGCTCGGTCTCGTACCTCCCGGCCGCGCACGTCGCCGACCGCATCTCCGGACACTGCGCCAACCTGTTCACCGGCGTGCAGATGACCACCGTCCCGGACCCGCGCGAGATCGCCGCGGCGCTGCCGGACGCCCGCCCGACCGCCTTCTTCGGCGTGCCGCGCGTCTGGCAGAAGATCAAGGCCGGTATCGAGGCCAAGATCGCCACCGAATTCAGCGGCGCCAAGCAGTCGCTCGCCAACTGGGCCATCGCCACCGGTGTCCAGGCCGCCCGCGCCGACCTGGCCGGTAAGGGCCGCGGTCCGGTGCTGTCGGTGCAGCACAAGCTGGCCGACGCGCTGGTGCTGTCCAAGCTGCGCCACGCGCTGGGCCTGGACGAGCTGAAGGTCGCCGCCTCCGGCGCGGCCGCCATTCCGCCGGAGACCCTGGAGTACATGCTGGGCCTGGGCTTCACGGTCACCGAGGTGTGGGGCATGTCGGAGACCTCCGGCGTCGGCACCTTCACCGAACTCGACAAGCCCCGCCCCGGTTCGGTGGGTCGCGTGCTCGATGGCGCCGAGATCAAGCTGGGCGAGGACGGTGAGCTGCTGATTCGCGGCCCCATCGTCACGCGCGGCTACCGCAAGATGCCGGAGAAGACCGCCGAGGCCATCGACGCCGACGGCTGGCTGCACACCGGCGACGTGGCCACCATCGACGGGGACGGCTACGTCCACATCGTGGACCGCAAGAAGGAACTGATCATCAACGAGGCGGGCAAGAACCTGTCCCCGACCAATATCGAGAACACGGTCAAGGCCGCGTCCTCGCTGGTCGGCCAGGTCGTCGCCATCGGTGACGCCAAGCCCTACATCGCCGCGCTGGTCGTTCTCGATCCGGACACCGCCGCCGTGCGCGCCAAGAACCTCGGCACGCCCGACGCGGACGTCCCGTCGCTGGCCACCAAGCAGGAGATCGTCGACGAGATCCTGGCCGCGGTGCAGGTCGCCAACTCCAAGCTGTCCCGCGTGGAGCAGATCAAGCGGTTCGTCATCGTTCCGCAGGCGTGGGATCCGGGCGGCGACGAGCTCACCCCGACCCTGAAGCTCAAGCGCAACCCGATCGCGACCAAGTACGCGGCCGAGATCGCCGAGCTCTACACCACCCCGCCGCCGGAGAACGTGGTCAACGTACCGTCGTAAGCGGAGGAAGAAGATACGGGGCCCGGAACCGCAAGGTTCCGGGCCCCGCGTCGTCTCCGGCCCGCGTCGTCTCCGGCCCGCGTCGTCTCCGGCCCGCGTCGTCTCCGGCCCGCGTCGTCTCCGGCCCGCGTCGTCTCCGGTACCGGCGCGACCCGTGTTGTGTCCGGCGCCGGAGCGCCTGGCGACCCCTGTTGTCTCTCCTGCGCCGGCGCCTGGCGACCCCGTTGTCTCCGGCACGGGAGCGCCCGCGGTGAGCCGCGATACCCCGTGCACGATCGTGGCCCCGAACGCGATGTTCGGGGCCACGGTTCAGCGCGGAGCGCGTCCGCTCACTTCTGCTCGTAGGTCGCCACCAGGGTCGCGCGCGCGATGGCGTGCGAGAACAGGTTGAACCCCAGGTAGGCCGGGCTGGCGCTGCCGTCGATGCCCAGCGACTCCACATCCACCGCGTGCACCACGATGAAGTACCGGTGGTAGCCGTGTCCGGGCGGCGGCGCGGCGCCCACGAATCCGGCGAAGCCGCCGTCGTTGCGCAGCTGCACCGCACCCGCGGGCAGGGTGCCGCCCTCACTGCCCGCCCCGCTGTCGAGCGAGGTGACCGCGGCCGGGATGTCGGCGACCGCCCAGTGCCAGAAGCCGGAGGCGGTCGGCGCGTCCGGATCGAAGACGGTGACCGCGAAACTCTTGGTCTCGGCGGGGAATCCGCTCCACGACAGCTGCGGCGACACATCCTTGCCGCCCGCGCCGAACACCCCGCTGACCTGATCGTTGCCGAACGGCTGGCCGTCGGTCACATCGGAGGAGGTGAGGGTGAAGCCCGGCAGGTCGGGCAGCGGCGCGTAGGGGTTGTAGTCGTAATCGGGCACGGGTGAGTCCTTTCGCGAGTCAGCTGTGCAGCAGGAAGTGTTCCAGCACGCGGGTGCCGAATTCGAGGGATTCCACCGGAACCCGTTCGTCGACACCGTGGAACAGTGCGGTGAAGTCCAGCTCCGGCGGCAACTGCAGCGGTGCGAAGCCGAAGCACCGAATTCCCAAGGTGGCGAACGCTTTCGCGTCGGTGCCACCGGAGAGCATATAGGGCACGGTACGCCCGTTCGGGTCGTGGGCGAGGATGGCGGCGTTCATGGCGTCCACCAGGTGTCCGTCGAATGTCGTTTCGTAGGAGTCGAGCTTGGTGATCCATTCGCGCTCCACATCCGGGCCGATGAGCGCGTCGACCTCGCGCTCGAATTCGGCTTGTCGGCCCGGCACCACCCGGCAGTCCACCACCGCCTCGGCGGTCTGCGGGATCACATTGGCCTTGTAGCCCGCCCGCAGCATGGTCGGGTTGGCGGTATCGCGCAGCGTCGCGCCGATGATGCGGGAGATGGTGCCCAGCTTCGCCAGCTGCCCTTCGATATCCGGGCTGGCCGGATCGAATTCGAGCCCGGACTCCTCGGCGACGGCGGCCAGGAATTCCGCCACCGAATCCGATACCACCAGCGGGAAGGTGTGCGTGCCGAGCCGCGCCACCGCCTGGGCCAGGATGGTGACGGCATTGTCCTCGTGCAGGAAGGAGCCGTGTCCGGCGCGGGCCTTGGCGCGCAAACGCATCCAGCCCAAACCCTTTTCGGCGGTCTCCACCAGGTACAGCCGCCGGTCGGTGCCGTCGGCCTTGGGCACGGTGAGCGAGAAGCCGCCGACCTCGCCGACCGCCTCGGTGACGCCGTCGAACAGGTCGGGCCGGTTGCGCACCAGCCACTGCGACCCCCACTTGCCGCCGTTCTCCTCGTCGGCGAGGAACGCCCACACGATATCGCGCGGCGGTACGGTGCCCGCCATCTTGAACTGGCGGGCGATGGCCAGCATCATGCCGACCATATCCTTCATATCGACCGCGCCGCGGCCCCACACGTAGCCGTCGCGCACCGCGCCGGAGAACGGGTGCACACTCCAGTCGGCGGCCTCCGCGGGCACCACGTCGAGGTGCCCGTGCATCATGAGCGCCCCGCGCGAGGAGTCCGCGCCTTTCAACCGCGCGAACACATTGCCGCGGCCCGGCGCACCCGATTCCACGTACTCGGTGACGTATCCGGCCTGTTGCAGCTGATCGGCCACCCATTGCGCGCATTCACGCTCGCCCTTGGTGGTTTCCAGTTCGCCGGTGTTGGAGGTGTCGAAGCGGATCAGCGTGCTGACCAGATCGACCACTTCGGAGACGGCGCGGGAGGTGCTGGGTTCGACGGTTTCGGACACGTCCCCTTTCCTACCACTCCGGTAGGGGTGGATGCTGCGCGGTGGCCGCGTCCACGGTGAGCCGCCGCGTCAGCGATAGAGCCGCAGCGTGGCGGTGAGCGTGGCCAGCAATGGTTCCAAGCGCTGGTCCTGGATGCGTCGTTCCAGCACCTCGAGATTCAGTCGGGGCGCACGGGCCCAGCGTTGCGCCATCAGGGCTTGGGCGTCGACGTCGGCCCCGGCCAGCACCCACAGCAGCGGCGGCCACAGCCGCGCGGCCTGCGCGATGGTCGGCAGCATGTGCAGGGTCGCCGGATCGAGTTGGGAGAGCCGGGCGCCCGCGTGGCGGCGCACCTCCCCGGGGGTGCGGGCCAGCAGTTCCAGCATGCCCCGCCAGAGTGCCACCTCGGTGCAGCCCTCGCAGGCGGTGACGAGCTGGTCGGCCACGTCGCCGATTCCGGGGTTGAGCGCCAAGCGCAGCAGCGCGGGCGTATGCAGCTGCCCGGTGAAGCGCAGCACGTCGGGCGTGCCGCCGGCGGCGACGACGGTGGTGATCAGGTCCGCGATGGCCGAGGGCGGCGTCGAGGCGAGCAGGATGTCGCCCACGGCCGCGATCACGTCGTCGTCGCAGCGCGCGAAGACCGACAGCGCCGCCAGCCGCAGTTCCTTGGACCCGTCCACGACCGTGCCCAGCATGGCGGGCAGCCGGGTGCCCCCATCCAGCAGTTGCCGCACGACGGCGCTGACCGCCGCACCCGAGTACGCGTAGGCGGCCGAGCGGATGAGGCCCTCGTCGTCGGGCACCCCCTCCTCCACCGCGCGCACCAATTCCGGTGTGGCGTAGGCGAGGAACGGTCCGGCGGTGACGTAGTCGCGGCGCACCAGCATCTCGTTCACGATGCGCACCACCGGTTCCGGCGGTGCGACGTCGGCGAGTTGTCCGACGGTGCGCGGGTCCAGATACGGCGCGCAGTCGGCGGCGTAGGACACCTCGAGCAGCCGCACCGCTTCGGCGGCCTTGCGCGGGTAGCGCACTCCCACCGCGCCCGCCGCCCGTCCGGTCATGACCGGCGGCACCACGTGCTGCACGATCGGAATGGAGATGCGCAGCGGAATGATGGGCACCAGCTTGCTCATGCGGTCGAAGACCGGGTTGTGCTGTTCGAACAGCGTGCGCGAGATGCGATCTTGCAGTTCGTGCAGGCGTTGCGCGCCCAGCTTCTCGAGATGGGCGAGCCGTTCCACGGGGACGTGCAGGGTGCGGGCGAGCAGGATGAGTTGGGCGCGTACCACGAAATCCGTCATAGGCCGAGCCGGGTCGCGCGTCGTCGGTCGAATTCGACTGTGGCGGACATCGTTTCCCCGTCCTCCGACCGTCTGGGTCGGTTCCCGTCGGCAACGGCCCCGATCATAGATCCGCCCGTCGCCGAAAATGCCCAAACCGCCCAGACTTGGCATTCATCACTAACCGCCCGCTCGGTCCCTGGGCGATATGCCGCTGGCGAACCGCCGCCGATCCCGCCCTCCGACCACGCTCAGGAGGCCAGGTGCGGTACGCGCTCCGCGCCGATGCGGTCGATGCGGCGGCGGCCCCAGTCCGCGAGCGGGGCCAGTGCGATGTTGAGCGCGGTGCCTTCGGCGGTGAGGGTGTATTCGACCCGGGGCGGGATCTCCGGATACACCTCGCGGTGGATCAGCCCGTCCGCCTCCATCTCACGCAACTGCTGACCGAGCATCTTCTCCGAGACGCCGGGCAGGCCACGGCGGAGCTCGCCGAAGCGACGGGTGCCGTGCTCGGCGAGCTCCCACAGAATGAGCGATTTCCACTTGCCGCCGACCACGTCCATGGCGGCGTCGATACCGCAGAAATATGGTCCGAATCTCTTCTCGCCCATGCCTACCCTCGCTACCTCGTCACCTACCTCGTGGTAGGTGCCTGACCGAATAGTGCGTTCTTGTGGGCCAACGCGGGCGGGAGCACTCTGGATTCCGGCGCGCCGACAAACCCCACTCGAATCTATTAAGGAGAGCCGCGATGGCGGACAACCAGCATCCCCCGGTCACCGTTCTGGGCCTCGGCGCCATGGGCTCGGTCCTGGCCGAGGCCCTGCTGAAGGGCGGGCGCAGCACCACGGTGTGGAACCGCAGCGCGGGCAAGGCCGCCGACCTGGTGGCCGCGGGAGCGACCGAGGCGGCGTCGGTCGCGGAGGCGGTGCGGGCGGGTGAGGTGATCATCGCGGTCCTGCTCGACCATGCCTCGGTGCACGAACAGCTCGATCCGGTGGCGGCCGAACTGCGCGGCAAGCAGTTGATCAACCTCACCAGCACCGCACCAGCGGAATCGCGGGAGCTGGCGCGGTGGGCGGCCGCGCACGGCATCGACTTCCTCGACGGCGGCATCATGGCGATTCCGCCCATGATCGGCCAGCCGGGGTCGTCGCTGCTCTACAGCGGATCGCAGGCGGTGTTCGACCGTCAGCGCGAGACCTTGGAACTGTTCGGCTCCGTCGAGTACTTCGGCACCGACGCCGGAATGGCAGCGCTGTTCGACTTCGCCCTGCTGGCGAATATGTACGCGATGTTCGGCGGTTTCTTCCACGCCGCGGCCATGGTCGGCTCGGCGGGCGTGTCCGCCGAGGAGTTCGGCCACCGCGCCCAGGCGTGGCTGACGGCCATGGCGCACGGACTGCCGGAGTACGGCCGCACCATCGACTCCGGTGACTTCCGCGCCGACGTCCAGCACCTGGCCTTCCAGAAGGCCGCCGTCGACGCCATCGCCCGCGCCAGCCGGGACGCCGGTGTGGCCTTGGATGTCATCGCGCCGCTGCGCAATCTCATCGACCGCCAGGTCGCCGACGGGCACGGTGCGCTCGCCTTCGAGCACACCGTCACCCAACTGCGCTGAACCCGAAGCGCCCGACGCCGAAGCGCCCGACGCCGAAGTGCCCGCCGGGAGCGTGTCAGCGGCTGTACGGTCCGCACTCGAAAGGGTGCAGACCGCACACACGCATCCGGGCGGTGGCCGACACGGCCGCGCAGGCGGCAAACGATACGGCCACAGCCGACACGGCTGCGGCCACCGTCGTCAGTGCACCAGGTGCAGGGTGGCGGTCAGTGCCGTGAGTTCCTCGTCCAGCTCGTGCTCGCGGATCCGCTGCTCCACCCCGCGGCGTTCCGGTTCCGGCAGCGTCGACCAGGTTTCGCCGATGCGGGACTGCGCGCTGGCCTCGGCGGCGGCCAGCACCCGCAGCAGCGGCGGCCACAGCTCGGTCGCGCCGGTGACGGCCGGGAGCCGCGCGAGCGTCGCGGTGTCGAAGTCGCCGAGTCGGGTGCCGATGCGACGGGCGGTGTCCGGCTCGACGTGTTCGGCCAGCGCCAACAGGCCCCGCCACTGGTCGTGTTCGGCACACCCGTCCAGCACGTCGACGACGGTCGTGACGGTGGCGGTGTCGCGCATGATCGGATTGCCCGCCAGCACCGCCAGCGCCGCGGGGTTCAGGTGGGCGATGAACCGCAGGGTCTCCGGCACCGCCTCGGCCGCCACGAAGGTGGTGACGAGGTCCGCGATCTCCTCGGGCGTGCCGACCTCGAAGAGGATGTCGCCGATGGCGGCGATCACGTCGGAGTCGGTGCGCGCGAACACCGACAGCGCCGCCAGCCGCAGTTCGGCGGGCCCGCTCACGATGGTCTGGATCAGCCGGGGGATGCGCTGTGTCGGGCCGTCCAGCAGATGCCGCACGATGACGCTGATGCTCTCGCCCGAATACGAGTAGGCCGCCGACCGGATGAGCCCCTCGTCGTCGTGCACCCCGTGTTCGACAGCTTCGATCAACTGCGGGGTGGCGTAGGCGAGGAACGGCCCGGCGGTGATGTAGTCGCGCCGCCGCAGGATCTCGTTGACGATGCGCACCACCGGTTGCGGCGGCGCGACATCGGCGAGCCGTCCCACCGTGTGCGGGTCCATGTATGGCGCGCCGTCGGCGGCATAGGCCGGATCGAGGATGTCGAGCGCCTCGACCGCCTTGCGCGGATGGTCCACGCCGATCGCGCCCGCCGCGCGACCGGCCATCACCGGCGGCACCAGCCGCTGCACCAGCGGCAGTGAAATGCTGAGCGGGACAACCGGTACCAGCATGCTCAGCCGCGAGAAGGTGGCATTGTGCCGGTCGAAGATGACGCGCGCCATGCGTTCCTGCAGTTCGTGCAACCCCTGTGCGCCCAGCTTCTCCAGATGGGTCAGTCGTTCCGCGGGTACGTGCAGCGTCCGGGCCAGCAGGATGGTCTGCGCCCGGGTGACCAGATCACTCATCAGCCCAACCGATTCCCGAACATGATCTTCTTGGCCGCGGTCTTCAACGGCCACGGCAGCGCGCTGACGGTCTTGTCGACGGCCTCCACCATGGCGGCCTGTTCGGTCCGCTGCGCCTGCTTGAACAGCTCCAGCAGATCGGCGATCTCCGCCTCCGACAGCGCGTCGAGCGAGGCCAGCGGCCCACCCAATTCCCGCTCGAGTTCGGCTCTGGCACTCATATCATTCCCCGTTCCCCGATGAACCGGATCACTCCGTGCCCCTACTTGATCACAAAACCATCGCGCCGACAATCGCTGCGCACACCGGCGCACACCGGTCGTGGGCGTGATACTGGGTTGCGTCCGAACCGATTTCGCACAGGAGCGCGGCGATGACCACACCGTCCGAGAACCCCTACGGAACGCCGACCACCGACGGCCCGCGGCCGATCGGCAAACGCCAGGACCTCTTCAACAGCGTCGTTCGCGGGCTGCTGCGGGTCCCGCTGCTGTCCGGACTCGTCGGCAAGCGGCTGGCCACCCTGCATGTGAAGGGCCGAAAGTCCGGCAGGGTCTACGACATCCCCATCGCCTACACCCGTCACGACGGGCAACTCCTCGTGGGCACCAATCTGCGGCCCTGGGTCAAGAATCTGCGCGGCAATGTCCCCGTGGAGGTTTCCCGGGGTGGCTCCCCCACGCCGATGATCGCCGACGTCGCCGAGGACGAGCGGTCTGTCATGGAGCTGTTCGAGATCGTCGCCCGCGACAACAAGCAGAACGCCGCCTTCAACGGCATCGGCTACAACCCCGACGGCTCCCCCTGCAAAGCCGACATCTACCAGACCTGGCAACAGGGCGGCGTCGTCATCCGCCTCACCCCGCTGACGTAGCCGGGCACGGTGGACCCGTGCCCGCGCCGGTCATTTGTTGAAGAAGATCCCCGCGATATCGGCGTTCTTGATCGGGGTGTCGGCATTGGCCTGCACCGAGCACAGGGCCTGGACCGCGGCCATGGTGAAGTCGACCGAGGTGCCGGTGGGCTCGTTCTCGGTATTGGTCTGCTGCTTGATGAATTTGGTGACGGTGACGCGTTGGGTGTCGGCGTCCTGCGCGAGATAGTCGCTGCACTTGGTGTCGCCGCCCTTGTTGAGGGCGCGCTCGACGTCGGAGCAGCCGCTGAGCAGGGCGACGCCGAGAACGAGGACCGCCGCGGCGGCCGTCGTCGTGGTCTTCATGTTCGTTCCTCTGGTTCACCGCGCGGCGGTGGGGTCCCGCCGCGATCGCCCGCCAGCGTAAACGCACCGCACCCACGCGTGCGCGCACGCCGCGCGGGGAAGCGGCGGCGACGTGCGAGGACCGCACCATCCGCGCGGCGGTGTGTCGCGGGACCCCGGCCGAACGGCGCGTCGTGGCCGCTACGTCGCCCCGCGCGCGGCGGAGTGTCGGTTCAGGGGCGGTGGCCGGGGGATTCGGCGGCGCAGGCGGCGCGCCAGACGCGGGCTTCGCTGCTGTTGCCCATCCGTTCCAGCACTTCGGCGAGTCCGCTCATGGCGCGGGCGTCGCCGTGGTCGGCGGCCATCCGCCACCAGTGCGCGGCGTCGGCGTACTCGCCGCGGCGGTAGCGAACGACGCCGAGATCCCAGGCGGCTCCGATATGGCCGAATCCGGCGGCCTGGGTCCACAGTTGGCACGCCTGGTCTTCCTCGCCGCGCCCGTGCATGGCCACGCCCAGGTCGTAGAGGGCGTCGCGGTAGCGGCTGGCGTCGGCGGCCGGGCGGGGTTCGGGGAGGGCGGCGGCGGTGCCGGTGCACAGTTCCACGACGAGTTCGGTGAAGTTCGGCGCGCCGACGCCGGTGCTGCACCGCAGCACCGTGGCGGCGGGCGTGCGTTCGACGAGCATGCCGTAGTTGCCGGTCCAGGACACGGTGGTGTCGGTGTCGTCGACCCAGACGGGGGTGAGCGAGAACGATCCCGTGCCGTCGGTGTGGCACAGCCGCAGAGCGACTCCCCCGGTCATGGCGTCGCTCCAGACATCGACGCCGGGCAGCCGCCGCCCGTCCAGTACGACGTGCCCTCCGGTCACGGACAGTCCGACGCCGAGGCTGCGCACGCCCTCCGGCGGTGCGGACGAGCGCAGGGTGAGCGTGACGATGCACGGATCGGTGTCGAGCGGTTCGCTGTGCACCGGGTACACGGTGCGGCCGTTCCATGCCAGGGGTTCGGCGCTGTCGTATCGGTCCGCCAGGGGTGGCGCCGTGCTTCTCCACTCGGCGTACGGATACGACCTGCTCATGCGCCCGCCTTCCACCGGTGCTCGTCGCGATACCGGCACACCGTAGTACCACCGCCCGCCGGTATGTTCCGCATTTGCCAGGAGAGGTCGCCAGCAAACGGCTGGTCGCCTGTCCGCGCAGTCCGAACGGCCGGTCGCGGTCGGGGCGGTGATCAGCGAAAGATCAGTTACCCCTGCACTTTTCGATGATCATGTGGACCCGCCGATTTCCCGTCAACCCCACCTGAAATGCCGTCCCCACCCGCCCCGGCCGCCGCACCCGCACCGACACGCCCATACGAGACTCCCAGGTCCGCGCGGTGTGTCGAACTTGCGCCCGGCCAGTCGTGATGTTGAATCGACGCCGACGTACCAGCGACGAGTGAAAGGGAACTACATATGGCTCTGCCTACCATGACCCCCGAACAACGCTCCGAGGCGCTGGCCAAGGCCGCCGCTGTTCGCAAGGCTCGTTCGGAGCTCATCGCGCAGGTCAAGAAGGGCTCGGTCAGCCTGGCCGAGGTGCTCAAGCGCGCCGATAAGGAAGACCTGGTCAAGAAGACCAAGGTCGCCGCCGTCATCAAGGCGCTGCCGGGCATCGGCCCGGTCAAGGCGGCCAAGCTGATGGACGAGGCCGAGATCCCGGCCGACCGCCGCATCGGTGGTCTGGGCTCGCGCCAGCGCGCCGCGCTGCTGGAGGCGCTCAACAACTGACGCCCGGCGTCAACCGGACGGATGGTGGCGACCCCTCGCCACCAATACCGTCAGCCTCGGGGGGGGCCGCCCGGTCGCCACGCAATCCGACCCGGCGGCAACCACTCCCGACCACCGCTCCACCGGCGCCACACGCACCGCTCGGGGCCGATTTGGTCGATACGGTCCGATCCGATAACCTTGCTGAGCACCACCGGTCCGGGTGGCGGAATGGCAGACGCGCTAGCTTGAGGTGCTAGTGCCCGTATTAGGGCGTGGGGGTTCAAGTCCCCCTCCGGACACAGAGTATATGTAACCTACAATTACACATAAAAGTCCCCGGCTCCGGTCGGGGACTTTCGCGTTCAGCGCTGATCACGACTTCGCGTCAGGCGGCGGAACCGCCTATTTTCTGCGCCGCGATGTCCGGCCGACAACGACGTTCCCTGATCAGCTCGGTGGGCTGGAAGGCGAAGGCATCGCGCATGGTCAACAGAGCGAGCTGTGTCAGCAGGTTGGAGTAGCGCGCCTGGATGTCCTCGGCCGGGCGGAGGGACGTGATCGCTACAGGTCGAACCTGACGGCGAGCACCATCTTGATGAAGTCGAGCACTTCCTGGGTCACCGTTCCGTCGTAGGTCCCGGACTCCAGCACAGCGCGCACGCATGGGATGAACCGGTGCACCGCGAGCACCCGGCCCTCATCCCATCCCACCGAGAAGATCCGCAGCCCCTCCGGCATTTCCCCGGCCGCGACCACCGGCACCGCCACGGCGACATCCCGATGGCGCAGCAGTGCCGGACCATCGACGATCACCACCGTCAGATGGCCGTCACCGGCAGCGATGGTGTAGATGTCGCCCTGGCGCAGCTCCCTCACAGAGGCAAGCCCATGCCGATGCGCAGCAGGTCGGCATCACTGTGCTCCGGCGGGTTCGCCGTCTCGTGGGCGGCGATGCGCCGCATCTCCTTGTCCGCGAGCCGCTGCAGGACGGCCCGGTTGATTTCGGCACTGACGTTGCCCTGCGCGCTCGCGCGCAAGGCCTCGGCGGTCGAGTCCGGGAGGCTGATGTTCAGTTTCGCCATGCCACCACGGTAAAGCGTGGCGCTTTACCGTGGCAACTGGCTGGACGTCGATCTGATATCGGCACCACCCTCAGTCGTGGTCCGGGGAAGCCTTCTCGGCCGCAGGCGGTTCGTCCGCCGACGCTTTCGGTAGCGAGGGGCCGGCAGCGGGTGCGCGGGGGCGCACGTCGACCACATCGACATCCCGTCGCAGGGCGCGCACCAGCGCCCACATCATGAAGAAGGTCAGCACATGGAAGGGCAGACCGGCGATGGTGATGGTCTGCTGGAGCGCCGCCAACCCGCTGGCTCCCACCGTGGCGACCAGCAGCGTGGCCCCGACCACGCCCTCCAGAATCGCCCAGAACACGCGCTGCCGCACCGGGCTCTTCTTCTCCTGCTCGCCCGTGCACAGCATGTCGACGACCAGTGACGCCGAGTCCGAGGAGGTGGTGAAGAAGATGACCACGATCAGGACCGCCAGCGCCACCATGAGAGTGGGTAGCGGGAACTCCTGCAGGAAGGTGAACAGGGCGTACGGCGCACCGCGGCCACCGGATTCGGTATCCATTTCGGCGACCAGTCCACCGGAACCGTTGATCTCGATATCGAAGGCGGACAGTCCGAAGATGGAGAACCACACGACGGTGAAGGCGGTCGGCGCGACCAGCACACCCAGGACGAATTCCCGGATGGTGCGCCCGCGGGAGATGCGGGCGACGAAGATGCCCACGAAGGGCGCCCACGTGATCGTCCACGCCCAGTAGAAGACCGTCCAATCGCCCTGCCAGCCCCAGCTGCGATTCTCCAGCAGGTCGGCGTAGGTGTCGTTCCAGAAGGCGAGTGGGATGACCTCGCTGAGGTAGGTGCCGAAGGTTTGAAAGATGCCGCGGGCCAGGAACAGCGTCGAACCGGCCAGGAAGACGAAGATCATCAGGCCGATGGCCATGCCGATGTTCAGATTGGACAGCCGCTTCACGCCCTTGTCCATCCCCGCGACGATCGAGGCGGTGGCGATGAGGGTCACGACCACGATAATGATGACCTGCTGCGTCTTGCCGATGGGTATGGAATCGCTGAGGTAGTTCAGACCGCTGTTGATCTGCAGGGTGCCCAGGCCGATCGAAGTGGCCACGCCGAACAGCGTGCCGATCACCGCGATGATGTCGATGGCCTTGCCGATCGGCCCGTAGATGCGGTCCCCGATGAGCGGATGGAAGGCCGAGCTCATGCGCATGGGCAGCCCGCGCCGATAGATGAAATAGGCGAACGCGAGCGCCGGCAGGCAGAAGATGGCCCAGGTGTGCAGTCCCAGGTGGTACAGCGCGAATGCCATGGCATCGTCGGCGGCCTCGACCGATTTCGGTTCCACCCCTTCGCGCGGTGGATCGCCGAAATGTGAAATCGGCTCGGCCACGCCCCAGAACATGAGTACGGTGCCGATACCGGCGGCGAACAGCATGGCGAACCAGGACAGGTTGCTGTATTCGGGTTTCGAATCCTGCGCTCCGAGGCGGACATTGCCGTACTTGCTCAGCGCGATCCAGATCAGGAACACCAGCATGGCCGTGACGCTGAAAATGAAGAACCAGCTCAGATTGGTGACGACCCAGTCCTTGGCGGCGGTCGCGCCCCGGTCCAGCTGATCGGTGAACAGGATGGCGAAGATCACGAACCCGATGACGACCCCCGCCGAGACGAAGAAGATCGCGGGGTCGGTCCACAGTCCGAACCGGGTGTACATGCGACGCTGGTGCGGTGGGGTCTCCTTGTTGGTACTCACGACGATCGACCTTCCAGCCGGAGGCGGGGTACAGCCGAGTATGTGCCAAGCGGGCTGAACCCCACGTCGAGCCCACCGACGTCGTTGTGATCCCGTAACCCGGTCGGGACTGGCGCGTTTCCCGCACCGGATCGGACACACTTCCCCACGCGAGGCCGGTGGCGGTGGCAGCATGGCCGCCATGCTGTCCATTCAGGAGATGTCGGACCGGTTGGAAATCCAGGACCTCATGGTCCATTACTCGCACGCCGTGGACACCCGCGACTGGGATCGGCTCGACGAGATTTTCACCGCCGACGCCTTCATCGACTACACGGCCATGGGCGGGCCCGCCGGTGATCTGGCGGCGACCAAGAAGTTCCTCGCCGACGTGATGCCGAATTTCCTTGCCTTCCAACACCTCATCAGCAATTCATCCATCATTGTGGACGGTGATGTGGCGACCGCCCGCACCATGTGCCACAACCCGATGACAGTGGCCGGTGCGGACGGTCGCGAGCAGTTGATGCTGTGCGGGCTGTGGTATCTGGATACCTTCGTCCGGGTCGACGGCCGCTGGAGGATTCAGCGGCGCGTCGAGGAGAAGGGCTACATGTTCGTGGCCGCGCCCGCCTAGCGTCCGCTGGAGAGCAGCTGGTCGAAGAAGGAGCGGTACCCGCGCAGCGCCTGACGCAGTTCCTCGGTATCCCCGGAATCGTCTCGGGACCAGCGGGTTTCGAGGTTCTTGCGGCGGTCGGCGTAGGCGTCGGCCAGCCGCTGGATGGTGCCGCCCACCAGTTCGTCGGCCTGATGCACGGCATCACGCGGATCATCGACGAACATGCCCTGCACCTCACGCCAGCGGATGCGCAGCCGCTCCAGTTCACCGTCGGCGATCAATGGTTCCCCGGCGCTCTCGGTCCGGAGCGGGGCGCGCTGCGCCGAATCGTCCACGGAGGCCCGGGAGTTCGATTCGTCCCCGGGTGCCTGGGTTTCCACCCGCGCGCCGGAGTCGGCGGCGTGCTGCGGTTCGCGGGGTTCGCCCGCCGTGTCACGCTGGTCCTCCCCCGCGGCGTAGGCGGCGCGATCGTCCACCGGCATCCCGGCGTGGCCCACGGGCTGCCGGTCGGGGGCGGGTTCGGCGGTGCCGGTGTGCGCGACGAGCCGCTCGTCGTCGGGGGGTGTTTCCTGCGCGGTCGCTTCATTCTTCTTGTTGCGATCGGATCCGATTCTCATGGCTGCCTCACTGGTTGTGCGCGGTGTCGGTGCCGTGTCCGGCCCCGACGAGCAGGTCCTGGAACAGTTCGCGGTAGTGCACGATGGCGGTGCGCATGTCCTCGGTGGACGCGCGTCCGTCGGCGGCGCGGTCGGCGATGTCGTGTGCCGTGCGGTAGTTGTCCAGGGGCCGTGCGTGTTCCACCGACAGGTCGGCGACCCGCTGCCGGTAGTCCTCGGTCGGATAGCCGCGGTCGGCCATGAGCGCGACGACGAGCCGGTCGGCCGCGCCCAGCGCCTGCGGTGGATCGTCGATGAACCGCTCCTGCACCCGCGCCCATTCCATCTCGTAGCGGCGCTGCTCCTGATCGCTCAGGTCCCGCAATTCCAATTCGGCGTGCCGTTGTTCCCGCTGCGCCAGTTCACGTTCGGCGGCCTTGCGGTCCTCGGCCTGCTGAACCGTCCGGTCGTATTCCGGACCGAATTTGCTGCGTAGTCGCCGTCTGCGCCACATCGGCCGTAGCGCCAGCATCGCCAGCGCCAGCACCACGAGGACGACGGCCACGATCACCACGGTAAGGACTTCACCCGACACCAGAACCTCCTTGTCGAGCCGGTTGTTCTGGTGAGGTAATGCCTCGTCGGCGGCGGGTCAAACGCGGGCGGGACGGTGCGCGCGAAGCCGCCTCGGCCGTTGCGCCCCAGTGTGTTCCGGGTCCCTCTAGTGTCCGTGCGCGCTGGAACCCGGCGGCGCGGGCGGTGGGGTCGGGCGCTGGCCCGGTGCCAGCACCAGGAATTGGCCCATCATGCCCTGGTCCTCGTGCATGAGCAGGTGACAGTGGTACATGTACGGGTAGGTCGGATCGGCGTAGTCGGTGAAGCGCATGGCGAGGGTGTAGGTCGAGCCGGGCCGGGTGTACACGGTGTCCTTCCAGCCGGCCAGTTCCGGTGGCGGCGTCCGGCCGTCGATGTCCAGCACCTGGAATCGGGTGTCGTGGACGTGGAAGTTGTGCGGCCAGTCGTCGACATTGCGCACCGTCCACACCTGGGTGCTGTCCAGCGGCACGGTCAGATCGATGCGGTTCATGTCCATGCGCTGCCGGTTGATCATGAACCATTGCAGGTCGAAATGCCGGTCCGCGGGTGTGCCGGGCGGCACCAGGGCGGCCATGGGTGCCAGTTCGGCGGGCAGCGGCGGCGCGGGCAGCAGGCGGGCGACGGGACGCAGCCACAGGATGTCGAAGGAATCCTCGAATCCGAAGCGCGCCCCGTCGGTGAGGTCGCCGCGCTCGGTCACCGGCAGCGACCGCAGCAGGGCGGCGCGCCCGTCGGCGAAGTCCACCACGATCTCGGCGCGCTCCCCCGGGCTCAGATGCAGGCGGCGCAGCGCCACCGGGGCGGGCAGCAGTCCGCCGTCGGTACCGACCAGGTGGAATTCGCGATCGTCGGCGAAGGCCAGGTGATAGATCCGGCCGGAGGAGCCGTTGAGCACCCGCAGCCGCACCCGCCGGGTGCGGACCGTGAACTCCGCGTCCACGGCCCCATTGGTGACGATGGTGTCGCCGAGCAGCCCGATATCACCGGTGTCGCGTTCGTCGAAGGACCCGTCGGCGGTGAACCGGCGGTCCTGGACGATGAGCGGGATGTCGTCCACGCCGTAGTCGTGCGGCAGGGCGCGCGCCGCCGGGGTGTCGTCGTCCACCAGGAACATGCCCGCCAGCCCGCGGTGCACGTGTTTCTCGGTGGCACCGTGCGGATGCGGGTGGTACCAGAGGGTGGCGGCGGGTTGATCGACGGTCCACGACGGTTCCCAGGTGCCGCCGGGTGCGATCGTCTGATGCGGCCCGCCGTCGCAGCGGGCGGGCACGTGCGCACCGTGCCAGTGCACGGTGGTCGGCTCCGGCAGCCCGTTGCGCACCGTGAACGCCACCGTCTCACCGCGCCGCACCCGAATGGTCGGCCCGAGCATCGGACCGTTGAAACCCCAGGTGGGAGTCAGTGTTCCGGCGATGATCTCGGACCGGCCCGCTCGCGTCTCCAGTCGGAACCGGCGCACCCCGTCCACGGTCTCGGCGGCGGCCAGCGGCGGTATGGGCAGGGCCCGGCCGGGCGGCCGCGACGGCCCGGAGCCGCCGCAGGCGCTCAGTGCCAGCGGTGTCGCGGCCAGCCCGGCGAGGAATCCTCGTCTCGTCAGCAATGCAATCCCTTTCGACCGTCCCAGCATCGATTGCCACGAGTTCGCGCGAATCCGCCCTCCGGGCAGGGAAAAGGCCGCGAGGTTCCTCCGACTGGGCCTTGTGTCGGCGTTCTTTCTTTGCTAAGGGCGGTGCTGACCGGTTGCGGAGGCGACGCTCATCTGGCTTACGGTGAACGGGTGATCGACATGCGCGAGTGGCCCGGACTGTCCGCGGCCGTGCGGCTGCTGCCGCTTGCGGTGGTGCCGCTGCTGTTGCTGGCGAGTACCTTCCCCGGTGAATTCCGGGTGCCGCCGCACTACTGGCTGCTGGCCATGGCGGCGGCGGTGGTGTTCGCGCTCGGTGAGCGGTGGCCGCTGGCGGCCTCGATCATCCTGTCCGCCTTGGCGATTCCGATGTTTCTCACCACCGCGTGGGGGCTGTCGAGTTGGGTGCCCTTTCTGGGTGCGCTGGCGGTGGTCGATGTGGTGCGGCGCACCGACCGGTCGGTGGAGACGATGGTCGCGGTCGGCGGCTGGTCGGTGGCCGTGCTCGTCGGACTGGCGGTCGACCACGCGCCCTTCTGGCGGATGGCCAGCGCGGTGGCCGCCGGGGCGTATATCGGCCTGCCGTTGCTGTCCGGCCTGTACCTGCGCGGGCAGCGTCAGTTGGCCGACTCGCTGCGCGCCCGCGCCGTCGAGGCGGAGACCCGCCGCGCCGTGGCCGAACACCACGCCCGCACCGCCGAGCGCAGCGCCATGGCGCGGGAACTGCACGATGTGATCGCGCACCACATGGCGTCGATTGTGCTGCGCATCGGGGTGGCGCGGCATGTGGTGAGCGCCGACGAGCGGCTCGGCGCGGTGCTCGACGATGTGCACGATACGGCCGCGTCGGCGCTGGCCGACAGTCGGCGGCTGCTGGTCGCCCTGCGCGACCCGGCGCTCGGCCAGGTGGCGCTGGTGGAGCCGGAGGCCGTGCCCGCGGAACTCGACGCCGCGGTGGAGCGGGTGCGGGCCGCCGGATTCCCGGTGACCGCCGAGATCGCGGTGCCACCCGGCCTGGACGCCATCGGCCGCTTGACCCTGCTGCGGCTGGTGCAGGAGTCACTGACCAATGTCATGAAGCACGCCCCGGCCGCCGCCCCGGTGTCGGTATCGGTGCTGCGCTCCGGCGATGCGGTGGCGGTCACCGTGCGCAGTGCGGGAGCCGGCGTCACCACCGATGATGCCGACGGTCAGGGCATTATCGGCATGCGGGAACGAGTGGCCCTCGCCGGTGGCACCCTGGCCGCCGGTCCCGACGCTTCCGGCTGGACCGTATCGGCACTGCTGCCCATCGCCACCGCGGCGGTCCCCCGATGAGCGTGCGGGCGTGCGGTGCCGCGAAATGCGTGGACGGTACCCAGCGGGACGTGAGCGTGGACGGTACCCAGCGGGACGTGTGGGCGGACGGTATCGCGCGGGACGTGAGCGTGGACGGTATCGCGCGGGACGTGAGCGTGGACGGTACCGCGCGGGACGTGAGCGTGGACGGTACCGCGCGGGACGTGAGCGTGGACGGTACCGCGAGGTGCATGGGTGCGGACGCTTCCGCGACGAGTTTGCGGGCGCTGCGCGATGGGCGGGGCCTGTGGTGCTGCGGGGAACCCGCGGGCGAATGGTGTCGCGGTGGGGCGGGCATTGGTACGGCGGGGCACCCGCGGCGTCGCGATGCGGGAGTGGGCGGTGTCGCGATGAATTCGAGAGTGGTTGGTGCCGCGACGAGTACGCGGGCGGGCGGTGTCGCGACGGGCATGTGGGAGGTGGTGTGGTGAGCATTCGGGTGCTGCTGGCCGATGATCAGCGACTGGTGCGTGCGGGGCTGCGCATGCTGTTGGAGTCCACCGCGGACCTGACGGTCGTGGGTGAGGCGGCCGACGGGGCGGAGGCGGTGCGGCTGTGCGCGCGGCTGACTCCGGATCTGGTGCTCATGGATCTGCGCATGCCGGGGGTGGACGGTGTGCGGGCGACCGCGCAGATCACCCGCGCCCATCCGGGCGTCCGCGTCCTGGTGCTGACCACCTTCGACGACGACGATCACCTCTATCCGGCGCTGGCCGCCGGTGCCGCGGGCTACCTGGTGAAGGACACCGCCCCCGCCGACCTGCTGGCGGCCGTCCGCCGCACCGTCGACGGCGATATGCTGTTCTCCCCCACCCTGATCCGGCGGCTGGTCGACCGCGCCCTGTCCGCCGACGCCCCCGATCTCCCGACCGTCGAGCTGACGCCCCGCGAACGTGAGGTGCTGCGCCTGGTGGGTGAGGGCTGGGGCAATCAGGAGATCGCCGACCGGCTGCACCTCGGCGCGACCACGGTCAAAACCCATGTGGCGAACCTGATGTCGAAGACCGGCTGTGACAATCGGGTGCGTCTGGCGGTCTACGCGCACCGCACCGACCCGGACGCCCGTGCGCCCTGGGAGATCACGCGCGGCTAGCGCCGACCGGCCCGGTCGGCACGTCGGAGCCGGATCACGTCCGCCAGTCGAAGCACTGCTCGCAGTCGGATCGCCGGGCGAACCCGATTATTTGTCGGCGCAAGCCGTTTCGTGCACGCTGCGCCAGCGCAACCCATTCCGGGCGGCCGGGTCGGTCAACAGCACCGCCGTCGTCAGCCGCGCGGCGACGGTATCGCCGTGCCGGTGCCGTTCCCGGAAGCGCACCGCCGCGGTCTCCGCCGTGCGCACCAGGATCTCGATATCGTCGATGTCGATCCGCAGCCCCGGCACCGCGCCGCCCGCGCCGCGCAGATGATCGGCCAGCGTCGCGCGGGTGAGGATATCCCCGTCCAGGGTGACCATCGAGAACTCCGCGTGTTGTTGCCCGAGGAACCGCTCCCGCGCCGCATTGTCGGCGCTTCCGAGCCAGCCGCCGAGATCACGGTGTAGTTCCCGCACTTCCCGTACAAGGGCATCTTCGCTCACGGTGTCCGACGGTAGCACCGCCTCGGCCGCTGTCAGCGCAACAGCTCGATGACAGGCGCGAGTTTTTCCATGCTCGGTTCCAGCACGGTGATGTAGGAGAACCCGTACCGCTCGCGGCGTTCGCGCAGGGTGTCGGCGATCTGTTCGGGGGTGCCGACGAGCAGGGTGGGCAGCTCCTCCACGGTGGTGTCCCCCGGCGGCATATGGGGTCGGATGCCCGCGCCGAGGGTGTCGCGGTCCGCCGGTGCCGCGACCTGCTGGACCAGGAGGTTGAACTCGACCTCGTCGGTGCGCGGGCCGAGCAGGCCGCGGACGTGTTCGAGCTTGCGGGTGAAGTCGGCGGGGTCCGCGAGGGTGAGGTGATGTCCGCTGGTGGAGGGTGCGGCCCCGGCGAAGCCGATGATCCGGGCGTGTCGGGCCGCGACGGACAGCACGCGGTCACCCCATCCGGCGATGAGCAGCGGCGGTCCCCCGGCCTGGGCCGGGCGCGGCTGGTACTCGGGGTCGGCGAAGAGATCCCGCAGCGTCGTCACGGTGCGCTCGAGGTGGTCGACCCGCTGCCCGGCGGTCGGGAACGGCAGTGCGGCGGCCTCGAATTCGGCCTGCACGTAGCCCGCGCCGAGGCCCAGTTCGAATCGGCCGCCGCTGAGCGCGTCCAGCCCGGCCACATCGCGAGCCAGCAGCACCGGGTTGTAGAAGGGCGTATTGAGCACGAAGGTGTTCAACCGCACCCGTTCGGTCACCTCGGCGGCCACCGCCAGTGCCGGGAAGGGCGCGGGCAGCCCCAGATGGTCGGGAACGCTGATGACGTCGTAGCCCAGTGCTTCGGCCCGCTGACACCGCGTGACCCATTCGGATCGGGAACCGGGCATGGTCAGATTGACGCCGAAACGGAATGGCTTCTCCATATGCTCCTGTCTACCAGTCGTTTTCGCCCGTCCGCCGGTGCCGTGGACCGACCGGCCGCGCACCGGGCTCTGACAATCCGTGCCGCGGCCGCATCGATCGGGCTCACGTCCCACGCCCGGGGACCATGATGAGGGTGCGCACAGCGGATCAACGAGGAGTTGGCGCATGACAGAGGTGCACACTCTCACGCAGCGGCGAGCGGAGTTGGAGCAGGTCTGGACGCGGTGGGCCGCCGCATCCGGGGCCTCCATCGGTCGAAACACCCTGCTACGCACCGAGGTCGCGCAATCCTGGCAGCGGGTGCGCGGGGCCGTGGACCTGTCCCGCGCCGTCGCTCCGGCGACCGATCGCGACGAGCTGGGCCTGCGCTGGTCCCGCTCCCCGTTGCGGGAGCCCGTCCTCGCGATGGCGGCCGAACTGCGCGGCATCGCCGAGGACGCCGGATTCGTCACCGCGGTCACCGACGCGGACGGCGTGCTGTTGTGGTCCTCGGGCGCGCGCGGTGTCCGGCTGCGCGCCGAGCAGGTGAACTTCGCCCCGGGCGGCGTCTGGGACGAGTTCCACATGGGCACCAACGCGGTGTCGCTGGCGCTGCACAACGACCGGCCGACGACGGTGTTCTCGGCCGAACACCTGGTGGAGGCACTGCACGCCTGGGTCTGCTACTGCGCGCCCATCCACGCCCCGGACGGCCGCATGGTCGGGCTGCTGGATCTGTCCTCGTACTGGGATCGCGCCAACCCGCTGGCCATGTCCACGGTGCGCGCGCTGGTGTGCGCCATCGAATCCCGGTTGCGCGTCGACGCCCCGCGCACCGGACCGGCCATTCGCCTGGAATGTCTGGGCAGGGCGCGCCTGCTGCGCGCGGGCACACCGATCCCGATGCGCCCGCGCCAGCTGGAAATCCTCACCCTGCTGGCCCTGGAGCCGGACGGATTCACGCCGGACCGCCTGCGCGACGCCGTCTACGGCGACCGGCCCGTCGCCGCGTCCACGCTCAAGGCCGACGTCTCCCATCTGCGCCGCGCCATCGACGGCGGTATCGCCGACCGTCGTTACCTGCTCACCCGACCGATCTGCTGCGACGCCGCGGAGGTGCTGGCCGCCATCGAGTCGGGCGACGTCACCACCGCCCTGCGCCGGTATCGGGGTCCGCTGCTACCGCATTCGGAAACCCCGGGCATCGTGCGGTGGCGCGAATACATCGACGTGGTGGTGCGCACCGCCGTGCTGTCGGGCAACCGACCCGAGCACGCCCTGCTCTTCGGCGAGCACCGCCCGGACGATATCGAGGTCCACGAGCACGCGCTCCGTTTGCTGGCTCCCGGCGACAGCCGTCGTGCCCTGGTCACCGCACGTTTGCATACCGCGCTGACGGGTTAGCGGTGACGCCAACCCAGCGCCAACCCGTCCGGTTCATAGTGAGCCCGAATACCCGGAGACATCGCGAGGAGGTCGCGCGTCATGAGTAACGCCCAACCCGGCACCGACGGGCCGGGGACCGACCCGATCACGCCCGCGCCCGACCGGCCGAGCGCCGGTCGCGCCGTACCGCGGGTCGGGTCCCTGTGATGCGCACCGGTGCCGTATCCCGGGTGGGCATCACCGAGGCCGCGGCCGAGGTCCTGCAGGGCCTCATCGACCGGCACGGGCCGGTGGTGTTCCACCAGTCGGGGATGTCCCGCGACAGCGGTTCCCCGCTGTGCTGTCCGCTGAGCGAGTTCCGGGTCGGCGCGGCCGACGTCCTGCTCGGGCGTGTTTTCCCGGACACCCCGTTCTGGATGAGCGCCGACCAGTTCGAGCGGTGGCGGCACAGCCATCTCACCGTGGACGTGGTGCCGGGCCGCCGCGGCGGTTTCTCGCTGGAGGCCCACGAGGGAGTCCGATTCATCATCCGGTCACGCGTGTTCACCGACGCCGAGGCGGCGGTCCTGGAGGCGGCCCCGGCACCGCGACGCGGCGCGGACCTGACCGGATGAGTGGTGGCGCGGCCGGTTTCTCCGGGCCGGCCGCGCCATCGATCACTTGCGACCGGAGCCCAGCCAGGCGGTCGTGGTGAGCGCCTGGTGCGGAGTGTAATTCGCCGCCAGGTGGTCGAGCATGAGCCGGTCCCGCCGCGCCCACTCGTCGGCGTCGACGCTCTGGCGCATGACCTGCAAGGGCGCGCTGCCACGGGCGAACTTGTCCCACATGACCGCCGCGCTCTCGTAGGACAGCGAGATGGTGTGCGCCTGTACGGTCACGTCGGTGAATCCGGCCGCTCGCAGTTCGGCGTCGAACACCTCCGGATTCTCCAGGCTGTCCGGATTCGGCTGCGGCCGCGGCATATCCGGATTCCCGGCGCGCAATACGTCGAACATGAGCGTCATGAGCGAGGATTCCGAGGCCGGTGCCCAGCTCGACACCACGGCGGTGCCGCCCGGCTTCAGCACCCGGTGCAGTTCGGCGAATCCGGCGGCCCGATCCGGGAAGAACATGAGCCCGAACATGGAGAATGCGGCGTCGAATTCGTTGTCGGCGAACGGCAGTCGCTGTCCGTCGCCCACCTGTGCCGCCACATTGTCGAATCCGGCCGCCGCGGTATGCGCGCGTAAGCGGTCGATCATGGTGGGCGAGAAGTCGATCGCGTCCACCCGGTCGACCAGGGCGGCGGCGGGCAGCGTCAACGTCCCCGGCCCGGCCGCGACATCCAGTACGCGCGCGTCGGCGGCCGGATCGGCCTGCGCCAGCGCCAGTACCGCGAACGGCAGCATCATATCGGGGGTCACCTCGTCGTAGCCGTCGGCCACGACATCCCACGGATCCGGGGCGGCGAGCGGATTGCTCATGAAATTCCTTTCGACCGCCCCAGACTAGGGCCACAAGGGATTCCGGCTCAGCGACCCGGCAGGAAGCGCAGCGCGCGAGCCACACCCATGAGGAAGGGCTGCCACCTGTCCTGCGAGACCAGCGGCGGCGGATCGAGATTCAGGAAGCGGGTCACCACCACGGTCTGCGGTTCGGTGAACTTCAGCAGACCGTCGGGGCCGTGGCGGCGGCCGACGCCGGAGATCCCCATACCGCCCATGGGCGCGCCGGTGGTCCCCCAGGCGGGGGCGTACCCCTCGTCGACGCAGACGGTTCCGGCGTGCAGGCGTTCGGCGATCGCCTCACCGGCGGCCTTGGTATCGGCCCAGACGCTGGCATTGAGGCCGTACTCGGTGTCGTTGGCCAGCGCGATGGCCTCGTCCACGGTGTCGAACGGGTAGATGGACACCAGCGGGCCGAAGGTCTCGTCGCGGCCGCACTCCATGGCGTCGGTGACCTCGGTGAGGATGGTCGGCTCGAAGAACAGGGGGCCGATATCGGGGCGGGCGTTGCCGCCCGCCAGCACCTTCGCGCCCTTGGAGGTGGCGTCGGCGACATGCTTCTGCACGGTCTCGAGCTGCGCGGGCGAGATCAGGCTGCCGATGTCGCTGGAGTAGTCGTAGCTCGCCCCGAGCTTGGCGTTGCGCACCGCGGCCACGAACTTCTCGGTGAACTCCGGTGCGACGGCGCGGTCCACGTAGAGCCGCTCGATGGAGATGCACAGCTGCCCGGCATTCGAGAAACACGCGCGCACAGCGGCTTTGGCGGCCTTGTCCAGGTGGGCACCGCGCGTGACGATCATGGGGTTCTTGCCGCCCAGTTCCGCGGAGAAGCCGATCAGCCGCCGCCCGCACTGCTCGGCGAGGGTGCGGCCGGTGTCGGAGGAGCCGGTGAACATGAGGTAGTCGCAGGAGTCGACGATGGCGGTGCCGACCACCGTGCCCGGTCCGGTCACCACCGCGAACAGGTCGCGCGGCAGTCCGGCCCGGTACATGAGCTCGGCATTGGCCAGCGAGGAGTACGGCGTCTGCGAATCGGGCTTGACCACCACGGCATTGCCCGCCAGCAGCGCCGGGATCGAGTCGCCGACCGAGAGCAGCATCGGGTAGTTCCACGGCGCGATCACCCCGACCACGCCCTTGGGCTGGGTGCGGACCTGGGCGCGATTGAGGACGGGGAACGCGCCCGGCACGCTGTAGGGGCTGAGCAGCTTGGGTGCGACCCGGGCGTAGTACCGGGCCGCGAAGATCAGCCCCATGACCTCTTCCTGGGCCGCCCAGCGCGCCTTGCCGGTCTCGGCCTGGAT
This sequence comes from Nocardia sp. CC213A, assembly GCF_030766805.1. Lineage (NCBI taxonomy): Bacteria > Bacillati > Actinomycetota > Actinomycetes > Mycobacteriales > Nocardiaceae > Nocardia > Nocardia sp. CC213A. Next base: position 193,551 of record NZ_JASFXA010000011.1, read on the forward strand.
CACGTCCATGAGGTATTCGCGGTTCTCCACCACCAGCGCCCGGTAGCGCTCGAAGACCTCGGCCCGGTCCTTGGGTGGACGGGCGGCCCAGTCCGCTTGTGCGGCGCGCGCTTTGGTGAACGCGGCGGCGACGTCGGCGGCGGTGCCGACGGGAACCGAGCCGAGCGTCGTGCCGGTGAACACCTCGGTGATGGTCCGGGTCCGGTGGTCCCCGGTGGTGTCCACCGCCGCGAACGTCCGCAGACGGTCGAATACTGCGGCTTCCGGCACGGGCATGGTCGGCCTCCTACTTACGAGTAACTCGTGGATACACACAATCTACCCCCAGGTAGGGCCCGATCATGCCCACTCCGCCGCGATGATCCGAATCGGCCGGATTGTCGACCGGCAGCGAGTCGGACCGGCCAGCCGTCGACCGGGGTCGTGGGGCCGATGCTCCGACACGAATAACTCGAGTTGTCCAATCGAGTCCCGGCCACCGGGACATGGGCGGCATATGTGACCTACGTCCCGTTACGTTGCGCAGATGTTCAGAGCGAGGCTCGGCGTCCGAACCCGCATCCTGGCGATCGCGCTCGTTCCGAGCGCGGCGCTGCTCGGGGTGGGAGTGGGAACGGCCGGGTATTTGGTGTCCGCCGGAAACCGCGCCGAGGACTGGGCGGCGCAGATGATCGACGGCATCGAACCGGTGGCGGAGTTGCTCGAGGCCGTGCAGGACGAACGCCGGGCCACCCTGTGGATCTACGCGGGCGAGGAGACCGACCGCACCGCGCTGGCGGGGGCCAGAACCCGCCTCGACAACGCCTTCCGCACCATGACCCCGACCGAGGATCAGGTCAGGAACATGGGGCCCGAGGCACTCCAGGGCGATGTCGGCGACTTCCTGAAGCTCAAGGAGAACCTCACGACCGTGCGCGCGGGCGTGGATTCGGGCATGCTGCCCATCACCGACGCGTACACCTTCTACAGCCGCCTGCCCGACGTGGTGCTCATCGGTACCCGCATCGTGCAGGAGGATTCGCCCAGCGCCGAAATCGCCGCCGAACTCGCCGAATCGGTGCAGGTGCTGTTGGCGCTGGAGTCGCTGACCCGTGCGAACGCGCTCGGGGCCGCACTCGCCAACGACGTCGGTCTGCCCGATGAACTCGCCTCCGAATACATTCGCCTCATCGGCTTCTATCGCATCACCGTGCAAATCCTCACCGGCGACAGCGATCCCGCGCAGGCACAGGTGGCGCAGAACCTGCTCGCCAGCCCCGCCTGGCAGCGACTCGGGGCCATGGAACAGGCGCTCATGCAGCGTGCCTTCCCGCACGAGCACGACACCACCGACTCCCGCACCGGCGCGCAGGTCGAGGACTCCATCCTCACTCCGCTGCCGTTGACCACGGAGGAGTGGCAGGCGGCCGTCGCCGAGGTCTCCGACACCCTGGCGAAGCTGTGGGACGACCAGAACCTGGAGGCGAACAGCATCGCCCGCCAGGACGCCCACGACAACGCGCGCGATTCCCTGCTGGCCGGGTTCGGCGTGCTGCTGCTGTCATCGTCCGCCTTCGTGGTGGCGCTGCTGCTGGCGAACCGGATCATCCGGCGGCTCAAGCGCCTTCGTGACCAGACCTTCGCGCTGGCCGACGAGCGGCTGCCGGAGATCATGCGCAAGCTCAACGAGGGCGAGGAGGTTGACCCCGCCGCCGAGGCGGCCGTCCTGGACTTCGGGCACGACGAGATCGGCCAGGTGGCCAAGGCGTTCACCCATGCGCACGGCGCGGCCGTCTCGGCGGCCGTGACCGAGGCCCGTACTCGGGAGGGCGTGAAGGCGGTCTTCCTCAATATCGCCCACCGCAGCCAGGTGGTGGTGCACCGCCAGCTGGAGATCCTGGACGAAGCCGAAGCGCGCCAGGAGGATCCGGCTCTGCTGGAGACCTTCTTCCGGCTCGACCACCTGGCCACCCGCGAACGCCGCAATGCCGAGAATCTGATCATCCTGGCGGGCGGTCAGCCCGGCCGCCAGTGGCGGCAGCCGGTGCCGCTGGTCGAGGTGGTGCGCTCCGGTGTCGGGGAAGCGCTGGACTACACCCGGGTGAAGATCAACCGGATGCCGGAGATCGCGGTGGCGGGCACCGTCGTCGCCGACCTCGTGCACCTGCTGGCCGAACTCGTCGACAATGCGTCCTCTTTCTCCCCGCCGCAGTCCCAGGTGGAGATTCGCGGCGGCGTGGTCGGCAAGGGGCTGGCGCTGGAGGTGATCGACCAGGGTATGGGCATCCCCGAGTCCGAACAGGCCCGGCTCAACGAGATGCTGCGCAATCCACCGGATTTCGGTGTGTCCACACTGTCGAAGGACTCTCGCCTCGGCCTGTTCGTGGTGGCGCGGCTGGCCATGCGGCACGGTATCTCGGTGCGCCTGACCGAATCCGACTACGGCGGCGTCCGCGCCATCGTGCTGGTGCCCACGAATCTGACCGTCGCCGCCGTCGCCAGCGGCGAGATCCCCGTGGTGGCCCGGGAACCGCTGGCCCAGCGCGTCGCCGCGCTACGCACCGAATCCGAGCTGCCGCGCCTGGAACTCGAATCGCCGGAGTTCCTGCCGCCGCTGGCGCCGCCGGAACAAGCCGAACCGACGCCCGTCCCGCCCGCCGGATCCGCCACCCAGACCGGATCCTTCGAGCCGGTCGCGGCGTTCGAGCCGCCGACCAACCCCACTCGACCACCGGTGTTCCCACCGCGACCCGAGCGTTTCCCGGAGATCGGCCATACCGCCCGCGAGAACGGCCGCTCCCAGTACACTGGCTCCGACACTCGGCCGGCACTCCCGCGTCGGCGTCGACAGGCAAGTCTCGCACCGGAATTGGCGAATGCCCCGGAGGCAGCCGATTCCTCGGTGCCCTCGGAGCGTCCGGCCGCCACCGCCGAGCAGGCCCGAGACCTCATGTCCGCCATCGAGAACGGAACCAGGCAGGGCCGTCGGGCCGGTTTCGATGCGTTCGGGCCTACCTCCACTCCCCCGGACCGACAGGAAGGCGATGGTGACCACCTCCAACGCTGGTGATCTCAACTGGCTACTCGACGATCTGGTCGATCGGCTCGCGGGCGTTCGACACGCGGTGGTGCACTCCACCGACGGCCTGCTGCTGGGTCGCTCCTCGGCCATGAGCCGGGAGGACGCGGAGCATTTCGGCGCCATGTCCTCCACGCTCTACGGTCTGGCGCGCAGCGCGGGCAATCGTTTCGACGGTGGCGGCGTACGCCAGGCGGTCATCGAACTCGACCGGGCCGTACTGTTCGTGACGGCCGCCGGCAGTCACGCCTGCCTGGCGCTACAGGCCACCGAGCAGGCCAACCTGGGCATGGTCGCCTACGAGATGAACCTGACCGTGCAGCGTGTCGGCAGCTACCTGTCCACCACCCCGCGCCAAGGCTTGGCCGGACAGGGCAACCCCCGACTGTCATGATGCCGCGGCCGGGGGAACAATGGTTCGACGACGCGGCTGGTCCGCTGGTGCGCCCGTATGCCCGGACGGGAGGCCGGACCATGGGCGCGGCGCACGACCTGGACATGCTCACCGTGGTGCACGCGCCCTACGGAGCTCCGCCACTGCGGCGCGTCGAACCCGAATACGCGGAAATCGTTCGCCTGTGCCAGCTTCCGCAGTCGGTCGCCGAGGTCTCGGCGACCCTGCGGCTACCGCTGGCGGTTACGAAGATCCTGGTCGGCGACCTCATCTCCGACCGGCTGCTGAACTTCCGGGCTCCGGCCACCTCCGACGCCGGTCCCGGCGACCTCAACGTATTGCGAGCTGTACTCGATGGCATCCGAAAGCTTTGACCCGTCCGTGGAGCGTCAACTGGCGTCCTCGGTCAAGATCCTCATCGCCGGTGGTTTCGGCGTGGGCAAGACGACCATGGTGTCGGCGATCAGTGAGATCACTCCGCTGCGCACCGAAGAGCTGATCACCGAACTCAGTTCCGGCGTGGACGATCTGAGCGGCGTGGAGGCCAAGACCACCACCACGGTGGCCCTGGACTTCGGCCGCATCACCATCGACCCCAGCCTGGTGCTGTACCTGTTCGGCACCCCCGGCCAGGACCGATTCTGGTTCCTGTGGGACGAATTGGCGCGCGGCGCGCTCGGCGCGGTGGTGCTGGCCGACACCCGTCGCCTGGATTCCTCCTTCGCTGCCATCGACTTCTTCGAACGCCGCGGGGTGGCGTTCACGGTGGCGGTCAACTGCTTCGACGGGGCGCCGCGCTACACCGCCGAGGAGGTGCGCGATGCGCTCGACCTGGATCCGCGGCTGCCGGTCATGCTGTGCGACGCCCGGGATCGCACCTCGGCCAAGAACGTGCTCATGACCCTGGTGCAGTACCTCATCGAGCGCGCCAGCACCGCCCGCGTCGGCGGCTGAGGGAGAAGACGACGGTGGCCCCGCCCGGAGTCCGGGCGGGGCCACTGAAGTGCGCGGTGCGCGCCGGGCTCAGCCCAGGTCCACGCCGACCGGATCCACGATCAGCCCAGATCCACGTCGCCGAAGTCGCTGATCCAGCGGTGCGGCGGCCGTGGCGCATGGGGCTCGCCTGGTCGGCTCACGCCCCGCACCGACCATCCGGCGGCCACGGCGGCATCCAACTCGTCCGGATGATCCGACAGGAACAGGATGCGGTGGGCCGGTACCCCGATCGCGCCCGCGATCTTCTCGTACGAGGACGCCTCTCGCTTGGGACCGGCGCTGGACAGGTCGAAGTGTCCGCTGATCAGCGGGGCGAGCGAACCGCCGCGCGCGAACTCGAACCAATCCTTCTGATTGCGCACCGAACCCGACGAGTAGATGTACAGCTCCAGCCCCCTGGCCCGCCATTCCCGCAGCGCCGCTGACACATCCGGAAAGAACTCGCCGTGCAGCGCACCCGACCGGAACCCCTCGGCGCAGATGCTGCCCTGCGCGGCCTTGAGCGGCTCTGCCTTCACATCGGCGTTCAGCCAGCCGATGAGGATCTCGGCCACCTCGGCGGGTCCGGCCTCGGGCCGATCCGCGGACTTCCGGGTGGCCGCGATGATCGGATCGGCCGCGCCGCCCACATTGTCGGCGAGCCAGTCCGGCAGCCGCTCGCGGGTGTAACCGTACAGGTCCTCCCGCACGGAGTCGGTCGGGCTGGTGGTGCCCTCGATGTCGAGGACGACGGTGGTGATCATGCGGTGAGTTCGTCGAGGGTCGGGAAGCCGCTCGAGATCTTGTCGCCGGTGAAATCACCGATCCAGCCGTCCTCCTCCTCGAAGAACCGCACGGCCACGAACTCCGGCCGGGTGCCCATGTCGAACCAGTGCAGGGTGCCCGCCGGAACCGAGACCAGATCGCCCGCGGTGCAGACGGTCGCCAGCACCTCGTCACCCAGATGCAGATAGAAGCAGCCCTGTCCGGCCACGAAGAACCGGACCTCGTCCTCGGCGTGCCGATGCTCGTCGAGGAATTTGGTGCGGGCCGCCTCGGCCTTGGCGGGCCACTCCGGATCGCCGTCATCGGGATGGATGCGCGCCACATCGATGTGCTTGTAGCGGCCGTCGGCATTGAGTTCGGCGATATGACCGGCGTATTCGGCCAGAATGTCGTCGGTCGGCGTGGCGGCGTCCAGCCCGGTCATGAGCGGCCAGCGCTGGAATACGATGCCGCGCTTGCCGAGTTCGGCCGCGATCACGGCATCGTCGTCGGTGCGCAGCGTCACCTCGTCGGCCGCCGCATCGGGCATCACCTGCAGCAGTGTCATGTCGGATCCTCCTCGGAACCATTGTCGCCCACCGGAATCTCCCGGTGACCGGTCAGACTGGCCAATTCGCACACCGCTTCCAGGCATTCGGCGCGGTCGCGAGCCTGCGCCAGGGAGGCGCCCCAGGCGGTGATGCCGTGCCCGGCGATGAACAGCACCGGCGGGGCATCCGGGTGATCGAGCAGATAGCGCTCGATATCGCGCCCGATCCGCGGCACCTCGGCGTGGTTCGGGAAGACCGGAATGTCGATGGTGTGCGGGTTCGTTCCGCCCAGCCCCTTGATGAGCTCGTAGCCGGAGAACCGCACGCTGCCCGCGGCCGCGCCGACCGACAGCGCCGTGGCGTGCGGCGGGTGGACGTGGACCACCGCCGCCGCGGGGGTGGTGCGGTAGACGGCCGTATGGATGGTGGTCTCCGCCGACGGTCGGCGGCGGGAGGGCAGGGCGGGCTCGGAGTCGGCCACGCGGACGGTCACCGTATCGGTGTCGGTGAGTTCGCCCTTGGACAGGCCGCTGGCCGTGATGACGGCCGAAACACCCTGGCGTACCGAGATATTGCCGGCCGTACCGGGCATCCAGCCGCTGGCGTAGAGGCCGCGGGCCAGGGCCGCGATCTCGCGCCCGGCTCCGGGTTCGGCAGGGGTGGCGCGGGTGAGTTCGGTGACCGACCGGGTGAGCGCGGCGAGGTATTCGTCGGTGGCGGCCTCGCCGGGAGACGCTTGCGGACTGGCCGCGGGCGGTTCGGCCGTCTCGGCACGCGATTCGAGGCTCGCCTCGGAGGGAATGCGTTTGGGCAGACCACCTTCGGTGGTCTCGGTGGCGGGCGGGTGGTCGGAGCCCGCCTCGGTGGGCTCGGTCGCCGGGCGCGGGGTCGTCCCGGTGAGCGTCGAACCGCTGTGCCCGCCAGCGCCATTGGTGTCGGCCGGGGCCTGGCGGTACACCTTCTGGGTCTGCGCGTCGGCCGCCGTGCGCACCTCACCCGGGTGCTCGAGCACACCGTATTCGGTGACCACCGCGGTCACCAGTTCCGGCGGCGTCACGTCGAAGGCCGGATTGAAGGTGCGGGTGCCCTCGGGCGCGGTGGGCACCCCGCCGAAGCCGGTCACCTCGGCGGCGGCGCGCTGCTCCACCACGATGTCGCGGCCCGACGCGGTCGCGATATCGCGGGTGGATTCGGGCGCGACCACGATGAACGGGATCCCGTGATGGCGCGCGGCCAGCGCCAGCATGTAGGTGCCGATCTTGTTGGCCACCGCGCCGTCGGCGGTGATCCGGTCCGCGCCCACGATGACGGCGTCGATGCCCTCGGTGGCGATGGCCCAGGCGGCGGCCGAGTCGATGGTGAGCCGGTGCGGAATGCCCGCCTGCGCCAGCTCCCAGGCGGTGAGCCGCGCCCCCTGCAGCAGCGGCCGGGTCTCGTCCACGATCACCTCGGCCAGCGCGCCGCGCTCGTGCAGCACCCGCAGCGCCCCGAGGGCGGTGCCCACCGCGGTGGTGGCGAGGCGGCCGGTATTGCAGTGGGTGAGGATGCGCAGCGGCCGGTTCGGCGACAGTCGCAGCACCAGGTCCGCGGCGTGGGTGGCGGCGGCCTGATTCACCCGGCCGTCCTCGGCCAGCATCTCCAGCGCCTCGTCCAAGACGGCCTGCGCGCCCTCGGCCAGCCTGCTCAGCGCGCGCCGCACACCCCAGGCGAGGTTGACCGCTGTGGGCCGGGCGTCGGCGATGCGCTGCGCCTCCGCTCGCACCCGCTCGACATCCACCACCCCATCGCGGGTGTGCGTGCGCACCGCGATCACCACACCGAACGCACCGGACACCCCGATCGCCGGAGCGCCGCGAATCGCGAGTGTGGTGATGGCGTCGATGAGGTCGTCGACCGTCGTGATCCGCAGCTCCCGCAGTTCCCGCGGCAGCGCGCGCTGATCGACGGTGACGAGCGCACCGTCGATCCACGCGATCGAGCTGTCATCCATCCGTGGCCTTACCTAACTGTCTCGAAACGGGCAGACCCGTGCGATACGGGCCGATCGCAACGGTATCGAATCCCGATCCCCACGCGACCGGCAGGTTTCGCGCGGCGTCGCGTACTCCCCCGACCTCACCTACCCCGGTAGCATCTCGGTATGGCGAGAGAGCGTCGCACCCGCAAGATCACCGTGACGATGCCGGAGGAAATCGCCACCACCCTCGACGACTGGCGGCGCAGCGGCCGGATCGAATCGGTCTCCGCGTTCGTCGCCGAATCCGTGAAGGCCCGGGTGGACCGGGCACAGTCGCTGGCCCGGATCGAAGAGGTATTCGGTGGCCGTCCCCCGCTCGATCTGATCAACAAGGCACGGGCGGTGCAGGGACTGCCGCCCTTATCCGAGGAGGAGGATCCCGGCGATCGCGCCGGTGCCGCGTGACCGCCCCGGCCCAGGGGCCGCTGACCGGTTCCACGCTCGGCGGCATCGTGTTCGATACGGCAGCGCTCACCGCTTGGGCGCATCGCGTGGCCTATGTGCAATCCGTGGTGTGGGCGACCGCGGACGCGGGACATACGATCATCGTCCCGGCCACCGCCCTGGCCGCCGCCCGCGCACTCATCTCGCCGGTGCGGCTCGACATCCTCTCGGTTCTGCTGGATCTCCCCAACACCGTCATCCAGCCGCTGGACCGTCCCGCCAGCGATCACCTCGGCGCGGCGCTGGCGGACCGCCCCGACGCCGATGCGCTCATCCCGGCCGGACACGCCACCCTCGAAGCGGTGAGCCGGGATTGGCCGTGTCTCACCGACCGCCCCGACACCCTGCGCAAACTCGATCCGCGGGTGCAGATCGACACTCTGCCTTAGTCAGCGGCCCACGGCGACGGTGACATTGTGTCCGCCGAAGCCGAAGGAATTGCTCAGCGCGTACTCCGGCCGCTCCTCGCGCGGCTTGTCGGCCACCACATCGAGGTCGAACGCCGGATCCGGATTCTCGTAATTCAATGTGGGCGGGATGATTCCGTCGCGCAGCGTGCGCAGGGTCAGGATCACCTCGAGCGCGCCCGCCGCGCCGATGGAGTGGCCCAGCGCCGACTTGGGGGCGTAGACCGAGGCGTGCGGCGCGACCGCGGCGATGGCATGGGCCTCCGAGGCGTCGCCGATGGGGGTCGAGGTGGCGTGGGCGTTGATATGGGTGATGTCGTCGGGCCGAAGTCCGGCCGAGTGCAGGGCCTTGCGCATGGCGCGCGCCGCGCCGTCGCCGTCGGGCGCGGTGCCGGTGATGTGGTAGCCGTCCGAGCTGATGCCCGCGCCGAGGATGCGGCCGAACACGTGCGCGCCGCGCGCGCGGGCGTGCTCTTCGGCCTCCAGGACGAGCACCGCCCCGGCCTCACCGAAGACGAATCCGTCCCGGTCCCGGTCGAACGGCCTGGAGGCGCGGGCCGGTTCGCCATTGCGGGTGCTCATGGCGCGCATCATGGCGAAGCTGGCGATGGGCACGGCGTCGATATGTCCTTCGACGCCACCGGCCACCATCACGTCGGCCTCGCCGGTGGTGATCAGCCGCCAGGCGTGGGCGATGGCCTCCGCACCCGAGGCGCAGGCCGACACGGGGGCGTACACACCGGCTTTCGCGCCCACCTCCAGGCCGACGGTGGCGGCCGCGCCATTGGGCATGACCATCGGGACGGTCATGGGCGGGACCTTGCGGTAGCCACCCGCCCGCATCCGGTCCACGGCGTCGACCAGGGCGTCGCCGCCGCCCAGTCCGGTGCCGATCGCCACGCCCAGCCGGTCGGCGTCCACCGCGGGCGTACCGGCCTCGGCCCACACCCGTCGTCCCAGCACCAGGGCCAGTTGCTGCACGAAGGAGGTGCGGCGCTGCTCGATGCGGGTCAGCTGGTCGCCCGGCCGTGCCGTGAGCCGTCCGCCGATGCGCACCGGCAGGTCGTACTCGGACACGAAATCGTCGGTGAGCGCGCCGATTCCGCTGTCACCGGCCAGCAGTCGCGCCCAGGTGGTGTCCAGGTCCGCGCCCAGGCAGGTGGTGGCGGCCATGGCGGTCACCACCACGCCGCGGCCACCCGATCGAGTTTCTGAAGCACTTGTTACACCCATGGCTGTCATGGATACCTGTAGCGTCCGCTACAGTCAAACCGTGCCCCGCCCCCTCGACCACGCCCGTCGCGCCGAGCTGCTGTCCGGCGTGATCGCCTATATCGCGGAATACGGACTCATCGAACTGTCGCTGCGCCCGCTGGCCGACTACCTCGGCACCAGCTCGCGCATGCTCATCCACTATTTCGGCAGCAAGGAGGCCATGCTGGTGGCCGCCCTGGAAACCCAGCGGCCCGATATCGGCGCACTGTTCACCGACGTCGACGACGTGGACGCCCTGCGGGACCGCCTCGGCGACGCGTTCACCCTCAACACCAGCGGGGCGGCGGGTACCAGCCTGCGGGTGCTGCTCCAGGTGCTGGGCGCGGCCTGCGTGCCCGACAGTCCCTTCCGCGGCTACGCCGAATCGGCCGTCCGCGTCGTTGTCGACGCCATCGCCGCCGCCCTGCGCCGCGTCGATCCCACCCTGGAGGACCCGGAATCCGCTGCCACCCTGCTGGTTTCCGGCATTCGCGGGCTCATTCAGGACTGGTGGATCACCGGTGACACCGACCGCGTGCACCGCGCCACCCGCCGCCTGATCGCGACCGCCCTCCCATCCGGCGCGCCGCCGACCTCTTGACGAGACGGCCTCGAGAGCGTGCGCTGGGAGCAGACGCGAAGGAGTGTGCGATGGTCCCCCGACTCGCCGGTGTGCACCACCTCAAACTGCCAGTCTCCGACCTGGAGATATCCATCGACTGGTACCGCACCCGCCTGGGCTACGAACTCGACGTCGAATTCGTCGAGAACGGTGTGCTGGCGGGCGTGGGCCTGCGCCACCCCGACGGCGGTCCGCCGCTGGCGCTGCGCCTGGACCCGGAAAAGGCCGCCGCGGCGGCGGGATTCGACTACTTCGCCATCGGCGTATCGGACCGGTTCCGCCTCGACGAGCTGGCCGAACACCTCACCGCCCTCGGCGAGAGCCACGCCGGGGTGCACTTCGCGACCAAGGGCTGGATCCTGCCCCTGCTACACGATCCCGACGGCCACGAGGTGCGGTTCTACACCGTGGACCACCACACCGAAACCGGTGACGAGGTGATGACGGTGCACGACCCCCGGGAGACCGCCGCCGTGCGCGAGGCGGAGTACCGAGCGCCGACCGAGGACTGAACCATCGCTCAGGACGCCGCGGGTGCGATGAGGCGGCGGGCGGCGCGGCCACGCTGTGGGCGGGTCGACGACAGTCCCACCGTCGAACCGGCGCTCACCTGACTGTCGACGATCCCGACCGCCCGGCCCGGCGCAGTTCGACGGCCAACTGCAACAGTTCGGCCATGGGTTCCCCGTCGGTAGCCGCCAGCGTGACGGCCTCGGCTACCGGCAGGGCTCGAACCTCGAGGATCCGTTCGGCGTTATCGGGATTGGTCGGCGCGGTATCGAGGACCACCTCCGCTCCGCACCACAGCCACGCCTTGTGCGGATGCGGCTGCCACGGCCGATACGGCAGCGCCCGGTCACTGGTCGCGTAGTGCGCACCGAGCGGCCACAGCGGCCCGGCGAGCCGAGCCCCCGCCTCCTCACGCAATTCCCTTGTGACACAGCCGAGTACCGACTCCCCCGCCTCGCGGGTCCCGCCCGGCACCAGCCACACGTCCCGATCGTCTCGGCACAGCACGATCCGGTCCCCGACGAAGCAGACCACGTGGATATTGGTCACCAGGTCGTCCGGTGGTGGCTCGGTGGAGAACCGGACATCCAGTCCACCCCACTCCCAGCGGGCCGGTGCGTGCAGGAGGGGGTAACGGTCGGCGAGGGTCACGAATCGACGCTAGCGCCCGTCGCGTGCGCGGGTGAATCGATACCGACGGGTGCGGGTCGTTCGCGGGCGATCAGGTCTGGGATTGTTCCAGGACGGCCAGTGCGCGGTCGCGGAGGTCGGTGGTGGCCCGGGTGGGGTCGCCGGAGTCGAAGGGAGGCTTCGGGTTGTACTCGATGGCGAGTTGGATGGCGCGGGCGGTGTCCTCGTCGGTGAGTAGGGACGCTAGGTAGAGTGCCATGTCCAGGCCGGCGGAAACGCCTGCGGCCGTGATGAATTTGCCGGAGCGGACGTAGCGGTCCCGTAGATAGGTGACCGGGTAAGTGGATTCGAGGTAGGGGGCCGATGCCCAGTAGGTGGCCGCCTCCCGTCCGTCCAGCAGACCGGTCGCGGCGAGAACCACCGAACCGGTGCAGACCGCGGACGTCCAGGTCGTGGTGGCGTCGATCTCCCGAATCCATTGCAGCAGCGCGGAATCGCGGATGGCGGCGGTGGTCCCGCGGTTCCCGGCGCCGGGTATCAGCAGGACGTCCAGCCGATCCACCTCGGCGCGGGCCCGCTCGGCGACCACGGCCACGTCGCCGGTGTCGGTGCGCACCGGCCCGCGCCGCTCGGCGATCATCGTCACCCGAGCGCCCGGGATTCGGGACAACACCTCGGCGGGACCGGTGGGATCGAGGAGGCTGAAGCCGTCGTAGAGCACGATCCCGATCTCCGGCCCGGCACCGTCCGGCCTCGCCTGGGCCGTGGCGGCGAAGGTCGTGGCGAGTCCGGCCGCGGCCAGCGCCGCGCTGCCGCGCAGCACCTGTCGGCGCGTTCGCCGCGGCGGATGCGATGTCGTGGAGAAGGTCGAGTAGTCGGTCACGACACCGGAGTGTCGTCGCCGATGTCGGTGCGGACCACCGGCATGTCCGCCATCTTGCGGATCGTGTCCCCGTTCATGCCGTAGTGCCCGTACAGCGCCGCCCGCAGCGTCTGCGCCGAGGCGAAGCCGCACCGTCGGGCGACGGCCGCCAACGGCAGGTCGCTGTGCCGGACCAGGTGCGCGGCGGCCTCGGCGCGGGCCGCGCGCACCGCCCGCGCCGGGGTGGTCCCCAGATGCGCGAGGAACAACCGGGACAGGTGGCGGGTGCTGACGCCGCCGCGCGCCGCCAGCACGCGCGGTGAAAGATCCTGCGCCAGATTGCTCGCCACGTACCGCATCAGCTCGTCGACCAGCCGGTCCTCGGTCGGCGGCGTGGCGAGGTACATGCTGAGCTGTGCCTGATCGGCCGGACGGTGCACGTAGGTGACCAGCTCCCGGGCGACGGCGCGAGCCAGGGCGGAGCCGTGATCGTCGGCGATGAGCGAGAGTGTCAGATCGAGCGCGCTGGTCACTCCGGCGGAGGTGTAGACGTCGCCGTCGCGCACGTACAGCGGTGCGGTATCCACAGCCACCTCCGGGTAGCGGGCGGTGAGGTCCGCGCCGTAGGCCCAGTGCGTGGTCACCCGCCGCCCATCCAGCAGTCCGGCGGCCGCCAACAGCGATGCCCCCGTGCAGACCGCCGCGATGCGTCGCGACCGGCGCGCCACCCGCCGCACCTGATCGAGGAGTCGACCGTCCGCGGCGGCCGCATCGGCGCCGGGGCCGCCGACGACCATCAGGGTGTCGATCGCACCGCCGACGGTTTCGAGTCGGCCGCTGCCCATGGGAATGCCCGCTGAGGTCCGTACCGCTCCCCCACCCACCGAGACCAGGTCGATCGCGTACCCGGGGTCGGCCCCGAACCGATTCGCCAGATCCCAAGCCCCACACGGGCAGGCGATATCGAGAATCTGCGCGTCGTCATAGGCGATGACGAGCATCCGGCGTACCGCGTCCACTCGGCCACCGTAACGGCGGCCCTGCCGCACCCCGGCCCGGACCCGCGACCACGGGGTGAACATGTTCCAGTTTGTGCGCTAGTGTTCCGACATGCCCTTGGTGATCGACAAGAGCGTCGAGATCGACGCACCCGCCGAACTGGTCTGGCAGGTGCTCACCGACGTGGACCGCTACGGCGAGTGGAACCCCTTCGTCCTCGGCTGTGAGACGACGCTGGAGCCCGGCTCGCCCATCGATATGCGCGTGCGGCTCATCGGCCCGCGTCCGCGCACCCAGCGGGAGTTCATCCGGTCCCACACGCCGGGAAAGGAATTCAGCTACACCATGAAGCCGGTGCCGTTGGGCACCCTGCACAGCGAGCGCTCGCACACCGTCACCGCGCTGGACGCGGACCGCTGCCGCTACGATTCCCACTTCGCCCTCGCCGGGTGGCTCAGTCCGGTGGTCACCGCGATCATGGGCGGTGCGCTGCGGCAGGGATTCGCGGGGATGACCGACGCGGTCAAGCAGCGCGCCGAATCCCTGCGGGGCGCGCTGCGCGACTGATCCGCGGCGGCCGGACGGGCCGCCATCCGCGGTGTTCGCCGGCCGCTACGCGCAGGCGATGCCGTCCCCGTTGCCGTCCAACTGGGGCCGGTAGCCGGGTTCGCCCCGGCGCAGCGGTGCGGCTCCAGCGGCGCGGACCTCGTCGCAATTGGCGTAGTGCACGGTCGATGTCGTGCTCGGTGCGGCGGTGGGGGCGGCCGCCGTACAGGTGGCCAGCACCCGCGCCATGGCGTCACGTTCGTCGCGGGTGACCCACAGGCGGTAGGCGGCCTTCACCTCGATCTGCTGCGCCACGTAGGTGCACCGGTAGTCCTTGCGGGGCGGAAGCCATTGCGAGGCATCGGAGTCGCCCTTGCCCTGGTTGGTGGGGCCGTCCACGGCGATCAGATTGCGCGGGTCGTTGGCGAGGTTGCGCCGCTGTTCGGCGGAGAGTTCCTGCGCACCGGTCAGCCACGCGTTGCTCAATGCGACGATGTGGTCGATCTGTACGGCGGCGCTGGTCTCGCGGCCCTGCTTGAACTTGATGGTCCGCCCGGTGTACGGGTCGGCGAGGGTGCCGCTGAGCACCTTGCAGCCGCCGCTGTCCAGTTTCACGTCGGTGAGGTCGCGGGCCAGGATGTCGTTGCGGGTGTCGCAGCCGTTGCCGCCGCCGTCGATGCTGACGTCATCGGTCCAGGCCGAGCCGAATTTCTCACGGTCGTAACCGTTCTTGGACGCCCAGTCCCGCACCGGCAGCGCGTCGAGCTGACTGCGCGCCGTGGCGACCCGGCCGGCGGGGTCGGTCGTGGTGGGTGCCGGTTCCTCACCCACCACGGTGAGCACGAATGCCAGCAGGACGAGCAGGCCGGTAATGGCCAGGGGCAGGATGAGTTTCCGCGCGCGCGACGACTTCTTCTTCAACATGTTCCGACCACCGTCGCAATCCACCTGACGAAACTTCAAGCCGCACGGTCGGTTCGGAGATGGTTCTCACACTGTGGCGACACACGGGCTGTCTACATCTTGGGGCGCAACGAGATCGAGAGCAAACC
Source organism: Nocardia sp. CC213A (assembly GCF_030766805.1). Classification (NCBI taxonomy): domain Bacteria; kingdom Bacillati; phylum Actinomycetota; class Actinomycetes; order Mycobacteriales; family Nocardiaceae; genus Nocardia; species Nocardia sp. CC213A. The sequence continues at coordinate 208,637 of NZ_JASFXA010000011.1, forward strand.
GGCGACACCCGCAATCGGGCGTTTCACTCCTGCGCGAGTGCGAGGAGATAGACCGCCTCGACCGCACCCACCAGCACCGCCACCGGAATCGGCCACCACGGTCCGCCGCGGTCGAGCAGGCGCACGGCCAGATGCCGTTGCACGGTGCCGATTCCGGCGAGCAGCGCCACCCACACGGGCAGCAGCGCGATACCCACCGCGGCGTGAACCGCCCATGCGCCCGCGAGCGTGGGCCCGCCCCATGCATCCCCGTACGCACCGCTCGTCACGAGCGGATACGCGAAGCCGCGCACCGTCGTGGCGGTGGCCGGGAGCGCGACGAACCAGGCGAGCAGTCCGATCACCGCGGCCAGCACGGTATGCGTCCGTGCCCGCGGGCCCGACGGTCGAATCTCGATCGCCGACCCGAACGCCCAGCGCGTCAGCCGAACCCGACGGTCGACCGATGCGAAGGCGATCGGCAGCGCTGCGACTGCGTAGCCGGCGGCCCGCAGGGCGCGGTGAACGGTGGACACGGATCGAACGTAACGAGCGAACGCCTCGGACGGCAGGGTGCTGGCCACACCTTCCGTATGGGTGCCACCCGTGCGGAACTCGGCGGTGCGGCGAGCCTCGCTGTGTCCGAGGCGCGCTGGGGTACGTATCAGGCGTTGTTGAGCTTGTTCAGCCGTTCACACGCCTCGAGGTATTCGGCGATGAGGCGCTGCACCACATCGGCGGAGCGCTCGACCTTGTTCATCATGCCGACCACCTGGCCGACCGGATTGAAGTTCACGTCCTTGGCGGCCTCCGGGTAGCGGTGGCCGCGTTTGACGCCGTCGAGCGCCACCATCATCTGCAGCGGCATGGGCAGCGGGTCCGGGTTCTCCGGGTTCTCCCACGCATCGGTCCAGTCGTTGCGCAGCATGCGGCACGGCTTGCCGGTCCACGCCCGCGAGCGCACGGTGTCGTGGCTGCTGGCGTCGATGTAGGTCTGCATCTGGGCGGGCGGCACATTCGCCTCCTCGACCGTCAGCCACAGCGAACCGGTCCACGCGCCCGCCGCACCCATGGCCAGCGCCGCGGCGATCTGGCGGCCGTCGGCGATACCACCGGCGGCCAGCGCGGGCATATCGCCGATGGCGTCGATCACCTGCGGCCACAACACCACCGAGGACACCTCGCCGCAGTGGCCGCCACCCTCGGTGCCCTGCATGACCACGAAGTCCAGTCCGGCGCGCTTGTGGTTGAGCGCGTGCTTGACCGAACCGCACAGCGCGCCGATGAGGCGACCGGAGTCCTGGATCTGCTTGATCACGTCATCGGGCGGGGTGCCCAGCGCGTTGGCGACCAGTTTGGCCTTGGGGTGCTTCAGAATCACCTCGATCTGCGGGGCGACCGTGGTGGCGGTCCAGCCGAGCAGCTGGTTGTGCTTCTCACCGTCGGGCAGATGCGGCACCTGGTGGTCGTCGAGGATCTTCTCGGCGAAATCGCGGTGGCCCTGCGGAACCAGTTCGGCGAGTTTGGCTTCCAGCTCCTCGGGGCTCAGGCCCTCGACGCCCTTGCCCTCGTACTTGGACGGAATCACCAGGTCCACGCCGTAGACGCCGGTGACGTGCTCATCCAGCCAGGCGAGTTCGACCTCGAGCTGTTCGGCGGTGAATCCGACCGCGCCGAGCACGCCGAGTCCGCCGGCATTGCTGACCGCGGCGGCCACGTCGCGGCAGTGGGTGAAGGCGAAGATCGGGACGTCGATGCCCAACCGGTCGCAGATCTCGGTACGCATGGGGTGCTGGACTCCTCTGGTCACTGTCCGGGTACGTAGTCCCCATCACAGTAGAACATGTTCTAGATTCTGACCAGAGTCGCCACCAAGGCCGATGAGTCGGTGTGGACAACCTGTTCTATTGTTCGGTCAGCGGGCGGCGAGCAGGCCGTACCGCACCAGGTCGTCGAAGAGCAGTTGATCCACCGGAGGCACCTCCTCGCGCTGTGCGTAGGTGAACCATGCGATCTCGTCGATCTCACTGCTCGCGGCGACCGTCCCGGTGTATTCGGCGGTATAGCAGGCCATCCGGACCACCACCTCCGGCAGCACCGCCTCGTAGGTGCCGACATGGTCGACGGTGTCCGGCAGCAGCGCGACCGTCAGCTCCTCCTCGATCTCCCGCAGCAGCGTCTGGAGATCGGTTTCCGCGCCCTCGCGCTTGCCGCCGGGGATGTAGAAGACGTCCTTCCCGCGCGGGCGGGCGCACAGGATGCGGCCCCGCTCGATGCGCACCCAGGCCACCGTGTCGATGAGTTTCCGTGCGGGTTCGGTTCGCATTCGCCGCAGCCTACTGCGCGCAACCATGTGCTACACATGCTAGGTAATGTCTCAAACCTGGAGGGTGTCTCCGTGACCGTCGCAGCTCTCATCGCCCAGCGGCACCGCGACGGCAGCCGTCCCGGGGCGCGCACCGACGACGCCCGGCTGGCCCTGGTGATCGAGGGCGGTTCCACGCGCGGCGCGTATTCGCACGGCATGGTGACCGCACTCGAGCAACTGGGCCTGACCGACTGCTTCGACGCGGTCTACGGCGCGTCGGCCGGTGCGCTCAACGGCGCGTGGCTGCTGTGCGGGCGCGCGGCCGACGCCTGGCGCGCCTGGCATCCCACGGTGATCAACCGCGTCATCTCCCCCGCCCGCGCCCTGCGTGGCGGACCGGTGGTCGACACCCGCTTCCTGGTGCACTCGGTGTACGCGCACATCGTGCCCATGGATTTCCCCGCGATCCTGGCCAACCCGATCACCTTCCACCCCATAGCCACCGACACCGCCGACGGCGCGGCCGTCGACCTGCACCCGTATCTCACCGACCCGCCCGCCCTGCAACGTGCTCTCCGAGCCACCACCTGCCTGCCGATCCTGGCGGGCCGCTCGGTCCGCCTCGGCGACCGCAGCTACGTGGACGCCGGGCTCTCCGAATCCGTCCCGGCGCGAACGGCCTTCGCTCGAGGCGCGACCCACGCGCTGGTGCTGCGCACCCGCCGCGCCGATGAACCACCCACCATCCCCTCCCGCCTGGAAACCCGCACGGTCGCCCGCTTCCTGTCCCGCCACGCCCCCGGCACCGTCGACTCCTGGCTGATCCGCGGCGAACTCCAACGGCGCGAGGAATCCGACATAGCAGCGAACCCGGCGGTGCTCCAGATCCGCCCGCCCGCGGGTTCGCCGTCCATCGGTCGCATCGGCCGCGATGCCACCGTCATCCGCCGCGCACTCGACCTCGGTCGCGAGGCGGTCATCGGGGCACTGGCACCCCATCTGCCCGCCCGACTGGCATCCGGTGCGTAAAGGCACGCACCGCGATACCTGTGCCCATCGTTTCCAGTGCGCATCCGCTGGCGACGCAACCGCGGCATAACCTGTTGGCGGACCGCGGCGGCCGCTGCTACGTTTTCGGAGGCCGTGCACGAACGAGGAGGTGGTACCCGTGAACGCAGTATCGACATGGGTGCTCCCCTGCGGGGTCACGGTCGGGCGATAGGGGTCGTCCGGGAGCTCCGTTCATGCACTCCCGAAAGGCACGACCATGCAATTCACCGCTGAACAGCGCTTCGATGACGGCGTCCTCGAACGCGAATTCACCCTCGGCGAGATCCCCGGCATCCTGTGGACGCCCGCATCCGCCGCCCCGCCGACCCCACTGATCCTGCTCGGTCCTCCTCCACTCGGGCTGCGGAAGGTGTACCCGCGACTGCTGGCCAGGGCTCGGAACGCCGTGGCTGGAGGCTACTCCGCGGTCACCATCGAACTCCCCGGCGGCGGTGTTCGACCCCGGAATGTCGTGGTCGAACAGGCCGTCGCCGACCTGCGGCGGGCCCTGGCGGAAGGTGGGCCGGTCACCGACGACATCATCGACCGGCTCGTCCTCCCGCTGCTCGACCCGGCGGTGGCCGAATGGCGGGCCACCCTGGACGCCGTCCTCACCCTGCCCGGTATCCGCGGTCCGGTCGGGTATTCGGGCGGGCTGATCTCCATCGGTACCCGGCTGGCGGTGGCCGAGCCGCGTATCGAGGCCGCCGTGCTGTTCTCCGGAAGCTATGTGCCCCGCACCATCTTCGAAGAGGCCCGGCAGGTCACCATTCCGCTGCATGTTCTGCTGCAATGGGACGACGAAGGAAACGACCGGCAGATGGCCCTGGACCTGTTCGACGCCTTCGGCTCCGAGGAGAAGACATTGCACGCCAATATGGGCGGGCACACCGGCGTCCCGCACTACGCCGGGGACGAGGCGGGCCGGTTCTTCACCCGGCACCTGAGGTGAGCCCGGGCTGTCGGCCGACATGAACGGCTACGACCCGAATTTCGGTCGTCCACAGTCGGCTCGATCGCAGGCTCGAGCCGCTCTACTCTGGTGACTCACCCCGCGCGAATTCGGGTGTGCGCTCCGGGCGAATGCCGATTCCGCCGAAGTACGCGGTGAGCCCGGCCAGGGCGGGAATCCGCTCCAGCAGGCGCAGGGGCGCGGGGAGACCGTCGAGGGTGCCGTCCAGGCAGGGGCGCAGCAGCATGTCGTGTTCGCCGAATTGCTGTCGTTGGACGGCGGCGGTCGGCAGCCAACGCCGCTTCTGCACCTTCGCCAGGTCGGCGGTGGTGAGGGTGCCGGAGCGCAGCGGGGCGGCGAGGATGCGGGCGGCGGCCACGGCGTCCTGGATCGCGAGGTTCACGCCGACGCCGCCGACCGGGGACATGGTGTGCGCGGCATCGCCGAGGCACAGCAGTCCGTCGGTGTACCACCGGGGCAGCCGACCCATGGTGACGCGCAGCAGTTTCACGTCGTCCCAGGATTCGATGGCGGCCACCGTCGCGTCGCCCCAGCCGAACAGTTCGGCCAGTTCGCCGCGCAGCCACTCGATGCCCCGGGCGCGCAGCCGCGCGTCCGCGCCTTTCGGAATCAGATAGGAGGTCTGGTAGTAGTCGCCGCGATCCATGGTCACCGCCGCCCGCCCCGCCTCGAAGCGGGCGAAGACCTGACCGTCGTGCCGGTCCCCCGCGCCCGCCGGAATGCGCAGCCACCAGACGTCCATGGGCACCTCGAAGGTGTCCTGCCGTAGTCCCGCCGCGTCCCGCACCACCGAATCGCGCCCGTCGCAGGCGAGGACGAGATCGGCGCGCAGTTCCGTGGTGGAGCCGTCGGTCTCGCGCAGCCGGACGCCGGCGATCCGGTCGCCTTCGTGCAGCGTTCCCATCACCTGGGTCGCCATGCGAATGGTGAAAGACGGCTCCGCACACGCAGATTCGGCAAGCAGATTGAGGAAGTCCCACTGCGGCACCATGGCGATGTGCCGATGCGGCCCCGGAATCCGGGTGAAGTCGGCGGCCACCACGGTGCGGTCGCCGATGTGCATGCGCATCCGCTCCAGCTTGCGCTGCGGCAGTGTCGCGAACTTCTCCCCCAACCCGAGTTCGTCGAGCAGACGCAACGTCGACGGATGCACGGTGTCACCCCGGAAGTCCCGAAGAAAGTCACCGTGCTTCTCGACGACGGTCACCCGCACCCCGGCCCGCGCCAACAGCAGCCCCGCCATCATCCCCGCCGGTCCGCCACCCACTACACAGCATTGCGCGTATTTCACAGCCGTCCAACCCCTTTGCGATTTCTACTACAATAAGTAGTAGTCCAATCGTCGATGGGGTTCAAGCGATCCGCCGAGCCGGTCGTTGCGGTCTGGCGGCAGGTCAGGATGCCTTGCGGCTGTCGTCGTTCTCGTGGTGGGCGATCACGGCGAGCAGTTCGCGTACCCAGGCGGGCCGCTGTTTGCCGATTCCGGCGGTCGCGATGTCGTTCTCGATCAGCGAGCGGATATACGCCGACTGCGACATGCCCAGCGCCGTGGCTCGGGCCTTGCACGCTCGGTCCAGGTCGTACGGCATCTTGATCGAACGGGGAACGAACACCGGTTCGGCGTCGGGGCCGATGGCGATCCCCAGCTCCTTCTCGGTCACTGTCTCGCCGGTGAGTTCGAGTCGGTCCTTGATCGCCGCCACTTCGGCGGGGCTCATCTCGTGGAACGGGTCAGTCATGGTGGGTCGCCTCCCAGCGTTCGAAGTCGGCGATCTGCTCTTCCGTGAGATAGGTCGCGTCGAAGATGTAGATGTCGCGGCCGGTGTGGCGGGCGTAGGCGGCGATGGCCCGGCCGTTGTCCGCGCGGCCGGAGATGACGAAGGTGCGCAGCCCGGTCGCGGTGTCCGTGGCGAGCTCGAGCCGAACCCGCCGCGTGCCGGTTTGCCAAGCGTTGACCATCTCGAACACCTCGTCGATGTCCACACCGGTCCTCGCCAGCAGCTGCGCCAACGCCCAGTACCACACGATCGCCACATCGGCAGACTACCGACAAGACTACCAGCATGGGCATGGATCGCACTTGCGCGGACTACCGCGGTCGGTAGCGGTGTGTCGTGCGACAGCCCGCGACGGTCGTCCGCGTCAGGGGCACAGGGCGTGCGACAGCAGGCTCATGGTGTCCTGGCGCTCCTCGATGACCTCGGTCATGGTGATGGTGACGGCCCGGCCCTCCGGAGTCGCGCCGGAGACCGTGATGAAGCCGTAGATGCCCCCGGTGTGACCGAAGTACCGTGCGCCGCAGGGTAGTTCGGCGACCCCGATGCCGAGTCCGTACTGGAAGGGATCGTCGGCGGCGCGGGGCAGGCCGTCGAGCATCTCGCGCAGCTGGGCCTCGGCGACGATCTTTCCGGCCAGCAGGGCGGCGTAGAAGCGATTGAGGTCGTTGCCGGTGGAGACCAGGGCTCCGGCCGCCCACGGCACGGACGGCTCGATGCGGGTGACATCGGTGGGCACGCCGTCGACGGGCGCGTATCCGTGTGGATGCGGCCCCCGGATGTCCAATTCGCCGGTGGCGGGCAGATACGTATCGGGGAGCTGCGCGGGGATGGTGATGCGCCGCGCCAGTTCCTCGGCGTAGGGCCTGTCCGTGAGCTTCTCGACGAGCATTCCGGCCACGAGGTAGTTCGTATTGGTGTACTCGTACCGCTCGCCGGGGGCGAACTGCGCCGGATTCCGCAGCGCGATGGCCACCTCCTCGGCGGGGGTGAACGTGCGTCCCTCCAGGCCCGCCCGGTACTCGTCGATCTCCGGTTCGGAGCTGAATTCCGGTAGCCCACTGCGATGTTGGAGCAGCTGGCGAACCGTGATGGCCTTGCCGTCCACGCCGTCGCCCACCAGGAGTCCGGGTAGATACGTGTCGACCGGCTCGTCGAGGCTCATCTGCCCCTCGGCCGCCAATTGCAGGACCAGTGCCGCCACGAAGGTCTTGGCGATACTGCCCACCCGCACCTGCTGCGGCGGCGCGAGCGGTATCGGCTCCCCTGTCTCCCGGTCGGCGACACCGGCGGTGAGGGTCACCGTCTGCCCGTTCTCGGTCAGTGTCGCGATCACCCCGGCGATCCCCGACCGCACCAACGCGTCGATATCGGCGCGCACCTGCTCCACCCGAGCGGGCGACACGGTCGTCGGCGGCCCGGCCACGGTGGGCCCCGCGGCGGAATCGATTGCGGAGCAGGCGGCCACGGGCAGCAGCGCCAGCGCGACAGCGGCGATCGGCACGATCCTCATGCACCGACGGTAGAAAGCCGTACCGCCGCAGCGCATCCGGTATGAACCCTGAGAATTCCCCGATCTTTCACGCGGAACGAATGCGGGTCAGCGGCTGACCGGTGGCCCGAGCGATGTGCGGCAACTCGGCCTTCAGTTCGGGCAGCGGCGCATCGTCGAACATGGCGACCACGAGGTCGTCCGCGTCGGTCTCCCACGTTCCGGCGATGCGGCCGTTCACGAGCACGAGCGGGGCGATCCACCCGGCGGTGCGGCTCACCTTCGCCCGATGATCCCCGGACAGCAGTTCGGTGTCCTTGGTGCCGGGGCCGAGGACGTACTGGTCGAACGCGCCGAGCAGACGAACGGATGCGGCGGGCGCGGTCGCCGCCAGTTCGTCGGCGTGCTCGGTGAGGATGAAGGCATCTCGCCCCTGTACGTCGACCGTGGTGAGGCGGTCACCGAGGTCGGAGAACCATTGCCGCAGAATGCCTTTGCGAATGCTGCCACGGGACAGCCAGGCGTCGAACGCCTCCGGCGTGCTCGGGCCGTACGCGCCGAGATACGCCGCGATGACCTCCGGGGCGGCGGCATCGGGTTCGGGAATGCCGGGCCACTCCGGAATCAGGCTCGCCGGATGGGTGAAGGTGACCGCATTGCCCTGTGCGGGGCCGTGACACAGCGCGCCCTGCCAGGCCAGCGGTTTGAGCAGCGCACCCCATCCCGAGCGCAGCTCGGCCACCATGGACTGGAACCGCCGCTGCGCGGTGAGCGCCGCGACCAGTTCCTCGCGGGTCAGCACCGCCCCGTCGAGAATCCCGGAGACGGCCTCCACCAGCGCCGCCACGTCGTCGGGTGTGGCCCCGAAAGCCTTCTGCCAGGACGCTTTCTCCCAGGTCCGCGCGGACGCCATCAGCGACAGCACGGCCGCCGCCGACCCGGGCGGCAGCGCGTGCAGGGTGCCCCGCATGGCCCACGTCTTCACCAGCGTGCCCTCGTCCAGCGCCCGCACCACCGCGCCCGGCTCCCCCGTCGACCGCCGCACCGCCACCGCGGTCTCGGCCGCGGAGGTGACCTGCGCCTGCACCCCGCACAGCCGCCGCGCGATCTCCACGACCCCGACCTCGCCGCGCGGATCGACGAACTGCCGCCGCATCCGCCACGCGAACACCTGATCCCACGACACCCGCACCGCTCGCCCTCCTACCACCGATGAAGCGGCTCTCACCCTACGGCGATCGACCGACACCCAGATGGACTCCGCTGCGGGAGCGCTCAGAGGCGTTCCACGACGGTGGCGTTGGCCAGCCCGCCCGCCTCGCACATGGTCATCAGGCCGTAGCGACCGCCGGTCTGCTCCAGGTGGTTGAGCATGGTGGCCAGGATCCGGGTGCCGGAGGCGCCCAGCGGGTGCCCGAGCGCGATCGCACCGCCGCGCGGATTCAGCTTGGCCGGGTCCGCGCCCAGTTCGTGCGCCCACACCAGCGGCACCGGCGCGAACGCCTCGTTGACCTCGTAGACGTCGATATCGTCGATGCTCAGGCCCGCCTTGCCGAGCGCCTTGCGGGTGGCGGGCACGACCGCGGTCAGCATGAGCAGCGGATCGTCCCCGGCCACGGCGAAGGAGTGGAAGCGGGCGCGCGGGGTGAGGCCGAGTGTGTTCGCCTTCTCCTCGCTCATGATGAGCGTGGCCGACGCCCCGTCGGTGAGCGGCGACGAATTGCCGGGTGTGATCGACCATTCGATCTCCGGGAACCGCGCCCGATACCGCTCGTCGACGAATGCGGGCCGCAGTCCGGCCAGCCCCTCGGGCGTGGTGGTGGCCCGGATGGTCTCGTCGGCGGTGAGCGTTCCGGCCGCGACGAGTTCCCGGTCGAAGCCGCCGGCGGCGGCGGTCTCGGCGGCCAGCCGGTGTGAGCGGGCGGCGAATTCGTCCAGGGCGGCCCGGTTCAGCTTCCAGCGGGCGGCGATGACCTCGGCCGAAATACCCTGCTGTACGAGCCCTTCCGGATACCGCCCGGCGATGGGCGCGTAGATGTCGACACCCTGGGTATTGGAGAACATTCGCACCCGCGACATGGATTCCACGCCGCAGGCGATGGCGATGTCGTAGGCACCGGCCAGCACGCCCTGGGCGGCGAAATGCGCGGCCTGCTGACTGGACCCGCACTGCCGGTCCACGGTGGTGGCGGGCACCGATTCCGGGAACCCGGCCGCGAGTAGTGCGATGCGGGAGATATTGCCCGCTTGCTCACCCGACTGCGTGACGCAACCGCCGATCACATCGTCGATCAGTGCCGGATCGATTCCGGTGCGCTCGACGAGGCTTTCCAACACGCCCGCCAGCAGGGTGGCCGGGGCGATATCCGAGAGGCCACCACCGGGTTTGCCCTTGCCGGACGGGGTGCGGACAGCGTCGACGATGACGGCCGAGGTCATGACTGCTCCTTCTTCGGTCCTGCCGGGAACAATGAGAATCCCGGTTAACTTCAGTTACTCTACCGCAGAAGGGGCGTGGCTCCCGGTCACAACGGTCTTACAACACAAGGCAACCTCCCCGCCAATGACCTCACCTGTGCTTATTCTGTCGCCATGACAACCAGCAAAGAGGAAGTGTCGGAAGGGCCGCTCACTATGCTGGCCCGCAGTGCCTGGCAGTGGATTCTGGTCACCGGCGTTCTCTCGGTGGCGCTCGGTATCATCATCCTCGTCTGGCCCGGGAAAACCCTGGTGGTCGCGGGTGTCCTCTTCGGTATTTATCTGATCGTCTCCGGTATTTTCCAGCTCATCGCCGCCTTCGGCGGGCATATCAGCACCGGGATGCGCATTCTGGCGTTCATCAGCGCCATTCTGTCGTTCATTCTGGGCTTCTTCTGTTTCCGCGATGAACTGAACGCGATCTGGCTGCTGGCCATCTGGATCGGCATCGGCTGGATATTCCGCGGCGTCACCGTGCTGGTCACGGCGATCGCGGCGGAGGGCATGCCGGGTCGAGGCTGGTCGATCTTCTTCGGCATCCTGCTCGCCATCGCCGGCGGCTGGCTCATCGCGGTGCCGTTCGCGTCGATCAGCGCACTGACGCTGGTGGTGGGCTGCTGGCTCATCGCCATCGGCATCATGGAGATCATCTCCGCGTTCCAGGTGAAGAGCGACGCCAAGGGACTTCCCCGCGAACTCTAGCAATCAGCATTGTCACGTCCATTCCGGCGGCCGTATTCCTCGTGGGACGGCCGCCGGCCGATGTTCGGAGGTGTACGTTGTGATCATTCGACGGCGAGATCTGTTGCGTACCACCGCTGTCGGCGGTGTGAGCCTGGCGCTCGGCAGCGTGCTCGGTGCCACCATCGCGGGGCGGGAGCGCGATGCGGTGCTATTGGCCCCGACCAGAATCACCGACGCCCGGCTGGGTCGGGCGCGGCTGGTGGCGCGGGACATCCTGGGAGTGGACGAGTCGGGCGCGAATCTGCGGACCCGCTACGGTCATCTGCTCCACGGCGGCGGCCCGGAACCGGCAGCGCAGCCCCTCGATATCGCGGTCGTGGGCGCGGGCGTCGCCGGTCTGGCCTCGGCCTGGGTGCTGGCCCAGGCCGGTCACCGGGTCGTGGTGCTGGAGGGTTCGGACCGCATCGGCGGCCGCATCCGCACGCTGCGCGACGAATTCGCCCGCACCGGCGGTCACGCCGAAGCGGGTGCCATGCGCATTCCCACCACGCATGCCCTGACCATCGGCATGCTGCGTCGGCTGGAGTTGCCCACGCGGCCGTTCCTGCTCGGCCACCCCGAGCGCACGGTGCAGGCGGGCGGGCGGCTGTCGACCCGGGCGGAATACGATCGGGATCCCGCCACCATCGCCGCGGTCTTCGGCCTGGACGCGGTCCCCGGACGCGCCCTGCTCGACGACGCGCTGACGGCGGCGCGCATCGACGCCGGATCCGATGTCGAGGACTGGACCCGCTTCCTGGCCCGCTACGACGAACTGTCGCTGCGGGATTGGCTCACCGCGCGGGGGTTGACCGACAACCAGATCGACTACGTGGGATCCACCGAGGGCCTGACCGCGCGCATGGGTCTGAGCCTGACCCACAACATGATGACCGCGACCTATCTGAAGCCGGGCACCGAACTCGTCGAAGTGGTGGACGGCACCGATCGGCTGACCTCGGAGCTGGGTTTCGCGGCGGTGGCGGCCGGGGTGGACCTGCGCACCGGCGCGGAGGTCACCGCCATCGACGGTGGCGACGCCCGCGTGCGCGTGACCCACGGACCGGACGCGGCCGTGCTCGAGGCCGACCGCGTGGTGGTCACCGCACCGTTCTCGCTGCTGCGGCATCTGACCTTCCGTCCGCATCTGTCCTACGGCAAGCAGCGCGCCATCGCCGAACTGCACCACGACGCCGCCACCAAGACCTTCCTGGAGTTCTCCACCCGCTGGTGGGAAGGACACGGCGGGGTGGATGTCACCGATACCGCGCCACGGGTCACGGTGTACCCGTCGCATCCGGTCGGCGACGGCGGCGTCGTCATCGCCTCCTACACCTGGTCCGACGACGCCCGCGCCTGGGACGCGTTGACCCCGCGGCACCGCGCCGCCGAATGTCTGGACCACCTCGTCGAGCGCTACGGCGACCAAGTCCGCGCGGCCTGGACCGGCGGTTACGCCTCGCACTCGTGGGCGCAGGACCGCTGGGCGGGCGGTGAGGCCGCGGTGTACCTGCCCGGTCAGGCCGTGGAGATCGGACCCGACACCCGCACACCGGAAATGGACGGCCGGGTCGTCTTCGCCGGAGACGGCACCTCCACCCGCGGCCGTGCCTGGATCGAGGGTGCGCTGGAGAGCGCGGCCCGCGCCTGCGCGGACCTGGGCGTCACCGTGCGCCAGACCTGACGCACGCCGTGCGATCGTGCATCGAGTGCCGGGACCTACCGGGATCGCTTGGGCCGCTTGTCCATCAGCCGCAGGATGAGCGGGGTGAAGATGAGCTGCATGGCCAGATCCATCTTGCCGCCCGGCACCACGATGCAGTTCGGCCGCGACATGAACGAATCGTGCAGCATGGACAGCAGATACGGGAAGTCGATCACTTTGGGGTCGGCGAAGCGGATCACCACGAAGCTCTCGTCGGCGGTGGGTATCGTGCGCGCGGTGAACGGATTCGAGGTGTCCACGGTCGGCACCCGCTGGAAGTTCACGTAGGTCCGGGAGAACTGGGGACAGATGTACTTCACGTAGTCGGGCATGCGTCGCAGGATGGTGTCGATGATGGCTTCGCTGGAGTACCCGCGTTCGGTCTTGTCGCGGTGCACCTTCTGAATCCATTCCAGATTCACGATGGGCACCACGCCCACCAGCAGGTCCGTGTACCGGGCGACATCGAGGGTGTCGGTGACGGCCGCCCCGTGCAGGCCCTCGTAGAACAGCAGGTCGCTGCCGGGCGACAGTTCCTCCCACGGGGTGAAGGTGCCCGGCGGCTGCCCGTAGGGTTTGGCCTCGTTCTCGTCGTGCAGATAGCGGCGCACCATGCCGACGCCGGTCTCCCCGTAATCGCGGAACAGCGCCTCCAGCTCGGCGAGCAGGTTCGCTTCCGGCCCGAAGTGCGAGAAGGACAGATTCCGCTGCTGTTCGGCCTCGGCCATGGCCATGCGCATCTCGTTGCGGTCGTAGCGGTGGAACGAGTCCCCCTCCACGATCACCGCGTTGATCCCCTCCCGGCGGAATATCTCCTGGAACGTCCGCGTGACGCTGGTCGTCCCGGCACCGGACGACCCGGTGATCGCGACCACGGGATGTTTGACCGACATGGAACCTCCTCGATTGCCGGACAACGGAATTGACCCCGATGGAGCGGCCCGGTCAGCGGCCCGCCGACCGGAACAGCGAGCGTGTGCCGAACAGCGAGGCGTCGAAGGACGGCCCCTCCTCGGGTTCGCGGTGGTAGCGCTCGATGCGCTCGACCTCGTTGCGGGAGCCGAAGATGAACGGGATGCGCTGGTGCAGCTCTTCCGGCCGCACCTCGAGCACCCGTGCATCGCCCGTGGTCGCCCGGCCTCCGGCCTGTTCGACGACGAAAGCGATCGGGTTGGCGCCGTACAGCAGCGAGACCCGCGGCGGCCGCTTGCGGGTGTCGCGCGGGTACAGGTACACCCCGCCGCGGGTGAGGATGTGGAAGATGTCGGCGACCAGTGAGGCCACCCACCGCATATTGAAGTCGCGTCCGCGCGGCCCGTCCACGCCTTCCAGGCATTCGTGCACGTAACGGCGTACCGGCCGCTCCCAGAACCGCTCGTTGGAGGCGTTGATGGCGAATCCGGCGGTGTCGTCGGGAATGCGCATGCGCGGATGGGTGAGCACGAACGCGCCGATCTCCCGGTCCAGGGTGAATCCGTCCACCCCGTCGCCGGTGGTGAGCACCAGCATGGTGGCGGGCCCGTACAGGGTGAACCCGGCGCACACCTGCTGTGCGCCGGGTTGCAGGAAGTCCGCGGCCGTCGGTTCGCGCCCGTCCTCGGGGGCGCGCAGCACGCTGAATATGGTTCCGACGGGCAGGTTCACATCGATATTGCTGGACCCGTCGAGTGGATCGAAGGCCAGCAGGTACTTGCCGCGCCGCACTTCGCTGGGCACCGTGTGCACTCCGCTGAGCTGCTCGGAGACCAGCGCGGCCAGTGGCCCGGTCCACTGCGTCTCGGCCACCATCACGTCGTGGGCGATGGCGTCCATCTTGCGGTGCACCGTGAGCGGCAGATTGTCGGCGTCGGCGGCCCCGAGTGAGCCCACGATGGCACCTCGCGTGACCCGATTGGCGATGATTTTGGTTGCCGTGGCCAGCACATTCACCAGGGCCGAGAATTCCCCGGAGGATCCGGGATGCCGGTGCTCCTGCTCGATGGTGTAGCGGGTGAGGGTTTTCAGTCCTTCGGGCACGGGCCCTCTCATTTCATCACGGGGACGGCCCTTCCTGCGGGGCGTCCGCGAATACACTGCTGCCGTAGACGTCACTGTCGATGAGGGTGATCAGGTCGTCCCGGCCGACCGGACGGTGCAGTTCGACCAGCCGCTTGGCCTGGCGCAGGCGGCAGCGGTCCAGGGCATTGCGCACGCTGCGGGCATTGGCGAAACGCGGGCGCGCCATCCGTAATTCGAGGTAGCGCGAGAACGCGGCCACGGCGAGCTCGTCGAAGCGGAAGTTCTCCTGTCGCACCATGAGCTGGGCGATGCTCAGCAGTTCCGCGTGGGTGTAGTCCGGGAACTCGATGTGGTGGGCCACCCGGGAGGACAGGCCGGGATTGGCGGAGAAGAAGGTCTCCATCCGGTCCGGGTAACCCGCGAAGATGACGACGAGGGTGTTGCGCTCGTTCTCCATCTCCTGCAACAGGATCTCGATGACCTCCTGGCCGTAGTCGCGCTCGTTCTCCGGCCGGAACAGGTAGTACGCCTCGTCGATGAACAGCACGCCCCCGGCGGCCTTGGCGAGCGCCTCCTTGGTCTTGGGCGCGGTGTGCCCGATGAACTGGCCGACCAGATCGTCGCGGGTGACGGTGTGCACCTTGGGTTTCCGGATATAGCCCAGCGCGTGCAACATCTCGGCCATGCGCAGTGCGACGGTGGTCTTACCGGTGCCCGGCCCGCCGGTGAAGCTCATGTGCATGGTGGGCCGGGTCGCCCAGAGGCCGAAGCGCTCACGAGCCCGGTCGATCAGCAGCAGTGACGCGATCTCGCGTACCCGGAGTTTGACATTGGCGAGGCCGATGAGTTCGGCGTCCAGCCGAGCCAGGGTGTCTTCGACGTCCTTGCCCGCGATATCGGTGGACAGGTCGAGCACGGCGTCGTCGGCGAGCAGGTGGTCGGCCGCCGGATCCTCGGATCGAGGATCCGGCGCGGCCGAACCGCGCATCGGGCCGGGGCTCGTGACCCCGGGACGGTGCATCTGAAACCCGGTCGCCGGACGTTCGGATGCAGGCTTCCGAACGGGCGGCGCCGTGTGGCGATCTGTACTCACAATCGGCCTCCCGCAGGGTAGTACGGTCAGTCTCGATACCGGTCACCGGGTGGGACCTCGGTGGCATAGGCATGAAAACCATAGCGCTGCAACCTATCCCGGCCTTCGGCGCGGTCGAGCCGGAATCCCGGCTCGCTGGGCGGGCGCTGCACCAGGAAGCTCAGGGCGGTGGTCTGCCGCCCGTAGCTCGCGTCATAGGCGTTGACCCGGATGTAGTGGCGCGGGAAGGTGGCCCGGCAGGCGTTGATCTCCGCGAGCACTCCGTCGGGTTCGTCGAGATCGAACAGCGGCAGCCCCCACATCTCCCAGTAGCTGTTGCGGGGATGAGGATCGTCGGTGTACTCGATGGATACCGGCCAGTTCTCGAGCAGGGCGTAGCGCACCTGGGCGGCGATATCGGCATCGCTGAGTTCGGGCAGATGGGAGAAGGTGCCCTGACGCAGATACATTGCGACTCCTTGTCGTCGAGCGGTCAGCGGCTGGCCGTGGGCACGGCGTCGGGCGCGTCGGTGGAGGTGTAGTCGAAGGTGACATCACCCCAGGTGGCCAGCGCCACCTCGAGCGGACGGCAGTGCTCGGCCGCCTGGCGCAGCACGTCCGGTCCCTCCTTGAGCAGGTCGCGACCTTCGTTGCGCGCCTTCACGACCGCCTCCAGCGCGACCCGGTTGGCCTCCGCGCCCGCGGCGATGCCGAACGGGTGTCCGATGGTGCCGCCGCCGAACTGGAGGATCACGTCGTCGCCGAACAGGTCCAGCAACTGGTGCATCTGCCCCGCGTGGATGCCGCCGGAGGCCACCGGCATGACGCCGGGCAGGCTGGCCCAATCCTGGTCGAAGAAGATGCCGTTGGTGGGGTTGGCCGGAATGTAGTTGTCGCGCAGGGTGTCGTAGAAGCCCCGCACCGTGTGCGGATCACCCTCGAGCTTGCCGACGACGGTGCCCGCGTGCACATGGTCCACACCGATGAGGCGGCACCACTTGGCCAGCACCCGGAAGCTCACGCCGTGGGTCTTCTGCCTGGTGAACGTGGAGTGTCCGGCGCGGTGCAGGTGCAGCAGCATCCCATTGCGGCGTGCCCATTTGGCCATGGACTGCATGGCGGTGTACCCCACGGTCAGGTCCATCATGATGATCACGCTGCCCAGGGATTTGGCGAACTCGGCCCGCTCGTACATGTCCTCCATGTCCGCGGCGGTCACATTGAGGTAGTGCCCCTTGAGTTCCCCGGTTTCGGCGATGGCGCGGTTGACGCCCTCCATGGCGAACAGATAGCGATCCCGCCACCGCATGAACGGCTGCGAGTTGATGTTCTCGTCGTCCTTGGTGAAATCGAGACCGCCCTTGCATGCCTCGTATACCACACGTCCGTAGTTGCGGGCGGAGAGTCCGAGTTTCGGTTTCACGGTGGCGCCGAGCAGTGGCCGCCCGTATTTGTTGAGATACTCCCGTTCCATAACGATTCCGTGCGCCGGACCCTGAAAGGTCTTGACATAGGCCACCGGAATGCGCATATCCTCCAGCCGCAATGCCTTGAGCGGTTTGAAGCCGAAAACATTGCCGATCACCGAGGAGGTGAGATTGGTGATCGACCCCTCCTCGAAGAGATCGAGATCGTAGGCCACATAGGCGAAGTACTCGCCGGGACGGCCGGGCACCTCGTCGACGCGGTAGCACTTGCCGCGGTACCGGTCGTGCGCGGTCAACCGGTCGGTCCACACCACCGTCCAGGTGGCGGTGGAGGATTCGCCCGCGACGGCGGCGGACGCCTCGACGGGATCGACGCCCTGCTGCGGGGTCACCCGGAAGACGGCCAGCACGTCGGTATCCTTGGGCTGATAGTCGGGAGCGTAGTATCCCATCGACGCATAGGACTGCACGCCCGGATCCCACCGGTCACGTTCTGGTGTGTCAGCCATTGTTCCTCCTGCTCGCGCCGGTGGTCGACTTGCGAATTCCAGGATGACGGCGGCGTTATCGACAAACAATTCGATTGTTTCTCGTCTCGCTCAACTATTTCGTCGAGTTTGCTACCGTCTGACGATGGGTACGGTCAGTGCGGTGCGGATGGAAACCTTTCTGGCCGTTGCGCGGCACAGCAGTATTCGCCGCGCGGCCGCGCAGCTGCACATCACCGAGGCCGCCGCATCGGCCGCCGTCGCGCACATCGAAAAGCAGTTGGGGGCGAAACTCATCGCCAAATCCGGTCGCGGCATCGCCCTCACCGAGGCGGGCCGCATCTACGCCGATTACTGCCGCAGCATTCTGGGCCTGATGAACGAGGCGCATGCGGCGGTGCAGCGAGCCGAGACCGGTCGGCTGCGCATCGGGGTGGTCGCCACCGCCGGGGAGTACGTGCTGCTGCGGCTGCTGGCGTCGTTCCGCACGCGTTATCCGGATGTCGAGGTGGGCTTGTCGATCCACCCGCGCGATGTGCTGTTCCTCGAATTGACCCATCACGAAACGGATCTCGTCATCGCGGGCAGGCCGCCCAGCGACGGCGGGCTGATCACCCGAGCGCTGCGCCCGAGCCGCCTGGTAGTGGTGGGCGCGCCGGGACAGTTCCCCGACCCGGCCACCGCGACCTGGCTGTTGCGCGGCAAGGGATCCGGCACCCGCGACACCACCCTGGCACTGCTGGACCGCCTGGAGATCGCGCCGCCCACCCTCACCCTGGGCACGCACGGCGCGGTGCTGGCGGCGGCACGAGAAGGGTTGGGCATCACCCTGATTCACAGCGATGCCATCGACGGCGACCTGGCCGAGGGCTCACTGCAACTGCTGGCGGTCGAGGGCACTCCCCTCGACCGCCCGTGGCATGCGGTCACCACCCGCACCCCCACCCCCACCGCCCGACTGTTCCTCGGGCACATCACCGATCCGAACGCGGTGGGGGCGGCGGCCTTCCGCCGCTGTCATTCCGAGCGCAGTACCTCCGCGGCCTCCAACCGTCCGGCCCGATAGGCCGGATAGAGGCTGGCCAGGGCCACCAGGGCGAGCACCGCCCCCGCGGTCACGAGCAGCGGTCCGGCGACGACGCCCCAGGCGAGTTGGAAGCCGTAGAACACCGGAGACGCGGTGGCCTGGAGCTGGATCAGGCCCAGCCCCCCGGCGGTGGCGAAGGCGACGGTCAGCCCGGCCAGCAGCGCCGCCTGCGCCAGCACCACGGCGCGCTCGGTGCCCACGGTGCTGCCGATGGCCCGCAGGACCGCGCGCTCGCGTCGCCGCTGCACCAGGGCGAGGACGAACACATTGAGCACGCTGATGCCCGCCGTGATCATCATGACGTAGCCGCTGATGGTGAACGGTTCGAAGAAGCGGGTGATGGCGCGTTCACCGGTTGCGCGCCAGGTGTCGTCGTCGTAGACCGACAGCCCCGCATCCAGTGCGAGGTAGTCCTCGCGGTGGGCGGCCGCGTCGGCGGCGGAGTCGTATCGGACGACCACCTGGTCCCGTACCGCCGCCCAGTCCCGTTCGGCCGTGGCCGCCGAGACCAGCACGATATCGCCGAGTGTGGAGTCGTTGACGACGCGCGGCCGGAACAGTCCCGCCACCCGGAATTCCTTGCGCCCCTGCGGTGTCGGCAGCGTCACGGTGTCGCCGACGCCGACGCCGAGATGTCCGGCCGCTACTTCGCTCAGTCCGATCTCCCCCGCGCCCATGCCACGCCACAGCGCTCGAGCGTCGGTGACGGTGTCGACCGCGGCCTCGGCGTACCAGCCGCCCGGGTCCACCCCGACCACGATGCGCGGTTCGGTGGTGGACGGGATCATGGCCGTCCACCGGGAGGTGGTCTCCCGCCCGCCGGCGGCCCGTTGGATCAGCTCGAAGGTGGCGGGCGCTATGCGTCCGCGCCGCTGGTCCAGGATGGCCTGCGGCGCGATGACGAGGGCGTCGGAAAGCCGCTGCGCCTTCTGCTCGGCCACTTGATCGGCCGCCAGCCGCTGCACGCTGGCGGAGCCGACCGCCAGGCTGGTGCCCACGGTCATGACGGCGACCGTGGTGGCGAACAGGGTGGCGTAGCGGCGGATGTCGGCGGCCACGAGCCGTCCGGTGCGCGGGTGGCGGCGGGCCAGCAGGCCGGTCAGGCCGGTGGCGATGCGCGGTGTGGCCCAGAGGGTGACGGCCGCGACCCCGGCCAGTCCGAGGAACAGCCCGCTGCTGCCCAGATTCAGGTCCACCAGGCCGCGTTGGAAGCGTTCCAGCAGGGCCACCGCACCCGCGATGGTGATCAGGCCGAGGATGAGCACCCACAACCGAATCCGGCGACCGCCGCGCACCACGCCGAAGCTCGACATGGCCGCCAGCGGCCCGTCGCGGACCAGTCGCCAGGCCGGTCCGGCCATGGCCAGCACCCCGCACAGCACGCCCGCGCCGAGGCCGAGGCCGATCAGCCCGAGACTCCATCCGACGGCGATCTCGGCCCCGGAACCGTCGAGCATGGTGCGGCCGAAACGGTCGATGAGGAAGTCGCCCAGCAGATATCCGCTGGGCACGGCCACAAGTCCGCCGATCGCCCCGATGACCGCGCCCTCGCCGAGGAACCCGGCCAGCAGCGAGCGCGGCGTCGCACCGATCGCGCCGATGGTGCCCATCACCGCTCGGCGCTCCTCGATGCTGAGCAGAATCGTATTGACCGCGATGAGGATTCCCACCAGGATCCCGCTCAGCGCCGTGAGGTTCAGGCTCTGCTTCGCGCCCGCGTAGACCACCGGGAGCTGTGGCCGCGGCGGTCCCGCGGTGGCCACGTCCGCCACGATGCGGTCCACGTCGGCGGCGATATCCGCACCCGGCGCGGGCAGCACGAACGCCGCCGTCACGAATCCGCTGCCGCCCAGCAGATCCGCGGCGCTGTCGGTGTCGGGGGCGAAGAGCACATGGCCACCGTTGATGCCCGCCACCCGATCGTATTCGGGAAAGGTCCAGCCCAGGTGTGCGCTCCCCGCGGGCTGGCCGGGAATGCGCACCTCGTCGCCGAGGCGCAGTCCGAGCCGGTCGGCGACCACGGCGGGTATCTCGAACGGCACTCCGGGCCCGTCGGCGGGGCGTTCGGTGCGCGCTCGCTGCTCGCAGTCGAACGGCCCCACCAGCAGCTCGATGGTGCACGGCGCACCCATGACGAAGAATCCGTGCCGCGTACCGCCCACCTCGAGCGGTGCCATGCCCGCGACGAACGGCACCACGGCCTCCGCCTCCGGGATCTCCGAACGCAGCCGCTGCACCACCGCCACCGGCAGCCGCCCGGCGACGGCGGGTGTCACCTGGATGGCGCGATCCCCGGCGTAGGCGGTGAGCGACGGTCCGAAGGCGTCGAAGGGCCGGGTCACTTCACGCTGCAACTGCACCATTCCGAGCACCAGCGTGACCCCGAGCGCCACCCCTATGACGCTGGAAATCGTTCTGCGCCAGTCGAAGAGCAGCGCGGTGAGATGGACCCGGCGGAAGCGGGCCCAGCCCGCCCCGACCCGCCTCACCGGTCCGGCTCCAGCGCCCGCTCGTCGGCCCGCCCGTCCACCAGGCCGATATGGCGGGTGCCGTAGGGCGAGGCCGCCGGATCATGGGTGACCACGATGACGGCGGTGTCGTTCTCCTCGGCGAGTTCGCGCAGCAGCGACAGCACCGCGTCGGAGGATGTGGAGTCGAGATTGCCGGTCGGTTCGTCGGCCAGCAGCAGCGCGGGCCGCGCCACCATGGCCCGCGCCACCGACACCCGCTGCATCTGACCGCCGGACAGCTCACCGGGCCGGTGCCGGGCACGGTCTCCCAGACCCACCCGCTCCAGCAGTTCCCGGGCGCGGGCATCCGCGGTACGCGCCGGGACGCCGTCGAGAACCAGTGGTAGCGAGACGTTCTCGACCGCGTCGAGCATGGGCACCAGATTGAAGAACTGGAAGACGAAGCCGAGGCTGCGGCGGCGGAAGGCCGAGCGCGCGGTGGCGCTCAACGCCCAGATGTCCTCCCCCCGCACGGTGACGGTGCCGCTGTCGGGTGCGTCGAGCCCGCCCGCCACATGCAGCAGCGTGGATTTGCCCGCGCCGGACGGGCCGGTGACGATCACGAACTCCCCCGCCGACACCGTGAGGTCCAGGTCGCGCAGCGCGTGCACCCGCTCCTCACCGCGCAGGTACGACTTCGACACCGCGCTCAGCTCCAGCAGCGCCGTCATGCCGGGGCCGCTTCCGTCGCGGGGCGCACCCGCAGCAGCAGCTGATGTCCGTTGCGAATGGTCTGCACCGGTTCCAGTCCGGCCCCGGCGACCAGCTCCAGCACCTGGTCGGCGGTGAAATTGCTGGTGATGGTGTTGGTTCCGACGAACCGCTCGATGAGCCGGTCCTTCCAGGGCACCCCGGGACTGGTCAGCACCGACAGCGACAGTTCCCCGTCGTCGGCCAGCAGCGCGGCCATATGCTTCAGCGCGAGCTGCGGCTCCGGGAAGACATGCAGCGCACCGTAGCAGCCCAGGGCCCGCACCGAGCCCGGTTCCAACCCGAGCGTGTTCACGTCCTGGATCAGCGACACCGCCCCGGGCACCCGGCGGAAACGTTTGGCGTTCTTGCGCAACATATCCGGGGACAGGTCCACGAACAGCAGCGGCGGCAGCGTGCGCACCTTCGCTGAGCGGATGGCGAAGGTGGTGAGGCTGCCGTCGCCGACGCCGATATCCACGAAGGCCGCGCCCCGCTCGGCGGCGGCCGCCAGCTGTCCGCCGTAGAAGCGCCCGAGTACGCCGAGTTTGCCGCTCCAGACGATCCAGAACACCAGCGTGGCCACGATCGGATACGCCTTGGAGTAAATGCGGTAGGCGAACCGCACCTTCTCACTGGCGATTTCGCGGCCGGTGTAGGTGTCGGCGGTGGCGTCGGCGTAGAGCCGCAGGCGGGTGTCGACCGGGCGCAGGCCGACCTCGCCCGCGGCGGTGACCAGTGCGCCGGTGTCGTCCTCACGCAGCGGTTGCCGGGTGATCGGATGGACGAACGGCGGCAGCGCGGCGATCGCGGAGTGATCGGCACCGGTCCCGGTCAGCCCGTAGTAGTCGCGCACCAGTCGCGCGTACAGGCCCGCGGGCAGCAGTCGGCGCGCCCAGAACGAGGACCGCACGTCCCGGCCCACCCGGTACACGGCGCGCGGGTGCCGCCGGGTCAGGGCGCGCAGCACGGCTGCGGCCACCACCTCCGGATCCTGACCGTTCGCCAAGTGTTCGGCATTGCGGCGGGCCACTTCGGCGCTGACGGCACGGTACACGCTCAACTCGTCACCGCCGCGCCGCGCCGCGGCGAGAATGCCGGTGCGGGTCCATCCGGGAATCAGCGTCACCACCTCGATTCCGAATGGCGCGGCCTCCATGCGCAGTGCCTCGCCGAGTTTCTCCACCGCCGCCTTACTGGCCGAGTACCACCCACCGAACGGCTGCGCGACACCGGCCGCGCCGGAACCCACCACCACGATCCGGCCGCTGCCCTGCCGGCGCAGCGCCGGCAGGACCGCCCGCGCCACCCGCGCGGTGCCGATGGCGTTCACATCCAGCAGGGCCGCGGCCTCGGCCGGGGTGGTCTCCTCCACCGCCCCGGCGAGTCCGTATCCGGCGCAGGTGATCACCGCGCGCACGGTGCGGTGCCGTTCCACGGCGTCGTCCACCCACAGCCGCACCGCCTCCTCGTCGCGCACGTCGACGGCCGCGATCGGGAACGGCGACCGCTCGGGCACCGCGACATCCGCGCCCACGACGCGGAAGCCGCACTCGGACAGCAGTTTCCCGGTGGCCAGGCCGATGCCCGAGCCCGCGCCGGTGATGAGCACCACGCCGGGTTGTTCTTTCATATCGCTCGTACTCCTTCTGTTCGACTGGGCGGCTGTCGAAGCGCCCGCTGGCGACTCCCGTTCAGGCGCACACCAGCAGCGCCCGAGGCAGCACCTCGAGGGTTGCGCCCTCCACGACGGTGATCTCGCCGTCGAGTTCGAGCGGGCTGGGATATTCGGGACGCAGATCCACCCGGGCCGACCGTTCGCAGCGCGCCAGGGCGGAAGCGCGGAAGCGCCCGCGGTACAGACCCGCGATGAGGCGCAGTACGGCGGGCCGGGAGGCCGCCGACCAGATGTTCACGTCGAACCGCCCGTCATCGGCGGTTACGCCTGTGTCGTAGCGCATTCCACCGGCGAAGTGCACGGACTTGAGCACGCTCACGGTGGTGACGGGCGCGTGCTGTCGCCACCCCTCGCCCCGGATATCCACGCGCAGCGGGTCGAAGGTGGCGATCGTACGCAGCGCGGTGTAGGCGATGGCCGCGTCGGTGTTGCGTGGTTTGAGCCACGCGGTGAGCCCGCCCGCCGCATTGAAATGGTGGTTGCCCGCCGCGACCAGGCCCATACTGGCGTTGAGCAGGAAGTAGCGGATCCGGCGGGTGCCGTCCGGCAGCAGCATGGTGGCCTTGCCGACATCCATGCCGCGCGCCCGCCCGAGGTCGGTGCGCGCGGGCACCCCGGCCAGCATCCGGTCCGCGGCGGCGGGTTTGTGAAAATCGTTGGAACTGCCCAACCCGATGGCCCCCAGCGCGATACGGGGATCGCGCGGCCGGTCGACGGCCGGGTCCATGAGCGCGTTGAGCACCAGCCCGACCGTGCCGTCCCCGCCCGCGGCGATCACCGCGTCGTGCCCGGCGTCGACGGCGGCGCGCACCGCCCTCTCCGCCTCGGCCGCCGAATCCGGTGCGGCCATGTCGATATCGGGTCGACGCTCGAGCAGCACCTGGCGCACCTGCGGCCATCGGGTGGCGGCTCCGCCCTTGGCGGTGGGATTCACGACGAGAAACACGAGTCCTCCGGTAGTCCGAGCCAATCGGCGAGACCGTGCCAGTCGCCGCCGGTGACGAGTTCGTTGTCGGTGCCGCCGTGCAGCAGGTACACGGGAATGCCGAGTGCGGTGGCGGGCGGATCCTTGACCGGGTCGTTGCCCACCATGACGCACTGCTCACCGGTGACACCGAGCAGCTCCAGCAGTTCGGCGTAGTACTCGACGCGGGGTTTGGCCCGGCGCATGGTCTCGCCACTGCATATGTGCGTGAAGACGACGGGATCAATTCCGCCCCAGCGCAATCGGTTCTCCGCCGTGCTGCGCGGCCACAGTGGGTTGGTCGCCACCACCTGCGTCACCCCGCGCTCGGCGAGCAGGTCCACCAGTACCCGTGCCGCCGGTACCGGACGGAAGCAGCGCCGCAGCCGGGGCAGCCCGGTGGCGGCCAGGGCACGGAATCGGCGGTCGGCCTCGGGAACCGAGACGGCCGCCCGCTCGGCGAGCAACCGCACCAGCAGCTCGTGGTTGGTGAGCTCACCGTCGTTGCGCCGCACCTGATCCAGGGTGGCGCGCAGCATGGGCAGAAATCGGTGCGGCGGCAGCACATCTCGGAAGGCGGCGGCGGCCACCAACGGCATGAGCACTCCGAAGGTCCGCTGCCGCAGCCCGACCAGGGTGCCGTCCAGATCCCACAGCACCGTGGTCACCCCCGGGCGTCCCGGTAGCGGCATGCTCACTCCTGACTGTCCGCGACCGCCCGCAGCTGTGCGGGGGTCATACCCACCCGAGCGGCGAACGCGGCCAGATCGACGGTGTCGCCGGTGGATCCGCGCACCGTGCGCGCGGCGCTGACCCCGAGATCGGCGACGGTCTTGGCCAGCGCGGCCGGAAACAGCCATCGACCCAGGTCGCGCTGGAACACCCGGGTGAGCCGGTAGGGCGCGGCCACCCGCGCCCCGGCCCGCGACAGCGGGTTGTCGGTGCGCAGCGAACTCATCCGCGCCGCCTCGTCACCGGGCACGAGCAGCAGATTGCGCCACAGCGCCGCGAACCGGGCCACCTTCTCCCCCAGCGCCTGGGTGGCGTTGAACTCCAGATACGCCTTCTCGATGGTGGCGGTGTGCGTGGACCGGCTGCGCAGCAGCGTGTGGATGTCGCGGGTCTTGCGGTCGACGTCGTAGCGGTAGAAGCGGTCGGTGTGCGGGCGCGTCCACGCCACCAGCGCGGCGATCCGCTCGTCCGGCACGAGCCGCTGGGTCAGCGACAGCGCGTGATAGACGAGATTGTGCGATCCGGCGGCGGTGACCGCCGCCCGCACCAGGCCGTAGTCCAGGTTGTCGCCCGCGTGGCGCACCAGATTCCAGATGTCGGCGAGCTCGCGCACCCCGGTCTTGTAGTACGGCAGGTGGACGCACAGGTGGTGCAGATTGTCCTCGTGCGCCATGGCCCAGGCCGGGACACCGTGGAAGTCGATGGGCCGCACCCGCTTCCAGATGGCGGCGTAGTCGATGGCGTACGGCGCGAGCGGCGTGATGAGCCCCCAGTGGGTGCCCACCACCAGCGCGCCGTCGCGGGAGACGAACGACGGCAGATGGTGCGAACGCCGCTCGCGCACCCGGGGTTCCTTGCCCAGCAGTTCCGAGACGCTGAACATGCCGAGATCCCGGTAGATCTCGACGGCGGCGTCGACCTGCTCGATATCGAGCAGAATGTCGATATCGTTCATGCGCTTGTAGTACGGGTCGCCGTAGACCTCGGACGCGAACAGCATGCCCTTGAGCACGACGCAGCGAATACCGGCCGTGTCGAACCGCCGCAGCAGCTCCTTGGCCCCCACCAGCCGCCGTTCGCTGGCCGCCGCGATCTCGTCGGAGATGGCCTGGAACGCACCCGCCAGCGGCACCCGGTCGAACAGGCCCTCGGCGGTGAGCCGACGCTGCACCAGCGGCACGGTCGCATTGCGCCGCGCCAGATGCAGCACCTCCACCCAGTCCATCTCCCCGCGGGCCAGGTCGCGCAACTGGGCGCGCTCGGCATCGGTGGGCGCGGCCAGGGCGGCGAGCACCAGCAGCCGTTCGGCGGGCGTGCCGCCCGCCGCGATGAGGGCGTCGGTCATCGGGAGGCTCCGATCTGGTCGGGGTGGAAGCCGAACCGGCGCGCCACCGCGTCGATCCGGTCGACGGCGACATCCAGGTGCTCGGTGCTCAGCGTGGCCATCATGGAGATCCGCAGCCGTTGCAGATCCCGTGGCACCGCCGGGAATTCGACACCGTTGACGAAGACGCCCGCCCGGTGCAGCGCGGCCACCACCTCGGCGACCGGCACGGTTGCGGGCAGGATGACGGGCACGATCGCCGTCACCGGGTCCACCGCGAACCCGCGCCGCCGCAGCGCCGCCGCGAAGTAGGCGGTATTGGCGTGCAGGGCCGCCACCCGTTCCGGGTGGGCCTCGATGAAGTCGATCCCGGCCAGCACCGAGGCGACCACGGCGGGCGACAGCGACGCGGAGAACATGTAGGAGCGGGCGAAGAAGCGCAGCGAATCCACCAGCGCCCTGCTGCCAGCCACGAAACCGCCGGTGGTGGCGAACACCTTCGAGAAGGTGCCCATGGCGATGTCGACCCCGCCGTCGAGCCCGAAATGTTCGGCCGCGCCGTGCCCGCGGGCGCCGAGCACCCCCGTTCCGTGTGCATCGTCCACGGCCAGCAGTGCGCCGAAATCGTCACAGAGAGAACGGATTTCGGGCAGCGGTGCGATATCGCCGTCCATGGAGTAGACGCCCTCCACGGCGACCACCACATTCGCGCCCGGATTGCGCCAGCGCACCTGCATGAGCCGGTAGCGCAGATGGTCGAGGTCGTTGTGGTCGAAGGCCATCGACCGCACTCGGCCCAGTTGGATGCCGTCGTAGAGGCTGGCGTGGTTCTGCTCGTCGTAGATCAGGATGTCGCCGCTGCGCAGCAGGCCGGTCACCCAGCCGACATTGGCGGCGAATCCGGAGGAGAAGAGCATGGCCGACTCGCAGCCCTTCACCGCCGCGAGCCGCTGCTCGAGCTCGAGATGGAGCGATGTGGTGCCATTGAGCAATGGCGGGCCGCCGCAGCCGATTCCGTACTTCCGGGTGGCGGCCACCGCCGCCTCGATGATCTCCGGTTCGTCGGCCAGGCCCAGATAGTTGTTGGACCCCAGCATGATCACCTCGCGGATGTCCCCCGTCTCCGGGTCCCGCGCCCGCACCACGGGTCCGGCGGGGCCGGTGATCTCGCGCAGGACGAATCCCATGCCGCGCACCCGCTCCACATAGGGGCGGAAGTGTTCGAAACGCTGGTCGAAGGAGTGGGCGTCGGTGTCGAGATAGTGCTCCAGGGTGAAGTTCTCGGCATGTCCGGTGGGGTGGGAGTCGAGCGAGGTCATGCGGAACCCTTTCGTGCGATGAGCGTGACGGTGCCCGCGTGGCCGTCGAGCATCACGGTGTCGCCGTCGGCGATGCGCCGGGTCGCCTGCGGCACGCCGACCACGGTGGGGATGCCGAGTTCGCGGCCGATGATGGCGGTGTGCGAGAGCAGGCTGCCCTTCTCACTGACCAGCCCGCCCGCGGCCACCATGAGGAACACCCAGCCCGGGTCGGTGGTGGCGGCCACCAGCACTCGGCCGTCGGTGACGGCGGCGGTGTCGGGTTCGGGCAGCACCAGCGCCGGTGCCTGGACCCGGCCCGGCGCGCAGCCGATTCCGGTGAGGACGGCCGCGTCGTCGAAGGCCAGGAATTCCGGTTCGGGCGTGTGCGCGGCCGCGATTCCGGCGGTGACGATGCGCGAGGGAGCCGCCTGCGCCCGCCAGATCTCGTGGTCGCGTGTGCGGGCGGCCACCAGGTCGCGGGGCTGGGCGGTGACGGAGGTGCCGCGGGTGAGGGCGGCGATCTCCTCGTAGGTGAGATAGAAGACATCGCGCGGTTCGTCGAGCAGCCCGGCCTCGTGCAGCTGTGTCCCCAATACGCGGAACACCCGCTTGACCATGCCGAAGCAGCGGCTGCGCCCCAGGCGCATATTCTCGCGCTGCTTCACCGTGGCGCGGGCCTGGGCCAGCACCAGGCGCACGAGCAGCCACCGCAGGGGTCGGCCGCGCAGGGCGCGGCGCAGCCGCACCTCCGCCTCCCGGCGGATGCGCCGTTCCTCGGCGGTCATGGTCCGGAAGTCGATATCGCGGCGAATATAGTTGCGCAGCACCGGAATCAGCTTCTCCGGATGCTGTTCCAGCGAGTCCGTCTCCAATTTCAGTTCGTCCACGGTGCGGTCGCCGTAGGCCGCCAGATGCGCACGGTAGGCGGCCAGGAACTCGGTGTGGGCGTCGTCGTGCAGCTCCGCCCACACCCGCGCCGGGTCCCGATCGCTGTCGATCAGCGCGCGCAGGGCGGGATCGGCGGCCGCGCGGGTGGCCAGCGCCAGTGCCGAGCGCACCGGTTCGACGCTGTCCACGCCCTCCTCGCCGCAGAACAGTTCGTTGCGCAGGGTGTCCGGATTGTCGACACCACTGTCCTGCAACAGTTTTCCGAGCGCGTGGAACAGTTGCTGGGCGATGAAGTCGTTGAAGATCTGCACCGCGTAGGCGGGAACCAGATCACTGATCACGCGGTCGAGCCAGGTCAGCAGTGCGTGCGGGGTGCGCTCCCGATCCGGGGTGGCCGGGTCGAGGCGGTGGTCGAGATCGGCGCGGAACCGGTCGAGTTCGGTGAAGAAGTGCGCCAGTCGGCGCGGCAGCCGGAACCAGCCGAGCAGCAGTATCAGCACGACTCGCGCACGCAGCAGCAGGGTGCGGGCGCGAGCCCAGGCGCCCGCCGGTGGTGCGGGCCGCCGGTAGCGGTTCTCGATGCCGAGCGCGGCCTCCCAGCCCTCGATGGCGAAGTCCAGGCCGGGAATCCGGAGGAACAGCCGATACCAGTTGCTGATGTTGTAGTAGATCCGGCCGTGCCAGGTGCCCACCAGATACGGGTAGAGATCGGCGGCACCGGCGCGCACGGTCGCGCGTCGTGCGCCGAAATCCCGGTGGCAGACCCGGAACACCTGCTCGTAGGCCAGCCGCACGATCGAGAAGGTCAGTGGACTGGATACGCCCGGATAGGACTCGGCCACATTGACGTTGTCGAAGATGGTCTCCTGCGCGCCGGTCGCGGTGACCGGCCGCGTTTGCAGCAGGTGGATTCGGCCCGCGCGGTCGATGGCCCATTCCACGTCCTGCGGGGCGTCCAACCGCTCGGCCAGCTCCACCGCCAGCCCGGTGAGTTCGAGCACCTGGGCGTCGGTGAGGGCCGGTGCGTCGACCGGCGGCACGGCGGTGACCGCGGTGCCGTCCGCCGTCGGCAGGACCGCGCTGGACTTCTCGCCGATGCTGCGGGCGGTGACGGTGCGGGAGCGGGTGTCGACGAAGTAGGTGTCGCAGTCCACGGTTCCGGAGACCACGCCCTCCCCCAGCCCCAGGCCCGCTGAGACCACGGCCTCGCCTGGATCGCCATTGCGCGGATTGCAGCTGAACACCACTCCGGCGGTGGCGCTGTCCACCAGTGTCTGCACGATGACCGCCGTGTCGGCGATGGCATTGCCCAATCCGCGCCGCACGCGATAGAACAGCGCCCGCTGTGAGTACGCCGACGCCAGACAGGCCAGCACGGCATCCGGTACCGCCTCGGGCGCGACATTGAGCAGGGTGTCGAGCTGTCCGGCGAAGGAGTCGATGGCCGAATCCTCGCCCCGCGCCGACGACCGCACCGCCAGCCGACCCGCCCCCTCGAGCTCGGTGAGCCGCCGGTGCAGGTCGGCGGCGAGATCGTCGGGCAGCGACAGCGCGGTCACCAGCTCCGCGATAGCATCGGCGGTGTCGCGCAACGACTTCGGATCCTCGGCATCGAGCGCACCGAGCAGCGCGTCGAGCTCGTCGCGCACCGGTTCGAGAATGCGGGCGCAGGCCGCGGTGGTGAGCACACAGAAGGCCGGTACCCGATACCCGTGCCGGTGCAGCCAGGCCAGGTTGGCGGCCTTGTGCCCGATGAGGGCCGGGTCCAGTCGGGCGGCGGCGGTCGCGTCGGCGACGGCGGCCAGTTCGGCGGCGGTCACAGGTCACCTCCGGTGGTGCGGCGGCGCAGGCGCACCAGCACGGGATCGGGAAGATTGGAGATCTGCGGGTTCTCCCGCACCCGCAGTCCGCCCGCGAGTTCGATGTCGTAGCGGGACAGCAGCATGGCCAGCCCCGCCCGGGCCTCGACCAGCGCCAGATGCCGCCCCACGCACAGGTGCGGGCCCCAGCCGAACGGGAAGTAGTGGAACGGCGAGCGGTCCCGGGCGGCCGCCGGGAGGAAGCGGTCGGGATCGAAAACCAGTGGCGCGGACCAGAACTGCGGTAGGCGCTGATTCACGAACGGGCTGATCACGACGATCGATCCGGCGGGCAGGTCGAAGCGGTCGAAGCTGTCGGCCGCCACGGGGGTGCGGCTGAAGGCCCAGGCGGGCGGATGCAGCCGCATGGCCTCGTCGAGGGCGCGGCCGGTCAGATCGAGGGCGGTGAGGGCGTCGGCGGTCGGCGGGCCGCCCGCCAGTCGCCCGTCGATCTCGTCCACCACATCGCGCAGCACCGTGCGATTGCGGCACAGCTCGTACACGGCCCAGGCGATGGCCCCGCCGGTGGTTTCGTGCCCGGCGAGCAGGAAGGTCAGCACCTCGTGGCGCAGCTGGGTGTCGTCCATGGCGTGCCCGTCGTCGTCCCGCGCGCTCGACAGCCGATCCAGCAGGCTGCCGGAGCCGGTGCGGTGTCCGGCGATGACCTCGTCCACCACCCGGTGCAGCCGCGAAAGCACTTGCCCGAACGCGCGATTGGCCGGGGTCGGCACCGACGGCGGCAGCGGAACGGGTGCCGCCATGTGTCGCATGACCCAGTCCACGCCGTGGCGCACATCGTCCTCGATCTGCGGCAGCACATCGTCCACGTCCGCGCCGAGCACCGCACGGCACACCACGTCGGCGGCGAAGCCGAGCACCTCCGGCACCAGGTCCACGATCTCGCCGGTATCGGCGTGGCGGTCCAGCCGCGCGGCCATGCGCTGTCCGCACTCCACCATGAGCGGCACCTCGTCGAGAACGTGCCGGCGGTGGAAGACCGGTTTGATGAGCGCTCGCTGCCGCTGCCACAGCTCGCCCTCGCTCACCAGCAGGCCGGGGCCGAGCAGATGGTGCAGGCTCGTATAGCTGATGCCTTTGCGGTAGTTGTCGGCATTGGTCATCATGACCTGCCGAATGTGGTCGGGGTCCACCAGCAGATACAGCTGTTCGTGGGCGAGCCGGATGCGCACGCTGCCGCCGTGCGCGTACGCCTGCTCGTAGAACAGCGTCAACGGGTCGCGCCGATAGTCGAGATACGCACCCAGCGGATGGCGGTAGGACGGTCCGGGCAGGCGGCGGCCGGTGTCCCGGGCGAGCAGCGCGGTCACGGTGTCTCCTTGGTGGCGACGAACCGCGCGCGGGCCGCCGCGCGCTGGATCTTGCCGCTGGTGGTCTTGGGCAGAGCGCGCGGCGGCACCAGATGCACCGCGTCGGCCAGCACGCCGGTGCGGGAGCTGACGGCGGATCGGATCGCCAGCCGCAGCGCGTCCTGCTCGGCAGTGTCCACGTCGGTTTCCACGATCAGATGCAGACCTTCGGAATGCGCGTCGGCCGTGCGGTATCCGACCGCCGCCACCCCGCCCAGCCGGACACCGGGCACGGTCTGCGCGGCCTGTTCGAAATCGGAGGGGAAGTAGTTGGCCCCGCGGATGATGATCAGGTCCTTGCGGCGGCCGGTGATCCGCAGCCCGCCGTCCCGCAGATAGCCGAGATCGCCGGTGTCCCACCAGCTCCCGTCGACCACGCAGGCCGCCGTGGCGTCGGGCAGCTGGAAATAGCCCGGCGTGCGGGACGGCCCGCGGAACTGCACCGCGCCGAGCACATTGTCGGCGCAGGGCCGTCCCCGCTCGTCCACGACGCGGATCTCGGTGCCGGGCACCGCCGGACCGCAGTCCACCACCCGCACCGCATCGGGGGCGTCCGCGGGCACGTCGACCACGCGGGCCTCGATCGCCAGCCGGTCCCGGGAGACGGTGTCCACGCGCAAGGTCGCGCGCGGCCGGTTCACGGTGATCGCCAGTGACGCCTCGGCCATGCCGTAACAGGGCACCACCGCGTCGCGCGGTAGTCCCCAGGCCGCGAAGCGGTCGGTGAACAGGCGCAGCGTGTCGGCCTGGATCGGCTCGGCCCCGCAGAACAGGAACCGCCACCGCGACAGGTCGACCCCGTCGAGATCTTCGTCGCGCACTCGCAGCGCGGCGTAGCCGTACCCGAAATTCGGTGCGGCGGCGACGGTTCCGCCGTAGTCGCTGACATTGCGCAGCCACTCGGCCGGTGCCCGCAGAAAGCGGTTGGGCGGCATGAGTACCGCGCCCGCTCCCGCGAACAGCGGGGTCAGGGTGCCGCCGATGAGTCCCATATCGTGGTTGAGCGGCAGCCAGCCCGCCCAGTTGTCCCCGGGTCCCAGTCCGCACACGCGGGTGATCTGCTCACAGTTGGCGGCGAGATTGGCGTGGGTGATCACCACGCCCTTCGGGATGCCGGTGGAGCCCGAGGTGCATTGGATGAATGCCGGATCGGAGCCGTCGGGCAGCCGGGGCTCGGCCTCCGGCGCGCCCGCGGTCACCGCACGCGCGTGCAGGTCCACACCGTTCGCCACGATCGTTCCGGTGGGCCGGTGCGCGCCGAGCGCGTCGAGCACATCGGGGGCGGCCACCAGCGCGGCGGGAGCCAGATACGCGACCAGCCGGGCGAACTTGTCCGCGAACAGCCCGCGGCCGCCGAAACCGCTCGGCGGCGCGACCGCCACCGGGATCGCGCCCAGCAGCTGCGCGCCGAAGAACGCGGTGATGAACTCGGTGCCGGTGGGCAGGCACAGCATGACCCGATCACCCGGGCGCACGCCGTAGTCCGCCAGGGCGGCGGCGCTGCGCCGGGCCGCACGGGCCAGGGCGGCATAGTCCAGTACCTCGGATTCGCCCGGTGCCGCGACGAAAACCACTCGGGCCGTGTGTGATTCGTCAGCCGCAGGCGACTCGTCGGTGAGATGGTCGAGCAGTGCGTGCACGATACTCGGATGTCGGGGCCGCAGGGCGGCGGGTGCGGCGGCGGTGCGGGTCATCGGATGGTCTCCCGGACGTGCTCGGCGATGCGGTCCACCGTGTCCAGCCGGGCCGCCACGGCATCGGGAATGGTGATCCCGAAGGCGTCCTCGAGCCGCATGGTGAGGTCGATGGAGGTCGGCGAGTCCAATCCGTAGTCGACGAGCGGTGTGCCGCCCTCCAGATCGTCGGCCGCGACCCAGAGCGCCTCGGCCACGATGGCGCGTACCCGGGCCGCGACCGAATCCTGTGTCGATGTCATGCGAACAGCCGTCCTTCCTCGACGCAGCGGCGCACGGATTCCTCGAGGTCCACGCCGTCGGCGGTGTCGATGCGGTGGAAACGCAGGTCCGGAAAGGCCGCGGGGAGGAGCTGCTGCGCGCGCTGGTAGCCCTTGCGCAGTTCCGCCAGCAGTTCCGGCGTCTCGTGGGATTCCCGCGTGCCCCCGCCCACCCGGGCGGCGCAGCGGGCGGCGGCCTGCTCGGGCGGCACGTCGAGCCACAGCACCGCATCCGGCAGGCTGGTTCGGCACCGCCGCGCGAACGCCGGTACCGCCGCATCCGGTTCCAGCTGAACGAGTGTGGACACCTCACCGAGCAGGTTCCAGATATCGGGGTCGGTGCCCAGGCGCGCCGCCTCGCCCGCGTACCAGGCGAGGATGTCGTCGAGGGTGCCGGGCGCGTGCCGATCCAGCACGTCGCGCACCTGCGCCTCGCGAGCGCGCGGATCGGTGTCCAGATCGGCGAGCAGTACGTAGAACGGCCCGTAGACCAGTGTTTCGACGAGCGGATGCCGCTCGCACACCAGCACGTCCGGTGCGAAGGTGTCCACGAAGAACCGTTCGACCGGCCCGAACAGGGTCATCTGGAGATACAGCGCGATGGCCTTGCACTCCAGGCTGCCGATCTCGTCGCAGCCGTCGCTGAACGCCTTGAGCTGCTGCGAGAGTCGATGCAGCGGGGCATTCGCGGTGGTGTGGAAGTCCGGGCAGGTCATACTGCCGAAGCCGCGGTCGCGCGGGGCCAGCTCGCGCAGGCGCGCCAGCACCGAGGATTTGCCGCAGCCGTCGATGCCGACCAGGGCGATGCGGCGGGTGGGGTTGTCGTTCACTGCTCCGTGCTCCGCAACTGCTCGAGAATGGTGGTGGTGATGTCACCGGCCGGGGCGGTGCCGTCCAGTTCGGTCCAGCCCAGTTCGGCCGACAGCCCCGCGAGGGCATCGTGGCTGCGCTGCTGGAACTCGAGGAATTCGTGCTCGTCGCCGTAGCCGCTCTCGTAGTCGCTGCGTTTACGCTTGCGCGCCAACGCGTCCCGCGGGCTGATGCGCAGGTGGAAGGTGAGGTCGGGCTCCGGGAAACCGGATGCCAGCGCGCGCAGGACCGCCGGATCGCCGCCGTGCGCCACCTCGGTGGCGAAGTACTTGTACCAGTACGAGTTCATGAGCACGACGTCCGGACCGCGCCGCGCGGCGAGATCGAGCGCCAATTGCATGGCGTGATAGAGGAAATGGGTCCGGCTGAGCGGGGTGAGCACCTTCAGGTAGCCGTAGATGGCGTCGGGTCGGTCGAACGGCAGTTTGGCCGACACCGCGGGGTCCAGGAAGGCATCCCAGATGGTCACCGCCGCCACCGTCTGCCCCTGTGATTCGAAGACGCTCGCCAGCCGCGCCACCTGGGTGGTCTTTCCGGAGCCGTCGCCGCCGGCGATGCAGATCATCCGTTTGCGCGGCGACAGCGTCCGGACCGCCGGGCGGTCGGGGTGGGTTCGATCGGTCATGAGAGCGCCTCCTGATCGTGCGCGAGACGTAGTGGGTGTCGACCCCGGATCGGGTAGCGCCGCTACCGGACGTGGGGTGGCGGGCGCGGTATCCGCGACCCGCTCGGGCGGGGCGGTGTCGAGCAGGGTGACGGTGCCCGCGCCGCCGTCGATCCGGAGCCGCTGTCCGGAGCGAATGGCGGAGGTGGCGCCGGGAACATTGAGCACGGCCGGGATGCCGTACTCGCGGCCGATGACGGCGGCATGCGAGAGCAGTCCGCCGACCTCGGTCACGACGCCGGTCACCAGGCCCAGCGCCGGGGTCCAGCCGGGATCGGTGAACCGGGTGACGAGAATGTCGCCGGGGCGCAGGTCGGCGATCTCGGCGAGTGATGCGATGACCCGCGCGGGGCCTTCCACCACGCCCGCGCTGCACCCCAGCCCGGTGAGCACGCCGTCGCCGGCTTCGGTGTGCGAGACCGTCACGCCGGGGCCGAGTTCGTGCGGCGGCACCAGGTCCCGGTAGCCGTCGTACATGGCCCGCCGGTACCGGATCGCCGCCGCCAGCTCGTGACCGCCGCGGAAACCCTGTGCCAGATCGGCGATCTCGTGGATGTCGAGCATGTACACATCGGCCGGGTCGGCGAGGGCTCCGGCGGCGTGCAGCCGTGTCCCGGCCTCGACCACGTAGGCGCGCACGATGGCGTAGCAGCGGGAGGAGAAGTCCCGCATCAGCTCCCGCGCCACCAGGTACCGGCGGGCCAGCGCCAGCTGCCGGTCCAGGCTGCGCGCGAAGCGAACCCGGGTGCGCGGATCTGCGCGCACTCGCGCCCGCACGGCCGCCGCCTCGGCGTCGAAGCGGGCCCGCTGCTCGGTGAGCGACCGCTCCGGATCGGCGGGCGGGGTCCCGGCCGCGAGCATCGACGCGATCATGTCCCGAACTCGTGCGGGCTCCTCCGACCAGCGCGGGCAGGTGATATCCAATTCCCTATCGGCGTGGAAGCCGTGTTCGTCCAGGAACTCCCGCAACGCCCGCCGCCCCGCCTCACCGTCCAGGCCCTCGGCGTCCGCCACCCGGTACAGCCCGACAATGCCGCGCTGCATGGCCATATGGCTCACCTCGGCCAGCCCGCCGATGAGCGCCAGCACCTGGGTGCTGCCGCCGGTGGCGGCGTCGACCTTGGCGAGCAGCGTCTTGAAATCCGATTGGACGGTGGTGTTGTGGTAGATCGTGGTGAAGTAGGCGCGTTCGGTGGTGGCGTGGAACGACAGCAGACAGTCCACCAGTTCCGCGGTGAAGGTCGCGGTGTCCACGCTCGGCAGTCGCGCCGCCCGCTCCCGCCAGCGCGCGTACTTGGCCTCCCAGCCGGCGGCGAACCGCTCCACCTCCGTCAGTTGCCCGGTGGTGAACCGCCGCAGTGCCAGCGCGGTCGGTACCGCGCGGGCCACCGTCAGCGCGTTCGTGGGCGTGCGGTCCGGCCCGTCCGGCCCGTAGTCCACGTTCACGCCCAGATCGGCGTCGAAGATGCGCTCGTCGTAGCCGGGCACGCCCGCGTAGGCCCGCTTCACCGCCGCCACGTTCCAGTAGGCGCGGCCGTAGTGCATGGCCATCCAGGCGGGTTCGTCGTCGAGCAGTCCCAGCCGGGTGAAGAATCGCTGCATGGACGCCTGGAAGGCGTTCTCGTACAGCGAGAACATGAGCGGGGTGCAGACGCGGGCGGAGACGCCGCCGTCACGGAAGTCGGCATCGGTGAGCTGTTCGATATCGGTGCGCCAGGCGATGGCGGTGACGGCTCGCGATTGCAGCAGCCACAGCCGTCCGTCCGTTCCGACGGCCCATTCCACATCCTGCGGTCGATGCCGGAATGCCTGGACCCGCACCAGCATTCGGGTCAGTTCGGCGATCTCGGCGCCATCCAGTAGCACCGGTTCGTCGCCCTCGCTGCGCTGCACCACCGTGCCGTCGACCAGCCGGACCGTGAGCCGCAGCGGTGTCACGTGTCCGGACACCAAGCGCTCCCCCAGCCCGGCGCAGCACTCCACGACCGCGTGTTCCTCCCTGCCCGTGATCGGGTCGATGGTGAAGCCCACACCGGCGGTGCGGGATTCGACCATGCGCTGCACCAGCACCGCCACCCGCGCCCGGGCCGGATCGAAACCGCGGCGTTCCAGGTAGCCGCGCACCCGGTCGTTGTGCGCCGAGGCCCGGCAGTCGGCGATGCGGCGGCGCAGCGCGTCCCGATCGCCGATCTCGAGGTAGGTCTCGTACTGTCCGGCGAAGCTGGCGTCGTCGAGGTCCTCGAGCACCCCGCTGGAGCGCACGGCCACCGGGTAGCCGCCGACGGCCGCGATGAGCGCATCCAGTTCGGCATCGGTCAGCAGGTCCGGATCGGTGTCGCCGGGAATCACGAAGCCCGGCGGCACCGGGAATCCGGCGGCGGTGAGTTCGTGCAGGGTGGCCGCCTTGCCGCCCGCGGCCTCGATCCGGAAGTCGGGTGCGCCCAACAGCATGGGAACGGTCATGGTGACTCCTCGCGGTGCGAGCGGTGCGGGCACGATCCGCTGCCGCCGCGCCAGCTCGGCCGCGGCCCGCACCCCGGCGACGGTCAGCGCGCCGTAGGACGGGCTCGGCGTGTCCGGTTCGAAGCCGAGGGCGATGGTCTCGGCCATACAGGCGTAGAGGGTGCCCGGCGGCAGCTTGGCGCCCGGGAAATCGGGGACCTGATCGTCCGGCAGGCGCATGCGGCCACCGGACAGCACGGTGACCCCGGGCAGCGCGGCGGCACCGGGATCCACATCGCCCGGGACCGCGAGGTCGTAGACGAGGACGGGGTGGTCGGTGGGCAGCTGGTCGGCCGTGAGCACCGGGGTGGCCGCATTGGTGGCGGTGACGATCAAGCGGCAGTCGCGCAGCGCGGTCATATCCTCGCGCACCGCGACCCGGTCCGGATCGCCGAGCCGCTCGGCCACGGCCCGCAGCCGTCGCGCGGAACCGCGCCGACCCACCAGCAGTAGCGAATCGACGTGCGGGAGTAGTAGTTCCGCCATGACCGCCCCGATATTGCCGATGGCTCCGACCACGGCGACGCGGCGCTCCCCGGCGGGCAGCGCCGCCAGCTCCCGGCGCATGAGCTCGTAGGCGCACGCGGCGGTGAGCGAGTTGCCGGAGGTGATGCGGGCGGTGTCCTCCACCACGGCGCGGGCGGCGTCGGTGACGATCGAGGTGTAGCCGCCCAGACCGATCACACCGGCCCCCGCGCCGATCGCGAGATCCACCGCGTCGAACACCACATCCCGCAGCCATGCGCCCTCGCCGTCGCGCTGGATGGTGACGGCCTGCTGTGCCGAGAACGGCACGGCGATCATGGCGACCTCGACTTCGGCCCCCGATACCGACCGGATGCGTTGCCGGGTGACCTCGAAGGGCCGCAGCACGCCGCGCAGCCGCTCCATCAGGGCCTCACACTGATGGTCGGACCACGCGGCCAACTCCGGTGCCAGCAGCCGCAGATCCCCCGGGCGTTCCAGATTGGCGAGGAAGGCGACGCGCGGCGGGCCGTCGAGTGCGGTGGCGGGCTCGGGGCAGCGGCGCTCGGGATCGGGTGTGTGCGCGGGCAGCGGGGTCGGATGCGCGGCGGGCCGGGTGAGATGGTCGAGCAGGGCCGCGTAGTCCGCGCGGTGCAGCAGGTCGGCCACGGCCTCGAAGGCCGTCGCGATGCGGTCGATATCGGCGACGCCGAGGTACGCCGACGGCTGCACCCGCAGCGTGGCGGGGGCGGACAGGGTCGGCAGCACCCGGATGCCGTGCCGGTGCAGGAGATGTCCGGCGACCAGATACCCGAACCATTCCTCGTCCAGGAACTCGCGCAGTATGGGCGATGCCGGTCGGGGCGGGCGCAGTTCCACCGCCAGCAGCAGCCCGCGCCCGCGCACCCCGGTGATGACATCCGGTCGGCGGTCGGCCACCGCGCGCAGCCGATCGCGCAGCCGGGTACCGGTGGCGGCGATGCGCGGCAGCAGTTCGGGTATCAGATCCAGTGCCGTACAGGCGATCTCGGACGAGTAGTCGTCCTCGGCGAAGGTGGAGGTGTGCTGTCTGCCGAACTCGGGCAGATACCGATCGCGCTGGACCAGCAGCGCCGAAAGCTTGGCCAGACCGCCGCCCAGCGCCTTGGACAACAGGTAGTAGTCCGCGGGCACACCCGAGGGCTCGGCGGCCAGGAAGGTGCCGGTACGGCCCATGCCGCTCTGGATCTCGTCGAAGACCAGGGCGGCCCGGTGACGATCGGCCAGGGCGCGGACGGCGCGCAGCACGTCGTCGGGCAGCTCGTACACGCCGCCCTCGCCCTGCACGGGTTCGACGAAACACGCCGCCAGCCGGGACGCGTGCCGGACGGTCGGCACCGGCGCACCGGATGGGCCGAAAGATATGTCGCAGAAGGTGATTCGTTCGCCATCCAGAGACAGTTCGAGGGTGCTCGGCGCGGTGGCGTCCAACCGGACCACCTCGGGTCCGAACAGCGGGCGGCCGTCGTCGGCGGCCCGGTCGGTGAGCACCGCCGCCGCGGCGGTCTTCCCGTGGAAGGATCGCGTCAGCGCCACGAACAACGGTGCGCGTTCCCGCAGTGCTGTCACGTCGCTGATCGATTGGGCGAGAAGGGATTCCACCGATGCATCCCACGGAGCGGGCAGCGGTTGCCCGGCCAGACCGTCACGTCGGGCGCGGCGCAGGGTCCGCTCCAGGTCCGCCCGCACGGCCGACAGGTACCGCGACCGTTCCAGCGCGGCGTGCTTGACGGCGGCCTCCACCGCCTCGGCTCCCGTGGACGCCAGTGTGACCACGTACTCGGCCCCCGTCGATGCCCCGACCAGGGCGGACAGGCGCGCACTCAGCCGGGCGGCGCCGGCGCGCACACTGCCCTGCACCGCGAACGGCCGCCGTGCCTGCAATGCCGTCTCCGCCGCGCGGATCAGGGCGGGATGGTTGTGGCCGAACAGTCCGGCCCCGTGTCCGCCCACGAGATCGAGTACCGCGCGGGCGGCAACGCCGCCGCCACCATCCAGCGTGGCGGGGACCAGCGTGTCGTACTCGGCCGCGCGGTAGTCGGCGTCGAGATGGAAGGCCCGGAGCAGCCGGGTTATCTCGGGCCGGGCGTAGCGGCCGTACACATCACTCGGATCGGCCATGTCAGCTCGCTTTGCGCAGCTCGACCGCGACGTATTCGGCCACCTGGCGGGTGGTGCGCAAGGCGGCGGCATCCGCATCGGGTATGTCGATGCCGAACAGCTGCTCGAGTTCGATCACCAACTCGGCCGAACGGACCGAATCGAGGCCGTACTCGAGCAGGGGCCGGTCCAGTTCCAGCGCGGGCGCGTTCAAGCGCCCCCGGAACAGCTCCCGGACTCGCTCCAATACCGTCGGGTCCACACTCATCGAGATCTATCCCCACGTGAAAAACGGTGCACGACAGCACAATCGATGTATCGATGGCTCGATGCATGCGACTGCCACGGCACACTTTGCGTACCTCGGCTCCATTGCCCGGCGTCCGTAGCGCGAAGCGCCGCCTCGTGAGCGCGCATCAGCGGAATCCGGTGCGGTCAGACGTGTGACGGCACCGAGAATGCTTGCGGCATAAGGGGACTAGTCACCCCAGCCCGGTTCTTCATCGAACCCGTGATGGAAAAGCGGGCGTGAGCCCCACGCCCGTCGGGTACCCTGCTCTCCCGATCGTTCACCGGTAACCGACCAGGTGTAGCGCGTTCGAAAAGCGTTACACCACAGTTAATCTCCGGCGATAGCCCGATAGTACCCACGAGTAGCGCGGGGTGCCACGACGAATCACGTCGATCACGTGAACTGTACTGACGCGCAATGTAAATCAGCACACACATACGCGGCAAAACGCGGGTGCGGACTCAGTGCGGTGTCAGTCGCGTCACAGTGCCCAGATAGCTGGTGACGTACAGTGAGTTGGGGTCCCAACCGGGGCCGGAGCCGAACCGGGCGCTCGTCGACAGCGGCAGACCGTCCGCCACGGTGCACCAGCGGGCGTGGTCGGGATCCACCCGGATCACTTTGCCGCCCAGACTGTAAGTGACATAGACGAATCCGTCCGGCCCCACCGTCACCCCATCGGCGGCGTTGAGCGGACCCGGCCCGGGCAGTTCGATGATGGTCGCCGCCTCCGGGCGATCCGGGTCCACCATCGCGATCACGGTGACCGGGTCGAAGGTGCTGGATACGAACAGCCGATGCCGCCGCGGATCGTAGGCCAGGCCGTTGGTGGAGGTGACCGCCGAGGAGAACGGGCCCGCGTCCGCCCCGGCGCGCACCAGCGTCATGCGGGTGTCGGCTCCCATATCGCTGGTGACCACGAAGTCGCCGCCGGGCAGCAGCGCCAGCCCGTTCGGCATATCGAGTCCGGCCGCGACGCTGCGGCGCGCGCCGGTGTGCAGATCCACCGACTCGATCCCGCCGGGTTCGGCGGCGAACTTGGATTGCAGGCTCAGCCCGGTCGTGTAGTAGAGCGTGTCACCGACGATGCTCAACTCTCCGACCCCGTCGATATCGTCGACCAGGGTTCCGCGCTGCCCATCGGCGGCGATTTCGCGCACCGCGCCGCCGGTCCCGGTGGCCGACTGTTCCGAGAGCAGCAGCCCGCCGCGCCCGTCGAAAGCGAGGCTCTCCAGCATGCCGTACCCCGACGCCACGGTGCTGGCCGTCCATCTGCCGCAGTGGTCCGCCGTGGCGGGCGCGGCCCCCGCCGGTCCGGGCGGGGCGAACGGGGCGAGGGCCACCCCGACCGACGCGGACAGCAACGTTCGTATGGCGGATTTCCGGAACCTCATCAACTGGTACTTCCCGTGGGTGCCTGCGGCCTGCGCGGGCGGCCCTGCCAGCCCGCCACGCGGTCGACCTCTGTAGGGCGGCACGCTAGCCGCGGCGGCAGCTGTCTGGGGAAGCTTTGGTCTCGAATTGTCAGATAGCCCAGGCCGTCTGAGTCGATCCAGACATTCCGACAAGTCGTTACCGACAGTCGCGGCCGTCGGCCGCCGCGAGACCGTCGGTCCATGAGACGGGGAGCCCGAAGCGTGGAAAGACGTCCTCGGGTGGGAAATGAGTGAGTGCGGCAATGCCGTTCGCCGCGAGGGCGAGTACCAGCATTCCGGTCGCCCGAAACTCCGACGCTCCTGGAAGCAGGGAATAGCACGCGACGGCGGGCTGCGTATTGGCCCGGACGGCGACCAGGCGTATCGGGTGCTCGTGCCGGAACGCCGGGACGTACCGGAGGAATTCGGCGATCGCCGCACGCCCTCCATAGGCATGCGGCCAGGGCGGCATGGTCAGCCAGGCGTCGTCGGTCAGCAGTTCGACGACGGCATCGACATCGCGATCGGTGAAGGCGTCGGCGAAGCGCCGGGTCAAGGCCCGCTCGGCCGCCGAACCGGGCGCGGGAGCCGGTCCCGCGGGGCCGCGCCGCACCGACTCCAGAGTTTCCCGGGCACGCTGCAAAGCCGCCTTCACCGCCGTCGGACTGGTGCCGAGGAGTTCGGCCGCCTCCGCACCGGAGAACTCCAGCACCTCGCGCAGCACCAGGACGGCCGCCTGCCGGGGCGGCAGCTGCTGGAGTGCGGCGATGAAGGCGAGTTCCACCGATTCGCGGTGCTGATAGCGCAGTGCCGGATCGCCGTCGAGCAGGGTGTCCGGGTAGGGCTGCAACCAGCCGACGGCATCGTGCGCGGGTGGCTCGGGCACCTCGAAGGGCAGTGGTTCGACCGGATGCCGCCGTGCGGTGCGCAGCGTGTTCAGGCACCTGTTGGTGGCGATCCGGTAGAGCCAGGTGCGCACCGAGGACCGCTGTTCGAACTCCCCCAGCCCGCGCCACGCCGCCACCAGGGTCTCCTGAAGGGCGTCCTCGGCGTCCTGGAACGAACCGAGCAGGCGGTAGCAGTGCAGCTGCAATTCGCGCCGATACGGTTCGGTCAGTTCGCGAAACGCCCGCTGGTCGCCGGAGCGGGCTGCCGTGAGGGCCTCGGTCACGTCGCCATTCTGGCACCGGTCCGTTTCGTCGGTGGCCGGTGTCCATTCCAGCGACAGTTCCCATTCGACCACGAGGTGACCGATATGAACCAGCACACCAGCCCCGCCCTCGACCTGGCCCGCGCCTACTTCGACGCCTGGACCGGGCACGATATGGACAAGGCCATGACCTACATCGCGGCCGACATCGTCTGCGACACGCCCGCGGGCCGAATTCGGGGCGCGGACGCCTTCCGGGCGTTCCTCGAACCATTCGCCGATACCGTCACCAGTGTGCGACCGCTGGCCGCCTTCGGTGACGAGACGACCGCGCTGATCATGTACGACACCGCCTCGGTTCCGGTGCCCTCGGCTCCCGGCGCGGAGCTGATCCGGGTGGAGAACGGGCGAATCACACAGAGCCGCTTCATCTTCGATCGCCTGCCCTTCTATCTCGCGGAGACCGCCGCGACGCCGGGCTGAGTTCGCCGGCGCGCGGTCTGGGTTAGTATCGCTGCCGTTCGGATCCGCAACCTCGCAGTAGGCGCAAGATCACCGTTGATATGCGACAGAGGTATCAGCCATGAGCGGAATCGGTTACGAGCCCGGACGATTGCATCTGCTGACCGTCGGGGCCGCACGCAAGAACGAGGGCTGCAGCCCCTACGGAATCATCGCACGCAGTCTCGCGCGGCAACTGCTCGACGCCGGTGAGCGCGTCCGCATCGTCGCCGAGTCCGACCAATTGCACGATTGGCCGCACCCGGTCGAGCTGATCTCCGGATCGATCACCCGACCGCTGGAGATCTGGGACGCGTTCACCGGCGTCGACGCCGTCTTCCTCACCGGAGCCGATCCGGCCACCCTCGACGACGCGCTCGCTCTCGCCCGCACCGCGCACGTCGGCCAGATCGTGCTGCTGTCCTCGCACGGACCCGAGTACGAGGCGGCCTATCCGCGCGAGACCTGGTTCTGGCTGGCCATCGAGAAGGCCGTCGAACGTTCCGGCATCGGCTGGACCCATATCCG
Source organism: Nocardia sp. CC213A (assembly GCF_030766805.1). Taxonomy (NCBI): domain Bacteria; kingdom Bacillati; phylum Actinomycetota; class Actinomycetes; order Mycobacteriales; family Nocardiaceae; genus Nocardia; species Nocardia sp. CC213A. The sequence continues at coordinate 252,985 of NZ_JASFXA010000011.1, forward strand.
GCCTTCGGCCGTCATGGGCTCGGTCCTGGAAGGCACCTATCCCGCCACGGGTTCGGACTGGGCCGACACCATCCGCGCGGAAGGCGTTGTGCGCGAAGCATTCCTGAACACGGGTCACTACCCGTTCATCCACGAGGACGACCTCGCCGCCGTCGCGGCCGCGGCCTTGCGCAGCGACGACTACCTGGGGATGACCCTCGAGGCCGTGGGCATGCCCATCAGCACCCTGTCCCGAATCCGCTTCATCGCCAACGCCCTCGGCCGCGACATCACCACCGTCGAACTCACCCCCGACGAAAGCCGTGCCGTCTGGCGCGACCGCGGCTGGCCCGACGGCGCCATCGACGTCACCCTCTACGCCCTCGAGGAATACGCCACCCACCTCGAGGAACTCATCGCCTGGACCCTGGACCAGTCCCCGTCGGTCTCGGAGATCATCGGCCGCCACCCGCTCAGCTACGCGGAATGGGCCCTCGAACACGCGAAATTCTTCCGCTGAACCGGGCCGCCTCCCGACCCCGGAGCCGAGCCCAAGCAGCTGTCGGAATCGCTTGTCTGCACGAGGAGCCCCCTTGTGCGGTGCTATCCGTGGGGCATGGCCGGACCGCGCGGTTCGACCCGCGTTCAAGTCCCTGACCTGTACACCGATACCCCCGTCACGCTGGACAAAGCCGGATTCGCCGCGGCGGTCCAGGTCGCCGAGGTGCTGACCACGGTGCTGCTCGCCGCACTGCGCGCACCCCGGCCCGACCTGCTCGGTGTCGCGGGATTCTCGCCCGCGGCCGCGCTCGCCGCGGTCGGCAACGGCGCGGGACTGGGCACCTGGTGGGAATCGGCGGTATCGACGCGCGAGATCCACCAGGCCACCGGATGGTCGCGGTGCAATTGGGGGTCGCATCACCGCGCCGCACAAACCCGACGCCGAACCCTCCGACCAGGGTGGCGCGGGCTAGCCGCACGGGCCGCCACGGCACAGCGGCACTGTCTCGGCATGTACTGTCTCGGCCATGTACAGACCGACGGTCGGTCGGTAGAGTGCGGGGCGGGAGGCGTGATGCGACAGGTGAAGAAGCCCGAGGTGCGCAAGGCGGAGATCGTGGACGCGGCGATTCGCGGTTTCGCCGAGCGCGGCTACGCCGCCACCACCGTGGATGCGATCGTCGGCGAGCTCGGGGTGGCGAAGGGGTGCTTCTACCACCACTTCGGGTCGAAGGATCAGCTGTTCGCCGAGGTGGTCGAGGTGTACGCGGAGCGGCTGTGCGCGCGGCACCTCGAGATCCTGCGGGACGCGACGCTGTCGCCACGGGATCGGCTGGTGGCCTACATCGACCACAGCTACGCCGTGGCCGCGCGCGATGCGGTCCCCGGTGTGGTCGACATGCTGCACGGGGAGCGGTTCCGGGACATGCACCACCGGGTCGTGAACCATGCGGTGAACGTGCTGCGTCCGGCCGTGCGGGAATTGCTCGCCGAGGCTGTGTCCGCCGGTGAATTCCGGCTGACCGACCCGGAATTCACCGGTGTCGCGCTGCTCGGCGCGTTGCGGGAACTGCACGAGTACTACGCCGATCGGACCGGTGTGGATCTGGTGGCGCATCGCGCCGCGGTCCTGGAACTGCTGGCGCGCCTCCTGGATGCCGACATCGCCTGACAGCGGGAGACAATGATGAAAACGACTGCGGTGACCTTCGATTCGTCCGGCACCGAATGCTCCGGGGCGCTGTACACCGACGCCGAGACGGGCGTGGCGTCCGCGGTGGTGCTGTGCCCGGGTTTCAGCGGTACCCAGGACACTCCGGCGCTGGTGGCCGCCGCCCGCGCCTTCGCGAACGCCGGATACGCGGCCATGACCTTCGACTATCGGCGCTTCGGCACCAGCGCGGGCGAACCCAGGCAGGTAGCCGATCTCGAGGAACAACTCGACGACATCCGCGCTGCCGTCGCCTTCGCCCGCGCACACCCGGGCATCGACCCCGACCGGATCGTGCTCTGGGGCACTTCCCTGGGCGGCGGTCACGTCGTGACCGTGGCCGCCGGGGACGCACGGATCGCGGCCGTGGTGGCCCAGGTGCCGTTCAACGGATTCCCGCGCCGGGCCGAGGGACGTTCCACGCGCGCCACCCTGGCGCTGCTCGCGGTCATGGTATCCGATTGGCTCCGTGGCACTTTCGGCCTGCGCCCGCGCTACATCCCCGCCGTCGGGCTGCCGGGAGAACTCGCGGTCATGACCGGGCCGCAGGCACACGGCACCATCGCCGCCATGGACAGCAAGACCTGGCGCAACAGCATCGCCCCGCGCGTGCTGCTTCAGATGATGCGCTACCGGCCCGGCCGCCACGCGCCGGACCTGCGGATGCCGCTGCTGGTCTGTATCGCCGAGCACGATCGCGAGACGGTCGCCTCCGGCACCACCGAACTCGCCGATCGCGCACCGCACGCGGAGCTGCGCAGTTATCCCCTCAGCCACTTCGAGATCTACCAACCCGAGCATCGCGACGAGATTCTCGCCGACCAGGTCGACTTCCTGAAGCGGGTGCTCGTCACGAGCTGACCCGACATCGCACTCCGAATTAGGCAACCCTAAGTTATTGTGGTGCGATGGGTGAACAGGTGACCCTGGGCGAGATCCAGGAAACGCTGCTGATTCCGCTGTACGGACGCGCCTGCGATGCGGTGCGGAACCCCTCGGTCCTCGCGGACGGCAAGGCCGTCGAACTCGTGGCGTCGATCGACTACGACTTCACCAAGTTCCGCGGACCGTCGCTGTTCGGGTCGGTGCTGCGGGCGTCGATCTTCGACGAGTACGTGCGGGCGTTCCTGCACGAGCATCCGCACGGCACGGTGGTGGATCTGGGCTGCGGCCTGTCCACCCGCTTCGACCGACTCGACAACGGCACCGTCCGCTGGTTCGACCTCGACCTCGACGACACGATGGCGTTGCGGCGCAAGTTTTTCGACGACCGCGACCGCTACACCATGCTCTCCGGATCCATCTTCGACACCGACTGGTATGAGCAGGTTCGCGCGGACGGCGGGCCGGTCTTCCTGCTCAGCGAGGCGGTGCTGCTCTACTTCGACGCCGAACGCGTGCACGCCCTGCTGCGGCGGTTCGCCGAGGCGTTCCCGGACACTCCGCTCGCCTTCGACACCGGCGGCCCGGCCATGATGAAGACTCAGGACCGCAACCCCGTATTCCGGGCCGTCTCCGCCCGCATGCGATGGACCTGCGACGACCCCGCCATCCTGGAACGCCACGGCCTGCGACTGCGCGAATCCCGCACGCTGGCCACCCCGCAGCCCGCCGTCGCCCGCACCTGGCCCGCGCGATACCGCTACGGTCTCAAAGCATTCGGCTGGACCCCGCCGATCACCACCTACAAACTCAACCTGTTCACCACGCGGTGACCGCGCCGCCGCCTCGCGGCCTGCGCGCCGTCCTCCCCGGCGCCCCGATTATGATGATCAGTGATTTCGCCGTCCTACCGAGGAGGCCGCGCTGTCCGAGCGCTCCAGTGCCGATGTCGTCACCCCCGACCTGAGCGAGGCCGCCGACCTCTATCTGACCATCGGCCGCTTGCTCCGCATGCTGCGCCAGTCCGGCGACTCCGGCGCGCTCTCCCCCGGCGCAGCCTCCGCTCTCGCCTCGCTGGCCCGCTCCGGCCCCCTGCGCCTGGGCGACCTGGCCGCCGTCGAACGCGTCAGCGCCCCCACCATGTCGCGCATAGTCACCGGCCTCGAACGCGCCGGCTACCTCGAACGCGCCGCCGACCCCGGCGACGGCCGCGCCCAACTCCTCACCGCCACCCCCACCGGCCACAACCTCGTCAACGGTCTCACCTCGGCCCGCATCCAACGCTTCGCCGCCGCCATGGAACGCCTCGACCGCGAGCAGAGAGACGCCCTGACAACAGCTTTGAACGTCCTCGTCGACGAACTAGCCCGCTGACCGCACACCACCGCCCGGCCATAGAGTCGAGAAACCTGTTCTGTCCAGGCGTTTTGGTAACTCCGCATACTGTCTGTAAGGTTGTATTCACCCGACGCGGGGTGGAGCAGCTCGGTAGCTCGCTGGGCTCATAACCCAGAGGTCGCAGGTTCAAATCCTGTCCCCGCTACTAGGGAAGCGGCCCGGAACCAGCAGGTTCCGGGCCGCTTCGCGTTCGCTGGCATCATTGGCCATGTTCGGTTGCGGTTGAACGAGATTGAATGGACGGCGTTTGTGGCCGGGGCGACGGATGGCGAATTCGACTTCGAGCATGTGAGCTGAACTGTTCAGGATCTCTGCCTTGTCGCGAGCATCCGCTGGCCAACGACTGACCACCCGCTGGACAGCTATGGGCGGGCGAACTGCACAATAGCCCGGTGGCCGTCAATGAGGACGTGACGAATCGCGTCGAATGGCGAGAGCTGCCGCCGATGGTGCGGAAGGGCATCGAGCAGCGCCTCGGCCTGCGGGTGACATCGGCGACCAACCAAGTCGGCGGGTTCAGTCATGGCCTGGCCGCGTGCGTGCGCTTGGAGGACGGGACGGCTGCTTTTATCAAGGCTGTCAGTGTCCATGACGGTCTCGTGGAGCGGTACCGGGCTGAAGCCGCTACTGCCGCGGAGCTTTCAGCGCGCATCCCCACCCCCGAGGTCCGGTTCACCGTCGAAGCAGCTGGATGGTTCGCGGTGGCCTTCGAGTTCATCGAGGGACACCATCCGCAGCTCGATCAGCAGGATGAGCTGAACAGCGTCCTCCGGATGCTGGACGAGCTTGCTGAAAAGCTGACTCCGAGCCCCATTCCCGGGGCACCGGCGATCAGCGATGTCTATGGGCCGAAGTTGATCTGCTGGAGGCAGTTCGCCGAGCGGGGCGCACCCGCTGATATGGACGAGTGGGCGTCACGAAATCTCCACCGGCTGGCTCAGCTGGAGTCCACCTGGCCCGAGTGCGCGGTCGGCGATTCCCTGCTGCACACTGACCTTCGTCCGGACAACATGCTGATACGAGGCGACGGCTCGCCGTTCATCGTCGACTGGGCCTGGCCCTGTCGAGGTGCCGCATGGATCGACCTCGCGTCGCTGGTGCCCTCGATCGCGGGTAAAGGGCTGGATCCTGACCCGATCCTCGCCTCGCACCGTGTAACCCGGGACATCGATCCGGCCGCTATCGACGCGTTCCTGTGCGGTCTGGCCGGTTACTGGGCCTATCACAGCCGCCAACCGGCACCACGGCGTGTGCCGAACCTGCGCCGGTATCAGGCACGGTCGGCCCGGATCACGCAGGAGTGGCTGAGTCGCCGGTTGGCGTGGGCCTAGCTGTGCTGGTCGAGGGCAGCTGATGAGCTCGATGCCGAAACGTGGCGTTCGATCGTCTCGAAGATCTCGATATCGGTCTTCTGCTGCCATTCGGGCAACTCATGCCACGGTGCGACGTACCCGGGCTTGGGGTCGGGGATGTGTGCGTAGATCTGTCCGATCCAGCAGATAGCGACGAACTGGCCCTTCGCCTCAGCGGTCAGACGACTCGCGGCGCCGCCGGTGACTTCGAGGAAGTTGACGACCTGGTCATACACCGCCGCCGCGCTGGCGCGCTCCCAGTCGGGGGTGTTCTCCCACGGTGCGATATAGCTGTCCTTGGGCGTTCCCGGGTAGTGGGTGGTGACTCCAGCGATCCAGGCGCTGCGGAAGACCTTGCCACCGTGGTCGTGATCGTCGTGCACTGTTCTCCTCGGGTCAGCGGGTGGGCTTGATGAGAGTAGCGATTTGGCTGTCGAGATGGGCGACGTGCCGGTCGCCTCGGAATGGATCGAGATCGCGTCGCAGGTGCCCAAGGCGCTGCGCGATGTAGCCGGACTGGGTGTGTCGTCCGATGTCGACTGCCGCTCCGCCGAAACAGACTGTCTGCACGGGGTCACCGCGCAGCATGCCCGCCGCGGCGAGGTCGACCAGAACGCTCGCGCGTCGGCGTGCCGAGAGCGGTCCGTTGAGCAGGGGAACAAGGAGCTGTTCGGCCTTTTCGGGGCAGCCCAGCTTGATATAGCAGCCCGCATTCTCCTCATCGATGCGGTCACCTGTAAACCGTAGCCAGCCGACCGGGGAAGCCTCGGCCAGCGCGCTGACGTCCCGTGCGCGATCGAAGGCTCTCTCGCAGCCATGGATGTCACCCAGCCCCGCCAGGGCCTGGGCACGGACACTGGCAACCCAGAAGCGGGTGGGCAGGCTGCTGTCGCCCCGGCGGGACAGGTGTGCGGCTTGGTCGACAAGCGGTAGCGCGTCGGCGTGGCGATCCTCCACGAGTCCGATGTACGCATGGCGGGTCAGCGCGCACGCCCACAGGTCGAACGCGTCGGCTTCAGCGGCGAAGTTGCCGGCAAGGGTGTAGCAGTGCGCCGCTTCTGTGTAGTGGTTGCCGTCGAAAAGGATCTCACCGGTGAGTTGCAACGAGTCAGCTACGAGTTCACGTAGACGGCATTCGAGTTCCTGGCCGCAGGTGTTGCTAAACGTATCCATCAGCCCGCTGAGATGGGCTCGCGCATCGTCGAATACGGTCGCCTTGGTTTCGGCGTCTGCATAGTGCTGCCACAGCAGTCGGTTGAGTTTGGCGAGTTCATCGACAACTGCGAGGTCGACGGACCTTGACGTCATCGCGTGCTGCAGTCGATCCCAGTCGATCGGTGTCACCAGCGTGGTCGTGGCGATGTTCAAGAATCGCAGCAGCTCGCGACGCTTCATCTCGGTGATCTCCGTCAGGTGCTCGCCGCGGGGCGCGGTTGGGCGGACTCGGTGTTCGCTGTCGAGCTTAGTTCCGAATTCGACGTCGACCGGCTCGCCTGCCCCGTGGCGACGGACCTCCGCCGTGAAACGGACGGTTTGCACTGCGGACAGACCGGCCAGAAGATCGTCGAGCTTCGCCGCGTAGTAGCCGTTGACGACGAAGCCGCCCTTCGCGTGCTCCCAGTTCCGCACCGTGCGGTCGGTGATCTCCAGCTCCTCGGCGAACCTCTCCTGACTCCAGCGCAACGCGGCGGTGCGCAGGGCCTTGACTTCAATCCCAGTCCATGTGGTTGCGATCATGGCCGCTCCAGAAGGCGACGAGGGGCAGTTCCGGTTGGTTCCGCCCCAGCTTACGGCCAATTTTCCGGCTCCGTTCCTGGTTCGACGGGTACCACGGTGCGACCCTTGGAACGGATCTCACCTACTAGAAATCCTTGCGAGACAGTTGGTTTCGCATTCCGTCCAGGGAGTCTCTTCTATGACAACAGTATTCGTCGCTGGGCTGATCGACCAGATCGCCAGCATCGGCAGTGTCGACATGGGGATGCTCGATAGGCTCCACCACGAAGCGCTGACAATTCCTATGCACGAGGACTGGGTGGCCGAGTACGGGCCGTATCAGTCCGGGAGTTGGTTCACCACATCGTTGATGAACGACTCCGGAGTACCGCGCGATGTCCGCATCGCGGATTGCACACCGAAGGCGACGAGTCTCCTCGATCGCATGCCTGCCACCCGCGCCTACCTCCAGTCGCTGGGCCTGCGCTACATGTGGGTGCGCCTCGCACGGCTCGGACCGAACGGATTCCTCTGGGAGCACCGCGATTACGACGACCTCGAGAAGGTCGAGAGGTTCCGTCTGCATGTGCCTCTGGTGACCAACTCCAGCGCTGCGCTCATACTCGGCGGGGCACGGATTCACCTGCGGCCCGGCCGGGTCTGGAGACTGGCACCAACCCATGTGCACGGCGCATGCAACCTGCTCGGCCCGGATCGACTGCACCTGATTCTGGACTGCTACCGCGATATCGCGTTCGATGCGCTGACCGCTGATTCCTCGCTGGAAGCCGATGTCCTTCAGCTGCCGGAGCCTGACGCGCGGGAGATTGATTCCCATAGCGAGCGGGCGCGTTCGCTCATCCGGCTGGGCTACCTCGACGCGGCGGAGAAACACCTACTGCGGCTCTTCTATCGGTACACCCTGCCGGAAGGCACGGTGTACGACCTCATCGCCTCCGCGTACGAAGAAGTCGGCCGGCCGGATAAGGCTCGGGCATGGCGCAAGGACAAAGTCACTCTCCTCGGCCTCAGCCGCTGAACAGTAGGAAGGAACCAGCTCGTGATGGAGACCTTGCTCGATGACCTGGCCATGATGAATCGGCCAGACCAGTTCGGCCTGCTGGAGCGCGCGACCGACGTGTTCGCCGCCAGCCCGGCCGTGACCCGGCTGCTCGTGCGAGGCTCACTCGCCGCGGGTACCGCCGACCGCCTTTCCGACGTCGATTTCGTGATCGGTGTGGAGGACCGCTGGTATGGCGACTTCGTCACCGCGCTTGATGACCTGATGGCCTGTGAAATGGCCGCGATCCTGCCCGGATGGCGGGACACCATCGTCGCGAACATGGGCGGACTGGGCTACGTGTATCTCGTCGTGCACAACGGCACGCTGCGCCAACTCGATCTGTACGTCACCCCGGTCAGTCGACTCGACTCGGTGCACACGGGAACCCGGGCACAGCCCCTGTATATCCGTACCAGCGCCGTGCCGCTGACAGCGACGTCGGCCTCGACCGCTTCCACAGCGGCCGATTTCATCGCACGCACGGCCACCGCACCACGCAGTTGCGCAGATCTGCTGGTCGAGCTGCTTGTGCTCGGATGCTTGATCCAGAAGCGGATCACTCGCGGCCAGACCTTCATCGCCTACGACGAATCCCACCTCTTCGCCACCGCTGCGAAGGATTTCGTCAAGGCCGCGCTGGCACCCGGGACGCGCTACTACGGCTGGTATCACCTGCAGCACGAAGTCGGTGCCACACCCCTCGGTCGTCGCTGTCTCGCAATGCTCGACGCGTTGATCCACAGCCCCTCGGTGCCGTCTCACGACACGTTGACGGCGAATCTGGACCGGGTCCTCGCGATCGCCGACCAGATCGCACCGGAGGTCCTGACCGCGCTGCGGCCGGCGATCGACGCTTACCGCTACTACCTGGAGCTTTCATGACCACCGTGACCTTTTTCGGAGGCGTGCGTGCCGAGGACGACGCCGACCGGGTTCTGGCTTACGAAATCGGCTGCGCGATAGGCCAAGCGGGCGCGACCATCCAGCACGGCGGATACAACGGCCTGATGGAGGCGGCGGCACGCGGAGCCGCCACTACGGGCGGCCGAATCGTCGCGGTCACGCTCGAGAATACGAAGTGGGGCGAGTTCAATCCCCACGTCACGCACGCGATTCACCTTCCGCGCCTGGGTGATCGTCTGCACCGCTTCCTCGACACCACCGACCTGGTGATAGCGATGGGTGGAGGGATCGGCACGTTGCACGAGCTCTCGGCCGCGCTCTGGTACGCCAGTAACATCCGACCTGTCCCGGTGTGGCTCGTCGGCAGCACTGCCACGCACCTGGCGGCCTTCCTGCGCAAGGAACAGTGGCTGTACGAGACGCCGACCCGCCCGATGGGGTTCCTCCGCGAAATCACCCACATCGAGGCGTTTCGGTGTGCCTTCGACGACCTGGTGACACGAACACGGAGCCGTAGCGGCGACTCCGAGCTCGCCGACCGCATCCGTCAGAGCGCACTGCGGCGGGGCTGTCACCGGCTCGCCGACTGCGAGGTGATCGAAGAATACTTCGACCAGTACAGCCTGGCCGCCGACCCGGAACTGTTGCGCGACGTCACAACCGCAATGGCTCAGATGATGCCCGCCGACACCGATATCGTCGCCGGACTCGAACTCGGCGGCGTACCGCTGGCCGCAGCAATCTCGATCAACACCGGTGCCTCGCTGGCATGCATCCGCCGCGCCGCCAAACCGTACGGGACCGGTCGCCGCATCGAAGGCGGCGTCCTCACCGAACGCGACATCACCATCGTCGATGACGTCGCTCGCACCGGATCTCAACTACTCGAAGCAGCAACGGCATTGCGCGACATCGGAGCCCGGGTCACCACGGCCGTCTGCATCGTCGACCGCAACCTCGACGCTCGCCTCCGGCTGGCCGATCACGGCATCCGATTACGGACGCTCGTCGTGGAGCCGGTAGCCACCCCCGCACGCACAACGTCGGCGAGGCGAGTATGAACACCGCCGTGCTGTTCGACCTCGACGGCGTGATCATCGACTCGCGTGCGGCGATACGAGAAGCCCTCCACACCATCACGTTCCGGGTATTCGGTCGCGAAATCCAGCCACATCTCCTCGACGCGCAGGTAGGGGTACCACCCGTACAAGCGCTGTGCCTGTTGGGTGTACCCGATCCCGAGGACGCCTACGAGAGGATGTTCGACGCCGCATTGTTCGACGCAGCGCACCACATCCGCGTGATACCGGCCGTCGTCGCAGGTATCACGGCTCTCGCGCAATCCGGCGTGAAGATCGGCATAGTCACCACCCAAGCGCGGCGACGGTTGTACTTTCTGGTTCCCCCAGTGGTCGGCATGGTCGCCTCGGTCGTGATCGCCTGGGAGGACGCCGAACCCAAACCAGCGCCGGACGGGATCACCCTCGCCTGCTCCCGGCTGGGGGTCGCAGCCGAATCGGCGCTGTTCGTCGGCGACACCGTTTCCGACCTGGCCGCAGGTCGCGCTGCGGGCGTCAAAACAGTGTCGGTGGCATGGGGATTCACCGATCCCAATGCTTTGGCGCGGGCAGGCGCAGAGATCGTTCTCGACGAGCCACGGCAGATCGGGCCAGAGCTACTCGAGTTCTTGCCGAACCCTGAGGCCGGAACATCCATCGCCTGACGTGGCGACAACGGTCCGCGCCCCTCCCGGGGGGTGCGGACCGTTGTCGTGATCGTTTCTGTTGATGATCGTGGGTGCCCCGGTTATCCCGAGTGCTGGCTCATCCGTGTGCGTACGGCAGCGAGCCCGACGTCGATTCCGGACGGATCGGTGCCCGCGCCGTAGGCGATATCCGCCTTCCCGCCGCCGCGTCCGGCGATGCT
>NZ_JASFXA010000012.1:0-235228 GCF_030766805.1 Nocardia sp. CC213A
GCCCGAGATCACCGAATCGCTCGTCCTGGGCATCGAACAACCCGACGGCGGCTACTGGATGCCCCTGTTCGTCGTCCTCACCGACGGCACCGAACTCGACGACGACCTGAAACGACGCATCGATACCGCTGTCCGCGAAGAGGTGTCGCCCCGGCACGTACCCGACGAGATCATCGCCGCTCCCGCCATCCCGCACACCCGCACCGGCAAGAAACTCGAGGTGCCGCTGAAGAAACTGCTCCAAGGAGCCGATCCGGAGTCCGTGGTCGCCCCCACCGCCGTGGACGACCCGAGCCTGCTGGGGTGGTTCGCCGCCCGCAAGTGGTGACCGCGACTCAGCGAATGGCCCGGATGCGGGTCAGCAGTCGGCGGAACTCGTCGTCATCGCGAGGGTCCGATGGGACTCCGAGTGCGATGCCATGGCAGTGGCCGCGGTATCGCTCGGCGAGCAGCTCCGGCAGCTCCGCGTAGGTCGCCTGCGGAACCAGCTCCGCGACGGACTCGTCGGTGAGGATCGTCGGAAGTCGAGTCCAGTCCTTCGCGCGGGCCGCGGCGGTGAGTTCGTCCGCGACCGAGCCCAGGCCGAGCCGATCGAGGGTGCCGCGGTAGGCGGGCGTGGAGTACAGGAACGCCAGTTCGGAGCGCACCGCCTCGCGGGCTCGGGCGAGGGCCTCCCGATCGCGGCCGGTGACGACCTTGGGCACCACGACCACCCTCGGCTCATCGGCACGATCCCGGCCGCGCGCACCGGCGCGCAGGGTGGGCAGTGTCTGCTCCAGCAGCGTTCGGGGATGCGAACCCGTCGGATGCGCGACGAATCCGTCGGCCACCGCACCGGCGAGTTCGGTCATGCGCCGGTTCACCGCGCCCATCCAGATGGCGGGTGCGGGCGTGTCCAGCGGTCCGGGGTCGAAGTACGGCTGGAGCCGGGTGAAGTGGTAGTGGCTGCCGTGATGATCCAGCGGGGTGCCGTGCTGGAAGGCCGCGAAGATGGCCCGCAGCGCGGCGATGTAGTCGCCGAGTTGCGCCACCGGATCGGTCCACGGCATGGAGTAGCGGCCGACCACGTTGCCGCGCACCTGCGATGCGATGCCGAGCTGGAACCGCCCACCGGACCAGCAAGCCAGATCCCAGGCGGCACAGGCGGTCACCATGGGGCTGCGGGCGAAGGCCACGACCATGCTGGTGCGAATGGTCAGCGTGCTGCTGTGCTCGACGGCCAGCGCGCAGGCGGCGAACGGGTCGTGCACCGTCTCCGAGATGTGCACGGTGTCGAATCCGAGTTCCTCGATGCGCCGGACGGCCGCCGCCACCCGCGACAGCGGGGTGTCGGCGGGCAGCGATGTCACGACCTCCACGGTGCCGCCCGAACCTCATCGTCCATGGCGACACTGTGGCAGGTGCGTGCGGTCAGCGCATCTCGGCGAAGAAGGCGCGGATGTCGGCGGTGTGCATCTCGGGCAGTTCCATGGCCACGAAGTGGTTGCCGGTATTGCCCTCGGGCCAGTGGGTGATGAGGTTGTCGCGTTCGGCGAGGCGGCGCATGAGGGCCGAGCCGCCGCCGTAGACGCCCATCGGCACCAGTCGCTGGCCCTTCGGCCAGGCGAAGCCGTCGTCACCGAGGCCGTTGTACATGGGCCAGCTGGAGGTGGCGGCGGTGTTGGTGAACCAGTACAGGCTGATATTGGTGAGCAGGTGATCGCGTTCGACGGCCTGCTCGACATGGTCGGCCAGCGGGGCGAATTCGGTGAACTTGTGCACCAGCCACGCCAGCAGGCCGACCGGGGAATCCGTCCACGCCGCGGCGAAGGTCTCCGGGGCGTCGTGCAGCAGGACGTGGTGGTCCACACCCGTCATCCATTGCTGCATCATGTCCCACTCGGCGCGTTCCTCGGCGTTCATGGCCGGTACGTCGGCCTCGGTCGGCATGCCGACTCCGCCGTCGATGTGCACGCCGACCACGTGATCCGGTGCGGCGATGGCCATTTCTTGCACCACGTACACGCCCAGGTCGCCGCCCTGGACGCCGTAGCGGTCGTAGCCGAGCCGGTCCATGAGTTCCACCCACATCTCGGCGACCTTGCGGGGCGACATGCCGAGTTCCCGGGGCGCGTCGGAGAACGCGAAGCCGGGGACCGACGGGATCACCACGTGGAACGCCTGGGCCGGGTCGCCGCCGTACCGTTGCGGATCGGTCAGCAGGCCAATGGATTTGGTGAACTCCACGAAGGTGTTCGGCCAGCCGTGGGTCAGGATGAGCGGCAGTGCGTCCGGCTCGGGCGAGCGGACGTGCAGGAAGTGCACGTCCGAGCCGTCGATCTCGGTGATGAACTGCGGAAATTCGTTGAGCGCGGCTTCCTGTGCACGCCAGTCGAATTCGGTGCGCCAGTACTCGGCCAGCTCCTTCAGGTAGGAGACCGGCACGCCCTTGTCCCAGTCCTGCCCCGGCAGCGGCGCGGACCAGCGGGCGCGGGCCAGGCGGTCGTTCAGGTCGTCGATATCGGTCTGCGGGATGTCGATGCGGAAGGGGCGGATCTCGCGGGTCATTACCGGCTCCTGTGTCGTTCGGGCTGTCCGGTGACCAAGTTATGGGCCATATAGGACTGTTTTGGTCCTAGATAAACGGCACACTGAGAAATATGACGGACACATCGGCGCGACTGCTGCGGTTGCTCTCCCTGCTGCAAACCCCGCGTGAATGGCCGGGGAGCGAATTGGCCGAACGGCTCGGCGTCACCGATCGCACGGTGCGCCGCGATATCGAGCGGCTGCGCGAACTGGGGTATCCGGTCGAGGCCACCCTGGGCGCGGCCGGGGGATACCGCCTGGTGGCGGGAGCGGCGCTGCCGCCGCTGCTGCTGGACGACGAGGAGGCCGTGGCGATCGCGGTGGGACTGCGCGTCGCGGCGGGTACGGCCGTCACGGGTATCGAGGAGGCGTCGGTCCGCGCCCTGGCCAAGCTCGAACAGGTGCTCCCGGTCAAGCTCCGCCGCCGCGTCCGCGTACTGGCCACCGCCACCGCCGCACCGGCTCCGGTCCGCGCTCCGGTGGATCCGGACATCCTCACCGCGTTGGCCGCCGCCGTCACCAATCGCGAACGGGTCCGCTTCACCTACCGGTCGCCCGCCGGAGCCGAATCCCGCCGCCACACCGAACCCGTCGGCCTCGTATCCACCCGCCACCGCTGGTATCTGGTCTGCTACGACCTCGACCGCGACGCCTGGCGCTCCTTCCGTGTCGATCGCATCACCCGGCCGCACCCCACCGCCGCGCGTTTCACCCCACGCCCGCTACCGGCGGACAGCCCCGCCGCCTACGTGGCGGGTGAGCGAACCGACTGGGGCACACCGACATTCCATGTTCGCGCCACCATCCACGCCCCCGCCCACCGCGTCACCGGTCGCCTCGGCGACGTCCCCGGCGACATCGTCGCCCTCGACGACCGCACCTGCCGCCTCGACGCCCACCGCGACGACTCCCCGGAATGGCTGGCCCACCGCCTCCTGGACCTCGGCGTCGACTTCGACCTCCACGCTCCCCCCGAACTGGCCACCGAACTCCGCACCCTGCGCTCCCGCATCGACCGGGCCCTGCGGTCGTGACCTTCAGTCGTCGAACACCTCATCGAGGCTGCCAGCGGTTACCGCACGCGCGATCCAGGTGTTGAGCAACTCGGTGTCATCACACTCGTGGATCCGTGTGACAGCCGACTCCGGCAGCACCATCCCACGTTCGTGCAGGACAGTGAGCAATGCGCGGGCCTCTCCCTGTGCTTGGCCCCTTGCTTCTCCCTCGGAGAAGTAGCGCCGGGCGAACTCGCTCTTGTATTGGTAGGTGCCGGTAGTCATGAGAGTCTCCAGGAAGCTCCGGGCTGTCCGCGGCAGGATGGCCATCACCAGATCGACATACATTTTGCCATGGGGAACATCGAGCGCGCCCTCGACAAGTGCGGTCAGGACCGCGTCTCGCTCGGGACGGTTGCGATAGGCGATCGCCGAGAGGACGGCCAGTTCAGGGTTCGCGACCGTGGACCGGGCGTCGGTGACCGCCGGAACATTCGCCGGCCCGATAACCGTAGGTGTGAGCACGAAGGCGGGGGCCACGGTGATCGGGGTGCGGCAGCGGTGGGCGGTGTGTTCGTCAGGGCACAGCACCAGCAGGACTGTTGCGCACCGCAGCCGTGCCCGAAGCGTCGTCAGGTAGACCGGCCAACTCCAGGTCTTGTCGCCGTCCGGTCGCAGTTGCACCTCGACCACGACGGCGAGGACCGGGGTCGAGTCTTCGGTTAGCACGACGACGGTGTCGGCCCGGTACTCGGTCGGGCAGATGTCGGGGAAGTCCCCCGACTCCAGCCGGGCGTTGTCGAACCTTGGTAGTTGCTGGTCTCCAGCGAGAGTGAGCAGTTCGACCGCCAGTTGAGGGCGCTGGCGGAACAGATCGATCACCACCTCGTGTCAGACGCTGGGCATGGACGCAGGCTAGCGCGTCGAACACGATACGGAGTGGGTTGCGAGGCAATGGCTTTCATCAGTTTGGCAGACGGCTTTCGAAATACCCTTTCCGTCGTATTCGGTGCGAGAATCGCCAACCCCTGTGCGGTTCGGACCCGGTGCTGCCCGGCATATGGCATGCTGCCGTCCGATCCGAACAGGAAGAAGGTCGATGACTCCGCTGTCTCGCAGGTCCGCTCTCGCATCCGCCGCCGCCGCCGTGGGAGCCGTGGCGTTCGGCGCTCGAACCGCCGCCGCGCACGGCCACAATCCGCACGTATTCTTCGACATCACCATCGGCGAGCAGCCGGTGGGCCGACTCGTCATGGAGTTGTTCGCGGATGCGGTGCCGCGGACCGCCGAGAATTTCCGGGCACTGTGCACGGGAGAGAAGGGGACCAGTTCGAGCGGGGCGGTGCTGCACTACAAGGGCAGCGCGTTCCATCGGGTGATTCCCGGATTCATGGCGCAGGGCGGCGATTTCACCGCCGGTGACGGCACCGGCGGCGAGAGCATCTACGGCGGCAAGTTCGCCGACGAGAACTTCACCCGCACCCACACCGGCCCCGGTGTTCTCTCCATGGCCAACTCCGGCCCCGACACCAACGGCTCCCAGTTCTTCCTCACCTTCGCCGAAACCCCCTGGCTGGACGGCCGCCACGTAGTCTTCGGCCAGATCACCGAGGGCCTCCCCCTCCTCGACGCCATAGCCCGCTCCGGCACCGACTCCGGCGCCACCACCGCCCCCATCCGCATCGCCGACTCCGGCCAACTCTGACTGGTTGATCGATCACGGGGAACCGGTGGCGGCATCGGCCGAGAAGCCTCCGCCACCAGTTCCCCGTCGCAGAGTTATCCAACAGGGGGAGTGGCGCTGTCCAGGCAGTCGTAGACCGCCTCGACCAGCGGCGTCGAGCGGTTGTCGGGAATGGACCACTCCTGGAGACTTCGCAGATACCCCAGAGCGAGGCTGCGGTCTGGGTCGGCGAAGGCCAGCGTTCCGTTGGCGCCTGCATGTCCGAAGGCGTGCCCGGTGCCGAAATCGGGCATGAAGATCCCGCCGGGCACATGGAAACCCAGCCCCCACGCGGTATCGGCCCGCAGCACCTGATCCGGTCCGCTCGCGTAGCGGCGGGCCACCTCGGCGGTCAGCTCCGGGCCGATCAGCCGAACTCCGTCGACCTCCCCAATCAGGGCCGCCATCAACCGCGCCAGCGAATGGGCGCCCGCGATGCCGGTGACCGAGGGCACCTCGGCCGCGTGGTGCCGCCGACTGTTCATGTCCTCGCCGATCTCGATCGGCCCCATGGTGCGGGCGCCGATGGACCTGGTCAGGGATGGCTCGATCGACCGCTTGTCCGGGTCGGCGTACGCCGCGAGGAACCACGGTGACGCCCACAGCTCGGCCATTTCGGCCAGGAACGCGTCGTAGCGTTCGTCGCCGGTCGACGCCGCCACCGTGGCCTCCGGGCTGATATCGGCTCGCTCGACGGCCACGACCCTCGACTCCTCCGCCTCCGGCAGCCCGATCCACACCTCCAGACCACCCAGCGCCGGACTGATTCGCTCCCGCAGGAAGGCACCGGGCGTCAATCCGCTGATGCGCCGGATCACCTCTCCGACGAGGTAACCCATGGTCACCCCGTGGTATCCGTGCGCGGTGCCCGGTGTCCACAGCGGCGTCTGCTCCTGCAGCGCCTCCACCATCGGCGTCCAGCTCTCCAGATCCGCCATGGTGATCCACCGATCGACCGCAGGCAGTCCGGCCTGATGGGTGAACAGCAAGCGCACCGGAAGGTCCTCCTTGCCGGCCGCCGCGAATTCCGGCCAGTACTTCGCCACCGGCGCGTCGAGGTCCAGTTCTCCGCTATCGACGAGCATGAGACCGCAGATCGCAGTGAGCCCCTTGCTCACCGAGTCGATGGGCGCCAGCGTATCGATCGTCCATGGCCGTTGCCGCGCCCTGTCGGCCAGCCCACCCCAGAGATCCACGACGGACCGGCCCTCGTGGTAGACGCACAACGCAGCGCCCATCTCACCGCGCTTGTCGAAGTTCTCCTCGAACGCGGCGCGGACGCGCTCGAAGCGCGGCTCGACAGTTCCTTCGATCGCCATCAGGCACCATCCCAATCGGTATGAATGAATGTTCGTAAACCTACGACCACGGCACCGGCGTCGAGGCTTTGCGCGCCCAGGGTTCCGACATCGTGAACTCGAGCCTAGTATATGGTCATTCATTTACCCTTGGAAGGGGCAGCCATGCCGCATCCCCTTGCGAGTGTCAGCGGAGGTGGCGATCGTCGGTGCAGGGGTTTCCGGGCTCGTCGCGGCGAACCGCCTCCTGGAGTGGTGGGTGGGTGCGCGGATGAGTCGAACCACGAGGAACAGGAAAGAGAGTGGGCAGATGGAGACGACATTCGGTACCCGGCCCGGCATGATCGTCGACCGCGACGTGGAGATGCCCATGCGCGATGGTGTCATCCTGCGCGGCGACGTCTGGCGCGCGGCGGATCGATCGCCCCGGCCGGTGCTGTTGCGACGGCTGCCGTACAACAAGGCCGCCGCGATGCCGAACAGCGACTGGTTCCGGACCACCGACGCGGTCCACACGGGGTACACCGTCGTCGTCCAGGACACGCGGGGCCGCTACGCCTCCGACGGCGTCTGGACGCCGATCATGTGGGAGCAGGAGGGCCTCGACACCTACGACACGGTCGAATGGATCGCCGCGCAGCAGTGGTGTGACGGGAACGTCGGCATGATCGGCGGCTCGTACCTCGGCATTGTCCAGTGGATGGGCGCGGCCCTGCATCCGCCACACCTGAGGGCGATCGCGCCGGCCATCGCGGCGGGTGGCGAGCTGCAACGCCGCGCCGACGGCGGTGCGGTGCCACTGGTCCAATTGGTGTCCTGGCTGGCCTACATGACGCTGGAATCGCTGACGACTCGACAGTCTCGCGGTGAGGAGATCGATCCGGAGCTGCTGGTCGCTGTCGGCGCGATCGTCACCGATCCGGACCTCGCAACCCATCACCTGCCACTGTCGGAGATGCCGGGCCTGTCCTCAGGTGCCGTGGTCGATCGCGGCGATGCCCTGGCCGGCCGGTTCTCCACGACAGCGCAGATCGCGTTCGACTCCATCGCCGTACCGAGCCTGTCGCTGGCAGGCTGGTTCGACATCTACTGCGACGCCGGTGTCCGTGGATACGTCCAACTGACCGGAGCCGACACGGCATGCGCCACCGAACACCGGATGATCGTCGGGCCATGGGCGCACGGGCAGAACGCCCCGGCCGAACAGGGCGATATGAACTTCGGAGTGCTGGCCGAAGGGGCCGCCGGGCTGACGGCGAAGCAGTTGGCCTTCTTCGACCGGCACTTGCGGGGCGTCGAGACGGACCTGCCCCCGGTGGAGTACTTCCTAATGGGCGCGAACGAATGGCGCACCGCTCAGCAATGGCCACCATCCGGGGTGAAAACCCGGGAGTTCGTGCTCACCAGTGACGGCGATGCCCGTACCGCGGGAGGCAACGGCCGGCTGGTGGACAATGCGCCCGGTCGAAACCGGTACGACGCATACGTCTACGACCCGCAGCACCCGGTACCCACTCACGGTGGCCGGGTGGTGCTGGGCAATGAGGTCACCGGACCACGGGATGTGTCGTTCCTGGAACGCCGACCGGACCTGCTCTGCTACACCTCAGCCCCGTTGGATCAGGAGCTCGATGTGGTCGGGCCGGTGCTGCTGGAGCTGACGGTCTCTTCGTCGGCGACCGACACCGACTTCGTCGCACGGCTCAGCGAGGTGTACCCGGACGGTCGGTCGATCGCCGTGGTCGACGGCATCACCCGGGCTCGCTACCGCGACGGTCTGGACCGCGAGGTACCTCTGGAGCCCGGCACGCCGACCCGGCTGCGGATCGACTGCGGAGAGACGGCCTGGCGCTTCCGACCGGGCAATCAACTGCGACTGACCGTGACCAGCAGTAACTTCCCGCGCTTCGACCGGAACTTGAACACCGGCAACACCATCGGCGCCGACGCCGTCGGAAAGATCGCCGACCAGCGCGTCTACCACGGGCCGGACGGGCAGTCCGTGCTCGCGTTGTCCGTCCTTCCCGCCGATCACGGAGCGCCCGAGTGAACCATCGCAGCCGCTGTGCGCTCGTCCGGCCCGAAACCGGCACCGGGATACCATCGAGAGGTGCGGCCCTGGCAGTGTGGTCGGCCGAATGTGCGCGCTCGACGCCGCGGCGCGGCGTCGCGGAGCGGAAGAAACCATGACACAGCACGACATTCCCGCAGCGGCCGAGTGCGTCCTGCCCGCCCTGCTCACCAAGGGCGCGGCGCAGCATCCGGACCGGATATTCGCCGTCTTCGACGACAGCGACGAGCCGAGCTGGACGTACCGCCACGCGCTGGAACAGGCCCAGCGGGCCGCCGCCGGGCTACGGCAGCTGGGCGTCGAGCAGGACGACCCGATTCTGGTATGGCTGCCGAACGGGCCCGACGTGCTGGCGATCTGGTTCGGGATCAACCTTATCGGCGCCGTCTACGTGCCGGTCAACCTGGCTTACAAAGGAAAGCTGCTGGCTCACGTGGTCGCTAATACGGGAGCACAGGTCGCCGTGGTCCACCCGGATCTGGTGGACAGGCTCAGGGCCGTCGACCCGGCCGGGCTGAAGACCGTCGTCGTGCTCGGCGATCTACCGGCCGAACCATCCGAACCGGCGGCCTGGGCGGTCGTCGGAGCGGCGGTGATGGATGCCGACCCGACCGGGTTCACCGGGCCGCGGCGGCTGGTCGAGCCGTGGGATATCCAGACGATCATGTACACATCCGGGACCACCGGACCGTCCAAGGGGGTGCGGTGCCCGCACCTGCACGCCCATACGACGGCCATGGCGGTGATGCGCGGCCACCTCGGCGCAACGGACAGGTACCTGATCAACACCCCGTTCTTTCACGGCGCCGCAACCCTCGCGGTCAACGGGGCACTCGCGCTGGGCGCCTCGATCGCGATCAGCCGCGGCTTCGCCACACAACAGTTCTGGGATGTCGTACGCCGGACCGAATCCACCGCGTGCACATTGCTGGGAGCGCCCATATCCTTCCTGTCCAAACGGCCGCCGAGCCCCGGCGACGCCGACAATCCGCTGCGGTTCGCGCTGACCGTGCCCCTCACGGCGGATGCCATCGCCTTCGCCGAGCGCTTCGACGTCCGGGTGCTGACCGTCTTCAATATGA
This sequence comes from Nocardia sp. CC213A, assembly GCF_030766805.1. Taxonomy (NCBI): domain Bacteria; kingdom Bacillati; phylum Actinomycetota; class Actinomycetes; order Mycobacteriales; family Nocardiaceae; genus Nocardia; species Nocardia sp. CC213A. The sequence continues at coordinate 9,738 of NZ_JASFXA010000012.1, forward strand.
CCGAGACGTCCAATCCGATCGTCTCCGCACCGAATCCGACGGCGATCGGCTCGTGTGGCAAGCCGCGCCCCGGTGTCGAGGTGCGTCTGGTGGATGGGCACGACCGGGAAATCGGAGTCGGCGAGGTGGGCGAGCTGATCGTCCGGGCCGACCTGCCATGGACCATGAACGCCGGCTACCACCGGATGCCGGACGCGACCGCCGAAGTCTGGCGCAACGGCTGGTTCCACACCGGCGACCTGTTTCGCCGGGACAGTGAGAACAACTTCTACTTCGTAGACCGTGCCAAGGACGCCATTCGGCGGCGCGGGGAGAACATCTCCTCCTTCGAGGTGGAGGCCGAACTGCTCGCGCATCCCGCCGTCCAGGAGGCCGCCGCGGTCGGGGTGGTGAGCGAGCACAGTGAGGAAGAGGTTCTCGTCGTGCTCGCCCTGGCCGACGGCCACCAGTTGATTCCGGCGGACCTGATCGAGTATCTGCGTCCGCGCATGGCGCACTTCATGATCCCCAGATACGTCCGATTCCTGGCCGAGCTGCCCAAGACGCCGACCGGGAAGGTCGAGAAATACGCGCTGCGCGCGGCCGGGATAACCCCCGATACCTGGGACCGCGACGCCGCCGGAATCACCGTCCGTCGCGACCGCATCGACTGAAGGCCGAACCAGCGACAACAAATGGCCGCCGACCGCCGGGCCGCCTCGGCGAACGCCGCAACTCTAGGATGATGTGTGAACGGACATTCAGCCCATCATGTGGTGGTGGAAGTGACAGGAGACGAGTCAGTGGTTGAAAAGACGACCGCCACGGCGAACGTCCAGTCCGACAGCCCGGTCAAGCGCCGGATCGAGGCCGTGGCCCTGGAACGCTTTGCCGCCCAAGGCTACCGGGGCACGTCGGTCAAAGACATCATGGTGGCATGCGGCCTGACACCCGGCGCGATGTACAACCATTTCACCTCCAAAGACGAACTGCTGTTCTCCATCCTGGCTCGATTCGGCAACCAACTCACAGCCCTGATCCGCACCGCCGAGGCCGCAGCCGACCCGGACGACCCCGCCGACCGCCTGTTCAAACTCATCGAGACCATGGCCCGCTTCGCACTGCTCAACCCGCAGGCGACCAAAGTCGCCAACATCGACTACGTCGAACTGAGCGAGGACTACCTCCGGCGCGAAATCGAATTCCGGCGTGCCAACCGGCGCAGGATCGAGAACATCATCGAAGCCGGGATAGCCAACGATCAGTTCGCGGTGCCCGACTACGACGGCGCCAACGAGGTGAAACTCGTGGCGACCGCGATGGCAAACGTTGCAATTCGGCTCTCCGAAATCGCCGGACCACACCCCGGCAACGATATCGACGGACTCGCCCGGTTCCACGCCCAGTTAGCGCTGCACATGGTCACCCGCACCTCTGGCTGACCAGGTCAAACAGTCTTCATCGCAGCCGGGTCCACCGTTCACAAGCCCTCGACCAGCAGAAGGGGCCAACCCATGTTTCATCGTGTCGGAGAATCAACAACGAGAGCCGGATGTCTGAGGTCTTCCGGCGAGTGAGGGTGGTGTAGGTCGTGGATGGTTGGAGCAGAGGGGAGTTTCTGAGGCTGCTGGGCATGGGTGCGGTAGGCGCGGCGGTGGGCAGTGTCATGGGAGGGGGCCGGGCGCACGCTGATGACGGGGCGCCGGTGCGGGTGCTTTCCGGGGCCACGCTGATCGAGGGCACGGATGCTGCCCCGCTACCTGGGGCAGCGATCGTGCTGGCGGGTGATCGGATCCTGGCTGTCGGGCGACAAGCCGATATTCCGCTGCCGCCCGGGGTGCCGGTGGTGGATCTGGCGGGCAAGTTCGTCATCCCCGGCCTGTGGGATATGCATGTGCACCAGACGGAGACGGAACGGATCTTCCCGCCACTGCATGTAGTCCACGGTGTGACCGGGATTCGCGAAATGTGGGGTACACCGCGCACCCGCGACCTGCGGCGGCGGATCGAGCTGGGACAAGCATTCGGGCCACGAATGGTGGTGGCCAGCAACATCATCGACGGGCCGCCCGGGATCTGGCCGCAGTCGCAGGTGGTGGCCACCGAGGCGGACGGGCGGGCCGCGGTGCGGCAGGCACAGCGCGACGGCGCCGATTTCGTGAAGGTCTATTCGCTACTCAGCCGAGAAACCTATCTGGCCGTCGCCGACGAGTCGCACCGAGCCGGATTGCGGTTCGCGGGGCACTTGCCCACTCAGGTGGCGGTCGGCGAGGCGGTCGACATGGGACAGCACACCCTCGAGCACATGATCGGCATGCTCGTCGCGACCTCGTCGCGCGCGGCCGAACTGCACGCCGAACTCCGCGCCATGGACCCGTCCACCTTGAACGTCGGGACCTTCGCGCCCCTACTCGAACAGACCGCGGCACAGACCTTCAGCCCGGACATCGCTGAGGCGCTTGCCGATCGAATGATCCGGCGGGGCACTTGGCTGTCTCCGACGCTGGTGGTGATGCAGCGGTTCCTGTCCGGTGGACCGCCCGGCGACCCGAGCGACGACCGTCTGCGCTATATGCCGCCGTCGTTCAAGACGTGGTGGCAGAACCTCGGCGCGCAGAGCGAGCCGGCGCCGATCCGCGCCGCCATGCAGGCCAATCACCGGGCGCGCGTACGGGTGCTCGGGGCGATGCACGCCGCGGGCGTCGGCATCGTGGCCGGTACGGATTGCGCCAATCCCTTCGTATTCCCGGGCTTCGCCCTGCACGAGGAGCTGGAGTTGCTGGTACAGGCGGGGCTTCCGCCTTTGCGAGCACTGCAGGCCGCGACCCGCGACGCCGCCCGCTGCCTCGGCATGGAACACCTCACGGGCACGGTCGAACCCGGGAAATTCGCGGATCTGGTCGTCCTGGACGCCGATCCACTGGCGGCGATCACCAACACGACCCGCATCCACGCCGTCGTCAGCCGGGGACGGTACCTCGGCCCCGAGGACCGAACCCGGATTCTTCGCGACGTCGAAGCCGCGGCCGCCGCAGACACAACCGGCACGCCGGTCGGCGGATTCCACGCCTGCTGTGGCTGAGCACTGCACGAGCCCCGTCTCGGTCGCCAGGCGCGACTACGGCCGGTCGTTGTGTGCCCGCACGATCACGGTGGCTCCACGCCGCGCTCCGGGTTCCGGCGGCACGCTCCACGCTGTGGTGGTGCCGAGGGGTCCTGCGTGATCGTCGAGGATGTCTCCGGGTCGATGCGACGCCGGTGATCGGCGGTGCGGATCAGATCGTCGCGGACGAGGTCGAGGAATTGGGCCACGTCATGGAGGCGGGCTCCGGCGGGGGATCGAGCCGACCCTCGCCTGGGTGACAGGCGTTGCCAAACCGTTCTATGCCGGCTGTTCGCCGAAGACCATACGGTGGCCCGCGGCGGTGTCCATATATTCGCGGACCCGGTGGATCTGCCCGTCCTTCAGCTCGAAGACGAAGCAGTAGTCCAGGCGGTAGGCATTGCCGTTGGACAGGGTCGCGCTCATGGTTTCCTCGACGATGACGTGGTCGCCCTCGGCGTAGAACCCGCGGAAGTCGATCGAGACGTTCTCGGCGAAGAGCTTGGGGAAGTCGTGCGCGAGGAAGTTCGAGATGGCCGCCCGCCCGATGATGTGACTCGGTCCGTTGAAGAATGTTGCGGTGGCGTTTCCGCTGGGCGCCAGCCATTGCGCATCCTCGGTGAAGCAGGCGGCGATGGTGTCGTAGTCGTGTGTGGCGAAGGCCTGCCAGGCCTGTTGGACGACGGTCTTGGGGTGCGGTGCGGTCACCGGGTCCACGTTGCCGGAAATCGGACAGCGATGCTGGCGGAAAATAGACGACATCATCCGACTCGGCGGTGACCCCCGCGAGGCGGGAGGACCGGTGGCGGCATCGGTCGAGTGGGGTCCGCCACCGGTTCACCGTCGGTGCTCAGGCCGCCAGGTGGGCGGGGCGGGCAGGGGTGAGGCGGCCGTCGAGCATGGTGTGGACGGTGGTCATGTGGTGCAGGTGGGTGGGGTCGTGGGTGACGAGGAGGGTGGCGGGGTGGTGGGTGTGGGCCACCTCGATGATGAGGTCGATGACGGCCGCGCCGCGTTCCTGGTCGAGGGCGCTGGTGGGTTCGTCGACTACCAGCAGCGCCGGGTCGTTCATGAGGGCGCGGGCGATGTTCACGCGCTGGCGCTGACCGCCGGAGAGTTGGGCGGGGCGCTTGTGGGCGTGGTCGGCGAGGCCGACGGCGGCGAGGAGGTCGCGGGCGCGGGTGCGGGTGGCCCGGCGGCGGGCGGGCGAGACCAGCAGGCGCTGGCCCAGATGGGTCATGGCCTCCAGCTGTTCCAGGGCGGTGAGCGCGGGGATGAGGTTGGGCTGCTGGAAGACGATGCCGATCTGTCCACGCCGCAGGGCCGCGGCCTCGCGGCGGCCGAGCCGGGCGAGGTCGGTCGCGCCGGATCCGGTGTCGAGCACGACGTGGCCGGAGTCCGGGCGGATGAGCGTGGACACCACGGCCAACAGGCTGGACTTGCCGGAGCCGGACGGGCCGGTGATGGCCGCGATCTCGCCGCCGCGCACGGTCAGCGCGACCCGGTCCAGCGCGGTGATGCGGTCGGACCCGTCGGGGTAGGTGAGGGTCAGATCGGTGACGGTGAGTGCGGTGGGCATCGAGAACTCCTGTGCGGCAGCCATTGTCAGCGGGACTGGTTGAGTGCGGTGAGCGGATCGGTGGTGACGAGGAAGCGCAGGGCGAAGGCCGCGCCGAGCAGACCGAGGACGATCAGGACGACCGCGGGGAACAGCGTCGTGGATACGCTGAGCACGAAAGGCAGTGCGTCGCCGAGGAACAGGCTCGCCACCGCCGTGCCGCCGACCCCGAGCCCCACGCCGATGAGCAACACCGCCAAAGCCTGCCCGAGCGCGTCCCGCACCAGCGAACCGGTGGTCGCGCCCAGGGCTTTCAGCGTCGCGATGTCGCCGGTGCGCTGAATCGTCCACACTGTGAAGAACGCGCCGATCACCAGTGCGGAGATGGCGAAGAGCATGACCGTCATGAGAGTGAGCGAACCGTTCTCGGCCTCATACGAACTCATCGCCGACAGCGAATCCGCGGTGGAGGTGGTGATGGTGTGCGCGGCGGCGTCGGCGGCCGCGAGGTCGGAGACCCCCGACACCGCGAGGATGGTGGCCGCACCGGATCCGGGACTCAGCGCCTGCCAGTCCGACAGCGTCATCCACACCACCGGCGTGTGCGCGTACCAATCGTCGCCGGTCACACCCCGAACGGTGAACACGCCCGACCCGAGTTCGACCGTGTCCCCGGCGTTCGCGTGCAGCCGCCCGGCCGCCGCGCTGCTGAGCACCACCTCGCCCGACGTGGTTGCCACTCGATTGCCGAACGGGGTGCCGTCGACCCCGAACACCGCCACCTGGGTCGGCGGCGCGCCCGCGGCGGTGGCGCGAGTGCGGCTGATGCCGATCGGATCCACCGTGCCGCCGGTGCGCTGCCACGCGTCCACCTGCTCGGCGGTCAGCGTCGAGGTGTCGAACGACGCTTCGCCGCCGGTGTCGGCGAACACCACGGCATCGGCCCGCAGCGACTGCACGGCGGAGATATTCTGGTGCGCCAGGCCGGAGGTGAGGCCGCTGAGGAAACTCACGAGCAGCGCCACCATGGTGACCACCAGGGTGATGAGCAGGAAGCGGCCGCGGGCGGCGCGCAGATCTCGGAGCGCGACGAACATGCCTCCACTCTGTCGCCGATCCGGGTCCGGGCCATCGCGCCGCGGAACGAAACGCCGACCAGCGAACGGTGGGGCGGTGTTTCCAACTTTCGATGGATGCCGCCCCGATAGCCGGGCATAAGCTGTCTGGCGTGCACCGATCGCCCCTGACCCCCGTCTTCGCCGCCTTGCAGCTCGGCCTGCACGCCCTGGTGGTGACCCTGACGGTCTTCGTGGCGGCGCGCAATCTGGTGTCGAACTCCCATCCCGTCGCGGTGGTGGTGATCGCGGGCGCATTCCTGGGCGTCTACTTCGCGGGGGCGCTGTTCAAGAGTCGTCCGACGGCGGCGCGGGTCTGGCTGCTGGCGATCACGGCGCTCTGGCTCGGTCTGGTCATGCTCGCCCCGGACGCGGTGTACCTGGTCTTCGGCCTGTTCTTCCTCTACCTGCACCTGTTGCCGCGCTACTGGGGTCTGCTGGCGGTGGTGGCGGCCACCGCGCTGTCGGTGTTCGGATTCGCCATGCATCGGGGTTGGTCGGTGGGGGCCGTGGTCGGGCCGATCCTGGGTGCGGTGGTGGCGGTGGCCATCGGACTCGGGTACTCCGCCCTGTACCGCGAGGCCGCCGAACGGCAGCGCCTCATCGACGAATTGCTGGCCACCCGTGAGACTCTCGCCGAACGCGAACGCACCGCGGGGAAGCTGGCCGAGCGTGAGCGTCTGGCCCAGGAGATCCACGACACGGTGGCCCAGGGCCTCAGCAGTATTCAACTGCTGCTGCATGCCGCCGAACGGGCTACCCCCGATCATCCCGCGCTGCAACAGATTCGGCTGGCCCGCGAGACCGCCGCCGACAGCCTCGTCGAAACCCGCCAGCTCATCGCGGAACTCACGCCCGCCGCGCTGGAGGGGCAGTCCCTGACCCAGGCGCTGGAACGCATCGCCCAGCGCGCGGCCACCCCGGGCCTGGAGACCGAGATGCTGGTGGAGGGCACCCCGCACGGACTGCCCATGCCCATGGAGGCCGCCCTGGTGCGCATCGCCCAGGGCGCGGTCTCGAATGTGGTGCGGCACGCGGAGGCCGAGCGTATGCGCATCACCCTGACCTACGCCGACGACGCCGTGCACCTGGATGTGGTGGACGACGGCGTCGGAATACCGGCGTCCGTGCTGGCCCACCCGCCGTCCGGCAGCTTCGGTCTCACCGCCATGCGCAGCCGGGTGGAGCAGCAGGGCGGCACCATGGAGGTGGAATCCGAACCCGGGCACACCGCCGTCACGATCACCTTCCCCCTGGAGGATCAGCAATGATCAGGATCCTGCTGGCCGACGACCACGCCATCGTCCGGGCGGGTCTGCGCGCCCTGCTGGATTCCGGTGCGGCGCAGGTCGATTACGATATCGAGGTGGTCGGCGAGGTGACGACGGCGGATGAGGCGGTCGCTTTCTGCGCCACCACCCCGGTGGATCTGGTGCTGATGGACCTGCGTTTCGGGCCGGGCAAGTCGGGGGCCGATGCCACGGCGGCGGTGCGCGCCCTGCCGAATCCACCCAGTGTGCTGGTGGTGACCAACTACGACACCGATGCCGACATTCTCGGCGCGATCGAGGCGGGGGCGGTCGGCTACATCCTGAAGGACACGCCGCCGTCCGAACTGCTGGCCGCCGTGCGGTCCGCCGCGGCGGGCGAGAGCGTACTGTCGCCGTCGGTCGCCTCGAAGCTCATGACCCGGGTCCGCAAACCCGATACCACCTTGAGCCCCAGGGAAATCGAGGTGCTGCGCCTGGTCGCGGACGGCCTGTCCAACCGTGACATCGGTCGGCGGCTGTTCCTCAGCGAGACCACTGTCAAATCCCACCTGGTGCACATCTACGCCAAGCTCGGCGTGAAGTCGCGCACCTCGGCGGTGGCGCGGGCGCGTGAGTACGGCGCGATCTGATCACCGGGTGAACTGCTGGGTTCCGGTGACCCGCGCCAGTTCCAGTGCCGCCGCCTCGGGTGTGCCCGCCGCGGCCGAGTCAACGACCACCGTCTGATCGGCGGCCCGGTGCCGTTCAACACTTCTCCGGAGACCATCATCGGAAACCCCCATCGACGCGCTGCGGCGCCGGGTGGCGTGAGCGCTCAGGCCGGTACCTGTGCGTCCGCGGCGGAGTAGTTCTCGCGCAGCGAGAACGCTTGGGGTGAAGGACCGTTGGAGCGCAGCATGGTCAGGCGTTCGACGGCTTCCTCGAGCGTCGGGGTGTGTCCGGCCGGAATCCACCACAGCACGATCATGTCCTGGCGCGGGCGCTTGAACCACTCGCCGCGCCTGCGCAGGAACTCCAGGTGCTCGCTGCGATAGACATAGTCCCACAATGCTTCCCGGCTCTCCCAGACCGACAGGTTGACGATCACGTCATCGCCGAACGGCCGCATGGTGGTGGCGTCCTTGCCGGAATCGTCCACGAGCCGCCAGACGAAGCCGGGGGAACTCTCAGCCAGCGCGTTGATGGGCTCGAGGTTCGAGGTGAATTCCACCATGCGCGGATCGTCGAGGGGGTGCTGGAGGATGGCCAGGTTGAGCTGGGCGAGGTGATGGCCGGTCATGGGCTCAGCTCACCACGGCCTCGGCTCTATGTCAATCTTCATTTGTTTTAGAAGACTCGACGGCGACACAACACAGTCCGGGCCGCGGGTCGATGCGCACCCGAACCCGATCGGAATCTCCGAGGCAGCCCTCGAGCAGGGCGAGATTCATCCCGCAGACCAGTGGCGGATACGCCTCGGCCAGGGCGTGAAAGGGGCAGTTGCGCATGCGCAGCACACCGTCCGCGTCGAACGGTTCGTACCCCCGTGCGGCCAGGACCGCCGCGGCCGTCTCGAGATCGCGCACCGGCTCGCGACCACCCCGCAGCGCCGCACCCCGCCTGCGGGCCGCCGCCGCCAATTCGACATCGAGCCGCGCCTCCTCGGCGACCTGCGCCAGCAGATCCGCGGCGGTCCGATAGTCACGCGGCGGCAAGGAGATCTGGCGCTCCGCCGCCGCTCGCCGGTAGAGCTTCGCCGGTCGCCCCGCGCCCGGCCCCGACCGCCCGGACAGTCGCCGACTCTCCGTCTCCAGCAGTCCGGCGTCCACCATCTTGTCGAGATGGTGCGCGGCCAGGGGGCGCTGGATTCCGACCGCCGCCGCGGCCTCATTGCGACTCACCGGTTCGCCGCGACCGGTCACGTACTCGTAGAGCCGCCGCCGAACCGGATCCTGCAGTACGCCGATGGCGCCGATGTCCTCCACGAGGCCATTCTAAGAACAATCGGGATCTTCTATAGAACGCGGAGGCGTGTCCCGCGTCCGCTTGGCGGGGATCGTCCGCCGTCCTCCGTAGCGTGGGGTCATGGCATCCCTCTCCGATCCCGAAGTGCGCGACTTCCTCTCGGCTGGCACCCGCACCGGCAAGCTGGCCTTCACCGCCGCCGACGGCCGTCCCGTGGTGACGCCGATCTGGTTCATCGTCGAGGGCGACGAACTTGTCTTCAATACCGGCAAGACCTCCGCCAAGGGCAAGGCCCTCGCCCGCGACAACCGCCTCGCGCTCTGCGTGGACCTGGAGGAACCGCCCTATGGCTTCGTGCAGGTCCAAGGCGAGGCCACCACCTCCGAGGACCTCGGTGAACTCGTCCGCACCGCCACCGCCATCGGCGGCCGCTACATGGGCTCGGACCGTGCCGAGGAATTCGGCACACGCAACGGCGTCCCCGGCGAACTGGTGGTCCGCCTCCGCCCCACCAAGGTCATCGCCGCCTTCGGCATGGCGGACTGATCCGACGGGGAGCCGGTGCGGTGCACTCTCGCCCGATGCCGCCGCCGGTTCCCCCTCGCGACTCCATACACTCGCGGGGGTGACGGTGCACTTTGTCGGGGCGGGGCCGGGGGCGGCGGATTTGCTGACGGTTCGGGCCGTGCGGGTACTGGCGGCGGCGCCGGTGGTGCTGTACGCGGGGACCTATCTGGATCCCGAGGTGTTGGGGCACTGTGCACCGGGGGCCGAGTTGGTGGATACGCAGGGGCTGAATCTGGATCAGATCGTGGCGCACTGTGCGCGGGCCACGCGGGAGGGCAAGGATGTGGCCCGGTTGTGTTCGGGGGATCCGTCGCTGTATTCGGCGCTGGCCGAGCAGACGCGGCGGCTCGACGCGCTCGGGATTCCCTGGGATGTGACGCCGGGGGTGCCCGCGTACGCCGCGGCGGCGGCGCTACTGGGGGCGGAGCTCACGGTGCCGGAGCTGGTGCAGTCGGTGGTGTTGACCAGGACGCGGGCGCGGTCGACGGCCATGCCGGAGTCGGAGGCGCTGGGGAACTTCGCGCGGACGCGGGCCACGCTGGTGCTGCATCTGGCGATCACCCGGGTCCGGCCCTTGGCGCGGGAGCTGGTGCCCGAGTACGGCGCGGACTGTCCGGTGGTCGTGGTCTACCGGGCCAGTCAGCCCGAGCAGGTGATCGTGCGGGGCACGCTCGCCGATATCGCCGACCGGGTGGAGGAGCGGGGGCTGCGGCAGGCGGCCGTGATCATGGTGGGGCGGGCGCTGGCCGAATCGGTGTCCTGTGCGCAGTCTCACCTCTACGATCCGGGCCGCGACCGCGGCCATATTTCATCCCATGAATGATGAAATGCCCTGATAGCGAAGGGCTATGACCCTTTTTGGTCCTGTGGCCACTCCGGGCGGTAGATTGGTTCGGTGGTCAGCAGCAAAGTTCTGAAAACGGCCGTTTTCCGGCCCGCGAGTGTGGTCGTGCCCATGTAACGAGATCGCACGGCGGGATGGATAGCCCTTGTGAACATTTTTGTCTGATTGATATCGAAATGAACCCCGAACAGGACGCCGCGGGCACAGCCGTGCGTCCTGCACGGGTGTCGGCGGGGAGCGCTGCTGTGGTGTTCCGGAAGCGAGGTTTGGGTTGGACCGGCTGGATTTCGGCGGCAACGGCGAAGCTAGCGGGGAAGTGACGCCCGGTTCGGGGGAGCTTTTTCCGCTGTCTCCGGCGCAGCTCGGCATCTGGTACGCCCAGCACCTGGACCCCCAGGTGCCGATCAATATCGCCCAGTACGTCGAATTGCGCGGTGAGCTGGACATTCCGCTGCTCGAGCAGGCCATGGTCGACGGATCGTTGGAGGTCGGCTCCGGCTTCCTGCGCATCGTCGAGCGCGACGGCGAGCCCATGCAGATGGTCGACCCCACGCTCGATCGCACCATCTACCAGATCGACCTGCGCGACGAGGCCGATCCGGAGGCCGCCGCCCAGGCGTGGATGCGCGCCGACTACAGCCGCCCGCTGAACATCGTCGAGGACCGGCTCATCCGCACGGCCATGCTGCGGGTGGGTGACGATCATTACTTCTGGTACGCCCGAATCCATCACATCGCGCTCGATGGTCTGGGCGCCGTGACCTATATGACACGGGTCGCCGAGATCTACACCGCCTACGTGCGCGGCGAGCAGCCGACGCCGTCCAAGGCCACCGACCTGCGCACCCTGGTCGAGCAGGAGTTCGCCTACCGCGACTCCAAGCGCTTCACCAGCGACAAGGAGTACTGGGCCGAGCGGGTGGCCGGTCTGGAGGAGGGCTCCAGCCTCGCCGGTCGTTCCGCGCCGCCCGCCCCGCTCAACGGGGTGTCCAGCGCCGCCCTGTCCGACGACCAGAGCAGTCTGCTCGACGCCGCCGCTGCCCGCTACGACACCACGCCCGCGGGCCTGCTCATCGCCGGGTTCGCCACCTACCTCGCGCAGTGGACCGGCACCGAGGACGTCATCCTCAGCCTGCCGGTGACCGCCCGCACCACCGCGGCCATGCGCCGCTCCGGCGGCGCGACCTCCAATATCGTGCCGCTGCGCCTGCACGTCGGCCACGACACCACCGTGACCGACCTACTCGGCCAGGTGACCGTGGCGGTCGCGGGCGCGCTGCGCCACCAGCGCTACCGCCACGAGGACATTCGCCGCGACGCGGCGGGCGACGGCGTGGTGACCCGCGAGTTCTTCGGCCCGTGGGTCAACATCATGCTGTTCCACAACGAGGTCGTGCTCGGTGACGTGGTGGGCGAGTACAGCGTGCTGTCCACCGGTTCCATCGAGGACCTGGGCGTCAACTTCTACCAGTCGGTCAAGGGCACCCGGAACCACATCGACTTCGAGACCAATCCGAACCTCTACACCGAAGACGAAGCGCGCGGCCATCATGCGCGCTTCCTGGAGTTCTTCGACCGTTTCCTGGCGGCCGACACCGAGCAGGCAGTGTGGAGCCTGCCGGTCACCACCGCCGCCGAACGCACCAAGACGCTGGTGGAGTGGAACGAGGCGGGCCACGAGGTCCCCGACACCACGCTGCCCGCGCTGCTGGACGCGCAGATCCCCTTGACGCCGGACCATATCGCCCTCGATTTCGAGGGCGAGACCCTGACGTACGCCGAATTCGGCGCGCGGGTCAATCGCCTGGCGCGCTTCCTCATCGCCGACGGTGTGGGCCCGGAATCGCTGGTCGCCCTGGGGATGCGGCGGTCGCTGGAGCTGGTCATCGGCATGCACGCGGTGCTGCGGGCCGGTGGCGCGTACGTGCCGATCGACCCGGACCATCCGGCCGACCGCACCGCCTACATCCTCGAGTCCGCGGCACCGGTCTGCGTATTGACCACCGCCCGTGACGATCTCGACCTTCCGGAGTCCGTGCGTCGGGTCGAGCTCGACACCCTTGACACCTCGGCCTACTCCGACTCGCCGGTCACCGACGCGGATCGCGTCGCCCCGCTGCGCAGCTCGAATACCGCCTACGTCATCTACACCTCGGGCTCCACCGGCCGCCCGAAGGGTGTGGCGGTGACCCACCACGCCATCGTCAACCAAGAGCTGTGGATGCTGCACGAGTATCCGATGACGGCCGACGACGTGTACCTCCAGAAGACGGCCACCACCTTCGACGTGTCGCTGTGGGGCTACTTCATGCCCCTGCTGGTCGGCGCGAAACTCGTGGTCGCGACGCCGGACGGGCACCGGGATCCGCTGTACGTGGCGGAGATGATCGAGCGGCACCGGGTCACCGTCACCGACTTCGTGCCGTCCATGCTGACGGTGTTCGTGGCGCACGCCTCCGCGGCGCAGTGCGCCACGCTGAAGTACGTCTTCGTCATCGGTGAGGCGTTGCCGCCGGAGACCGGCGCGAGCTTCCGCCGGATCACGAACGCGGGCCTGCACAACCTGTACGGCCCCACCGAGGCCGCCGTCTCGGTCACCTACTGGGAGAACACCGCCGCCGACACCGTCACGGTGCCGATCGGTGTGCCCGAGTGGAATGTCGAAGTCTACGTGCTGGATTCGCGGCTGCGACCGGCCGCCATCGGTGCCGCGGGTGAGCTGTATCTCGCGGGCCGCCAGCTGGCGCGCGGCTACAAGGGCCGCCCGGACCTGACCTCGGACCGGTTCGTGGCGAACCCGTTCTCCAGCGACGGCGAGCGGATGTACCGCACCGGTGACCTGGTGCGCTGGAACACCGTCGCGAGCGGCGAATCGGGTACCGCCGCGAGCGGCGAATCGGGTACCGTCGCGAGCGGCGAATCGGATGCTGTCGGTGTGCTGGAGTACATCGGCCGCACCGACTTCCAGGTGAAGTTCCGCGGTCAGCGCATCGAGCTCGGCGAGATCGAGACCGACCTGCTCGCCCACCCGTCGGTGTCGCAGGCCGTGGTGCTGGTCATGGACACCGCCACCGGTCAGCAGCTGGTCGCCTACGTGGTGCCGGGCCCGGGCCAGTCCGTGGAACCGGCGGAGCTGACCCGCTTCGTGGCCGAGAAGCTGCCCAGCTACATGGTTCCGGCGTCGATCATGGTGCTGGACGCCTTCCCGCTCAACACCTCCGGCAAGCTGGACCGCAAGGCACTGCCGGAACCGGTGTTCAGTGTCGACGCCGCCGGATTCCGAGCGCCGCGCACCGCGGCCGAGGAGATCGTGGCGGGCATCTTCGCCGATGTGCTCGGGCACGGGCGCGTCGGCGTGGACGACAACTTCTTCGATCTGGGCGGCAACTCGCTCGTCGCCACGCAGGTCGTGTCGCGCATCTCCGCCGCCTTCGGGGCACGCCTGGGCGTACGCGCGCTGTTCGAGACCCCCACCGTCGCCGGAATCGCCGCGCGGGTGGAAACGACCGCGCCGGACGAGGTTTCGCGACCGCCGCTGGTCGCGCAGCCGCGCCCGGAACGGGTGCCGCTGTCGTTGGCCCAGCAGCGCATGTGGTTCCTCAACCAGTTCGATCCCACCGTGCCCACCTACAACCTGCCGTTCGTGGTGCGGTTGCAGGGCGAGGTCGACATCGACGCGCTCCAGGTGGCGCTGACCGACGTGGTGGCGCGGCAGGAGTCGTTGCGCACCCTGTTCCCCGAATCCGGGGACGGCGGTTACCAGCTGGTGCTGCCCATGTCGGAGGTGGATCTCGGCATCGAGGTCCACGATATCGACGAGGCCGAACTGCCCCGGGCGCTGGCGGATTTCGCCTCCGTCGGCTTCGATGTCTCGCGCGAGCTGCCCATTCGGGTGCGGGTGTTCCGCGTCGACTCCGCCGCCGAGGGCACCGATCTGGCCGTCGCCTTCGTGGTGCACCACATCGCCGCGGACGGCTTCTCCTTCGGGCCGCTCTCGCGCGATATGACCGCCGCCTACCTGGCGCGCACGGCCGGGGAGCAGCCCGCGTGGACGCCGCTGCCGGTGCAGTACCAGGACTTCAGCATCTGGCAGCGCGAGCTGCTGGGTTCGGAATCCGATCCGGAGTCCATGGCCGCCAAGCAGATCGCCTACTGGCGTGACGCGCTGGCGGGCCTGCCCGATCAGCTGGATCTGCCCGCCGATCGGCCCCGCCCGGTGGTGCAGTCCTTCCGGGGCAGCCGGGTCACCTTCGACATCGATCCCGAACTGCACGCCGCGCTGACGAATCTGGCTCGCACCCAGGGTGTCTCGCTGTTCATGGTGATGCACAGCGCCCTGGCCGTGTTGCTGGCGCGACTGTCGGGCACCACCGATATCGCCATCGGCACCCCGGTGGCCGGTCGCGGTGAGCAAGCGCTCGACGACCTCATCGGCATGTTCGTCAACACGCTGGTGCTGCGCTCGGAGGTCGACGGCGCGCAGAGCTTCACCGACTTCCTGTCCCGCACCCGGGAAACCGATCTCGCGGCCTTCGCCAATACCGATGTGCCGTTCGAGCGCCTGGTGGAGGTGCTCAACCCGACCCGTTCGCAGGCGCGGCATCCGCTGTTCCAGGTCATGCTGTCGTTCCAGGAGATGTCGCACGGCACCATGGAGCTGCCGAGCCTGACCGTCTCCGCGGACGAGCTCGAGGTCGATATCGCCAAGTTCGACCTGCAGTGGACCATGACCGAGCAGCGCGGGCTGCGCGGTGAGCCCGCCGGCCTGTCGGTGGTGCTCTCCTACGCCACCGATCTGTTCGACGCCGCGACCGTGACCGCCTTCGGCCGCCGCTACCTGCGCGTCCTCGAAACCGCCGTCGCCGCACCGGATACCGTGGTGCGCGATATCGACGTGCTCGAGGCCGATGAGCGTGCCACGGTGCTGCGCGCCTGGAACGACACCGCGCACGCACTGCCGACGGCGGCCTCGTTGGGCCTGGCGGAGGCGGCTCGAGGCGATTCCGGCCAGCCGTCAGGCTCCCCGTTGAGGGCGGTGGCGGGAGACGGGCGGGCCATGGAAGGTCCCGTGGCCGCCGCATCGGACAGAGCGGTCACCGTGGTGGATCTGTTCGAGCGCCAGGTGCGGCAGCGGCCGCACGCCACCGCGCTCATCTTCGATCCGGGTGAGCGCAGCGGCGGCCTGTTCGGTCCTGCCGCCGAGCTGAGCTACGCGGAGTTCTCCGCACGGGTGAACCGCCTGGCGCGCAAGCTCATCGCCGTCGGCGTCGGTCCGGAATCGCTGGTGGCGGTGGGGATTCGCCGCTCGGTCGACATGCTCGTCGCCATCTACGCCACGCACGCGGCGGGCGGCGGCTATGTGCCGATCGATCCGGACCACCCGGCCGAGCGCACCGAGTACGTACTGGCCAGCTCGCGGCCGGTGGTGCTGTTGACCACCACTGACGACGACGTGGACGGCCGGGACTGCCAGGTGCTGCGCCTGGACGCCCTCGACCTCGGCGAGTTCGACGACGCTCCGATCACCGACGCGGAACGGCATGCGCCGCTGCGCAGTTCGAATACCGCCTACGTGCTCTACACCTCGGGTTCGACCGGCCGCCCCAAGGGCGTGGCCGTCTCGCACGCCTCGGTGCTGAACCAGATCGCCTGGATCACCGCCGAATACGGCATGGACGACACCGATGTGATCCTGCAGAAGACGCCGGTCACCTTCGACGTGTCGGTGTGGGAGCTGTTCGGCTCCATGGCCGTCGGCGCGCAGCTGGTCATCGCCGCGCCGGACGGGCATCGCGACCCCATGTACCTGTCCGAGGTCATCGGTCGCCACCGCGTCACCATGACCTCGTTCGTGCCGTCCATGCTGAGCGTGTTCGCCGGTAGCGCCTCGGCGGCCGAATGCCTGTCGCTGCGTGCGGTGCTGGTCGCCGGTGAGGCGCTGCCGCCCGCCACCGTCACCGCCTTCCGGCGCTTCTCCACCGCGTCCGTGCACAACCTGTACGGCCCCACCGAGTTCACCGTCCACGCCACCTACGCGCCCATCACCGCGCCGACCCCGACCTCGGTGCCGATCGGGCGTCCGGTGTGGAACGCCCAGGCGTACGTGCTCGACGAGGGCCTGCGGCCGGTGCCGGTCGGGGTGCCCGGTGAGCTCTACCTGGGTGGCGCGCAGGTGGCGCGCGGCTACTTCGGCCGACCCGAGCTGAGCGCGGAACGCTTCGTGGCCAACCCCTTCGGGGAGCCGGGTTCGCGCCTGTACCGCACCGGCGACCTGGTGCGCTGGAATCAGAACGAGCCGGGGGTCATCGACTACATCGGCCGCACCGACTTCCAGGTGAAGTTCCGCGGCCAGCGCATCGAACTCGGCGAGATCGAGACCGCGCTGCTCGACCATCCGTCGGTCAACCAGGCCGTGGTGCTGGTCATCGACACCGTCGCCGGTGATCAACTGGTCGCCTACGTGGTGGCCGGGGGGCCGATCGACCTCGACGGCGTCAAGGCGGCGCTGCACCGCACCCTGCCCGCGTACATGGTGCCGGGCGCGTTCGTGGTGCTGGATGCCTTCCCGCTCAACGCCTCCGGCAAGCTGGACCGCCGGGCGCTGCCCGCACCGGTGTTCGAGGTGCGCGAATTCCGCGCCCCGACAACACCGATCGAGGAGATCGTCGCGCAGATCTTCGGCGAGGTCCTCGGCATCGCCCGCGTCGGCGTGGACGACGACTTCTTCGAACTCGGCGGCAACTCGCTCATCGCCACCCAGGTCGCCTCGCGCCTGGGTATCGCACTCGACACCCGGGTGCCGGTGCGCATGCTGTTCGAGGCCAGCACCGTCGCCGCCCTCGCGGCGCGGGTGGAATCGCACGCCGGTGACGGTGCGCGCAAGGCCCTGGTGGCACGGGAGCGGCCCGCCGACATCCCGCTGTCGCTGGCCCAGCAGCGCATGTGGTTCCTCAACCGCTTCGACACCGCATCGGCGGTCAACAACATCCCGGTCGCCATCCGGCTCTCCGGTGAACTCGACGTGGCCGCCCTGCAGGTCGCCGTCATCGACGTCATCGACCGGCACGAATCGCTGCGCACGGTCTTCCCGGAGACCGGCAACGGTCCGGTGCAGCGGGTGCTGGACGCGGCGCAGATCGTGCCCGACCTGACCCCGGTGCCGGTCACCGAGGGCAATCTGGTCGAGCACCTCATCGAGCTGGCGTCCATGGCTTTCGACGTCACCAGCGAAGTGCCGCTGCACG
The DNA here is from genome assembly GCF_030766805.1 of Nocardia sp. CC213A. Taxonomy (NCBI): domain Bacteria; kingdom Bacillati; phylum Actinomycetota; class Actinomycetes; order Mycobacteriales; family Nocardiaceae; genus Nocardia; species Nocardia sp. CC213A. The sequence continues at coordinate 27,363 of NZ_JASFXA010000012.1, forward strand.
CACGGCTTTTCGAGATCAGCGAATCCGAGTACGTGCTCGGCATGGTGGTGCACCACATCTCCGCCGACGGCTGGTCCATGGGACCGCTGGCCCGCGATGTCATGGTCGCCTACGCGGCCCGCACCTCGTGGGAGGCACCGGCCTGGGCGGAACTGCCCGTGCAGTACGCCGACTACGCGCTGTGGCAGCGCGAGGTGCTTGGTTCCGAGGACGATCCGGAATCGCTGATCTCCAAGCAGATTCAGTACTGGACCCGGGCGCTCGCCGACCTGCCGGACGAACTGGTGCTGCCCGCCGATCGGCAGCGGCCCGCCGTGGCCAGCTACCGCGGTGGCACCTACCCGTTCGTCATCTCGGCCGAAACCCAGCAGCGGCTGGTGGATCTGGGCCGCCAGCACAACGCTTCGCTGTTCATGGTGCTGCACAGCGCCCTGGCGGTGCTGCTGGCGCGGTTGTCGGGCACCGACGATATCGCCATCGGCACCCCGGTCGCCGGTCGCGGTGAGGCCGCGCTCGACGACCTGATCGGCATGTTCGTCAACACCCTGGTGCTGCGCACCGAGGTGGACGGGCAGGCCAGCTTCGCCGATCTGCTCGCCACCGCCCGCGATACCGACCTGCACGCCTTCGCGCACGCCGACGTGCCGTTCGAGCGCCTGGTCGAGGTGCTCAACCCGGCCCGCTCGCAGGCACGGCATCCGCTGTTCCAGGTCATGCTGACCTTCCAGAACACCCGCCAGACCAGCCTGGAGCTGCCCGGCCTGCGGGTCAACGGCATCGACTACGACGCCGGGCTGGCGAAGTTCGACCTCCAGCTCACCCTGCAGGAGGCCCAGGACGCGCACGGGGAGCACGTCGGCATGTCGGCCGAGTTCTCCTACGCCCTGGACCTTTTCGACGAGCCGACGGTGGCCGCCTTCGCGCGGCGACTGCACACCATCCTGGACGCGGTCACGGCCGATCCCCAGCGGCCCGTCGGTGATATCGAACTGCTCGACGCCGAGGAGAAGCGGCGGGCGCTTACCGAGTGGAACGCCACCGGATTCGACCTGACCTCCGTGCTGCCGGCATTGCCGGAAGGCGTTGCGCCGACCCTGGTCTCGCTGTTCGAGGCCCAGGCGCTGACCAGCCCGGACGCACCCGCGCTGGAATTCGAGGGGACAAGTCTCGCCCTCCCGTCGCCCGACCACCGCCCCTCATCGAGTCACCATGTGACGCTGGCCTATGGCGAATTCTCCGCCCGGGTGCATCGCCTGGCCCGCAAGCTCATCGCGACCGGCGTCGGCCCCGAAGTTCCGGTGGCACTGGCCATCCGGCGCTCGATCGATCTGCTGGTCGCCATGTACGCGGTGCTGGAGGCCGGTGGCGCGTACGTGCCGCTGGATCCGGACCAGCCCGCCGAGCGCATCGACTACGTGCTCGACACCGCGCGCCCGGCCGCCATCCTGACCACCAGCCGCGACGACTTCGTGACCGGCCGCAATGTGCCGGTGCTCGAGGTGGATACGCTGCGCCTGGACGGCTTCGCCGACACCCCGATCACCGATGCCGAACGGATGGGGCCGATCCGGCCGGAGCACACCGCCTACATCATCTTCACCTCGGGTTCGACCGGCCGCCCCAAGGGCGTGGCCGTCGAGCATGCCGCCATCGTGAACCGCCTGCTGTGGATGCAGCACGAGTACCCGATCGGCGCGGACGACGCGGTACTCCAGAAGACCCCGGCCACCTTCGACGTGTCGGTGTGGGAGTTCTTCTGGCCCTTGCAGACCGGTGCGCGCCTGGTCATCGCCAAGCCGGACGGCCACCGGGACCCGGTGTATCTGGCGCAGCTCATCGCCGAACGACGCGTCACCACCGCGCACTTCGTGCCGTCGATGCTTTCCGTCTTCGTGGCGGCGCTCGACGCCGCCGACGGTGACTCTCCGTTGGTTCGCGGCGCGCAGCGGAGGGCAATCACACTCCGCCAGGTGTTCGCCTCCGGTGAGGCGCTGCCCGCACCGACCGCGCACAAGCTGCGTGAACTGACCGGTGCGCGGCTGCACAACCTGTACGGCCCCACCGAGGCCGCGGTCGACGTGACCTACCACGAGGTCACCGATGCCGACGAGATCGCGGTTCCCATCGGTCGTCCGGTGTGGAACACCGAGGTCTACGTGCTCGACGCGCGCTTGCACCCGGTCGCGCCGGGTGTCGCGGGTGAGCTCTATCTCGCGGGCGATCAGCTGGCCCGCGGCTACCTCGGCCGTCCCGACCTGTCCGCGGATCGCTTCGTGGCCAACCCGTTCGGTGACGGCGCTCGTATGTACCGCACCGGTGACCTGGTCACCTGGACCGCCGACGGTGAGCTGGAGTACCTGGGCCGCACCGACTTCCAGGTGAAGCTGCGTGGTCTGCGTATCGAACTCGGCGAGATCGAGGCCGCGCTGCTGGCGCAGCCGGGTGTCGCCCAGTCGGTGGTGGTGGTGCGCGCCGACGCCCACGCCGGTGATCAACTGGTGGGCTACGTGGTGCGCGAGCCCGAGGCCGTTGTCGATGTAGACGCGGTGAAGGCCGCACTGGCGCAGTCGCTTCCGGCCTACATGGTGCCCGCGGCGCTGGTGGTGCTGGACGAGTTCCCGCTCAACGCCTCCGGCAAGCTGGATCGCAAGGCACTGCCCGCCCCGGTGTTCGAGGCCAAGCGCTTCCGCGCGCCCGCCACGCCGATCGAGGAGATCGTGGCGCAGATCTTCGCCGATCTGCTCGGCTTGCCGCGGGTCGGCGTGGACGACGACTTCTTCGAACTGGGCGGGAATTCGCTGGTCGCCACCCAGGTCGTCGCGCGGCTGAGCGCCGCGCTGAACGCCGAGGTCGGCGTGCGCGTGCTCTTCGAGGCCCCGACCGTGGCGGCACTGGCCGCGCGGGTGGAGTCGCATGCGGGAACCGGTGTGCGCCAGGCCCTCACGGCCCGCGCCCGCCCCGAACACCCGCCGCTGTCGCTGGCACAGCAGCGCATGTGGTTCCTCAACCGCTTCGACACCGAGTCGGCCGCCAACAATATTCCGGCCGCTGTCCGGCTGACGGGCGCGGTCGATCTGGACGCGCTGCGCAGCGCGGTCGCCGATGTGGTGGCGCGGCACGAGTCGCTGCGGACGGTGTACCCGTCGGCCGACGGCATCGCCTACCAGCAGGTGCTGCCCGCCGTCCGCGCCATCCCGGTGGTGGACGTGGTGGAGGTCGCCGAAACCGAACTGTTCGGCGCCATCGGCGCATTCGTGACCCAGGGTTTCGACGTCACCGACGAACCGCCGCTGCGACTGCGCGTCTACCGCCTGACCGCAGTATCCGATGCGGCGGCCGCGGGCCCCTCCGTGGTTACGCAGGCTGCCTCCTCCGGGCCTGACGCGACCGCCGACGACCACGTGCTGGTGCTCGTCGCCCATCACATCGCCGCCGACGGCTTCTCGATGAATCCGCTGGTGCGCGATCTCATCACCGCGTATGTGGCGCGTAGCGAGGGCGAGGCCCCGGGCTGGGCCGAACTGCCGGTCCAGTACGCCGATTACGCGCTGTGGCAGCGCGAAACCCTCGGCTCCGAGGACGACCCGCGCTCACTCATCACCGAGCAGCTCGACTACTGGCGCGACACCCTGGCCGGACTGCCGGACGAACTGCGGTTGTCCAGCGCGGCGCGGCCCGCCGTCGCCTCCTATCGGGCCGGGATGTACCGCTTCCAGCTCCCGGGTGAGCTGGTGACCGCGCTCAACCGGGTCGCCCAGACCCACGGCACCACCCTGTTCATGGTGGTGCACAGTGCCTTCGCCGCCCTGCTGTCGCGCCTGAGCGGCAGTGACGATGTGGCCGTCGGCATTCCGGTGGCCGGTCGTGGTGAACAGGCCCTCGACGACCTGGTCGGCATGTTCGTCAACACCCTGGTGCTGCGCTCGCGGGTCGATACCGGCGAGAGCTTCGCCGAGCTGCTGACGCGGGTCCGCGAGCGCGACCTGCAAGCCTTCGCGCACGCCGATGTGCCGTTCGAGCGCCTGGTCGAGGTGCTCAACCCGGCCCGCTCGCAGGCGCGGCATCCGCTGTTCCAGGTCATGCTGTCGTTCCAGAACCTCGGCCGCGCGGCCCTGGAACTGCCGGGTCTCACCGTGGCACAGCTGGATATCGACCAGCAGACCGCCAAGTTCGACCTCCAGCTCACGCTGAGCGAGGTCGCCGCCGATGCCGACGTGGCGGCCATGGACGCCGAACTCGTCTACGCCACCGATCTTTTCGACGGCGCGTACGCCGACACCTTCGCCGAGCGTTTCGTGCGGGTGCTGTCGGCCGTGGCCGCCGATCCGACCGTGCGCGTGGGTGATCTGGAACTGCTCAGCGCTGCCGAGCGCACCCGGGTGCTCGACTCCTGGAATGCCACCGGCTTCGACCTGGCCGCCGCCCTGCCGGAGGACGCCGCAGGCGCCGCCGCCACCCTGGTCTCCCTGTTCGAGGCCCAGGTCGAGCGCACCCCCGACACACCCGCGGTCTCGTACGAGGGGACAACTCTCTCCTACGCCGAGTTCGCCGCACGGGCACGCAAGCTGGCCCGCTTCCTCATCGCCGAGGGCGTCGGCCCGCAATCCCACGTGGCCCTGGGCATGCGCCGCTCCCTGGACCTGGTGGTCGGCATGTACGCCGTCACCCTGGCCGGTGGCGCGTACGTCCCGCTGGACCCGGACCACCCCGCCGAGCGCACCGAGTACATCCTCGACACCGCCGATCCGGTGTGCGTGCTCACCACCTCCGACACCGACCTGCACACCACCTCCGACACCGACACCGACCCCGCCGCCCCTGACGGCAACGCCCCGTCGGTTCGCGGCGCGTCCCGGTTCTGGACTGACGGAGCGGGGGAGCGAAGCGGAGGAGCGGAGGAGGGAAGAACCGGGACTTCCAGCGCCGCGAATAGATACAGCATCGACGAACTGGATCTCTCCGACTTCGCCGACACCCCGGTGACGGATGCCGATCGCCGCGCTCCGCTGCGGCCCGGCAATACCGCCTACGTCATCTTCACGTCCGGTTCGACCGGCCGCCCCAAGGGCGTCGCCGTCTCGCACGCCGCCATCGTCAACCGCCTGGTATGGATGCACGCCCAGTACGGGCTGGCCGCGTACGACGTGGTGTTGCAGAAGACCCCGTCCACCTTCGACGTGTCGGTGTGGGAGTTCTTCTGGCCGTTGCAGGTCGGCGCGCGTCTCGTGGTCGCCAAGCCGGACGGGCATCGGGATCCGGTCTATCTCGCGGAACTCATTGCCCGCGAAGGCGTCACGGTCACCCACTTCGTGCCGTCCATGCTCGCGGTGTTCGTGGCGGAACCCGCCGCGGCCCGCGCCACCAGCCTGAGCCAGGTGTTCGCCTCCGGTGAGGCGCTGCCCGGCCCGACCGCGCAGCAGCTTCGCGCCCTGACCGGTGCGCGCCTGCACAATCTGTACGGCCCCACCGAGGCCGCGGTCGACGTGACCTATCACGAGGTCACCGATGCCGACGTGCACACCGTGCCGATCGGCGCACCGGTGTTCAACACTCAGGTGTACGTGCTGGATTCGCGGTTGCGGCCGGTTCCGGTGGGTGTCGCGGGTGAGCTGTATCTGGCGGGCGATCAGCTCGCCACCGCGTATGTGGCGCGGCCCGATTTGACCTCGGATCGGTTCGTGGCGAATCCGTTCGGTGACGGCGCTCGTATGTACCGCACCGGTGATCTGGTCACCTGGACCGCCGACGGTGAGCTGGAGTACCTGGGCCGCACCGACTTCCAGGTGAAGCTGCGCGGTCTGCGCATCGAACTGGGCGAGATCGAGTCGGCGCTCACCGCCATGGCTGAAGTGGCGCAGGCGGTGGTCGTGGTGCGCCACGACGAGCGCACCGGCGACCAACTGGTGGCCTACCTGGTCGCGAACGGTGACATCGATCTGGAGACCGTGAAAGCCGAGCTGTCCCAACAGCTTCCGGCTTACATGGTGCCCGCCGCCTTTATAGTGCTGGACGCCTTCCCGCTCAATGCCTCGGGCAAGCTGGACCGCAAGGCGCTGCCTGCCCCCACCTTCGCCGCCAAGGTCTACCGCGCCCCGGCCACCCCGGTGCAGCAGACCGTGGCGGGCACCATCGCCGAGGTGCTCGGCGTGGAACGCGTCGGCTTGGACGACGACTTCTTCGAACTGGGCGGCAACTCGCTGATCGCCACCCAGGTGGCGGCCCGCCTGTCGGCCGCGCTCGACGCCGATATCCCGGTGCGGACCCTGTTCGAGGCGTCCACCGTGGCGGCGCTGGCCGCGCACCTGGAATCGCGCGTCGGCACCGGCGCGCGACTGCCGCTGACACCGCAGGAGCGGCCCGCCCCGGTGACCCTGGACACCGGTGAGTCGGCGCGGCTGGTGCCGCTGTCGCCCGCGCAGCAGCGCATGTGGTTCCTCAACCGCTTCGACAACCGCACCGCCGTCAACAACATCCCGGTGGCGCTGCGCCTCACCGGTGAGGTCGACGCCACCGCCCTCGCCGCCGCCATCGGCGACGTGCTGGTCCGCCACGAGGCCCTGCGCACCGTCTACCCCGAGGTGGAGGGCAACGGCTACCAGCGTGTCCTCTCCCCGGGCGAGGTCTCCTTCGATCTCGACGCCGAGGAGATCGAGGCGGACGATCTGATCGCCCGCGTCACCGCGGCGGCCGGCGTGCACTTCGATGTCACGCGCGAACTGCCGTTCCGGGCGACCCTGCTCACCCTCGGCCCGCGCGAACACGTGCTCGTGCTGGTGCTGCACCACATCAGCGGTGACGGCTTCTCGCTGCGCCCGCTGCTGCGCGACGTGGTCGCCGCCTACCTGGACCGCAGCCGCGGCGAGGCCCCGAACTGGGCTCCGCTGCCGGTGCAGTACGCCGACTACGCGCTGTGGCAGCGCACCGTGCTCGGATCCGAGGAGGACTCGGATTCGGCCGCGGCGCGACAGCTCGCCTACTGGACCGAACAGCTACGCGACCTGCCGGACCAGATCGAACTGCCCGCCGATCGGCCGCGCCCCGAGGTGGCCGGCAATGCCGGTGGGACGCACGACTTCTCGATCGACGCCGAGGTGCACCGGGCGCTGTCGGCCGTGGCCCGCGACCATGACGTGACCCTGTTCATGGTCGTGCACGCCGCCTTGGCCGCGTGGGCGTCGCGCCTGTCGCGCGCCACCGATATCGCCATCGGCACGCCGATCGCCGGACGCGGTGACCGCGCCCTGGACGATCTGGTCGGCATGTTCGTCAACACCCTGGTGCTGCGCACGCCGGTGCGCTCGGACGCGGCCTTCGCCGATCTGCTCGCCGAGGTGCGCCGCACCGACCTGGCCGCCTTCGCGCACGCCGACGTGCCGTTCGAACGTCTCGTCGATGTGCTCAGCCCGCAGCGTTCGCAGGCGCACCACCCGCTGTTCCAGGTGGCGCTGACCTTCGAGGCCGCCTCCGCCAAGGACGCGGGTTCGGTCTCGCTGCCGGGTCTGGACGTCGATGTCGTCGAATTCGACCCGGGCACGGCGAAATTCGATGTGCAGCTGACCGTGGGCGAGCGCGCCGACGGTTCGCTCGGCCTGTCCTGGAACTACGCCACCGAACTGTTCGACCCCGAAACCGTGGCCGCCTTCGCCGACCGCCTGGTGCGCATCCTGCGCGCGGTGGCCGAGGACCCGGCCGCCGTCATCGGCGATATCGACCTGCTCGGCGAGGCCGAACGCCACGATGTGGCCGAGCGCTGGGTCTCCGCGGGAACCGATGCCGCGGAACTCGCGACGCGCCCGGAGGCGGCAGCTCGCGTCACCACGGAGGGAGCCGCGAGTTCCGCCGTTGGCCGCGGCAGTGGACCGTTCGCCGATCCGACCGCCACGCTGTCGGGTCTGTTCGACGCCGCGGTGGCCGCCCATCCCACGCGGGTGGCGGTGCGCTTCGGCGACGACGAGCTGACCTACTCGGAACTGGACCGGCGCGCCAATGTGCTGGCCCGCCGCCTCATCGCGGAGGGGGCCGGACCGGAATCCCTGGTCGCGGTGATCCTGCCGCGCTCGCTGGATCTGGTGGTCGCGCTGCTCGCGGTGATCAAGACCGGCGCGGGCTACGTGCCGGTCGACCCGACCGCACCGGCCGATCGCATCGCGTTCCTGCTCCAGGATTCGGCTCCGACCAGCGTCGTGGTCGATTCCACCGTGCAGGTGGAACTGCCCGCCACGCTGCCGACCGTGGTGCTCGACGGGTACACCGTCGAGGCGGGCGATATCGAGGACGCCGACGACGCGCCGGTGACCGACGCCGAACGGCTCAGCCCGCTGCGGCCCGAGCATGTCGCCTACGTCATCTACACCTCCGGCTCCACCGGCCGCCCCAAGGGCGTGGCCGTGTCGCACGCCAACGTGGTGCGGTTGTTCGCCAATACCGATCGCGAATTCGGTTTCGGCGCAGCGGATGTGTGGACGCTGTTCCACTCCTACGCCTTCGACTTCTCGGTGTGGGAGCTGTGGGGACCGCTGCTCTACGGCGGCAAACTGGTCGTGGTCGACTACTACACCTCGCGCTCGCCCGAGCAGTTCCTGGAAATGCTGCGCCGCGAACGGGTCACGGTGCTCAACCAGACGCCGTCGGCCTTCTACCAGCTGGCCGAGGCCGATCGCATCGCGTCGGTGGCCAGCCGGGAATCCGGTACCGCCGTCGCGCCGCTGGCGCTGCGGTATGTGGTGTTCGGCGGTGAGGCCCTCGAGCTGCGCCGCCTCGGTGACTGGATCGCCCGCCACGGTGACAGCGCGCCGGTGCTGGTGAACATGTACGGCATCACCGAGACCACGGTGCACGTGTCGCACCGCGCGCTCGACGCCGCCACCATCGCGGCCGCCACCGGCAGCATTGTGGGTCGCGCCATCGCGGGCCTGCGGGTGTACGTGCTCGACGACCGCCTGCATCCGGTTCCGGTCGGTGTCGCGGGCGAAATGTACGTGGCCGGGCCGCAATTGGCACGCGGCTATCTGGGCCGCCCGGACCTGTCCGCTGCCCGGTTCGTGGCCAGCCCGTTCGGCGTGCCCGGTGAGCGGTTGTACCGCTCCGGCGACGTCGCCCGCTGGAACCGCTTCGGCGAACTCGAATACCTCGGGCGCGCCGACGATCAGGTCAAGGTGCGCGGCTTCCGCATCGAACTCGGTGAGATCGAGGCCGCCGTACTCGCGCAGCCCGGTATCGCGCAGGCCGCGGTCATCGTGCGCGAGGATCAGCCCGGCGATCAGCGCATCGTCGCCTACGTGGTGGGCGAGGAGGGCGCCGCGCCCGACCTCGACACCGTGCGTGCGGGTGCGGGCGAGCGGCTGCCGTCCTACATGGTGCCGTCGGCGCTGGTGGTGCTCGATCGAATCCCGTTGACCGTCAACGGCAAACTGGATCGCCGCGCGCTGCCCGCCCCGGCGGTGCAGGCCCGGGCCTTCCGCGCGCCGGAGACCCCGGTGCAGGAGACCGTCGCCGCCGTCTTCGCCGATGTCCTCGAGCTGCCGCGTGTCGGCCTGGACGACGACTTCTTCGATCTGGGCGGCAACTCGCTCATCGCCACCCGCGTGGTCTCGCGCATCGGGTCCGCTCTCGACACCTCCGTCGCGGTGCGCACCCTGTTCGAGGCGTCCACCGTGGAGGCCCTGGCGGCCCGCATCGAATCGCATGCCGACGGCATCTCGCGCGCCAAGCTGGTCGCCCGCCAGCGCGGTGCGACCGAACTGGTGCCGCTGTCGTTCGCGCAGCAGCGCATGTGGTTCCTCAACCAGTACGACACCGGTTCGGCGGCCTACAACCTGCCGCTGGCCATCCGCCTGACGGGTGAACTCGACACCGCCGCACTGGAACTCGCCGTCGCGGATGTGGTGCGACGCCACGAGTCGCTGCGCACCCGCTACCCCGAGCACGGCGGCACCCCCATGCAGGTGGTGGTCCCCGCCGACGAGGTCCGTCTGGACCTGCACCCGGTCGAGGTAACCGCCGCGGAGTTGACCGCGCGGGTGACGGACTTCGCCACGACCGGATTCAATGTGGCCGAGCAGGTTCCGCTGCGCGCCCGGCTGTACCGGGTGGTGGCGGAGCCGAAGGCCGACGATGCGGTGGAGTCGCGGGCCGACGATGCGGTGGAGTCGCGGGCCGACGATGCGGTGGAGTCGCGGGCCGACGATGCGGCCGCGCTCCCGTCGACCGACGGGTCGGCGGCCGCCGAGGCCGGTGAGCTGACCGCCGCCTCGGGCCGCAATGGCGCCGGGACAGCGGACGCGCGCGAGCATGTGCTGGTCGTGGTGGTGCACCACATCGCCGGTGACGGCTTCTCCATGGGGCCGCTGACCCGCGACGTGATGACCGCCTACACCGCGCGCACCCAGGGCGCGGTGCCCGGCTGGTCCCCGCTGCCGGTGCAGTACGCGGACTTCGCCATCTGGCAGCGCGAGGTGCTCGGCTCCGAGGAGGACGCCGGATCGCTGCTCGCCCGCCAGGTCGGCTACTGGCAGCGCACCCTGGACGGCATTCCGGACGAGCTGACCCTGCCCGCGGATCGCCCGCGCCCGGCCGTGGCCTCCCATCGCGGCGCGACGCTGCACCGGACGCTGTCACCGGAACTCGTCGCGGCACTGGAAGATGTTGCCCGCCAGCGGGGTTCGTCACTGTTCATGGTGATGCACAGTGCCTTGAGCGTGCTGCTGTCACGTCTGTCCGGTACCGACGACATCGCCATCGGCACCCCGGTCGCGGGTCGTGGTGAGCAGGCGCTCGACGATCTGGTCGGCATGTTCGTCAACACCCTGGTGCTGCGTACCGCCATCGATCCGGCCGAGCACTTCACCGATCTGCTGGAGCGGGTGCGCCGCACCGACCTGGACGCCTTCGGCAATGCCGACGTGCCGTTCGAACGGCTGGTGGAACTGCTCGCCCCCGAGCGGTCGCAGGCGCGCAACCCGCTGTTCCAGGTAGTGCTGGCCTTCCAGAACCTGGATCGCACCAGCCTGGAGCTGCCCGGCCTGACCGTCTCCGCGCTGGATCTCGAGGAGAACGTCGCCCGCTTCGACCTCCAGTTCACCCTGTCCGAGCACGGAACCGACGGCATGGCGCTGGCCCTGACCTACGCCACCGACCTGTTCGACGCCGACACCGCCGCCGCCTTCGCGCAGCGCTGGGAGCGGGTGCTGACCGCCATCGCCGGTGATCCCGAGATCACCGTGGGCGGCATCGACATCCTCGACGCCACCGAACGCGCCGACCTGATCGCCCGCACCGGTGCGCCCGCCGAGCCCGCGCGCACCCTGCCGGAGCTCATGGCCGACGCCGTCGCGCGCAATCCGCAGGGCATCGCGGTCGTTTACCCCGGCCGCGTCGGTGAGGACCGCGTCGAGCTCACCTACGCCGAACTCGACGCGCGGTCGAATCGCCTGGCGCGCCTGCTCATCGAGCGCGGCATCGGCACCGAGGATCTGGTCGCCGTGGCCGTGCCGCGTTCGGCCGACTCCTATCTGGCCGAATGGGCGGTGTCCAAGACCGGGGCCGCCTTCGTGCCGGTGGACCCGACCTACCCGGCCGACCGCATCGCCCACATGGTCACCGACTCGGGTTCCCCGGTCGGTCTGACCGTGGCTTCGGTGCGCGACGGACTGCCGGAATCGGCGCGGTGGCTGGTGCTCGACGAGCTCGAGCTGGACGGCTACGACGGCGCGCCGGTCACCGCGGCCGAGCGGGCGCGCCCGCTGCGGCCGGAGCATCCGGCGTATGTCATCTACACCTCCGGCTCCACCGGCCTGCCCAAGGGCGTCGTGGTCACCCACGCCGGTATGGCCAACTTCAGTGCCGAGCAGATCGAGCGCTACCACCTCGACACCGATTCGCGGGCACTGCATTTCGCGTCGCCGTCCTTCGACGCGTCCATGCTGGAGTTCCTGCTCGCGGTCGGTCCGGCGGGCACCCTCGTGGTGGTGCCGCCGGGTGTCTACGGCGGTGAGGAGCTCTCCGCGCTGATCCGCGCCGAGGGTGCGACGCACGCCTTCATCACCCCGGCGGCCATCGCCACCTTCGATCCCACCGGGCTCGACAGCCTGCGCATGCTGTGCGCCGGTGGTGAGGCGGTACCGCCGGAACTGGTGGCCAAGTGGGCGATTCCGTTGGCGGACGGCAGTATTCGTGCCTTCCACAATGGTTACGGTCCCACCGAGACCACCATCATGACCAATATCAGCGGCCCCATGACGCCGGGGGAGACCGTCACCATCGGCGGCCCCATCCGGGGTATGCAGTCGCTGATCCTCGACGACCGGTTGCGGCCGGTGCCCGAGGGTGTCGCGGGTGAGCTGTATCTGTCGGGCATTCAGCTGGCGCGCGGCTACCACGCGCGGCCGGGCCTGACCGCGGATCGCTTCGTCGCGAATCCGTATGTGCCGGGCGCGCGGATGTACCGCACCGGTGACGTGGTGCGCTGGAGTCGCGGTGAGGTCGAGTATGTGGGCCGCTCCGACTTCCAGGTGAAGGTGCGCGGTTTCCGCATCGAACTCGGTGAGATCGACGCCGCGCTGGCCTCGCACGACACCGTGGACTTCGCCGTCACCATCGGCCACCGCAATGCCGCCGGTGCGGTGTCGCTGGTGTCGTACGTGGTCGCGGCGCAGGGGCATGTCATCGACGTGCCGACCCTCACCGCGCATGTGGAGCAGCGCCTGCCCGCCTACATGGTGCCGTCGTCGATCATGACCATCGACCGGGTGCCGCTGACCCCGGTCGGCAAGCTGGACCGCAAGGCGCTGCCGGAGCCGGTGTTCACCACCGAGGCCGCCTTCCGCGCGCCGCGTAATCCGGTGGAACACACCATCGCCGAGGTCTTCGCCGAGGTGCTGGGCCTGGATCGGGTCGGTATCGACGACTCGTTCTTCGCCCTGGGCGGTGACTCCATCGTCTCCATTCAGCTGGTGTCGCGGGCCAAGGCGCGCGGTGTGGTGTTCAGTCCGCGCGACGTGTTCGAACAGCGCACCGTGGCCGGACTGGCCGCGGTGGCCGAAACCGCCGCGGCGCTGGGTGATACCGCGCCGAAGCTGGAGGAGCTGCCCGGCGGCGGAGTGGGCGAGCTGCCGCTCACCCCGGTCGTGCGGTTCATGGCGGAGCGGCGCGGCTCGTTCGGCCGCTTCAACCAGACCATGGCCCTGGAACTGCCGGTCGGCATCGACCGCGCCGGTATCGCGGCCACCGTCGCGGCCGTCATCGACCGCCACGACATGTTGCGGGCGCGTCTGTACCGCAACGACTCCGGTGAATGGACGGTGGAGACCGCCGCGCCGGGCACCGTGGATGTGGACGCGCTCATCGACCACACCGTGTTCGACGCCGCGCTCGATGACGCCGCGCTGTTCGACACCGCGTCGGCCGCCCTGGACGCCACCCTGGACCGGCTCGATCCGGCCGCGGGCGTGGTGATCCGGTTCGTATGGCTGGAACCGTCCCCGGCGTCCGAGGGTGAGCCGACCCGTGCCGGTCGCCTGATCGTCGCCGCCCACCACCTGGTGGTCGACGGCGTCACCTGGCGCATCCTGGTGCCCGACTTCGTCACCGCCTGGGGACAGCTGTCCTCCGGTCAGACGCCGGAACTCGCCGCACCCGCCACCAGCATGCGCACCTGGGCGCACGCGCTGGAGCGGGAGGCCCGCAGCGAGGAGCGGATCGCCGAGCTGGAGTACTGGCGCGGCGTGGTCGACGGCCCCGATCCGCTGCTCACCGCGCGGCCCATGGATCCGGCCGTGGACGTCACCGAGGTTGTGCGCAAGCACCACGTCGAGGTGTCCGGCGAGGTCACCCGGTCGCTGCTCACCACGGTGCCCGCGCTGTTCCACGGCGGTGTCAACGACGGTCTGCTGACCGCGCTGGCGCTGGCCGTCGCCAAGTGGCGCGCGGACCGGGGGATCACGCCCGTCGGTACCGCGGGGGAGAGTGCGGGGGAGAAGTCTGCCCTCGCCCACCCGTCGCCCGACCACCACCCCGCTCCGAGTCGCTCCACGACGCTCATCCGTCTGGAGGGCCACGGCCGTGAGGAAGAGGTCGTGCCGGGTGCCGACCTGTCCCGCACCGCGGGCTGGTTCACCGCCATCTTCCCGGTGCGCTTCGACCTGTCCGAGATCGATGTCGATGCCGCCCTCGCCGGTGGCCCGGCCATGGGCCGCGCCATCAAGGCCGTCAAGGAGCAGCTGCTCGCGGTGCCCGACAAGGGCCTCGGCTACGGCCTGCTGCGCTATCTGAACCCGGCCACCGCCGGACAGCTGCCCGCCGAACTGCCGGGCCAGGTCAGCTTCAACTACCTGGGCCGGGTCAACGAGGGCGATGTGCCCGAGGCGCTGCGCGGCTTCGGCTGGATTCCGGCCCCGGAACTGGGCGATCTCGGTGGCGCGTACGACGCCGACATGCCCGCCATGGCGCCGATCGACATCAACGCCATCGTGGTGGGCGACAAGCTCACCGCTAATATCGGCTACCCGAGCACCCTGCTCGACGCCGACGAGGTCGCCGCTTTCGGTCAGCTGTGGACCTCCGCACTGGAAGCCGTTGCCCGGCATGCGGATTCGGCCGACGCGGGCGGGCACACGCCGTCCGACTTCGGTCTGGTGCGGGTCACCCAGCGCGATATCGACGGGTGGGAGCGCCGCTTCCCCGGCCTCGATCAGGTGTGGCCGCTGTCGGCCCTGCAGGCCGGTCTGCTCTTCCACGCGCAGTTGGCCGCCACCTCGGTGGACGTCTACACGGCGCAGGCGGTGCTGACCCTCACCGGCCGCGTGGACGCCGACCGCCTGCGTGCCGCCGCCCAGGCGCTGATCGACCGGCACGAGATCCTGCGCACCGCCTACCTGAACGACGCGGCGGGCAACCCGGTGCAGCTGGTGCTCGACAGCGTGCGGGTGGCGTGGACCGACCACGACCTGAGCGCGAGCCATACCGACGCCGACGCACGGTCGGCCGCCGCCGATGAGATCATCGCCGCCGATCGGATGCGGCGCTTCGACCTGACGCAGCCGCCGCTCATTCGCTTCACACTGGTGCGCACCGGTGCCGACAGCTGGCGGCTGGCCGTGGCCAACCACCACATCCTGCTCGACGGCTGGTCCATGCCGCTGCTCATGCAGGACCTGCTGGTGCTGTACGCGACCCGCGCCGACAGCAGCGCGCTGCCGCCGGTCCGCTCCTACCGCAACTTCCTGGAATGGGTTGCGCGGCAGGATCGTCCGGCCTCGCTCGCGGCCTGGCAGCGGGCGCTGCGCGGAGTCTCCGAGCCCACCCTGCTCACCCGGCCGGATGCGAGCCGGGAGATCACGGCGCTGTCCGGCGAGTACTTCTTCGACCTGGACGAGGCCGCCACCGCACGCCTGACCAACCTGGCCGCACAGCTCGGTGTCACGCCGAACACCGTGCTGCAGACCGCGTGGGGCATGCTGCTCGGCCGTCTCACCGGCCGCGACGACGTGCTGTTCGGTACCACCGTGTCGGGCCGCCCGGCGCAGCTGGCCGGGGTGGAATCCATGGTCGGCCTGTTCATCAACACCGTTCCGGTGCGCATCTCCTTCGATCCGGCCGAGACGGTGCGCGCGCTGCTCACCCGCACCCAGGGCGAGCAGGCGGACCTGCTGGACCACCACTACATCGGTCTGGCCGACATCCAGTCGGCGGCGGGGGTCGGCGGACTGTTCGACACCCTCGTGGTGTTCGAGTCCTACCCGGTCGACGCCGACGGGCTGCGCGCGCAGGCCGCCGATATCGACGGTATGGCCGTCACCGGTTTGGACGCCGCCGACGCCACCCACTACCCGCTGACGCT
This sequence comes from Nocardia sp. CC213A, assembly GCF_030766805.1. Lineage (NCBI taxonomy): Bacteria > Bacillati > Actinomycetota > Actinomycetes > Mycobacteriales > Nocardiaceae > Nocardia > Nocardia sp. CC213A. Next base: position 43,198 of record NZ_JASFXA010000012.1, read on the forward strand.
CATCGCGCAGCTCGACAGCCGCCTGCGGATTCGCGCGGGCTACCTGCGGGATCTGTTCGACGAGAACACCGTTCGCCGTATCGCCGACCGCCTGGTGCGGGTGCTGCACGCCCTCACCGCCGAACCCGGTGCGGCCGTGGGTGATATCGAACTGCTCGACGCCGCCGAACGCTCGCTGGTGGTGGAGCAGTGGAACGACACCACCGTCGACCTGGACTTCGACCTGTCCATCCTGGTGTCGAATCCGGGTGGGGCCGATGTGGCCGCCATCAACGGCGATATCGTGCGCACCGCCGACGGCGACGCGGCCGCGACCCTGATCGCGCTCTTCGCGGCGCAGGCCGCCCGCACCCCGGACGCCGTCGCCGTCTCCTTCGAAGGGACAGCGGTTACCTACGCCGAATTCGGCGAGCGGGTGTACCGTCTGGCCCGCTGGCTCGTCGAGCGCGGCGTCGGCGCGGAAACCTGTGTGGCCCTGGGTATGCGCCGCTCCATCGACCTGGTGGTCGGCATGTACGCCGTGGTCGCCGCCGGTGGCGCGTACGTGCCGCTGGACCCCGACCACCCGGCCGAGCGCATCGAGTACATCCTCGACACCGCCGACCCGGTCACCGTGCTGACCTCGGGCGAGGATCTCGACATCGACACCGCGCAGGTGCGGATCGACCTGCTCGACCTGAGCGGCTACTCGGCCGCGCCGCTGCGCGACGCCGACCGGCTGGTGCCGCTGCGGCCGGACAACACCGCGTACGTGATCTTCACCTCCGGCTCCACCGGTCGCCCCAAGGGCGTGGCCGTGCCGCACGGCGCGATCGTCAACCGTCTGGTGTGGATGCAGGACGCCTACAACCTCACCGGTAAAGACGTGGTGCTGCAGAAGACCCCGTCCACCTTCGACGTGTCGGTGTGGGAGTTCTTCTGGCCGTTGCAGATCGGTGCGCATCTGGTGGTCGCCAAGCCGGACGGCCACCGCGATCCCGCCTACCTCGCCGAGCTCATCGCCCGCGAGGGTGTCACGGTCACCCACTTCGTGCCGTCCATGCTCGCGGTGTTCGTCGCCGAGGCGGCGGCCGCGCAGGCCACCAGCCTGCGGATGGTGTTCGCCTCCGGTGAGGCGCTCTCGCCCAAGCCCGCGCACCGCCTGCGCGAGCTGACCGGCGCGGAACTGCACAACCTGTACGGCCCCACCGAGGCCGCGGTCGACGTCACCTACCACCAGGTCACCGCCGCCGACATCGAGACGGTCGCCATCGGCCGCCCGGTGTTCAACACCCAGGTGTTCGTGCTGGATTCGCGGTTGCGGCCGGTTCCGGTGGGTGTCGCGGGTGAGTTGTATCTGGCGGGTGATCAGCTGGCCACCGCGTACGTGGCGCGGCCGGATCTGACGTCGGATCGGTTCGTGGCCAATCCGTTCGGTGACGGCGCCCGCATGTACCGCACCGGCGACCTCGTGGTGTGGACCGCCGACGGCGAGCTGGAGTACCTCGGCCGCACCGACTTCCAGGTGAAGCTGCGCGGTCTGCGCATCGAACTGGGCGAGATCGAAACCGCGCTCACCGCACTGGATTCGGTGGCGCAGTCGGTGGTCGTGGTGCGCCACGACCAGCACACCGGCGATCAGCTGGTCGGCTATGTCATCGCCGCACCGGGCCGGACCGTGGACGCCGACGCGGTGCGCGCCGAACTGGGCGATCAGCTGCCGTCCTACATGGTGCCGTCGGTGCTCATGGTGCTCGACGAGTTCCCGCTCAACGCCTCCGGCAAGCTGGACCGCAAGGCGCTGCCCGCGCCGGTGTTCGAGGCCGCGGTCTTCCGCGCCCCGACCACCCCGGTGGAGCAGATCGTCGCCGGTGTCTTCGCCGAGGTGCTCGGCCTGGAGCGGGTCGGCCTGGACGACGACTTCTTCGCCCTGGGCGGCAACTCGCTGTCCGCCACCCAGGTGGCGGCCCGGCTGTCCGCCGCCCTGGACACCCAGATCGGCGTGCGCGAGATCTTCGAGGCATCGGTCGTGCACACCCTGGCCGATCGCGCCGAGAGCCGGACCGGCACCGGCGCGCGCCAGGCGCTGACCCCGCAACCGCGGCCCGAGCTGGTGCCGCTGTCGCTGGCCCAGCAGCGCATGTGGTTCCTCAACCGGTTCGATCCCGAATCGGCCGTGGACAATATTCCGGCCGCCGTGCGGCTGTCGGGTCTGCTGGACCGGCAGGCCCTGCAGATCGCGGTCGCGGACGTGCTGGCGCGCCACGAATCCCTGCGCACCCGCTACCCCGAGATCGACGGCACCGCGCATCAGGAGATCGTGCCCACCGCCCAGGTCATCCCCGACCTGACCCCGGTGGACGTCACCGAAGCCGAACTGCCGCAGGCGCTCTCGGATCTGGTGCTGCGCGGCTTCGACGTCACCGCCGAGGTGCCGTTCCGGGCCCGCCTGTTCGAGATCACCCCGACCGAACATGTGCTCGCCCTGGTGGTGCACCACATCTCCGGAGACGGCGCGTCCATGCTGCCGCTCACCCGGGATGTCATGACCGCCTACAGCGCGCGCGTCGAGGGCGGCGAGCCGGCCTGGCAGCCGCTCGAGGTCCAGTACGCCGACTTCGCGCTGTGGCAGCGCGAGGTGCTCGGCCGCGAGGACGATCCCGAATCGGTGATCTCCCAGCAGATCTCGTACTGGGGCGACACCCTGCGCGGTCTGCCCGAACAGCTGGACCTGCCCGCCGACCGGCCGCGCCCCGCCGTGGCCAGCGGGCGCGGCGCGACGCACACCTTCCGGATCGACGCCGACACCCATGCCGGTCTGGTGGAACTGGCCCGCGCCAACGGCGCGACGCTGTTCATGGTCGCGCACGCGGCGCTGGCGGCGCTGCTGTCGCGACTGTCCGGCGAGGCGGATATCGCCATCGGCACGCCGGTCGCGGGCCGTGGCGAACGCGCCCTGGACGATCTGATCGGCATGTTCGTCAACACCCTGGTGCTGCGGACCCCGATCGACGGCGGCAGCTCCTTCACCGAACTGCTGGCGTCGGTGCGTGCCACCGATATCGCGGCCTTCGGCCATGCCGACCTGCCGTTCGAGCGCCTGGTGGAGATCCTCAACCCGGCGCGCTCGCAGGCCCGGCACCCGCTGTTCCAGGTCATGCTGTCGTTCCAGAACACCGGCCCGGCCGAACTGGAGCTGCCCGGCCTCACCGCCAGCGGCGTCGAGATGCCCATCGACACCGCCAAGTTCGACCTCCAACTGGTGCTGGAGGAGATGAACGCGGCCGCACCGGTGTCGGGCAACGGCGCCGCGCCGTCCGGTGCCGCCGCCGCGCCGTCGGGCATCGCCGCCGAACTCATCTACGCCACCGATCTGTTCGACGCCGACACCATGGTCGAATTCGGCCAGCGGTTCGAGGCGCTGCTGAAAGCCGTTGCCACCGAACCGAAGCGGCCGATCGGCGATATCGACCTGCTCGCCGACGACCAGCGGCGGCTGGTGCTCGACACCTGGAACGACACCGCCGTCGACATCGTCGACGGGGTGCCGGACGGGGCCGCCGAGACACTGGTGTCGCTGTTCCAGGCACAGGCCGCGACCAGCGCGAACGCGCCCGCGCTCACCTTCGAGGGGACAGGTCTGTCCGCTTCGGGGACAGGACCGTCCGCGCACCGAAGCACCCTCACCTACGGTGAGTTCGGCGAACGGGTCCACCGCCTCGCCCGGCATCTGATCGCCCAGGGTGTCGGTCCGGAATCGCTGGTGGCCCTGGCCATTCGCCGCTCCGCCGACCTCGTGGTCGCCATGTACGCCGTACTGGAGGCCGGTGGCGCGTACGTGCCGCTGGATCTCGACCAGCCCGCCGAGCGCCTGGACTACGTGCTCGAGGTGGCGCGCCCCGCCCTGGTGCTGACCACCGCCCGGGACGCCTACCGGACCGCCCACGACGCGGTGGAGATCGACACTCTCGACCTCACCGGCCACGCCGCCACTCCGGTGCTGGACGCCGAGCGGGCACGGCCGCTGCGACCCGCCAATACCGCGTACGTGATCTTCACCTCCGGTTCCACCGGCCGCCCCAAGGGCGTCGCGGTGCCGCATGCGGCGGCGGTGAACCAGATCCGCTGGATCACCACCGAATACGGGCTCGCCGCCGACGACGTGGTGCTGTTCAAGACCCCCGCCACCTTCGACGTGTCGGTGTGGGAGTTGTTCGGCCCCTTGGCCACCGGCGGCCGCATGGTGGTCGCCGCACCCGACGGGCACCGCGATCCGCAGTATCTCGCCGACATCATCGCGGCCGAGCGGGTCACCATGACCTCGTTCGTGCCGTCCATGCTGACCGTGTTCGCGGGCAGCGCGGACCCGGCGGCGCTCACCTCACTGCGCACCCTGCTGGTGGCCGGTGAGGCGTTCACCGCCGATGCGGTGCAGGCGTACCGCCGGATCAATGCCGCCGAGCTGCACAACCTGTACGGCCCCACCGAGTTCACCGTCCACGCCACCTACGCGGCGGCCGACGACGACGTGCAGGGTGCGGTGCCGATCGGCGCGCCGGTGTGGAATGCCCGTGCCTACGTGCTGGATTCGCGGCTGCACCCGGTCGCCCCGGGTGTCGCCGGTGAGCTGTACCTGGCGGGCGCGCAGGTGGCGCGCGGCTATGTCGGCCGGGCCGACCTGACCGCGGATCGCTTCGTGGCCGACCCCTTCCACCCCGGCGAGCGGATGTACCGCACCGGCGACCTGGTGAAGTGGACGACCGCGAGCGGTGCGCCGGACGGCGCCGGTCAGCTGGTCTACCTGGGCCGCACCGACTTCCAGGTGAAGCTGCGCGGTCTGCGCATCGAGCTCGGCGAGATCGAATCCGCGCTCACCGCGCACGAGTCGGTGGCGCAGGCCGTGGTCGTGATGCGCTCCGACGCCCGCACCGGCGACCGCCTCGTGGGCTACGTGGTGCCGAGCGCCGGTGCGATCGACGCCGACGTCCTGCGCGCGCACCTGTCGGCGCATCTGCCGTCCTACATGGTTCCGGCCGCCCTGGTGGCGCTCGACGCCATGCCGCTCAATGCCAACGGCAAGCTCGACCGCAAGGCTCTGCCCGAGCCGGAGTTCGAGGCGCGCGAGTTCCGCGCCCCCGCCACTCCGATCGAGGAGACCGTCGCCGGCGTCTTCGCCGAGGTGCTGGGCACCGATCAGGCCATCGGCGTCGACGACGACTTCTTCGAGCTCGGCGGCAACTCGCTCATCGCCACCCAGGTCGTCGCCCGCCTCGGCGCGGCCCTGGACACCCGCGTGCCGGTGCGCCTGCTGTTCGAGGCCCCCACCGTGGCGGCCCTGGCGGTGCGCCTGGAGACCGAGACCGGCAGCGGCGGACGCCGCGCCCTGGTGGCGGGGGAGCGGCCCGAGGAGATTCCGCTGTCGCTGGCGCAGCAGCGCATGTGGTTCCTCAACCGCTTCGACGCCCAGTCGGCGGTCAACAACATTCCGATGGCCGTGCGGCTGTCCGGCGATCTCGATGTGGACGCGCTGCGCCGCGCCGTCGGGGATGTGGTGGACCGGCACGAGGTGCTGCGCACCTACTACCCGACCGACGATCGCGGTCGCGGCGTACAGGTCGTCCTGCCCGCCGGCTACCGCATTCCGGACCTGGGACCGGTCGCGGTCGGCGAAGCCGACATCACCGCCGCCATCAGCGAACTGGTGCTCACCGGTTTCGATGTCACCGCCGAAGTCCCGGTGCGCGCCAAGCTGTTCCGCGTCAGCGACGCCGAACAGCCCACGCACGTGCTGGTTTTCGTGGTGCACCACATCTCCGGTGACGGCTGGTCGGTGCGCCCGCTGGCACGCGATGTCATGGTCGCCTACGCGGCGCGCGCCAACGGCGACGCCCCCGGCTGGGCTCCGCTGCCGGTGCAGTACGCCGATTTCGCGCTGTGGCAGCGCGATGTGCTCGGGTCCGAGGACGACGCGGACTCGCTGATCTCGCAGCAGGTGTCGTACTGGTCCGATGCGCTGGCCGGGCTGCCGGACCAGCTGGACCTGCCGTCGGACCGCCCGCGCCCCGCCGTGGCCTCCAACCAGGGTGGCGTGCACGAGTTCACCATCGACGCCGCCCTGCTCGACGGCCTGAACCGCCTGGCCCGCGAACACGGCGCCAGCCTCTTCATGGTTGTGCACGCGGCCTTCGCGGCCCTGCTGTCGCGCCTGTCCGGCTCCGACGACGTGGCCATCGGCACCGCCGTCGCGGGCCGTGGCGAAGCGGTGCTGGACGACGCCATCGGCATGTTCGTCAACACCCTGGTGCTGCGCACCGGCGTGGACACCGGCGAGAAGTTCACCGAGTTGCTCGCCCGTACCAAGGACGCCGACCTGGCCGCCTTCGGCCATGCGGACCTGCCGTTCGAGCGGCTGGTGGAAATCCTGAATCCGCCGCGCTCGCAGGCCCGCCACCCGCTGTTCCAGGTCATGCTGTCGTTCCAGAACACCGGCGAGGCCAGCTTCACCCTGCCGGGCCTGGAGGTCGCGGGCGTTCCGCTGGACGTGGTCACCTCCAAGTTCGACCTGCACCTCAACCTCACCGAACGCCTCGGCGATGATGGTGCGGTCGAGGGCATGTACGCCGAATTCGCCTACGCCACCGATATGTTCGAGGCCGACACGGTCGCGGGCTTCGCTGAGCGGCTGGTGCGGATGCTGAGCGCGGTGGTGGCCGAGCCGACCTCCTTCGTCGGCGATATCGACCTGCTCGACGAGTCCGAACGCGCCCTGGTGCTGCACGACTGGAACGCCACCGGCGTAGCGGTCGACCGCACCGCGACCCTGGTGTCGATGTTCGAGGCGCAGGCCCTGACCAGCCCCGATGCCACCGCCCTGGTATTCGAGGGGACAAGTGTTTCCTATGGCGAGTTCACCGCCCGGGTGAACCGCCTGGCCCGCCACCTCATCGCCCAGGGCGTGGGCCCGGAATCCTATGTGGCCCTGGGCATTCGCCGCTCCCTGGACCTGGTGGTCGGCATGTATGCGGTCACCTTGGCCGGTGGCGCGTACGTCCCGTTGGACCCGGACCACCCCGCCGAGCGCACCGAGTACATCCTCGACACCGCCCAGCCGGTGTGCGTCCTCACCACCTCCGACACCGACCTGCACACCACCTCCGACGGTGACCCCGTCGCCACGGACGGCGACGCTCCGTTGGTTCGCGGCGCGTCCCGGTTCTGGACTGACGGAGCGGGGGAGCGAAGCGGAGGAGCGGAGGAGGGAAGAACCGGGACCTTCAGCGCCGCGAACCCGCCCGGAGCGCAGCGGAGGGCAAATATACACAGCATCGACCGCCTGGATCTGTCGGCCTACAGCGACGCCCCGCTGACCGACGCGGAACGCCGTGCGCCGCTGGCCCCGTCGAATATCGCGTACGTGATCTTCACCTCCGGTTCCACCGGTCGCCCCAAGGGCGTCGCGGTGAGCCACGAGGCCATCGTCAACCGCCTCGTCTGGATGCAGGCCGCCTACGGCCTCACCCCGGACGACGTGGTGCTCCAGAAGACCCCGGCCACCTTCGACGTGTCGGTGTGGGAATTCTTCTGGCCCTTGCAGATCGGCGCGACCCTGGTCGTCGCCAAGCCGGACGGCCACCGCGACCCCGCGTACCTGGCCGAACTCGTCACCGCGCACGGCGTCACCACGGCGCACTTCGTGCCGTCCATGCTGTCGGTCTTCGTGGCCGAGGATCGTGCCGCCGAATGCACCAGTCTGCGCCAGGTTTTCGCCTCCGGTGAGGCGCTGCCCGCGCCGACCGCGCAGAAGTTGCGCGAGCTGACCGGTGCGAAGCTGCACAACCTGTACGGCCCCACCGAGGCCGCGGTCGACGTCACCTTCCACGAGGTGACCGACGCCGACATCGCTTCGGTGCCGATCGGTGCGCCGGTCTTCAATACCCGGGTGTACGTGCTGGATTCGCGGCTGCACCCGGTCGCCCCGGGTATCGCGGGTGAGCTCTACCTCGCGGGCGTGCAGTTGGCGCGCGGCTACGTCGGCCGCCCGGATCTGACCGCCGACCGTTTCGTGGCCGATCCGTTCGGCACCGGTGAGCGCATGTACCGCACCGGCGACCTGGTGAAGTGGACCGACGTCGGCGAGCTGGAATACCTGGGCCGCACCGACTTCCAGGTGAAGCTGCGCGGTCTGCGCATCGAATTGGGCGAGATCGAATCCGCGCTCACCGCGCTGGACGCCATCGCGCAGGCGGTGGTCGTGGTGCGCCACGACGACCGCCTCGGCGATCAGCTGGTCGGCTATGTCATCCCGGCCGCGGGCCAGGTCGTCGACAGTGAATCGGTGCGCGCGGCCCTGGGCGACGAGCTGCCCGGCTACATGGTGCCGTCCGCCTACGTGGTGCTGGACGCCTTCCCGCTCAACGCCTCCGGCAAGCTGGACCGCAAGGCGCTGCCCGCGCCGGTGTTCGAGGCCAAGGTGTTCCGGGCCCCGTCCACCCCGATCGAGGAGATCGTCGCCAACACCTTCTCCGACGTGCTCGGCCTCGGCCGGGTCGGCGTGGACGACGACTTCTTCGAACTCGGCGGCAACTCGCTGATCGCCACCCAGGTCACCGCCCGCATCGGTGCGGCCCTGGACACCCGGCTCGCGGTGCGCGACCTGTTCGAGGCGTCCACCGTGGCGGCGCTGGCCGCTCGCGTGGAACGCAATGCCGGATCCGGACGTGCCCGCCCGCGCCTGGTGGCGGGGGAACGGCCGCAGTCGATTCCGCTGTCCCCGGCACAGCAGCGCTACTGGTTCCTCAATCAGTTCGACACCAGCACCTCGGCGGTGGACAACATCCCGCTGGCGGTGCGACTCACCGGCACCCTGGATCTCACCGCGCTGGAGGAGGCCATCGGGGATGTCATCGCCCGCCACGAGGTGCTGCGCACCATCTACCCGGGCGGTGCGGCCGGACCGCGGCAGGAGATCCTGCCGGCCTCGCAGACCGATCTCATGCTCGTCCCCGAGGGCGTGCGTGAGGAGGGCCTACTAGGCAAGATCGTCGAATTCGCCATGACCACCTTCGATGTCACCATCGAGGTGCCCATCGCGGTGCGGCTGTTCCGCATCACCGATGCCCCGGCCGAAGAACACGTACTGGCCTTCACCGTCCATCACGTCTCCGCCGACGGCTCCTCCATGGGCCCGCTGGCACGCGATGTCATGGCCGCCTATATGGCGCGCGTGGAGGGCGACGCCCCGAGCTGGGCTCCGCTGCCGGTGCAGTACGCCGACTACGCGCTGTGGCAGCGCGAGGTGCTCGGCTCCGAGGACGACGCCGAATCGCTTGCCGCACAGCAGGTCGCCTACTGGAAGCAGGCCCTGGCCGAGCTGCCCGACCAGCTGGAGTTGCCCACCGACCGCCCGCGCCCGCCCGCCCAGTCCTTCCACGGCAAGGCGCTGCGCTTCGATATCGACCCGGAGCGGCACGCCCGCCTGCACGAACTGGCCCGCGCCAACAACGCGTCGCTGTTCATGGTCGTGCACGCCGCGCTGGCGGTGCTGCTGTCGCGCCTGTCCGGCACCGACGACATCGCGGTCGGCACCCCGATCGCGGGCCGTGGTGAGCGGGAACTCGACGATCTCATCGGCATGTTCGTCAACACCCTGGTGTTCCGCACCAGGGTGGACGGCGGCGCGACCTTCGCCGAGCTGCTGGCCGAGGTGCGCGAACGCGACCTGGAAGCCTTCGCCCATGCCGACGTGCCGTTCGAACGGCTCGTCGAGGTGCTGAACCCGGTGCGCTCCACCGCCCGCAACCCGCTGTTCCAGGTGGGCCTGTCCTTCCAGAACCTGGCCGAGACCAGCTTCCAGCTGCCCGGTCTGCACGTGGCCCCGGTCCAGTTCGAATCGCAGCTGGCCAAGACCGATCTGCACGTGACGCTCTACGACCGGTACGCCGAGGACGGCACCCCGGCCGAGATCCTCACCGAATTCGGTTACGCCACCGATCTGTTCGACGAATCCACGGTGCGCGGCTTCGCCGACCGGTTCCTGCGGGTGCTCGACGCCGTGCTCGCCGACACCGCGGTGCCGGTCGGGGAGATCGACCTGCTGGACGCGGCCGAGAGCGAGCGCATCCTGCGGGCGTGGAACGACACCGCGCAGCCGGTGGACCGCGACGCCACCCTGGTGTCGCTGCTCGATGCCAGCGTGGCCGCCGATCCGAAGTCGGACGCCATCGTGGCCGACACCGCCGAAGGCACCGTCACACTGACCTACGCCGAACTCGACGCGCGGGTCAACACCCTGGCCCGCCACCTCATCGAGCGCGGCATCGGCACCGAAGACCGGGTGGCCCTGGCCATTCGGCGCTCGGTGGACCTGGTCGTCGCCATGTACGCGGTCGCCAAGAGCGGTGCCGCCTATGTGCCGGTCGACCCGGACCAGCCCGCCGAACGCGTCGGCTACATCCTGGAGACGGCCGCCCCCGCCGCCGTACTCACCACGGGCCGTGAGGGTTTCACCACCGACGTGACCGACGTGGTGCGCATCGACGAGATCGACCTGTCCGCCTACCCGACCGCGCCGATCACCGATGGCGAGCGGGTGCGCGCGCTGACCGCCGCCAACACCGCCTACGTCATCTTCACCTCCGGTTCGACCGGCCGCCCCAAGGGCGTCGCGGTGCCGCACGGTGCGGTGGTCAACCAGCTGCTCTGGAAGAACACCGAATTCGGGCTCGACCCGGCCGACGCGGTGCTGCTCAAGACCGCCGCCACCTTCGACCTGTCGGTGTGGGAGTTCTGGTCCGCCGCGGCCTGCGGTGGCCGACTCGTCATCGCACTGCCCGACGGGCACAAGGATCCGGCGTACCTGAACGAACTCATGGCCCGGGAGTGGGTCACCACGCTGCATGTGGTGCCGTCCATGCTCGACGCCCTGCTCACGGCGGGCTCCGGGACGCCGCATCCGGAGGCCGCGAGCGGCGACGCGCAGCGAGTCGGGCTGCCGGATTCGCTGTGGCGGGTGCTCGCCATCGGTGAGGCGCTGCCCGGTTCGGTCGCGCAGCGGGTGCGCCGCGCCTGCCCGCGCACCGAGCTGTTCAACCTGTACGGCCCCACCGAGGCCGCGGTGTCCATCACCAGCCACCGGGTCACCGACGCCGACGAGATGTCGGTGTCCATCGGTGCGCCGGAATGGAACAGCCGGGTGTACGTGCTGGACGCGCGACTGCGGCCGGTGCCGGTGGGCGTCTCCGGTGAGCTGTACCTCGCCGGTGACCAGCTGGCGCGCGGCTACTTCGCGCGACCTGATCTCACCGCCGACCGCTTCGTGGCGAATCCGTTCGAGGACAACGGCTCCCGCATGTACCGCACCGGCGACCTGGTCGCCTGGACGGAGAACGGCGAGCTGGAGTACCGCGGCCGCACCGACTTCCAGGTGAAGATCCGCGGCTTCCGCATCGAACTCGGCGATATCGAGGCCGCGCTGCTGCGCCAGGACGCCGTCGCGTCCGCCGCCGTCGTCGCCCACCACGATCCGAGCGTCGGCGACCGCCTGGTGGCCTACCTGGTGAGCGCTGCGTCGAGTACGGCGTCCACGGGACCCTCCGTGGTTACGCAGGCTGCCTCCTCCGGGTCCGTCGTGACCGCCGGTGGCGAGATCGACAAGCGCGCCCTGCAATCCGCACTGTCGGCCGAACTGCCGTCGTACATGGTGCCGTCGGTGTTCATGCAGCTGGATGTGCTGCCTCTGAACGCCAATGGCAAGCTCGACCGCAAGGCGCTGCCGGAACCCACCTTCGAGAAGGCGGTCTTCCGCGCCCCGGTCACTCCGATCGAGCAGATCGTGGCCGCGGTGTTCACCGAGGTGCTGCGCGTCGAGGGCACCGCCCGCATCGGCCTGGACGACGACTTCTTCGCCTGGGGCGGCAACTCCCTGCTCGCCACCCAGGTGGCCGCCCGCCTCGGCGAGGCGCTCAACACGCGGGTGCCGGTGCGGCTGCTGTTCGAGGCGTCCACCGTGGCCGCGCTGGCGGCCCGGGTGGAACTCGACGCCGGGGCCGGTGGCCGCAAGGCGCTCACGGCCGGGCCGCGCCCCGAGCACATCCCGCTGTCGCTGGCGCAGCAGCGCATGTGGTTCCTCAACCGGTTCGACACCTCGTCGGCCGCCTACAACGTGCCCGTGGCGGTGCGGCTGTCCGGCGCGCTCGATGTGGACGCGCTGCGCACTGCCGTCGCGGATGTCGTTGCCCGCCATGAGATCCTGCGCACCGTCTACCCGCAGACCGACCAGGGTCCGGTGCAGGTCATCCTGCCGCCCGCCCAGGCGGTGCCGCAGCTCGAGGTGCGCAGCGTCGATATCGAGGATGTCGCCGCCGCCGTGGTGGAACTGACCTCCACCATCTTCGACGTCACCACCCAGGTGCCGTTGCGGGTGGCGCTGTTCGAGATCGGCGGTGTCGATACGGCATACACGGCGCCCTCCGTGGTTACGCAGGCTGCCTCCTCCGGGCGCGTCGCTCCCGCCGACGGCGAATACGTCCTCGCCATGGTCGTGCACCACATCTCCGGTGACGGCTCCTCGGTCGGCCCGCTGACCCGGGATCTCATGACCGCGTACGCCTCCCGCGCCATGGGCTCCGAGCCCGCGTGGGCTCCGCTGGCGGTGCAGTACGCCGACTACTCCATCTGGCAGCGCGAACTGCTCGGCAGCGAGGACGATCCGAACTCGCTGGCCACCAAGCAGGTCGCGTACTGGAAGCAGGCCCTCGCCGGGCTGCCGGACCAACTCGACCTGCCCTCGGACCGGCCGCGGCCCGCCGTGCAGTCCTTCCAGGGCGGTCGGGTCGAGATCCACGTCGACGCCGACACCCACCGCGCGCTGGTCGAATTGGCGCGCACCGAGGGCGCCACCCTGTTCATGGTCGTGCACACCGCGCTCGCGGTGCTGCTGGCCCGACTGTCCGGCACCGACGACATCGCCATCGGCACCCCGATGGCCGGTCGCGGCGAGGCCGTCCTGGACGACCTGATCGGCATGTTCGTCAACACCCTCGTCTTCCGCACCCAGGTGGCGGCCGACGAGCCGTTCACCGACCTGCTGCGTCGCCAGCGCGAAACCGATATCCAGGCCTTCGCGCACGCCGACGTGCCATTCGAGCGTCTGGTCGAGGTGCTCAACCCGGTGCGCTCCACCGCCCGGCACCCGCTGTTCCAGGTCGGCCTGTCCTTCCAGAACCTGGCCCAGTCCAGCCTGGAACTGCCCGGCCTGACCGTGTCCGGACTGGATATCGACACCGAGCTGTCCCAGTTCGACCTGCACCTCATCGCCACCGACCGCTACGACGAAACCGGTGCGCCCGAGGGCATTACCGGCTTCTTCACCTACGCGACCGATATGTTCGAGCGCGACACGGTGCAGAGCTTCGTCGACCGCTTCACCCGACTGCTCGGCGAGATCATCGCCGCGCCGCGCACCCCCGTCGGCGACATCGACCTGCTGGCCCCGGCCGAGCGCGCCGAGTCGCTGACTGTGCGCAATGCCACCGCGCACGACACCGATACGGTGGCGACGCTGGCCTCCATGCTGGAGGCGACGGTAGCGGCCAAGCCCACCGCGGTGGCACTCATCGGCCCCGACGGCGAGGCATTGACCTACGCCGAACTCGGCCGCCGGGTGAATCGCCTGGCGCGGCACCTGATCTCGCAGGGTGTCGGTCCGGAGACGCGGGTGGCGCTGGCACTGCGGCGCTCGGTGGACCTGGTGGTGGCGATGTACGCGGTCTCGGTCGCCGGTGGCGCGTACGTGCCGGTCGATCCGGATCAGCCCGCCGAGCGCACCGGCTACATCCTGGAGACCGCCGCGCCGGTGTGCGTGGTCACCAACGCGGCAGCGGAATTCACGACCGAGGTCGCGCCGCTCATCTCGCTGGACGAGCTGGACCTGTCGATGCTGGACGGCGCGGCCGTCACCGCCGCCGAGCGGGTCGCCCCGCTGCGCCCGCACCACACGGCGTATGTCATCTTCACTTCGGGTTCGACCGGCCGCCCCAAGGGTGTGGCGGTGCCACACGCCGCCATTGTCAACCAGTTGCAGTGGAAGACCGCCGAGTTCGATCTCGGTGCCGATGATGCGGTGTTGCTCAAGACGGCTGCGACATTCGACTTGTCGGTGTGGGAGTTCTGGTCGGCGGCGGTCTCCGGTGGGCGTTTGGTGATCGCGTCGGCCGACGGCCACCGTGACCCGGCGTATCTGAACGAGTTGATGGCGCGCGAGCAGGTCACCACCCTGCACGTGGTGCCGTCCATGCTGGACGCGCTACTCACCGAATCAGGGGGCAGCCTGGCGGGTTCGCTGCGCCGTGTGCTGGCCATCGGTGAGGCCCTGCCCGCTGCGGTGGCTCAGCGTTTCCGCACCGCCAACGCTCAGGCTCAGCTGTTCAATCTCTACGGCCCGACCGAGGCGGCGGTGTCGATCACCACGCACCTGGTGACCGACGCCGACACCGGTTCGGTGTCGATCGGTGTGCCGGAGTGGAACAGCCAGGTGTATGTCCTGGATGCGCGTTTGCATCCGGTGCCCGATGGTGTCGCGGGTGAGTTGTATCTCGCGGGTGCGCAGTTGGCGCGTGGTTATTTCGCTCGCCCGGATTTGACGGCGGATCGTTTCGTGGCGAATCCGTTCGCGGTTGATGGTTCGCGGATGTATCGCACGGGTGACTTGGTGGCGTGGTCGGCCTCGGGTGAGTTGGAGTATCGGGGTCGTACGGATTTCCAGGTGAAGATCCGTGGTTTCCGTATCGAGCTCGGTGAGATCGAGTCGGCGTTGCTGGCGTTGCCGGAGGTGGCTCAGGCGGCGGTGTTGGCGAAGTCGGATGCCCGCACGGGTGACCGTTTGGTGGCGTACGTGGTCCCCGCGTCGGGGGAGCGGAACATGTCCACCGAGTCGCTCGCGCTCGGTACGTCGGATGCGCCCGCCGCGTGGGATGTGCTCGATGAGTCCGATGTGGTTGGTGGGTCGTCCTCGGGCCGTGAGCTTTCGGTCGCGCTTGGGCAGTCTGCGCCAGGGGCGCAGGGTGGGCAAGCGCAGCCGCGCACCCCGGGCGCGGATGTGTCTTCCGCGACTGGTCCGGGCGTCCCGGAGCCCGCGCGTGTGGATGTCGCTGGGTTGAAGCAGGCGTTGTCGGCGGCGTTGCCGTCCTATATGGTTCCGTCGGCGTTTGTGGTCTTGGACGCGCTGCCGTTGAATGTCAATGGCAAGCTGGATCGTAAGGCGTTGCCGGAGCCGGAGTTCGAGTCCACGGCGTTCCGTGCGCCGGCGACCCCGATCGAGGAGATCGTGGCGGGTGTGTTCGCCGAGGTCTTGGGTGTCGATCGGGTGGGCGCGGATGATGATTTCTTCGCCCTCGGCGGTAACTCGCTGCTGGCGACCCAGGTCGCGGCCCGGATCGGTGCGGCGTTGGATGCCCGCGTCCCAGTGCGTGTGTTGTTCGAGGCGTCGACGGTCGCGGGTTTGGCGGCGCGGGTGGAGCAGCATGCGGGTGCGGGTGATCGTCGGGCGTTGACGGCCCAACCACGTCCGGAGCGGGTTCCGTTGTCGTTGGCGCAGCAGCGGATGTGGTTCTTGAACCAGTTCGATACGGCGTCGGCGGCGTACAACATTCCGGTCGCGGTGCGTTTGACCGGTGATCTGGATGTGGAGGCGTTGCAGCAGGCGGTGGCGGATGTGATCTCCCGTCACGAAACCCTGCGCACCATCTACCCCCAGACAGACGGCACGGCGACCCAGCTCATCGTCCCCGCCGCACAGGCGGTCCCGGACCTGACCCCGATCCCGGTCGACGCGACCGAGATCCGCGACCGCATCGCCGCCGTCATCGCGACCGGCTTCGACGTCACAACGGAAGTCCCGTTGCGCGCCAAGCTGTTCCGCGTCGAAACCCCCGAAGAGGTGGGCGAACACGAGGCATCCGCCCTCGGCATCCTGGACGCGGTCGAAGCCGCCACCCGCCGCGCGGTAGGCCCGGACGCCACCGCCGCCCTGAGCGGCGGCCGGACGGCCGAGCCCACCACGGTCGAGCACGTGCTCGTCTTCGTGGCCCACCACATCAGCGCCGACGGCTGGTCCATGGGCCCGCTGACCCGCGACGTGATGATCGCCTACGCCGCCCGCACCAGCGGTGTGGCCCCCGGCTGGGCGCCGATGCCGGTGCAGTACGCGGACTACAGCATCTGGCAGCGCCAGGTGCTGGGCTCCGAGGACGACCCGCAGAGCCTCATCTCCGCACAGGCCGCGTTCTGGAAGACCACCCTCGCGGACCTCCCGGACGAGCTGAACCTCCCGGCGGACCGCCCGCGGCCGACCGCGCAGTCCTTCCGTGGCGGCCGGGTGCTGTTCCCGATCGGCGCCGACCTGCATCAGGGACTGCGGCGCATCGCGCGGGAGCAGAACGCGACCATGTTCATGGTCGTGCACACCGCCCTGGCGGTGTTCCTGTCGCGCCTGTCGGGCACCTCGGATATCGCCATCGGCACCCCGATCGCGGGCCGCGGCGAGGCCGAACTCGACGATGTGATCGGCATGTTCGTCAACACCCTGGTGCTGCGCACCGAGGTGGACGCGCAGCGGGGCTTTGCCGAACTGCTCGCCCACGCCAAGGACGCCGACCTGGCGGCCTTCGCGCACGCCGACATTCCGTTCGAGCGGCTGGTCGAGCTGATCAACCCGGAGCGCTCCACCTCGCGGCATCCGCTGTTCCAGGTGGTGCTGTCGTTCGAGAATCTGCCGGACACCAGTTTCGAACTGCCCGGGCTACGGGTCTCCGCCGTCGATTTCGACAACGACACCGCCAAGTTCGATCTGTCGCTGACCATCCGGGAAGCGTCCGATGACGCGGGCATGTACGCCGAATTCGCCTTCGCGCGTGACCTGTTCGACGAGGCCACGGTGCAGGTGTTCGCGCAGCGCTTCACCCGCCTGCTCGAACAGCTCACCGCGCGGCCGCAGCGGCCGGTCGGCGATCTCGAACTGCTCGCCGAAGCCGAGCGCACCGACCTGCTCACCCGCACCGGCGGCGCACCGGTGGCCCCGGCCACCCTGCCGGAGTTGATGAGCACTGCCGCCCAGGGCAATCCGAACGGCGCGGCCGTGGTGTTCGAGGGCCGGACCCTCAGCTACGCCGAACTCGACGCGGCGTCCTCGCGGTTGGCGCGACTGCTCATCGAGCGCGGCGCCGGACCGGATGTGCTGGTGGCCGTCGCCGTACCACGCTCGATCGAGTCGGTGCTGGCGGTGTGGGCGGTGGCCAAGTCGGGTGCGGCCTTCGTGCCGATCGACCCGGCCTACCCGGCCGACCGCATCGCGCACATGGTGTCGGATTCCGGTGCGGTACTGGGCCTGACCGTCACGGCCGAGGCCGAGAAGCTGCCGCCGGTCAAGAGCCTGGCGGGCTGGCTGTCCCTCGACGACGCCGGGGTGCAAGCGCAAGCCGAGGGCTACGCGGCCGATCCGGTGACCGACGCCGACCGCTGGGCTCCGATCCGGGCCGAGCACGCCGCGTACGTCATCTACACCTCCGGCACCACCGGCATGCCCAAGGGCGTCGTGGTCACCCACGCGGGTCTGGCCAACTTCAGCCTGGAGCAGGTGGTGCGCTACGGACTCGATTCCGGTTCGCGCGCACTGCACTTCGCCTCGCCGTCGTTCGACGCGTCGGTGCTGGAACTGCTGCTCGCGGTCGGCGCGGCCGGCGCGCTCGTGGTGGTGCCCCCGGGCACCTACGGCGGGGACGAGCTGGGCGAGCTGATCTCCCGCGAGCGGGTGTCGGTCGGCCTCATCACGCCGTCGGTGCTGGCCTCGCTGGACCCCGCGCAGCTGTCCGGCATGGAGGTGATCATCGCCGGCGGCGAGGCCGTCTCCGCAGATCTGGTGGCCAAGTGGTCGGAGAACCCGGGTGCGCCGCGGCGCTTCCACAACGCCTACGGCCCCACCGAGGCGACCATCGCCACCAATATCTCCGATCCGCTGTCGGCCGGTGATCCGGTCGTCATCGGTGGACCGGTGCGCGGTATGCGGGCCATGGTGCTCGACGCCCGCCTGCACCCGGTGCCCGAGGGCGTGGCCGGTGAGCTCTACGTGGCCGGTGTGCAACTGGCGCGCGGCTACCACGCGCGCCCGGGTCTCACCGCCGAGCGCTTCGTCGCCGACCCGTACGGTGCGCCGGGCGACCGGCTCTACCGCACCGGTGACGTGGTGCGCTGGCGGCGCGACGCGCTCGACCGCGTCGTGGTGGAGTACGTGGGCCGCAACGACTTCCAGGTGAAGGTGCGCGGCTTCCGGATCGAACTCGGCGAGATCGACGCCGCGCTCACGGCGTTCGAGAGCGTGGACTTCGCGGTCACCCTCGGTCACAAGACCGAGGCCGGAACCACCATCCTCGCCTCGTATGTGAAGCCGGTGGCCGGTGCCACCATCGATATCGCCGCGCTCACCGAACATGCCGCCGCGCGACTGCCGGAATACATGGTGCCGACCGCGATCACGGTCATCGACGAGATTCCGTTGACCGGCGCGGGCAAGCTCGACCGGCGCGCGCTGCCCGAACCGGTGCTCGCTCCGCGCGAATTCCGGGCTCCCGTCAGCGATCTGGAGGGTGAGTTGGCCGCCGTCTTCGCCGAGGTGCTCGGCGTGGAGCAGGTGGGTGCGGACGATTCGTTCTTCGCGCTCGGCGGCGACTCCATCCTGTCCATCCAGCTGGTGTCGCGGGCCAAGGCGCGCGGCATCGTGTTCAGCCCGCGCGATGTGTTCGAGCAGCGCAGCGTGGCCGGACTGGCCGAGGTGGCCGTGCGCGGTGGGGACGCCGAACAGCAGCAGCTCGCGGAACTGCCCGGCGGCGGAGTCGGCGACATCCCGCTGACGCCGATCATGACGGCCATTCTGTCGAGTGGTTCGAGCTACGAGCGGTTCTCGCAGTCCATGGCGCTGCGGCTGCCGGACGGCATCGACCGGGAGGCGCTGGTCGGCACCCTCGGGGCGGTCTTCGACCACCACGAGGTGCTGCGCGCGCGCCTGCGCGGAAACGCCACGGACGGTTGGGCTTTCGAGGCGCTGGAACGCGGTGCCGTGGATGTCGACGCGCTGGTGCAGAAGGTCATGGTGCCCGCCGACATCTCCGACGCGGAGCTGTCGCGGGTGGCGTCGGCCGAACTCGACGGTGCGCTGGGCCGCCTCGATCCGGCCAATGCCGCGATGGTGCAGTTCGTGTGGTTCGCGTTCGAGGGTGAACGCCGCGACGTGCTGCTCATCGCCGCCCACCACTTCGTGGTCGACGGCGTGTCCTGGCGCATCCTGATCCCGGACTTCGCCACGGCCTGGTCGCAGCTGGCCTTCGGGCAGCCGGTCGCGCTGCCCGAGAACGGCACCTCCATGCGACGGTGGGCGCACGCCCTGGTGGACGCGGCGTCCGCGCCGGAGCGGGTGGCGGAACTCGAGTTCTGGCAGGGTGTCACGGAGACGCCGGATCCGCTGCTGGGTTCGCGTGCCTTCGATCCGGCCGTGGACACCTTCGCCACGGTCGAGCGGGTCGAGGTCACCATTCCGGCCGAGGTCACCGATGCGGTGCTGACCGCCATCCCGGGCCTGTACCGGGGCGGTGTCAACGACGGTCTGCTGTCGGCGCTGGCCATGGCCGTATCGCGTTGGCGCGGTACGGGTTCGGCATCCCTCGCCCACCCGTCGCCCGACCACCACCCCTCATGGGGTCGCTCCGCGACGCTGGCCCACCCGTCGCCCGACCACCACCCCTCACCGAGTCGCTCCGCGACGCTGATCAAACTCGAGGGTCACGGTCGCGAAGAAGACGTCGTCGCGGGCGCGGACCTCTCGCGCACCGTCGGCTGGTTCACCAGCGCCTACCCGGTGCGCCTGGATCTGGGCGAGGCCGATCTCGACGATGCCTTCGCGGGTGGAAAAGCCCTGGGCGACATCGTCAAATCGGTGAAGGAGCAGCTGCTCGCCGTGCCCGACAAGGGCCTCGGCTTCGGTCTGCTGCGCCATCTCAACCCCGAGACCCGGGACCGGTTGCGCGATGTGGGCCAGATCAGCTTCAACTACCTGGGCCGCGTCTCCACCGGTGAGGTGCCCGAACAGCTCGCCGAACTGGGCTGGGTGCCGGTGGCCGACCTCGGGCAGCTGGACGCGGACATGGATCGCGACATGCCCGCCAACGCCACCCTGGACATCAATGCCATCGTCACCGACGGCGAGGACGGCCCGCAGCTGGGCGCGGCCTTCGCCTTCCCGACGGGGCTGCTCAGCGTGGAACGGGTACAGGAGTTCGCGGACCTGTTCGTGGCGGCGCTGACCGCGCTCGCCACCCACGCCCAGCGCGCCGACGCGGGCGGCTTCACGCCGTCGGATATGAACCTGGTCTCGATCGACCAGGCCGATATCGAGGTGTGGGAGCGCGACTACCCGGCGCTGGCCGATGTCTGGCCGCTGTCGCCGCTGCAGGGCGGCCTGCTCTTCCAGGCCATGATCGCCCAGAGCCAGCAAACCCTGGACGTCTACACCATGCAGGCCGTGCTCGACCTCGGCGGCACGGTGGACGTGGCGCGGCTGCACGCCGCCGCCCAGGGTGTGGTGGACCGGTACCCGAACCTGCGCACGGCCTTCGTCACCGATACCGACGGCAAGCCGGTGCAGGTGGTGCTGGACCGGGCCGAAGCGCCGTGGCGGGAGGTCGACCTCACGGATCTGCCGGAGGACGAGCGGGTATCGCGCATGCGCGAACTCATCGAGGACGACCGCGCGACGCACTTCGACCTGACCGCACCGCCGCTCATGCGGTTCACCCTGTTCCGGACCGACACCCAACAGTGGCACCTGGTGATCACCACCCACCACATCCTGGTGGACGGCTGGTCCATGCCGCTGCTCATGCAGGACTTGCTGGTGCTGTACGCGGTGCGCGGCGACACCTCGGCGCTGCCGCGGGTCACCTCGTACCGGAACTTCCTCGCCTGGCTCTCCGGTCGCGACCGCGACGCCTCGCTCCAGGCGTGGACCAGGGCGCTGTCCGGCGTCACCGAGCCGACCCAGCTCGCGCCGCAGCCGCGCGGCGAGGAGACCTACGAGATCGGCCGCCACGTCACCGAGATCGACGCCGACCGCACCCGCGCGCTCACCAAGCGCGCCGGTGAACTGGGCGTCACGGTGAACACGGTGGTGCAGACCGCGTGGGCCATCCTGGTCGGCCGGCTCACCGGTCGCGGGGATGTGGTGTTCGGCGCGACCGTCTCCGGCCGCCCGGCGGATCTGCCCGGGGTGGAGACCATGGTGGGTCTGTTCATCAACACCCTGCCGGTGCGCATCCGCATCGACGACCGCCTGAGCATCGAGGGCATGCTGGAGAAGGTGCAGCGCGAGCAGGCCGATCTGCTCGACCACCACTACATCGGGCTCACCGACATCCAGCGGGCCACCGGCATCGGCAGCCAGTTCGACACCCTGATGGTGTTCGAGTCGTATCCGATGGACAAGGATGCGGTCGCCGCGGCCAGCTCCATCGACGGCATGTCGGTCACCGGTGTGGGCGTCAACGACAACACCCACTACCCGATGACGCTGGTGGTGATGGCCGAGGAGACCATCGAGATCGCCATGCGGTACCTGACCAGCCGGTTCACCGCCGACGAGGTGGCGACGCTGGCGGCGCGCCTGCACCGCGTGCTGGACGCGCTGCTGGGCGATCCGACCGGCCTGATCGGTGACATCGACATCCTCGACGACACCGAACGTGCCCGCATCCTCGCCGAGAGCACGGCTCCCGCGGTGGAGACCGCCCCGGAGACCACCCGCCTCGGCGACCGCACGGTGGCCAAGGCACTGGCGGCCGTGGTGGAGGAGGACCCGCAGGCTCCGGCGCTGCTGGCCGACGGCAAGGAGATCGCCTACCACGAGCTCGACCGCCGCTCCTCCCAGCTGGCGCGGGTGCTCATCGACCGCGGTGCGGGCCCCGGCGATATCGTCGCCATCGCCCTGCCGCGCTCGGCGGACAGTGTGGTGGCGGCCTGGGCCGTGCAGAAGGCGGGTGCCGCGGCACTGTTCGCGGACGGCCTCTCCTTCGGCGAGATCCTCGCCGCCGGAGCCGGTTTCGGCATCGCCGAGGAACCGGCCGCCAAGAACATCCGCTGGCTGGTCCCCACCGACCCGCAGGTGCGGGCGGATATCGCCGCCGCGGCCACCCACCCGGTCTCCTACGCCGACCGCGTGCGCCCGCTCACCGAGGACACCCCGGCCTTCGTCACCCGCGAAGCCGACGGCACCTGGGCCACCCTCACCCAGACCGACGCCCTCGACCGCGCCGACCGCCTCCGCGAGGTGCACGAGATCGACTACGAGTCGACCCTTTACACCACCGCCGCCACCGGCCCGGCCGCCGTGGACGAGTTCCTCACCGCGGCCACCGCGGGCGCGCTGTCGGTGCTCCCGGGTGAGGACGGTCCGGAGGCCGATCTCGAGGAAGAGGTCACGCACTGGTTCGCCGCGCCGGGCGAGGACACCGCCGCCGCGGGCGACGAGATCCGAGTCGTGGCAACCGACTAGGCCGCGATCCGCCGGTGTGGTGTGAGCCCACCGCACCGGCGGACCCGTCGTCAGCTCGGACCTGAGATCCGGACCGGTTCCTCGGTGCGCGGCCCACGGATTCGTCGTCGATCGGACCTGAGGGCCTCGCGAGCTCGCGGACGTGAGGCTGCCGCGAGCCGCGGCACCGGATAGCCCCGATTGCCGGTGTCCGGCGGCCCTCGTCTCGAGAACGCGGCAGTCCACGCACCACCTGGGACACGGACTGGGCAGTCGATAGCCTCTGAGTCGGGAGGTCGGGCCACGCGGCGTACGGGCTGCGGCCTGCGGCGTTCGTCACCGTCGACGGTGGTCGCGCCTATATTCGTGATGGGCGAGCAGCGCCCGGGAGAGGGGCACCATGGAGGCGAACGGGCGACCGGCGCTCGAGCTGGACGGGCTGTACAAGAAGTTCGGCGGACCCTGGGTGGTGGAGGGCGTGAGCCTGGCCGTGCCGCCCGGGTCCTTCTTCGGGCTGGTGGGGCCGAACGGGGCCGGTAAGACGACCACCCTGTCGATGGCGGTGGGGCTGCTGCGGCCCGACCACGGGGCGGCCCGGATCTTCGGCACCGAGGTGTGGACCGATCCGGTGCGGGCCAAGACCATGGTCGGGGTGCTGCCGGACGGGCTGTCGCTGCCGGAACGGCTCACCGGACGAGAGCTGTTGAACTACACCGGATTACTGCGCGGGATGCCGCAGGCGACGGTGGTGGAGCGCACCGACGAACTGCTGCACGTGCTCGAACTCGACGGCGCGGAGAACACCGTGGTGGTGGACTATTCGGCCGGTATGCGCAAGAAGATCGGGCTCGCCACCGCCCTGCTGCACGCACCGAAACTGCTGGTGCTCGACGAACCGTTCGAAGCGGTCGATCCGGTGTCGGCCTCGACCATCCGCACCATTCTCCAGCGGTTCGTGGCCGCCGGGGGCTCGGTGGTGCTCTCCAGCCATGTGATGGCGCTGGTGGAGAACCTGTGCGATCAGGTCGCGGTGATCAGCCACGGCCGGGTGGTGGCGGGCGGCAGCGTCGCGGAGGTGCGCGGCGAGGGCACCCTCGAGGAGGCGTTCGTGCGGCTGGTCGGCGGCCGGGTGGCCGGAGACGAGGGGCTGTCGTGGTTGGCGTGATGATCCGCATGCGGCTGCGGCTCACCGCACGCGGCATGCGCAGCGGGCGCGGGGCCATCGGCTTCTGGCTCGGTATCGTCTTCGGCCTCATCGCCGCCGCGATCACCCTGCTGCTGGTCGGTTTCGGCGCGCCCGACAATCTCTACGGGGCGACGAATATCGCCGCCGCCCTGTACACCGCCTGGACGCTGGGCTGGCTGTGCGGGCCCATTCTCACCGGCAGCAGTGACGAGACGCTGCAACCCGAGCACTTCCGCCTGCTGCCGCTGAGCAACCGGCAACTCGCCTACGGTCTGGCGGCTGCCGCCTTCGTCGGCCCGGCAGTGCTGGTGAATCTGCTCGCCTTCTCCGGATTGGTGCTGATCGCGGCGCGATACAGCATCGGCGCGGTGCTGGTGGCCGTGGTCGGCGTCGTGCTGCAACTGGCCTTCGTGGTGCTGCTGTCCCGAGCGCTCACGGGGTGGATCGGGGCGGCCATGCGCTCGCGCCGCGGCCGCGATCTCGGCGTGCTGCTGGCCGGACTGCTCGGGCTGGCCTACTACCCGCTCAATCTGATCGTCGGCAGTCTCGGCCCGAAACTGCGCGACGCCCCGGAGGGCGTGGGCACCCTGCTGCGCGCGGTCCCGTCCGGATGGGCCGCCTACGCGGTGGAGTCCGCCGCCTCCGGCCACTGGTTGCGGGCACTGCTGCCGCTGGCCGGTCTGGCCGCGCTGTCGCTGCTGCTGTGGGAGGCGTGGGCGTGGCTGCTCGGCCGCCGCCTCACCACCCCACCCGCGCCCGCCGAGGAGGTGCGCGCGAGCGGGCGGGCCGGGTTGCTGGACCGCCTGCTGCCCATCAGTCCGACCGGTGCCGTCATCCGCAAGGAACTGCGCACCTGGTGGCGCGACGGCCGCCGCCGGGCCACCCTGCTGCCGCTGCTGCTCATCGGTTTCGCGCTGCCGGTCTTCCTGGCCATCCAGAACGGGAGCACCACCTTCCTGCCGTTCGCGGGTGCGTTCGTGGTGTGGCTGGCCGCCATGTCGGCCACCAATCTGTACGGCTTCGACGGCACCGCCCTCTGGCAGACACTGGTCACACCGGATGCGGCGCGCGCGGATGTACGCGGCCGGGTGCTGGCGTGGTTGTTGCTGGTCGCGCCGGTCGCCGTGATCGCCGCCGTGGTGCTGCCGGGCGCGGTCGGGCAAACGAATATGTACCCGTGGGCGCTGTCCACGCTGCCGGTCCTGCTCGGGGTGGGCGCGGCCGCGGTGATCTTCCTGTCGGTCTATGCCCCCTATCCGATGCCGCCGAACCGCGGCAATCCCTTCGCGTCCTCCGGCAATCCGGGCTGCGCGAAGATTCTCATGCAGTTGGCGGTGGGGCTGGGGCAGCTGGTGGCATCGCTTCCCGTCATCGCCCTGCTGGGAATCGGTGCGAGCCTGGATAATTCGTTTCTGCTGTGGTCGGCCCTGCCGGTGGGGGTCGCGGTCGGGATCGGGTTCGGGCTGCTGGGCCTCTCGCTGGCGACCAAGCGGCTGGAGGCTCGCGGGCCGGAGCTGCTCGCCGAGGTCAAACCCCGCTGACCCGACCCGAAACGCCGGGGACGTGGGACACGCGGGCTACTCGGAGGCCGTCCCATCGCCCCCGGGAATTCGGGTAGCCGACTACTGCCGCGACTCGCAGGAAACCAGCGCATGCTGACAGCGCCGGGCGAGAGATGTCGATCTCCGTCCGCCCGTCGCAGTCGATTCCCCTGGGAGGCAGGACAAGTGGACCAGATTCTGTACTGGAATGCGGTGGCGCTCGAATCGGACCGGATCGCGCACACCGAACCGAAGCAGGCCGAACGCGGAGTGCGCGGCCCGATCGGCAGTTCACGGGCCTTCGCCATCGTGCACCTGGCCATGCACGACGCGTACTTCTCCATCGTCGGTGCGCCGCACGGCACCTGGCTCACCGCACCGCCGGTGGCGGCCAATGGCTCATCGGTGGCGGCGGCCGTCGCGGTGGCCGCGCACACCGCCCTCTCGGTGCTGTATCCGGCGCAGACCGGTCGCTTGGACCGGGCCCTGCGCGAGGCCGCCCTGCCGGGTCCGGGCGTCGGTCGCGGCACCGCACACGGACAGGCCGTCGCGCGCGCGGTGCTCCGGGCCCGCAAGGGCGATCCGGGTACCGACGACAAGAACTACGCGCCCGATACCGCTCCGCCCAATCACCGCCCGGACCCGGTGAATCCGGCCCAGGGGTATTACGCGCCCGACTACGGCGCTCGTTCGCGGTGTTTCGCGGTGACCACCCGCTACACCCTGGACCCGCCGCCGAAGGGGAACGATCCGCGCTATCTCGACGCATTGCGCGAGGTGCGCGGGAAGGGCATCGCGCCCGAGGCCGCCGCCACACTGCCGCCCTGCATCGCCGCGCGCACGGCCGCCGAAACCCTGGTGGGGCTGTTCTGGGCCTACGACGGAGCCAAGGGGCTCGGCACCCCGCCCCGCTTCTTCAATCAGATCGTGCGCGACCTCGCGGCGGCGCGGAACAACACGGCCGATCAGAACGCCCGGCTGTTCGCGCTGGTCAACACCGCGCTCGCCGATGCCGGAATTCTGGCCTGGGACGACAAGTACCGGCACAACCTCTGGCGTCCGATCCTCGGCATTCGCGAGTTCGATCCGTCGATGGGGCCGGACGGCACCGCGGGGGACGCCCTGGACGCCGACTGCGACCCCTGCTGGCGGCCCTACGGCGCACCGCGCAGCAATGTGGTCGCCTTCAACTTCAGCCCGCCGTTCCCGGCCTACCCCTCCGGGCACGCCACCTTCGGCGCGGCCGCCTTCCAGATGGTCCGCCGCTTCTACGGCGTCGATGCCGACGGCCCCGACACCCTCACCGAAGGAATGGGTTTCGTTTCCGGGGAACTCGACGGTCACACCACGGACAACGACGGCGTGGTCCGCCCCCGGCACATCCGCCGCTTCCCGGGCGGTCTCTGGCAGATGATGGAGGAGAACGGCCGCAGCCGCGTCTATCTCGGTGTGCACTGGTCCTTCGACGCCTTCGCCACCGGGCCGGATGGCGGGATGGATCTGTCCCGGAATATCGGTGGCGTGCGACTCGGCCGCGATATCGCCGACGACCTGTGGACGCGCGGCCTGAAACAGTGTCAGGCGGCAGGTCCCAGAACGCCCTGAATCGTGGGCACCGCCATGACCGCGGCCATAGCGCGCGCCCCGGCGTCGTTGAGATGCATACCGTCACTGTCGAATTCGGGCCGGATGAAATTCGGCCGCGCCGGATCCTCCACTGCCGCGGCGACATCGAAGACGCCGTCGAAGACATCCGTGCCGCGCAGCCATGCGTTCACCTGCCGCCGTACGGGCAGCCCGGTCGCGACGGCGAGACCGGGGTAGTAGGCCCCGCCGAACGGGCCGATGGTGTTGGCGTACACGGGTAGCCCCGCCGCGTGCGAGCGCCGGGCCAGCTCGGTGAATCCGGCGATCAGCTCGTCCGCCGGGGTGGTGTACTCATCGAGAATCAGGTCGTTGACGCCGAAGTTCACCAGCACCCCGGCGACGCCGGGCACCGCGAGCACATCGCGCTCGAAGCGGGCCAGTCCGGATTCGCCGATCTGCTCGGTGAGCAGCCGATTTCCGCCGATGCCCTGGTTCACCACCCAGCCGTGTGCCAGTCGCTCGTTGAGCACGTCCACCGACCGGCGGTTCGCTCCGTGCGTAGAACCGGTGCCCTGGAACCAGGAGTCACCGAACGCCACGAGTACGGGCGTATTCGCCGGTGCCAGCACATCGACCCCGGTGACGAAGAACTGCGACGTGACCTCGTGCGCGTCGGGGAGGGCGGGGGCCGCGGTGTGGTCACCGGCCGTCACCCAGGCGGACTCGCCGGGCAACTGCGCGTACGCGGCGAGTCCGGTGTCCTCGGGCAGGTACAGGCTCAGGACCAGATCCGTCCGGGCCGCCACCGGCAGCGCGACCGGGTCACTGATGAGTTCGCCGCGAGCGGGAATCCGTACCGTCGCGGCTCCTCCGAAGCGCACGACCCGGTCGGTCTCCCGCGCGATCTCCGCGCCCTGCGCGCGCACCGCGATACGCGCGGCGCCGATCACGAGCTCCCGATCGGAGTAGCGGTTGGTCAACCGCACCCGGAGCTGATCGCCACCGCCCGCCAGGTGCAGTACCTGCCGCACCGTCTCGTCGGCGAAACGGCGCGGTTCGGCCAGCCTGATCGCCTCGGTCGGATTCACCGTCGCCATCCGGAAACCCGCCACCCACTGCCTTGCCGCCACCGGAACCTCCAAGTAGTTGTTGTGAGGAATATTGCTGAGGCAAGTATTAGCTCCGAATGTTCCGCGTGTCAACTATCCGCGATGCAGTGAAGGCGGTTAGGCTCTGCTGTCGTGGACCCCAAACGCCTCTTCGAAGATCCCCGGCTCACCACCATCGGCCTGTTCCTGGAGGTGCACGAGGGCCTGCTGGCGAAGCTGGAGCCGACCTGGCGGGAGTACGGGCTCTCGGGGCTGGATCTCAATGCGCTCATGCGGTTGAGCCGGTCGCCGGGGCGCAAGCTGCGGATGATCGATCTGGCCGCGCAGACGGGCCTGTCGACCAGTGGTGTCACCCGGCTCGTGGACCGGTTGGAGCGCAATGGATTCGTGCGGCGGGAATCCGCGCCGGGCGATCGGCGCAGCTTCTTCGCGGTGTTGACCGCCGCCGGGGCGACCCGGGTGGCCCGGGTGCTGCCCGCCTACCTCGACGCGGTGGACGAGTGGTTCATCGGGCGGCTCAGTGCCGAGCAACTCGATGCCATGGTGGCCGGGTTGCGGGTGATCCGGGACGCGGTGCATCCCGACGCCGAGCGGACCTCGGACGGCTCGCGCTAGCCGGTGGCCGCCGCGAGCCGGGCGGTGAGGGTTCGGATGTGGTCGACGAGTTCCGTCGGTTCGTGGATGCGGCAGTCGAAACCGAAAACGCCCACATAGACGGCTAATTCGTCGAGGGAGTCGGAACCGGTGTGCAGCACACAGGTGTCCGCGTCGACCGCCTCGATCACGCCGACCGTCGGCGCGATCCGGTCGGCGGCCACCGCCGCGGGCGCGAACAGCGTGATCCGCGCCTGGTAGCGATACGGCGCGGTGCTCACGCCGCGCGAGACGAACCCCGCCGGATCGATTTCCGGTGCGTCGCGCGGGGTGAAGCGCGGGCCGGTCGGGATGCGCGGAGTGAGGCGGTCTACGCGGTAGGTGCGCCAGTCGTCGCGGTCGATATCCCAGCCGAGCAGATACCAGTGCCGCCCGGTGTGGACCAGTCGGTGCGGTTCGACGGAGCGACGGCTCTCGGTGCCCTGATGGGTGCGGTAGTCGAAGCGCAGGCGCTCGTGATCGCGGATGACGGCGGCCAGTGTGGTCAGCACATCCGGGTCGACTCGGGCGGTCCCGGCGGGCACGGTGACCGTGGCCGCCTCCAATGCCGCGACCCGATGCCGCAATCGCGACGGCAGCACCCGTTCGAGTTTGGCGAGGGCGCGCAGCGAGCTCTCCTCGATGCCGGCGATGGTGCCGCCCGCCGCGGTGCGGAGCCCGACGGCCACGGCGATGGCCTCGTCGTCGTCGAGCAGCAGGGGCGGCAGTTTCGCGCCCGCGCCCAGCCGATATCCGGCCACGCCCGCGACGGCGTCCACCGGATAGCCGAGGGTGCGCAGCTTGTCGATATCGCGGCGGACCGTGCGCACATCCACCTCGAGGCGTTCCGCCAGCTCGGAACCGGTCCAGTCGCGCGGTGTCTGGAGCAGCGACAGCAGTCGCAGCAGTCGCGCGGAAGTTTCCAACACAATCCGAAGTCTGCCGTACAGCTAGGGCGGAAACTGTCCTAGGTGTCTCATAACGTAGTTCTCATGAGCAACCAGAGCACCGACATCACCCCCTTCCGGATCGATATTCCGCAGCACCAGCTCGACGATCTGCGTGCCCGACTCGACGCGGCCCGGCTGCCCGCACCGCTGCCCGGCGACGACTGGGACACCGGCGTGCCCACGCACTGGCTGCGCGAACTGGTCGACTACTGGCGCACCGAATACGACTGGCAAGCCGCCGAGGACCGGATCAACCGGCACCCGCAGTTCACCACCGAGATCGACGGACAGCGCATCCACTTCCTGCACGTGCGCTCGCCCGAGCCGGACGCGGTGCCGCTGCTCATGACGCACGGCTGGCCCGGCTCGATCGTCGAATTCCTCGATGTGATCGGTCCGCTCACCGATCCCCGCGCCCACGGCGGGAATCCCGAAGACGCCTTCCACCTGGTGATTCCGTCGCTGCCCGGCTTCGGATTCTCCGGCCCGGTGGCCGACTCCGGCTGGGATGTCGAACGCATCGCCCGCACCTGGGCCGAGCTCATGCGACGTCTCGGCTACGACCGCTACGGCGTCCAGGGCGGCGATATCGGCGCGGCGGTCAGCCCCGAGGTCGGCCGGGTGGCGACCGAGCATGTGATCGGCGTGCACATGAACGGACCGGGGCCGCTTCCGGAACTGCCGCTGTCCGAGGCGGAGCTGGCCTCCCTCACCGATCTCGAGCGCGACCGCATCCACCGGATCGAGGCGTTCATGAACGAGGAGTTCGGCTATATCGCCATCCAGTCCACCCGGCCGCAGGCCCTGGCCTACGGGTTGGTGGACTCGCCGGTGGGGCAGCTGGCGTGGATCATGGACAAGTTCCGGGAGTGGACGCATCCGCGGCCCGTGGCACCGGACAAGATCATCGACCGGGATCGGCTGCTCACCAATGTGATGATCTACTGGCTCACCGGCACCGCGGGCTCGGCGGCGTATGTCGGCTACGCGCAGGACCAGGCGTGGGGTCGGCAGCCGGTCAACTCCGGCGTGCCCACCGGCGCGATCGTGTTCGCGCACGACATCGGCATCCGCAAATTCGCGGAGGCCGAGCACACGATCACGCACTGGGTGGACGTCGCCGATCGCGGCGGGCACTTCGCCGCCATGGAGGAGCCGCAGCTGCTGACCGAGGATATCCGGGAGTTCTTCCGCGGCCTGCGGTGAGCGCCCCGGAGTCAGCCGACCGCGCCCGCGCGCAGGGCCACGCGCCAGTCCCCGTACTCGCTGATGTCCTTGCCGGCGGCCGCGGCCGCCGCGTCGCAGCCGAAACCGGTTGTCCAGGAACCGTCCTCGAGTTCCACCGCGCCGAGCTGCATGGGTGCGGGCAGGGCGCTCAGAAAACGGCCCAGGGCGGCGGGAGCGAGCAACCACCGTTCCCCCGCCACCGCGACACCCGCCTCGCCCTCGGGCAGGCGGGTCACCCCGGGCTTGGGCGGGGTGGTGTCCAGGGCGGCCAGCCGATAGCGCGGGGAGGTCCGCACCGGACCGGCCCAGCGCGCACCGAGATCGTCGAGCTGGAATGCGAGCGGCTGACCGCGCAGGTGCGCGCCGAACACCACGAGTTCGGTGCTGGCCGCGGCCGCCATCGGCCAGGCGGATTCGGGCGGCCGCCGGTGCAGCACCAGGGCGGCGATATCCAGGGCCACCGCGTCCTCGAAGGCTCGCGCCACCACCGATACCCCGAACTGGGCGGCACCCGCTGTCCCGGCCGGAACGGCCACCGCGCACAGGTCGAACAGATTGCAGAAGTTGGTGTAGGTGCCGAGCCGGGAGTTCACCCCGACCGGGTCGGCGGCCACCTCCGCGATACTGGGGTGGTCGGGCGCGGTGGGGATGAGCAGGGCATCGGCTCCGGTCATACTCGCCATGGCAAGCCCGCGCAGCCGCTCCAGTTCGGCCAGATCGGTGACCAGCCGGTGGGCGGGCAGGTCGCGGGCGGCGCGAATGATGGAGCCCACCGTCGGATCGGTCGACTCGAGATGCGTGTCCACGAATTCTCCGACAGCGGAGTATCTTTCGGCCACCAGCGCACCGTCGTACAGCAGGCGGGCGGCGGCCAGGAACGGGGCCGGATCGATCTCGACAATGGTGACCCCGCGCTCCCGCAGGGCCGCGACCGTGCGCGCGAAGGCCGCCCGCCACACCTCGTCGAGTTCCGGGAGCTCGCTGAAGACCGCGACCACGGGCGCGGGCGGCGCGGCCAGCCGGATGTCGCTGGGCCAGGGCCGGTCCGGCGCACCGGCCGCCATCACCGCCATGGCGCGATTCGCCAGGTCCAGATCGGCGGCGAAGACGGTCACGCAATCGTAGGAGCGGCAGGCGGGCACCACGCCCGCGGTGGACACCACGCCCACGGTCGGTTTGACGCCGACGATCCCGTTGAGCGCGGCGGGAATCCGGCCGGAGCCCGCGGTATCGGTGCCGACGGCGATATCCGCCTCACCCCGTGCGACGGCCACCGCCGAGCCGGAACTCGAACCGCCCGAGATGAATTCGGGCCGCAGCGCGCTGGGCACCGGGCCGTAGGGGGAGCGGGTGCCGACCAGCCCGGTGGCGAATTGATCGAGATTGGTCTTGCCGACCACCACCGCACCGGCCGCCCGCAGGGCCGCGACCGCGGGTGCGTCGGCGGCGGGGGCGTAGGCGAAGTCGGGGCAGCCCGCCGTGGTGGGCAGTCCGGCGACATCGACATTGTCCTTGACCGCCAGCCGCAGCCCGCGCAGCGGGCCGTCCGGCACGGGGTCGGCGGCGATCTCGGCCTCGGTACGTCGTCGAATCCACACCGTCATGTCGTGCTCTCCTTCGTCTCCGCGAATTCTCCCGCCGCACGCCACGATTCGCGTTCGGCCGCGAACGCCTCCGCCTGGCGCGCCCGGAAATCCGCGATGGAGTCGGCGTTCTCGTCCAGGAAGGCGCGATGGTCGGCGAGCCGGAACTCGCCCGCCTCGGTGCGCAGCGCTCCGCGTCCGGCCGCGAAATCCGCGCGCAGGTCCAGCAGTTCCGCCGCCGACACCGGATACCAGCGAATGCGGTCGAAGAAGCGCAGCAGCCAGGGCTCCTCGCCGATACCGGACGAGGCGTGGTTCCACACCTGCGTGGTGCGGCCGACGAACTGGTAGCCGCCCGGCCCCTCCATGCCGTAGACACACAGGTAGGCACCGCCGATGCCGACGGCGTTCTCCGGTGTCCAGGTGCGGGCGGGGTTGTACTTGGTGGTGACCAGGCGGTGGCGCGGATCGGTCGGGGTGGCCACGGGCGCGCCCAGATACACGTCACCCAGGCCGAGCACCAGATACTCCGCCGCGAAGACCGTATCGAAAACCTTGTCCACCGACGCCAATCCGTTCATGCGCCGGATGAATTCGATATTCCACGGGCACCAGGGCGCGTCGGCGCGCACGCCGTGCATGTACCGGGTGATGGCCTCCCGGGTGGCGGGATCGTCCCAGGACAGCGGCATGTGCACGGTGCGGCTGGGCACCACGAGTTCCCCGGCGCCCGGCAGCACCGTCTGGGCCTCGGCGAGTAGGTCCAGCAGCGCGGCCGTGGGCAGCCGGTCCGGGTCGGTGCGCACCTGGAGGGAGCGAATGCCCGGGGTGAGTTCGGTGATGCCGGGCTCGGCGCGCTCCAGCAGGTGCTCGTGCAGGGCGTGCACCCGCGCCCGCAGCCCGAGATCCAGGGTCATCTCGCCGTATTCGATGAGTACGCCGTCGTTTCCGGCGCGCCGGTAGGTGATGGCGGTGCCGTCCTCGCTCTCCCGCCGCGCCAGGACGCCGTCATCGCCGTCGCCGCCGCCGGAGAGCACCATGGGCCAGTCGGCCCGGCGGCCCGGCCCGATCGCGTGCAGCGAGGCGGCCCGATCGGCGCGCACCGGAACGAAGCGCACGGTGTCGCCCGGGGTGAGCTGGCCCAGCTTCCAGCGGTCGGCGGCCACCACGGTCACCGGGCAGACGAAGCCGCCCAGGCTCGGGCCGTCGGGGCCGAGCAGGATCGGGGTGTCGCCCGTGAAGTCCAGGGCGCCGACGGAGTACGCGGTGTCGTGGATGTTGGACGGATGCAGCCCGGCCTCACCGCCGTCCAGACGCGCCCATTGCGGCCTGGGGCCGATGAGGCGCACGCCGGTGCGGTCGGAGTTGAAATGCACCTCGTAGTCGGTGCCGACAATGGCGTCGATATCGGCGCGGGTGAAGAACTCCGGCGCACCGTGCGGCCCCTCGGTGACCGCGAGTTCCCAGCGGCGGGTGAGCACCGGCTGTTCGTCGCCCGGCACGCCCGCGCTCCCGCGGCCGATCGGTGCGCCGAAGGTGAGCACATCACCGGCCATGAGTGCGCGGCCTCGCGGTCCGCCGAACTTGCCGAGGGTGAATGTCGCACGGCTGCCGAGGTATTCGGGCGCTTGGATGCCGCCCGCGATGAGCAGATAGCTGCGCATGCCGGGTCCGCGCACCGCACCGATGTCCAGGACTCCTCCGGCGGGCACCCGGACACTGCGCCACTGCCGGACCGGTTGGCCGTTCACCGTCACCGTCACCGGTGCGCCGGTGACGCACACCCGGGTCGGTGCGTCGAAACGCAGTGCGGGGCCGCCGAGCGTGCATTCCAGTCCGGCCGCACCCTCCGGATTGCCCAGCGCCCGGTTGCCCAGGCGGAACGACAGATCGTCCATGGGGCCCGAGGGCGGTACGCCCACGTGCCAGTAGCCCACCCGCCCCGGCCAGTCCTGCACCGTGGACTGCATGCCGGGGCGCAGCACTGTCGCGGCACCCGGGCTGGGCGAATCCGGTTGCACCGGTGCGGAATCCGCCGCTTCGGCTCGGCCACCGGATGCCGCCGTTTCGGCTGGGCGACCGGATGCGCCCGGTGCGGCCGTCGCGCGGGTCACCGCCGCCGTCATCGGCTCACCACCATGCGCACCGGGGTGGGGGCGAAACCATTGCAGGGGTTGTTGATCTGCGGGCAATTCGAGACCAGCACCAGGGTGTCGATCTCGGCGCGCAGGCTGATCTTCTTCCCCGGCGCGGAGCGCCCGTCCACGATGCCCAGCGTGCCGTCGGCCTCCACCGGAACATTCATGAACCAGTTGATATTCGAGACCAGGTCGCGTTTGCCCAGGCCCCACTTCATGCCCTCGGCGAGGAAGTTCTCCACGCAGGCGTGCTGGTGGCGGGTGTGGTGGCCGTAGCGCAGGGTATTGGATTCCTGGGAGCAGGCGCCCGCCACGGTGTCGTGATTGCCCACCTCGTCCGCGACGACGGTCATGAGCGTGGTGCCGGAATCGGTGCGCAGGGCGCTGCCGGTGGTGAGGAAGATGTTGCGCTGGGCGGCGACGGTGGCCTGGGCGCTGTAGCGCTCGGTGTGATCGGACGCCGAGTACAGTAGGCAGTCCACCGCCTGATTGCCGTGCAGGTCGATGATGTCGAGCCGGTCACCGGCGCGGACCACCGCGGACCAGCCGACGCGGGCGGGGACGGTCTCGTCCAGGACGACGGTGCGTTCGAGGGTGCTCATGCTGTGTCCTTTCGCACATGATCGGGGCGCTGTGTGGCCGCGCCGAGTCGGCTGCTCACCCGGCCGCTCATGCGATCGCCTCCAGTGGATGTGCGGCGCGCCAAGCGGTTTCGGTGTTCTCCACCGCGCGCCGGTATTCCGGGTCGGGGTTGTGGACCCGGGGCAGATCGTCGGGGGCCGACCAGGCGACGACATCCAGGTCGGTGACCGGGGTGTCGTCCAGCGGATGCGCGGCGGCGGCGATCAACAGCGTCACCGGCAGATGGATGAGCAGGTCGACGGCCGCGCCCGCGCCCGCGCCGCCGGTGGCGGTCAACGCGCCGTCCGCTGCCACGCGCACGCCCCGGAAGAACGACACCGTCGGGCCGAGATCGCGCGGGGACAGGCCGTGTTTGGCCGCCGCCAGGCGAAGTTGCTGCCGTGCCGCGTCATTCGGTCCGCACAGGGTGTCGTGGTGGCCGGAGCTGTCGGACACGACGGTCGCCAGCACCCGGCCCTGGTCCGACAGCAGGGGATGCCCGGCACCCAGGTACGCCTGCCACGGCACCTTCACCGTATCCGCGACATTCAGCCGCTCCCACGGTGATTCGGCGCGCAGCAGGAACAGGTGGGCACAGGCCGCGCCCGCCGGATCGGCCAGTCGCAGGCGGGTGCCCCGGCCGAGCACCGCCGTGGCGTATCCGCCCGGTGGAATACGCGCGGCGAAGGTGACTGTCCTGCCGTCGATTCCTTCCGGCAGGTCGGGTCCAGCGGTGGCCGCGCTCGCCGCCTGTGATCGGGCGTGTGCCCGTGCCTCGGTGGTGGATGCGGTGCCTGTCATATCGGTTCCCTTCGCGAGTCGGGATGGCTGCCCACCCCGGATGACAGCCGGGGTGGGCGGAATCAGTTGGTGGGTCTGGGATGTCGCCGCTCCGACGGCGGTGTGCCCGATGCCCGGTGGACCGCCCACACGAGTAGCCGCTCCAGCAGCGCGGTGATGATGACGGCGAGGGCGGGGCGGCCCGGCTGGGCGCCGTCCGGCGTGCTCACGCGCCTCATATCGTCGGCACCGTGGCGGGCTGCGCGGCCGCGTCCGCCGGGACCGGCGGCGAGTCGGCCGATCGCGGGTCTGCCGGATGCGGTGCGGTCGCCGCGGCAACCGGTTCCCGGCGGGCCGGGAAGACCGCCAGGGCCACCAGGAAGGTCACCAGCGCCGCCAGGAAGGCGATGAAGGTCGGCCAGCCGTCGAAGCTCGCGGTGATGAGGTCATTGTCGATATGCCACAGCGTGTTCTCCGCGCCGTACACGGTCGGGGTGAGCACGAACAGCACCAGCCGGGTGCCGAGGCCGACGATGATGGACGCGGCCGCCGCCGCGCTGCTCACCCGATCGGTGATGTGCGCCGCCACGAACGGCACGATCAGACCGGCCAGCATGAGATCGAAGGCGAGCGTCAGCAGAATGCCGGTCTGCGGCACCTGCACCGCGAACAGCACCGCCACCGCGACCACCGGGATCATGGTGAAGCGCACATGCCGCAGCAGGGTGTCGTGTCCGGCCGCGTCGGTGGCCCGGCGTCGACCGGCCACATTGCGGGTGGCCACCGAGGCGGTGCCGAGGATCGCCCCGTTCGCCGTCGAACAGGAGGCCGCGACAATGGCCGACAGCACCAGGATGGCGAGTCCGGCCGGAGCCTGGTCGGCCAGCAGGCGCAGCAGGATCGGCCCGTCGCCGTCGCCGACCACGCCCGAGATGGACAGGGCCACAATGGCGTACGGCACGCCGACGACGGCGGTGCCCGCGGCGGCGACGAAGCAGGCCCGCCGGGCGATCCGCGGCGACCGCGCCGAGAAGATGCGCTGCATGAAGTCGATGGCGACGATATCGCCGATGCCCAGCGAGATCAGGGTCGCCCAGTTGATCGGCGCGCCTTCGGAGGTGTTCGTCAGCTGGCCGAAGTCGAAGGGGCCCATGCCCTCCGGAATGGTGATGCCCATGGTGGAGCCGACCCAGATGAGCAGGGCCAGCGAGCCGATGATGGTGATCAGCATCTGCGCCAGCGCGGTGTAGGCGTCGCTGAACATGCCGCCGACCACGGTGTAGGACAGCACGATGGTCACGATGAGCAGCACGCCCGCGGTGTAGGGGATGCCGAGGAACCGCTCGAAGATGTAGCCGCCGGCCACCAGGTTGCCCGCCAGCAGAATGCAGAAGCTGAAGATCATCAGCAGCGACGAGGTCAGCTCGATGCCGCGGCCGTACTTGATGCGGAAGAAGTCGGGCAGGGTGAGCAGGCCCATGCGGTTCATCGGCGCGGCGAAGAAGATGCCGGTGATGAGCAGGCACAGGCCCAGGCCCAGTGGCAGCGAGGCCCCGGCCCAGAAGCCCAGGGAACTGGTGAGGTCGGTATTGCCCAGGGTCGCATTGGAATCGACGGCCTGGCCCATCAGGCCGGCCGCCACCAGAGGCAGCGCCAGGGAGCGTCCGGCGACCAGGAAGTTGGTGCTGTCGCCGTCCACCTTGCGGGCCACGAACAGGCCGATGGCGATGACGGCGACCACGCTGATCGCGATACCGGTGACGATCATGCTCGGCCCCCTCCGGTGGACGGGGCGCAGGACGGATGGGGTGGCTCTGGGAACGATCGGGCGGCCATCGGCGGGTCCTTCATCGAGGCGAATACCTATCGACTGAGAGTTTTCGCCGTGCGATGGCATCGGCGGTGACGGCGGTGTATCCGTCTCGTGGCCGCCG
The DNA here is from genome assembly GCF_030766805.1 of Nocardia sp. CC213A. NCBI lineage: Bacteria > Bacillati > Actinomycetota > Actinomycetes > Mycobacteriales > Nocardiaceae > Nocardia > Nocardia sp. CC213A. The sequence goes on from NZ_JASFXA010000012.1 coordinate 81,033, forward strand.
GTAACTTCTGCGTTGCGTGTATTTCTATCGAATGACAGAAACCTCTCACCTGGTGAAATGGGCTACGAGTCCGGATAGGACAGAATGAGGCCGTGACCAATATCGGACCCGGGCGTCCCCGCCTCGAGCCCCGCCGCCGACAGGGCACGACGCCGCGCGCCGAGATCCTCGACGCCGCCGCCGAGCTGTTCACCGCCAACGGCTACGGCAGCACCTCCACCCGGGGCATCGCCGACGCGGTCGGGATCAGGCAGGCGTCGCTGTACCACCACTTCGCCGCCAAGGACGACATCCTCGACGCTCTGCTGGCCGAAACCATCACGGCGGCATTGGAACTCGCGGAGCGGCTGGCGCGGCGGCCGGAGCCCGCAGTGGTGCGCCTGTACGCGCTGGCCTGGTTCGACGTGCGGCAGCTGTGCGCGGCCCGATGGAATCTCGGGGCGCTGTACCTGCTGCCGGAACTACGCTCGCCTCGGTTCGCGGCCTTCCGGGAGCGCCGCGACGAGCTGCGCCGCCACTACGAGGCACTGGCCGCGCGCGTGGTGTCGGAATCGGGCGACGCCGCACCCGGCAGCGAACTGCTGCCCTTCCGACTCGTCGAATCGGTGATCAATATCCGCTCCGACGAAGGAGCGTCACCCGCCTACGCCGAGCGGTTGATCCCCGACGCCATCCTGCACCTGCTGGGCTGGCACGGCGACGCGGACGAGATCCGCGCCGCCGCCATCGACCTGGTCGAGCAGCCCTGACTCAGGACTTGCCCTTGGAGGTGCCCCACTTGAGCTCCCAGCGGTACGCCTGATCCACCGCCAGCTTGCCCCAGTACTTGCGGCCCTGCGGCGGGCGGACGAAGACGCCCTCGCGGCGAACCACCAACTCGCCGTTGATGTTCTCGATCAGGGCGAGCACCATTTCGCGGGAATCGTCCACGCAGCCGTCCACCGTCATCTCGATCGGCGGGGAGCCCACCGGGTAGAGGGTGGCGGTGGCGTGCACGCCGCGGAAGTCGTTCGCGCCCTCGTACAGCGAGGCGAAGACCAGGATGCGGCGGAACTGGGCGGTGTGGTCGAGATTGATGGACAGGTTCTCGCCACCGGCGCTGGCGCCGCTGCGGTCGTCCTGATCCAGCTCGATGAACGGGGCGCGGTGCAGATTGCCCATGGTGTCGAGCGGGCTGATGCAGCCCTTGGAGCCGTCGGTGAGCTCCCAGAAGCAGCACAGATCCAGATCCAGGCCGCCGCTGCCGCCGCGACGGCGGCCGAACAGGCCGGTCGGGGCGTTCGGGACGGTCCAGTTCAGATTCACCCGCATCACACCGGAATTCGCGCCCTGCTTGGTCAGCGAGACCGCCGGGGCCTCCTTGGTCAACGAGATCTTGCCCAGGTTGACCGACGGCGTGGGCGCGGACTGACCCGGGGCTGGTGCCGACGGCGGTTGGTGCTGGCCGGGATTCGGCGGCGGGTACTGGCCGGGCGGGGCCGGATAGCCCTGCGGGCCTGTCTGCTGCTGGCCCGGGGGTGTCGGGTAGCCCTGTGGGCCGGTGTGGTGTTGGCCGGGCGGTGCGGGGTAGCCCTGCGGGCCGGTGTGATGTTGGCCGGGCGGTGCGGGGTAGCCCTGCGGGCCGGACTGATGCTGCCCCGGCATGGGGTAGCCGGGCTGGCCGGGCGGCGGATAGCCGGGGGCCTGGCCGGGCGGTCCGTGCGGGTCGGAGGGGTAGCCCGGTGGCGGCGGCGACGGGTACTGCTGGCCGTGGCCGGGCGGCGGGGGGTACTGCTGGCCCGGCGGTACCGGCTGCTGGCCCGGCGGCGGGTAGCCCGGAGCGGCGGCGGGCGTAAACGGCTGGGGCGGTGGGGTGTTGAACTGGGGCGGCTGCGGAGGAAGTCCGGACTGGGATGCCGGGTCCGGTTGCGGCTGTGTCGGGATCGGTGGTGGCTGCGCCGGAGTCGATTGCGGCTGCGTGGTGCCCGGTTGCGCTGGGGCATCGTCGACGGAGATCCCGAAATCCGTTGCCAGACCGGCGAGTCCGGCCGCATAACCCTGTCCGACCGCGCGGAACTTCCACGCGCCCTGGCGGCGGTACAGCTCGCCGAGGACGAAGGCGGTTTCGGAGGTGGCGTCGGTGCTGTCGAAACGGGCCACCTCCGCACCGGAATCGGCGTCCACCACCCGCACGTGCAGGCCGCGCAGCTGGGAGAAGGTGCCGCCGTCGGAGGAGGCGGCGATGACGATCTTCTCGATTTGCGGCTCCACCTGGGTCAGTCGCACCGAGAGCACATCGGTGACCTGCGTCCCCTGCTGCTTGCCCTCGTGGTTGACCGCACCCGACGGATGCTGCCGCTGGTTGTAGAACACGAAATCGGCATCGGAGCGCACCTTGCCCGATGACATCAGGAGCAGGGCCGATGCGTCGGCATCCGGTACCCCGGGACCCGACTGCCACCCCAACTCCACGCGGACCGCGGAACTCGGCACCGGAACATTGGCGCCCTTCATCATCGACACGTCTCTCAACGTATCCGATCGACGGGTGCGCTGTCCCTGGAGAAGTCGGGCGCAACCTTCCGGCACCATCCCGACCTGTCGGTGGGTGTTCTGGCAAATGTGCAGCACAACGCGTTCGGAATCGTTATCAAAGCTCTTGAATGGGACTTTTCGCCGCTACACTGGACCGGGTTCCGTCGCCGCCTGGAGTGAGTGGCGAACCATCAGCACGACTACACGACTTGCCCGACCCTGGGGAGCGACGAATGTCGGAAGTGGAGCTGGAGGCCGCGACGCCAGCGGGTGCGCGGAAATGGCTGGCGCTGGCGGTGCTGGCGCTGGGACTGTCCATGGTGGTGCTGGACGGCACCATCGTGGCGGTCTCGCTGCCGGTGATCATCGCCGATCTGCACCTGAATTTCACTCAGGCGCAATGGATCACCAGCGTCTACGCGGTGGTGCTGGCCGCGCTGCTGATCACCGGCGGACGGCTCGGTGACCGGCTCGGCCGTCGACGGCTCTTCGCCCTCGGTGTGGTGATCTTCGTGGCGGGCAGTCTGCTCGCCGCCGCCGCGACCAGCGCCGGGCCGCTCATCTGGGGACGCATCGTGCAGGGCGTCGGCGCGGCGGCGGTGCTGCCCGGCACCCTGGCCACCATGAACGCGATCTTCCGTGGGCGGGATCGGGTGATCGCGTTCGCGGTGTGGGGATCGGTCATCTCCGGAGTGGCCGCCATCGGGCCGCTGCTCGGCGGCTGGCTGACCACCGACCACACCTGGCCGTGGATCTTCCTGGTCAACATTCCGTTCGGGGCGGTGGTGCTGGTCGGGCTGCTGCTGTTCGTTCCCGAGACCCGGATGGGTAAGTCCGCGCCCGGCCTCGATGTCGACGGATTCCTGCTCAGCGCGGCGGGTTTCGCGCTCGTGGTGTTCGCCCTCATCGAAGGACAGAGCTACGGGTGGTGGCGGCCGCTGCGAGAGTTCCCGTTGCCGGGGTTCACCTGGTCGGCCGATGCGCCGGTATCGCCGGTTCCGGTGCTGCTGGCCCTGGGCGTGCTGGCGCTGGGGCTGTTCGTGCGCTGGGAGCGGCATCGCATCCTGATCGGTCGCTCGGCGCTGCTGGACCCCGCGCTGTTCCGGATTCCGAGTTTCCGGTGGGGCAATGTCGCCGCCTTCGCGGTGGCGCTGGGCGAATTCGGTCTGCTGTTCGTGCTGCCGCTGTTCATGGTGAATGTGTTGGGGCTGTCCACACTCCAGGCCGGTTATGTGCTCGCGGGCATGGCGGCCGGTGCGTTCCTGGCCGCCGGGATCGCCGAAGGACTGGTGCGTCGGTACGGGCCGGTGCGGGTGGTACAGATCGGGCTGGGGTTGGAGGCGGTCGCGGTGGCGGCGACCGCGTTGTTCGTGACGCCGGATATTTCGGCGTGGTGGCTGGCGGGCATGCTCGCCGTCTACGGCATCGGGCTCGGTATGGCGTCGGCGCAGCTCACCGGGACGGTGCTGGGGGAGGTGCCGCCGGAGAACTCCGGGCAGGGATCGGCCACCCAGAGCACGGTGCGCCAGGTCGGCTCGGCGTTCGGCACGGCCGTGGTGGGCGGTCTGCTGTCGGTGGCGCTCGGCCACGATCTGGCCGAACGGCTGGCCGCGGTGCCGAACCTGCCCGAGGAGGCCGCCGACACCATCGCCACCGCCACCCGGGAATCGGCGGGCGGTGCCATCGCGGGCGTCCGCGAACACGAAGGCGTCACCGAGGTGCTGAACGCCCTGCTCCAAGGTTTCACCGACGCCACCCGCACCACCCTGCTGGCCGCCACGATCTTCCTCCTGCTGGGCCTGGCCGCCGCCACCCTGATCCCGCACCGGCCGCCCGAGACTCCGGTCAGTCGATGAGGCCGAGGTCGCGCAGGTGGTGGAAGACCAGGAGGGAGCCGGGGGCGACGTGCGGCATGGCGGCGTATTCGGCGACCGTGAAGTAGCGGATCTCGGCGATTTCGCTGCTGGGCCGCGGATCGTCGGTGAGTTCGGCGGTGAAGCAGGTCATGTGCAGTCGGGTGCCCGGCGTGTGGCCGTACGCCTCCGCGCGGAAGACGCCGAGTTCGTTCACCGCCGTCACGCCCACACCGAGTTCCTCGCGGATCTCGCGGTGCAATGCGGCCTCCGGCGTCTCGCCCGGATCGATCTTGCCGCCCGCCATGTAGAAGACATCCTTGCCGACCGATCGGGCCTGAATGAGACGGCGATCGCGGATATGGGCCAGGGCAGCGGTGCGAATCACCCGAACCAGCTTAGGGAGTGCCGACGGCTCACTGCGTGGGCGGGGCCAACTTCCAGTGCCGGGTCAGCGCGTCGGCGATCTCGGGCAGGACGGTCACCGGAATACGCTTGTGCCGCAGCATGGTTCGGATCTCGCCGACCTGCTCGCGCTTGCGCATGTCGTAGGCGCTGGCAATGGGCCGCACCACCGGGGGAATCGACAGCAACACCAGTTCACCGTGCGGCTCCTCGCCCCCGTTGAGATCCAGTGCCAGCGCCCAGCGGCCGTGCTCGTCGAGTGCGAAACGGCCCGCCACCACCCGATCCCAGGCGATGGTCTCCGCCGACCACGGCGTCCGCCGCACGATGGCGTCCGCGCCGAGCACCACCCCGTCGCGCTTGAACAGCGCCAGCAGCAGGGCGACGGCCGCGACGGCTCCCACCGCGATACCGGTGAACACCCGGTTCAACCCGAAGGCCGCCACCGTCGCCCCGCACACCGCCAGCAGCGTCAGCGCCCCCACCGACCCGTACGTGGCCGCGCGCCCGCGCGGCACCACCCCGGCCCGCACCACCGTGGTCATAGCGCCTCCCGCATCCGTCGTTCCGCGCCACGGTACCGGGACTTCGTCGAACCCGGCTGACCGGTTTTCCGTCGCACCCCGACGCCGCAGCGCACTGGTCCCGGCCTGTCGCCGGAACGGCTCGGAAATCGGCGCGCTGCCGGGGATCGGCGGCGCACTGGCGCTCGCGGCCGCTGGTCTGGTGACACGCTCGTGACCAGCGAAATCTACGACGACGGCCCCGTACGGGGCACGACCGGTGTATCGGGTCAGGCTTCCAGTGGGACCGCGGCCTCGGCGGTGTACACCAGGAAGGTCAGGCTCTCCTGGAAGTACAGCTCGACCTGGTTGGCGTCGTGGGACAGGTAGCCGATCGAGAGGTCCTGGCCCAGTTGCAGATCGAAGTCGCCGCCGCGGGTGGTCAGGACGAAGGCCCCGTCGATGGCGGGGGCCCAGATGATCTGGCCGTCGATGAGGCGTTCGATATGGGTGCGGATCGGGTGGCCGTGGTCGGAGGTCTCGCTGACCGCCGTGTAGAGGTCGGCCGACAGCAGCACCGAGTACGGGCCGTCCACCCCGCCCAGGCGTAGCTTGCTCAGCGCCTGCGCGATCGTCTCCGGGACCAGGCGCGGGTCGCCGGGCAACTTCACCGGCTCATTGGAGGTACTGGACCGGATGCCGGTGATGGCGGCGGCCGGGTAGCCCTCGAAGATGGCGCGGTCCTCGGCGAAGGCGATCTTCTTGGCGGCGTCCTTCACCGCGTCCAGGTCGGTGTCGTTCGCACCGCGTTCCACATTGTCGAGTTCCTCGCGGGTCAGGCTGAACGGCACGCGCAGCTCCACCAGCGGGGCCACCAGCCGCTGCCGCGCCTGCACACCCTCGTCGGGCGGGTTGATGACGGTGGTGCGGCCCAGGCCGACCGCGTTGAAATCGGCCCCGTGCGGACCCGACAGATCGACCACGCGGCGACCGGCGATGTGCCGCTTGAAGGTTCGTGTCGCCTCCTCCTCGATGGCCGCCCAGGCCGCGGAGGTGATCGGCGCGAGTTCGCGATGGAGGTTGTTCATGCCTTAGCTCCTTTTCAACGTGCCGATACCGAGGGAACCGTTACCGGATATGTCAACATCGTCCGCCTCCGGAGATTCCCGCGCCGCCGGTGCGGGTGCGTCCGGCAGCTCATCGAAAAAGCTTGTGGCGGGCGCGAAGAACGCGGTACCGGTGACGGCCGTGGAGAAATCGAGAATGCGGTCGTAGGCGGCCTCGTCGCTGCCGAGGAACATGCGCTCGAGCATGGTCTCGATCACGGTCGGGTCGGCCGCGTAGGCGATGTAGTACGTGCCGAACTCTCCGGCCGCCACACTGCCGAAGGGCATATTGGCCCGGGTGATCTGACCCAGGTCGTCCTGATCGTTCACGGCGATATGGGCGTCCGCGGGTTTGTCGGCGTCGTCGAGTTCGAAGTCGTCGACCTTGGTGCGGCCGATCACCCGCTCCTGCTCGGGGACCGACAGCGCCCGCCAGGCGTCCATGTCGTGCAGGTACTTCTGCACGTACACGTAACTGCCCCCGGTGAATTCGGCGTCCTCCGGGCCGACCAGAGTGGCGGAGCGGGCCAGTTGCCCCTCGGGGTTCTCGGTGCCGTCCACGAAGCCGAGCAGGTCGCGTTGCTCGAAGTAGCGGAAGCCCTGGGTCTCGTCCACGATGGTGGCCGCCCCGGCCAGCCGTTCCCCGATCTTCATGGCGAGCTCGAAGCAGGCGTCCTGATTCTCGGCCTTGAGGTGGAACAGCAGGTCGCCGGGCGTGGCGGGGGCCTGGTGCCTGTCGCCCTCGTAGCCCGGGAATTCGTGCAGCCGAGCGGGTTTCGGCCCGGCGAAGAGGCGATCCCAGGCGGCGGACCCGATGGCGGCCACGCAGGTCAGTCCCGAGCCGGGTACCCGGAATCCGACGGACCGGCGTAATCCGGGCAGGTCTGCGAGTAGATCGCGCACCACCGCCTCGCCCCCCTCGTCGATGGTGGCGACGAGGAAGATCGCGGCGGGTGTCAGCGGGTCGAGTATCGGCTGCGGCTCACCCATGGGCTCCAGCCTAGAACCACGATCGAGTGCGGCGGTCCTCCGGTTGCCCTGTGTCTGCCGGTGAGCTGTACCGACCAGCAGGTTTGCTCCGGCGTCTACTTCGCCACAGTGAGCAGGAAGGCCACATCGTCCACGGCCTTCACGCTGTGCCGGGCGTCGGGGATGACCAGCAGGTCACCGGCCGAACCCTTCCACTCGTTGGTCCCGCTGATCAGGGTCAGGGTGCCGCTGAGCACGACCATGGTGGCCTCACCCGGATTCTCGTGCTCGGCCAGGCTCTGACCGGCCGTCAGGGCGATCACGGTCTGGCGCAGGGAGTGGGCGTGCCCCCCGTAGATCGTCTGCGAACTGCGCCCGCTCGAGGCGGTGGCGGCGATCTTCAATTGCTGGCGGGCGACCGCGGTCAGCGATTTCTTGTCCATGGACTGCCTTTCGCCGGGCTGATATCCGTGAGTATGCCCGACGGCCTCGAACCGCTCGGCTATTTCGCCGGTTCGTGTGCGGGAATTGCCGTACACGCGATATTCGCGTGATCCGTGTTACCGCGTATAGCGCCGAAAGCGATACCGCAGACCCGTGGTGGATTCGCGCCACGGTTCGGATTCGGCCGACCACTCCGGGCCGATGGCGGGGGCGTAGCAGTCGCCGGCGATATCCGCGTCCACCTCGGTGACCATCAGTTCGGTCGCCGAAGGCAGTGCGGCACGGTAGATTTCACCGCCACCCATCACCCATACCGGCTCGTCGCCGGCCAGGGCGAACGCCTGCTCCAGCGACCCGGCGCGCTCGGCACCCGTCGCCGCCCACTCCGGATCGCGGGTCACCACGATATTGCGGCGGCCCGCCAGCGGGCGGAAGCGCGCGGGCAGCGAATCCCAGGTGCGACGGCCCATGATCACCGGGTGTCCCCAGGTCACATCCTTGAAATGCGCCATATCCTCCGGAATTCGCCACGGAATGGTGTTGTCCACCCCGATGACGCCGTCCAGGGTCTGCGCCCAGATGAGCCCGACGGTCCGCACCCGCACCGCGCTGTCCGCGCTCACACCGCCACCGGGGCCTTGATGGCCGGATGATGCTGGTAGTCCAGCACTTCCACATCCTGGTAGCGGTACTCGAACAGGGTCGGGGCCTGCCGCAGCCGCAGCCGCGGGAACGGATACGGTTCCCGGCTCAACTGCTCGCGCACCTGGTCCACGTGGTTGTCGTAGATATGGCAGTCGCCGCCGGTCCAGATGAAATCACCCGGTTCCAGGTCGGCCTGCTGCGCCACCATGTGGGTGAGCAGGGCATAACTCGCGATATTGAACGGCACGCCCAGGAACAGGTCCGCGCTGCGCTGATACAGCTGGCAGGAGAGCCTGCCGTCGGCCACGTAGAACTGGAAGAAGGCGTGGCAGGGGGCCAGCGCCATGCGGTTCAGCTCCGCCACGTTCCAGGACGAGACGATGATGCGGCGCGAATCCGGATCGGTGCGCAGCGTCTCGAGCACCTGCGCGAGCTGGTCGATATGGCCGCCGTCCGGGGTCGGCCAGGAACGCCACTGCACGCCGTAGACCGGCCCCAGCTCGCCGTCGGCATCGGCCCACTCGTCCCAGATGCTGACGCCGTGCTCCTGCAACCAGCGCACATTGGAGTCGCCGCGCAAGAACCACAGCAGCTCGTAGACGATGGACTTGAGGTGCACCTTCTTCGTGGTGACCAGCGGAAAGCCGCGCGACAGGTCGTAGCGCAGCTGATGGCCGAAGATGCTGCGGGTGCCGGTGCCCGTCCGATCCGATTTCGGGGTGCCGCTGTCCAGCACCAGCCGCAGCAGGTCCTCGTACTGGGTGTCTCGGTGCTGGATGTCTCGGGGGGCGTCCACGCCTGGCAAGCCTACCCACTCCGCACCTGGCAAGCTTACGCAGTGTGCGGCAGCTCTATGTGATCGGAATCGGCGCCGGGGATCCGGACCAGGTCACCGTGCAGGCCATCAAGGCGCTGCGTCGGGTGGACGTGTTCTTCGTCATCGGCAAGGGAGCCGAGAAGCGGGAACTGGTGGATGTGCGCACCGCCATCCTCGAGGAGCACGCGCGGCGGCCGTATCGGATCGTGGAGATCCCCGACCCGCCGCGCGACCGGTCGGTGCCCGCCGCCGGTGCGGACGACGCCTACCGCGGGGTGGTGGCGGACTGGCACGAACGGCGCAGCGAACTGCTGGAGGCGGCCTTCGCCGCGACCGAGGGCGTGGGCGGCATTCTGGTCTGGGGTGACCCCTCTCTCTACGACAGCACCCTGCGCATGGTCGAACGGGTGCTCGACCGGGGGCGGGTGCGGTTCGAGTACACGGTCATCCCCGGCATCACCAGCCCGCAGGCGCTCGCCGCCGGACATCGCATGGTGCTGCACGAGATCGGCGCACCCGTGCAGATCACCACCGGTCGGCGGTTGCGCGAGGAGGGTGTGCCGTCGGATCGATCCACCCTCGTCATGCTCGACGGCGACTGCTCCTTCACGTCCGTACCGGGCGACGACGTGCACATCTGGTGGGGGGCCTACCTCGGTATGCCCGATGAGACTCTCATCGCGGGGCCGCTGCGAAAAGTGGAGCAGGAGATCGTGACCCGGCGCGCCGAGCTGCGCGCGGCCAAGGGCTGGATCATGGACATCTATCTGCTGCGCCGTAGCTGAATCATCCGCCGAGTTGCCCGGCGACGAGCTCCCGACCTGCGGGAACGGTCCGCCGGGTTAGGCTGCCGGTGGTGGGTTCGGAAGGTGGTGCGGGTCCGGTGACGCTCATCGGCCGGGAGGAGTCGGCGGCGGTGCTGCGCGAGCACCTGCGCCGCACGCTGACCAGCCACGGCGGGCTGATCCTCGTCGCCGGTGAGGCCGGAATCGGCAAGACCGCGCTCATGACGCAGGTGCTCGGGGAGTTCACCGATGCGGCGCTGGTGCTGGCGGCCACCGCCTGGAGCGGGGACGGCGTGCCCGGGTACTGGCCGTGGGTGCAGATTCTGCGGCGGCTGCGGGATCGTTGTGACGCCGACGAGTGGGCCGCGGTCGTCGATTCCGCCGGAGCGGCGCTGGTCGCGCTGACGGAGGGGACGCCCGGAGCGGATGCCAGGGGGCAACCGGGTGCCAGGAGCCGTCCGGTTGCTGCCGCGCGGCCAGGGGCTGGGGGAGCCTCGGACGCTCCCAGGGCCTCGCAGGGGGGAGCGGACTCGGACGATGCGGGGGCCTCGCAGAGGGCGGGGGCCTCGGGCGTCGCGGGGGCCTCGGGCGTGGTAGGAGCCTCGGACGAGGCGGGACCTGCTGAGGGCGACGGAGTTTCAGGCGTTCCCGGATCGGGGGTTACGGAGGCTTCGGGCTCGGCGCGGACCACGCGGGCCGCTGGATTCTCGGCGGTTGCGGGATACATCGACGCTGCGGGTTTCTCGGATTCAGCGGGCTTCTCGGATGCAGTGGAGTTCCCGAATAGTGCGGGGTTATCGGATGGTGCGGGGATGTCGGACGCGGCGGGCAGGGCGGGCGTCACGGGTACTTCGGACACTGCGGTGCCCGCGGATGTCGCTGGACTTGGTGGCATGCGCTCGGGCCAAGCGGTGCAGGGGAATTGGGCGCTGTTCGAGATCGGGGATGCGATCACCGCCGCACTGGTGAGCGCGGCGCGGCAGCGTCCGGTCTTCGTGGTGATCGATGATCTGCACCATGCCGATCCGGAGTCGGTGCGGGTGCTGACCTTTCTCGCGCGCCATGCCTGGTTCGAGCGGATCGCCGTGGTTGCCGCGGTGCGCGATACCGAGCTCGCCGCCGAACAGCATCCGCTGCGTGAGGTTTTCCCGGAGGTGTGGGCGGCCGCGCAGACGGTGGAGCTGTCGGGGCTGTCGGGGGTCGAGACCGCCGCCCTGGCCGCCCGGCTGACCGGGAGCACACCGCCGCCCGAGATCGCGTGGCGCATCGCGAGCGCCAGCGGCGGCAATCCCTTTCTGGCGGAACAGGCCACGCGGCTGTGGCATGGCGGCGGGTCCATCGACACCCTGACTCCGGGCGTGCGCCAGACCCTGGACGCGCGACTGGCACCGCTCCCGGAGCGAGTGGTGGCGGCGCTCGGTGTTGCGGCGGTGGTGGGACGCGAATTCGCCGTTCCCGTGGTCGCCGCCGCGCTCGACACCACCCCGGCCGAACTGGCCGACACTCTCGCCCAGGCGGTGCGCGCACGTCTGGTCGGCCGCACCGGCGCCACCCTCGGTGGGCCGAGCGGCGACCGGTTCGTCTTCGTACACGACCTGATTCGCGAAACCCTGCTGGCGCGGCTGGACGCGGCGGACCTGCACCGGCGGCACGCCGACGTCCTCACCGCCCTGGAGCGCCTGCCCCGCGATGTAACCGGCGCGACCGCAAGCGATTTCGCCCACCACGCCTACCAGCTGACCCGATCCGGCGACCCCTCCGCTGCCGCCCGCACCCTGCACTACCTGCTCAGCGCGGCCGCCGACGCCGACACCCGCTCGGCCGCCGGGGAAGCCGCCCACCACTACCGCCGAGCCCTCACCCTGCTGCCCCCCGACAACCTCCCCCGCCGTGGCCGCCTCGGCCTCGCCCTGGCCGCCGCCGCCCACCGCGCGGGCGAACTCCCGGAAGCCCGCGCGGCATACGAAACCGTCCTCATCGAATCCCGTGCGGCACACCGCGAATCGGCTGACCGGCCCGATCCGAAACGGTTGACGGACAGGCGAGAGCTCGACACGGACCGCGAAATGGGTGGAGGTCGCGGCGGCGAGGGTACGGACGTTGAGATGGATGCGGCAGGGAGGAGCGGCGCAGCGGAGCTCGGGTACGGCGCGCGTGTGTGCGGGAGCGGTGGAGAGGGAGCGCGTACCGGTGCGGACCAAGCGGATGGTGCTCCGGCGGACGGTGGGCTGGCACCCGTGGGTGACACGCGAGAGACAACTGGCGACATGCGGCCGGAGTCGGTGTCCGCTGGGGTGGAGTCGTGTCCCGGCGGGGGTGAGTCGGCAAAAGGAGCGATGGAGTCGTGTCCCGGCGCGGGCGAGTCGGCAAATGTACGGGTGGAGGGGTGTCCTGGTGACATGGAGTCCACTCCTGATGGAGTGGAGTCGGTGCCCGGTGCAATGAATTCGGTTACCGACGCGGTGAATTCGGTGCCGAGGGTGGCGGCGGAGTTGTTCGCGCGGGCCGTGCTCGGGTTGCAGGGGCTCGGGATGACGGATCCGGAGGGGGCGGCCGCGCGGGAGGTCGAGCTCATCGACGAGGCGCATCGGAGGCTGGTGCGGGAGCGGGCGGAGGGGGATCCGCTGGCGGTGCGGGTGCTGGCGGCGGCGGCGCGGGTGCGGGTGCACACGGGGTGGTCGCGGCGGGCTCGCCGGGGCGAGGCGGTCACGGCGGAGATGAGTGCGCGGGCGCTGCGGCTGGCGCGGGCCGGCGGGGATGCCCATACGATCGGGGCGAGCCTGCTGGCGCGACACGATGCCGTCTGGCGGCCGGGGACGGCCGCCGAGCGGCTGGCGCTCGCGGCGGAGATCCATATCGTCGCCGACTGCGTGGGCGATGAGGACCTGCGGATTCAGGGGTATGTGCTGCGCATCGCGGCCCTGCTGGAACTCGGTGATCCGCGCGCACACTCCGAACAGGCCGCCCTCACCGCCTACGCCGACCGCACCCGCCTGCCCCGCCCCCGCTTCATCGCCCGCTCCCGCGCGGGCGCACTGGCCACCGTCACGGGCAGCCACGCCGCCGCGGCGGCCATCGACGACGCGTACGCCCTCGGCGAGCGCAGCGGTGAGGTCGACCGCCTGCCACTGTGGCTCGAACAGCGCTGGGCACTGGCGCTGACCGCCGCCGACGAGCCCGCTATCGCCCGCCTCACCGCCCGCTACCGGCAGCTGCCCAGCGCCTACGCCGTCGCACCCCTCCTGCTCGCCGCAGCGCGCCGCCTAGCCGCCACTGGGTCCGGGGTGGGCTCGGCGTCTCCCGGGGCCGCTGCTGCGTTCGAGGCTGATTCGGCGTCTTTCCGAGCCGGTACTGTGTCCGAGGCTGACACGGCGTCTCCCTCGGATGTCCCTACGCTTGGGGCCGACGGCATGTCTCCCGAGGCCGCTGCTGCGTTCAAAGCTGACTCGGCGTGTCTCGGGGCCGGTGCTGAATCCGGGACTGACACGGCCTCTTTCGGGGTCGCCACTGCGTTCGGGGCCGACACCGCGTCTCCCGGGGCCGACACCACGTCTCCCGGGGGCGACACCACGTCTGCCGGGGCCGGTGATCCGTGGTGGGGGCAGGACGAGGCGGGGCTGGTGGATGAGGTGCGGCGTGGGGTGGATGAGGTGCGGGTGCTGTTGGAGACATATCCGCGGCATTTCCACGCCGGGGCGTTGATCGCGCTGGCGGAAGCGGCGGTGGTGCTCGATGACGCGGAGTTGCGGAAGTCGGTGCGGGAGTCGCTGTCTCCCTTGCGCGAGCTATGGGCGGTGACCGCCGGGGGCGGCGCGGTGTACGGGCCGTACGCCTACTGGCTGGGGCGGCTCGACGCGGCGGCGGGCGATCGCGACAGTGCCGCGGTCGAGTTGGAGGCGGCTGCGGAGGCGGCGCGGCGCATGCGGTCGGTGCCGTGGCGGGCGGCTGCGGAGCGGGAACTGCGGAGGTTGGGCACGACGCCGACGCGGGCCGAGGTGCTGCGGGCGCACACCGCGATCGAACCGGCCACCAATGTCTTCCGGCTCGCCGACGGCGTCTGGACGCTGCGGTTCGCGGGAAAGACGGCGCATCTGCCCGATATCAAGGGGCTGCGGGATCTGCACACGCTCATCGCGAATCCGGGGCACGACATCTCGTCGATGGAACTGCTCACCGGCACCGGCACCGCCGCGGCCACCGCGTCGGCCGCCCGCGGCCTGGGTGCCGACACCGTGCTCGACGAGCGCGCCAAGGCCGAGTTCCGCCGCCGACTCGAGCGGCTCGACGACGAAATCGACCGCGCCACAGCCCGCTCCGACGACGACCGCGCCGCCGAACTGGATACCGAGCGCGCCGCCCTGTTGGACGAACTCCGCCGCGCGGCCGGACTGGGCGGTCGCACCCGCCGCCTCGGCGATGATGCCGAACGCGCCCGCAAAACCGTCTCCGCCCGCGTCCGCGACGCCCTGCGCCGCCTGGACCACGCGCATCCGGAGCTGGCCGAACATCTGCGCGCCTGCGTATCCCTCGGCCTGGTCTGCCGCTATCAGCCGCAGCGCGAGATCCGCTGGGGTACCGACCGGCCGCTGGGCACTGATCGGCCGCCGGGTATCGATTGACCACTGGGCACCAACTAGCAGCTGGGACACCGACCGGCCGCCGGGCACCGACTAGCTGGTTGATGAGCCTTCGGTCCGGTGGGATCGACGCCGGGCCGGATGATCGAATCATCCCCTCGGCACACCGGTGCCGACAGCCGCTCGGCACCGACCTGTCGCCGGGGCGCTTCCCGCTGTGTTCGGAAGCCCCGTCCGAGCGGGGTGGGCCACCCGGGCGGAGCTTCCACACTGTCGGCCCTACAAAAGGGGGCGTTCGCAATTGGCCGACAGCGCGAAACCCTATGGGGGCAAACGTCTGGACAACTATGACATTTGTGCCCGCACCGCTGACATTTCGTGCCGGACATTGTTTCGCGGTCCGTGTCGCGCGGGAATCGCCGAATCTCGCGGCGCTGGATTCGGTCTCGCGCCTTCCGGGTGAAAGCACCGAGTGGCCGCCGAACGGCCCGGACCGAAGGAGCGAATCATGGAGCGCATCGCCACCGACCTGTGGGTCACCGAAACCCAGAACCCGGCACCGGGCCTGACCACCCGCGCCTACCTGTGGACCCGCCCGGAGGGCAACGTGCTGTTCTACAACACCAGCATCGAGAGCGAGTTCGATCGCATGGCCGAACTCGGCGGGGTCGCCGACCAGTACCTCAGCCACCAGGACGAGATCACCTCCACCCTGGCCACGCTGAAGGAGCGGTTCGGTACCCGACTGCACCTGCACGAGTCGGAGGCGGACCTGGTCACCGCCACCACCGTGGACGATCCGTTCACGACGCGGCACACCGCGTTCGACGGTTTGGAGGTCATCCCCACTCCCGGCCACACCGTGGGCAGCACCAACTACCTGGCCACCATCGCAGGTAAGCGCTACCTGTTCACCGGCGACACCATCATCCGAGGCGAGGACGGCCGCTGGTGGGCCGGTTACCTGGAGGGCTTCAGCGATAAGGACACGCTGGTCGCGAGCCTGGATGTGCTGGCCGAGCTGACTCCGGACGCGGTGGTCTCCAGCGCCTTCCTGGGCGAATCCGGGGTGACCGAACTCGGGGAGCGGCCGTGGGCGGAGTTGGTCGGCGAGGCGCGCGAAGGGTTGCTGGCGGGCCGCTCGCTTGTCTGACCAGGGCGTGTTCACATCAGGCGCCATGTCGGTGGGTGCCGGTAGGCTGCGTTTGTGCCCGAATTACCGGAAATCGTGGCGCTGGAGCAATTCCTCGCCGAGCATGCGGTGGGCGCGGTCGTGGGTCGGGTCGATATTGCGGCGCTGAGTGTGCTCAAAACCTTCGATCCGCCGGTGACCGCGCTGTCCGGGCGCGATGTGACGGGGGTGGGGCACTGGGGCAAACACCTCGGCATCGACTGCGACGGGCTGTGGCTGATCACGCACCTGTCGCGGGCGGGCTGGCTGCGCTGGCTCGACGAACCCGGCGCCGCCCCACCCAAACCGGGGAAGGGGCCGCTCGCCCTGCGCGTGCACCTGTTCACCCCGGAGGGCGCGACCCCGGCCTTCGACCTCACCGAGGCGGGCACCAAGAAACGGCTCGCGGTCTGGCTCACCACCGATCCGCTGGCGGTGCCCAGCATCGCCCGCCTCGGCCCGGACGCCTTGGCGGTGAGCGAACCCGAATTCGCCGAACTGCTGCACGGCACCTCGCAGCGGGTGAAGAACGCGCTCACCGATCAGACCATCATCGCCGGTATCGGCAATGCGTATTCCGACGAGATCCTGCACACCGCGCGGCTGTCGCCGTTCGCGAATGCCGGAACTCTCGACGCGGAGCAGCTGTCCCGGCTGTATTCGGCCATGCGCGCCGAACTCCGCGATGCCGTCGAGCGTTCCGTGGGGCAGGACGCCGCGCGGCTCAAAGGCGAGAAGCGTTCCGGTATGCAGGTGCACGGCCGCACCGGTATGCCGTGCCCGGTCTGCGGCGACACCGTCCGCGAGGTGGCCTTCGCGGACAAGTCCTTCCAGTATTGCCCCACCTGCCAGACCGGCGGCAAGATCCTCGCCGACCGCCGCATGTCGCGCCTGCTGAAGTAGGGCGGCGACCCTGCGGGCCACGGCGGCCGGTAATCGCCATCGCAATCGGCGCGGCCGTGCGCGACCGCGCGTGGGCTGGGTGCCCGCGGCCCGGCGGTCTCGCCGCGCTCGGGTCGGTTCAAATCAGTGTCGGTACCGTAATTCCCTGCCAGGCGAGGCGTTTGGCGCGGTCGGGGTCGTCCTCCAGGCGGGGCGGGTAGTCGATGATCATGGTGGTGCGCCGGTCGTCGGTGTACTGTGGCCAGGACGGCAGCGGTGCGCCGGTGCGGGCGAAGGACAGCCAGTTGTCCTGGAACTGCCTGGTCACCGAGCGCATGCCGCGCTGACCGCCCGCCACGGTGAGCGCCCGGCCGAACGGGGTGTCGCTGGCCCCGAACACCGGGATCAGGTCGAAGGCGTGGGTGGCTCCGAATCCGGCGAGATGCAGTGCGCGCGGGGCGAAATCGAAGCGGTAGCCGTAGGTGGGCGCGTACCGGCTGTGTCCCTCCATGGCCGTCACCGTGGACCGCCACAGCACGAAATCCCCACCCATGCGCACCGCGACCTTCGGGTCCGGGAAGCCCGGGTAGGCGGCGACAACCTGGGCCGCGGCCTCGGCGCTGGAATGCGCGAGCACCTTGCGAATGCGTTCCGGCGTGGTCGGCAGCGTATCGGACAGCCGCGCGAACAGCGTCCCCTCATCGCGATTGCTGCCGATGATGAGCGGCAGCCGGTGCGCGCTGCCCTCGGTGAGCGCGTCCAGCGGGGAGCGCGGCAGGAAGTCGCCGTCCACCATGGGCACGGCCGGGAACAGTCCCGGCTGCTCCCGCAGCACCGTGGCGACGGCCCGGTCCACCGCACGGCGAATGTCATTGGCACCGGCCGAGATCAGCGCACGCGATGCCTCCTCCGGGCCGGCCCCGAGACCCTCCACGCAGCGGCGGGCGAAGAGTTTGGCGTCGTCCGGGCTGGCCGCCCACGCCGCGGGCGGGCTCTGCGAGATACCCCGGTGGAACAGACCTTCCGCCGCCGGGGTCGCGAACAGGCTCAACACGGCGTGCGCCCCGGCGGATTCGCCGAAGATCGTGACATTGTCCGGATCGCCGCCGAAGGCCGCGATATTGCGCCGCACCCACTCCAGCGCCGCCACCTGGTCGCGCAGCCCCAAATTCGACTCGAATCGCCGCTCGGGTGTGGAATATTCGCTGAAGTCCACATAGCCGAACCCGCCCAGCCGATAGTTCAGCGATACCACGATCACATCGCCGCGCACGGCCAGCCGCGCCCCGGAATACAGTCCCAGCGCCGAGGTGCCGATCATGTACCCGCCGCCGTGGATGAACACCATGACCGGGCGCGGCGTGGCCGAGTGCCCAACGGGCGCGGTGATATTGAGCGTCAGGCAGTCCTCACCGGTCGGCTGCTGCTGCCGCGGCCCGATGCGAGCGCCGCTGCGATGCTGCATCGCGGCGAGGCCGAATTCCCGGGCGTCGCGCACCCCGGCCCAGGGCCGCACCGGCTGCGGGGCCCGGAATCGCAGCTCTCCCACGGGCGGCGCCGCATAGGGGACGGACCGCCAGCGCGCCACGCGGCGGCCCCGGGAACCGCGGACGACGCCGTCGGCAGTAGTGATATCGATCGTTGCCACCATTGGAAAACGGTATAGGCGCGACCCACCCGCCCGCTAGACCCTACTGACTTGTTGCCAATACGTGGCCGGGCCGAACCGATCAGAGCCAGCTGCCGAACTTCCGGATGTACAGCGTCTTCGCCAACTGCGCCACCAGGCAGTAACTCAGCAGCGTCAGCACCAGCCAGGGGAAATACGCCGGCGGCAGGGCCTGCATCCGGAGGACGTCCGCCAGCGGCGAGAAGGGCAGCCAGATGCCCACGGCCATGATCGTGCCCGTGGTCAGCAGCACCGGCAGGGCCGCCCGCGACTGGAGGAACGGGATCTTCCGGGTGCGGATCATGTGCACGATGAGCGTCTGGGAGAGCAATCCCTCGATGAACCAGCCGGATTGGAACAGCGTCTGGTGTTCGGGACTGTTGGCCTGGAACACGAACCACATCAGCGCGAAGGTGCTCATATCGAAGATCGAGCTGGTCGGGCCGATGCACAGCATGAACCGGCCGAGATCGCGGGCGTTCCACCGCTGCGGCTTGCGCAGATACTCCTCGTCCATGCGGTCCCACGGAATGCTGAGTTGCGAGATGTCGTAGAGCAGGTTCTGTACCAGCAGGTGCACCGCCAGCATGGGCTGGAAGGGCAGGAACGCCGAGGCCACCAGCACCGAGAACACATTGCCGAAATTCGACGACGCGGTCATCTTGATGTATTTCATGGTGTTTCCGAAGGTGCGGCGACCCTCGATGACGCCGCGTTCGAGGACCATAAGGTCCTTCTCCAGCAGGATGATGTCCGCGGACTCCCTGGCGATGTCGACCGCGGTGTCCACCGAGATGCCGACATCGGCCTCGCGCAGCGCCGCCGCGTCGTTGATGCCGTCGCCGAGGAAGCCGACGGTGTGGCCGCGCGCGTGCAGGGTCCGCACGATGCGAGCCTTCTGTGCCGGGTCGATCTTGGCGAACAGCGTGGTGCGCTCCACCAATTCGGGCAGGTCGGCGTCGTCGGTCAGCTCCAGCCGGGTGCCGGTGACCGGTTCGCCCACCTCGAGGCCGACGTCCGCGCACACCCGCGCCGCCACCAGTTCGCTGTCGCCGGTGATCACCTTCACCTCGACGCCGTTGTCCGCCAGGGCTTTCAGCGCCGCGGCCGCGTCCTGTTTGGGCGGATCGAGGAAGGCGAGGAAGCCGACCAGCGTCAATTCGGTCTCATCGGTCGCCGTGTAGCGGTCCCGAATCGGCACCGCCCGGGTGGCGACGGCCACCACCCGCAGCCCTTCGCGATTGGTGCGCTCGGCCACGTCGATCACGCGCTCGCGCAGCTCGGGGGACATGGCGGTCTCGCGGTCGCCGTCGCGCGCGAACCGGCACAGCGCGACGACCTCCTCCACCGCGCCCTTGCAGACGAGCTGGTTCTCCGCGACGCCGCCCAATCGGTCGCTGACCACCACCGACATCCGGCGGCGCACGAAATCGAAGGGGATCTCGTCCGCGAGCCGATAGCGGCTGTCGACCACGGCCTCCTCGGCCTCGTCCATCCGGTCGATGACGGCGCGGTCCAGCAGATTACGCAATCCGGTCTGGAAGTGGCTGTTCAGATACGCCAGCCGCAGCACCTCGTCGCTCGGCCGCCCGTGCACGTCCAGGTATCGGTCCAGTACGACCCGGTCCTCGGTGAGGGTGCCGGTCTTGTCGGTGCACAGCACATCCATGCCACCCAGATTCTGAATCGCGCTCAGCCGCTTGACCACGACCTTGCGCTTGCTCATGGCGACCGCGCCCTTGGCGAGATTGGCGGTCACCACCACCGGCAGCATCTCCGGTGTGAGGCCCACCGCCACGGCCACCGCGAACAGGAACGCCGAGGTCCAATCGCCCTGATTCCAGCCGTTGACGACGAACACCACGGGCACCATGACCAGCATGAACCGGATGAGCAGATAGGCGACCCGCTTCACCCCGGTGTCGAACGCGGTCTCCGGATGCGCGCCGACCATGATGTCGGCCATGGAGCCGAAGTAGGTGTCCGAACCGGTCGCGACCACCACCCCGGTACCGGTGCCGGAGGTGACGGAGGTGCCCATCAGCACCAGGTTGTCGGCATCGGCGGGGTCGGCGCGGGTGCGCCGCTGGGTGTCGCCGGTGGTGGTGTCGGCTTTCTCCACCGGCAGCGATTCACCGGTGAGGGCAGCCTGGGCGACCATGAGGTCCTTGGCGGCGATGAGCCGCATATCGGCGGGCACCAGGTCACCGGCGGCCAGGTGCACGATATCGCCGGGCACCACCTCGGCCATGGGGATCTCCCGGGCTCGGCCGCGCGGCGCGCCGGCATCGCGCCGCACCACCGCCGCGGTGGTGGTGACCAGCCGGGCCAGTGCTTCGGCGGCCCGGTTGGAACGGAACTCCTGCCAGAACCGGATCAGCGTACTGATCGTGATCATGACGGCGATGGTGATGACGCCCTCGGCATCGCCGGTCAGGTAGAGCACGACGGCAAGGCCCGCCAGCACCAGGATGAACGGATTCCCGAACGCCCGCACCAGCTGCACCAGCCAGTGCGGAACGTATTCGTGGGCGATCTTGTTCGGGCCGTACTGCGCCAGCCGCTGATCGGCGTCGGCGTGGTCGAGGCCCGCGCGCACCGAATCCAGGTCGTGCAGCACCTGTTTCGCCGGTCGGGCACTGATGCCGACCAGCTTCGCGCCGACCGCGCGGGTACGGTCCTCCAGCTCGGCGGCCCGGCGTTCCCGGCGCGACGGACGATGGGTGGGTGGTTCCGGCTGCTGGAGGGACAGCGGAGTGGACATGGTCATGAGGTACTCCTCGCGCGGTAGCCGCATCGGGACTGTGGGGTGTCGGTGCGTGGCCGCCTACCGCTTCGGGTGGCAGCCCAGCGAGGCACTGACCACTGCCGGTGGCGTGTAGCCCGCCAGCAGGTTGGCCCGCTCCTGCGGGGTGAGATTCCGGCGTGCCCACAGGCGGTGCGCGCCACGGCGGCAGCCGCCGAGCAGGGCGGTGGTCAGCGTGGCTGGGGTACGACGTGCGATGAAGGTCATGGCGAACTCCTCGGTGACAGGGCCGCGATTCATCGCTTCGAACTCTTTTCAACCGAATTCGGGCACGCTGGATGGGCAATTGTCGAGGACATGACAATTGCCTGAGAATGCGCTGAATTCGCCGAACTGTCAGTTCGAAGGAATGCCGCGACCGGGCGAGACAATGCAGAGTGATCGAGACGGATACGGACTTCCACCGGGTGTCATCCTGCGGATCTCACCTCCTTGCGGCCGAGGCGTGCGGGGACGCCGAATCGAAAGCACAGCAGGGAGCGGGCCAGGGACGTTTCCCTGGTGAGCACCCCTCTCGTCAGAGTTTCGGCACTACGCGACGTGTCTCGGCATCGAGCCGGGAAGCCACTTCGGGTACATCCCTTAATCCGGGAAGACCTGTCCTAACCTTGGGCGTCTCTCGACGTCGTCAGATCAGTGGCCTGTGTTCGCGTAGGAGCCTCACCTATCGAGGTGCATGAACGTCGACAATGGTGTCGCACGAATTCGGATAAGTCAAATCCCAAAAAAATCGGCCCCCGATCGGGGGCCGAAAAACCTACTGGAGATAGCCTTCCACCTGCTGGGCGGAATTCGGCTGGGCCGAATCGGGATCGCGCCCCTGGTCGAGCCGGGCCCGGCGCTGCCGCAGCAGATCCCAGCACTGGTCCAGCTGCACCTCGAGCTCGGCCAGTTGGGCGCGCTCGCTCTCCGGGTCCAGCTCACCGCCGGTGGTCTTGGACCGCAGCTCGTGCTCGCGATCCACCAGTGTCTTGATACGCGCGAGAATGTCCTGATCGGTCATGAAGCCTCCACTCCGCGACGGTTGCGGCGCGACCCGGGCCGGGTCACGCGTCCATGCTACGGCGCGGCCAGGCACTCCCCGGCGGTCCGCAGCGCCGCCGCCAGATCCGCGCGCGGCAGGGCGGCGTAACCGAGCGCCACGCCGAACAGCTGTCGCGGTCCGACGTAATGGGTGTCGAGGCGGCCGAGGTGCACGCCGCGCCGCTCCGCCGCCGCCACCGCGGCCGCCTCGGCGGTGGCCGAGGCCAACGGCACCACCACGTGTGATCCGGCGGCGTCGCCGATCACCCCGAGCCCGTGTCGACGCAGTTCTGCCACCACCATGGCGCGCCGCGTCTGCATTTCGCGGCGCAGTCGGCGCAGATGCCGGGCGAGATCGCCGTGCGCGGCCAGTTCGGCCAGCACCAGCTGCCCGGCCGCGGCCGGGCCGGTGCCGGTGTGTTCGCGATGGGCGAGCACCGCGTCGGCGACGGCGGGCGCGGCGACGAGCCAGCCGATGCCCAGGGCGGGGGTGAGGATCTTGCTGGTGGTGCCGAGGTGCACCACCACATCGGGGGCGAGGCTGGCCAGCAGTGGCAAGGGTGCGGTGTCGTAACGCAATTCGCCGTCGTAGTCGTCCTCGATGATCAGAGCGCCGGTGCGGCGGGCGAATTCGACGAGCCGCACCCGCCGCTCGGCGGGCATCCGTGCGCCCAGCGGAAACTGGTGCGCGGGAGTGCAATACACGGCGCTCACGCCATCCGGCAGTAGGTCCACCCGCAGGCCGTGGTCGTCGACCGGAATCGGCACCAACTCGATTCCGGCCGCTCGGAACGCGCCCGCGGCCCGGCGGTAGCCCGGATCCTCGATGGCCACCGCCGCGCCCGGGGGCAGCACCGTGGCTGCCAGCTCGCGCACCGCGGCGCTGGTGCCCGACGTGGCCAGTACCGCACTGCCGCCGGACGCGCCCAATCCCCGGTGCCGCAGCAGGTGTTCGGCCACCGCCGCGCGGTAGCCGGGGTCACCGGCGCGGTTGCGGCGGACCAGGGGCATCGGGGCGGCGGCCGCCCGCCAGGCCCGTCGCCACGCCGCGCGGTCGATGGCCTCCACGCATGGTGCGCCGGGGGCCAGATCGGCCAGATCCATCGCCTCGTCCGCATCGGAGGCGGCCGGCGACCACTCCGGGGCCAGCCGTGGGGCGGCGGTCAGGTAGGTGCCGGATCCGTGTCGCCCGCCGAGCCAGCCTTCGGCGTGCAGTTGGTCGTAGGCGGCGGTGACCACGGTGCGGCTCACGCCGAGGCGCAGCGCCAGTGCCCGCGTTGAGGGCAGGCGGTCGCCGCGGTGCAGGACCCCGGTGGCGGCGGCGTCGCGTAGTCGGTCCGCGATCTGTGCCGACAACGGCGTCGATGCCGTGCGGTCGAGCGCGATCGGGAGGTCGTCGGCGGCGGTCGGGCGGTGTGCCGCGCCGTCGGGTGTGGTCGCCGTCAAGGGTCCGCCTCTAAAGTGGTCTGTCGAAATCATCCAGAAATGGATATTCTACTGGGCCATTGGCGCGGCCATGCTGGTCATATGAGTCAGACAGCGTCGAATCGGACCCCCTTGTCGCCCACGCCGCGCAGCACTCCGACGCGCTACCGGCACCGTGCTCGGAGCGACCGAGCGGTCCTGGACGCCGTCCTGGACGCCGGGTTCCTCTGCCATCTCGGCGTGGTGATCGACGGCGCGCCGCTGGTGGTGCCCACCATCTACGGGCGCGACGGGGACACGCTCTACCTGCACGGCTCCACCGGATCGGGCAATCTGCGCGCCGCGAGCAGCGGTGGGGTGTCGGTATCGGTCACCCATGTGGACGGCATCGTGTACGCGCGTGCCGCGATGCACCTGTCCATCAACTTCCGGTCGGCCGTGATCCACGGTCGGCCGACCACGGTCACCGATCCGGATGAGCAGCTGCGGGCCATGCGGATCGTCGTCGACAATGTCACGCCCGGCGCCTGGCCCGCGGTGCGGCAGCCGACCAAGAAGGAGCTCGCGGGCACGCTGGTGCTGGCGCTCGACCTCACCGAGGCGTCGGTGAAGGTGCGTGAGGGCGGGCCGATCGACGAACCGGAGGATGTCGCCGCCGGTGGGGTGTGGGCCGGAGTGTTGCCGCTGCGGCAGCTGTGGGACGCCCCCGTACCGGCCGACGACCTGGAGCCGGGGGTGCCGGTACCCGACCATGTGCTGGCCCGGATCGCGGGGTCGCCGGTGGCGGGGTAGCCGAAAGATCGAATCACGGTCACACTGAAGGTGATTCGATCTAGTGCCGGGAGGTCCTCATGGATCCCGATAGCGATGACGCCGAGGGCGGGCCGACGCGCCTGCTGGATTTCATAGCGCGGCGGGAGGCCGAGTCCGCCGCCGCACTGGCCGCGGCCCGAATCGGTTCCGGAAAGGAGCCGTTCAGCCTGGAGGCCCTGCGCGCCGCCTACGACCTCACCCTCGATCTGGGTACCCGGCCGCTCACCGCGGCCGATGTCGCGGAGTACGAGCGTCGCTACTACCTCACCACCCCGCCCGACATCCGGACGGTCGCGCAGTTCGGCGAATACCTGTACTCGCTCTACATCAACGAGGTGGGCTGAGGTCGCGGTGCGCGGCTGTGGCGGCCGGCGCTACCAGGGTGTGGCGGTGAGGCCGAGTCGACCCAGAGTGGTGCTGGCGAGGTCGCGTAGGTCCGCGGCGGTGGGGATGCGTTGGGGGTCGAGGCCGACCAGTCCGAGGGTGTAGGTGTCGGCGATGCGGGTGAAGTAGGCGGAGAGGCGGGTGCGTGGGAAGGCGTCGGCGCGCAGGCCCGGGTGGATGGCGCGGGCCGCCACGCCCGTGCACTGGTGTGGGCCGAGGGTGAGCAGCGAGTCCGGGAGGGTTCCGATATTGGAGCACAGGATGTCTCGCTCGCCCGCGCCGCGGGCCAGCGCGTGCGCCCAGCGGTCCGGGAGCACCTGGAGCAGTTCCTCGGGCATACCGCCCGGGCTGGTCATGCGGTGTTCGTAGGCGGCGCGGGCGCGGTGGCGGATGGTGGCCGGGGTGTCGGTGCGGCGCACGGCGATCTCGGTCATGGCGAGGTCGTTGTCCACCCGGGGTTCGTCGCGGGTGTCCACCGGGAGGCTGACGGCGATCTCGGGCTCGGGAAAGCCCGTGGACCACAGCATATTCGCCACCGCGTGCACGAAGAGACTGTTGGCGGTGCCGCCGTGGGCAACGGCAACGCGGTTCCAGTCGCGGGCCGGGATCTGGAGTACGGCGCTGCGCGGGGCGGCGTCCGGGTGGTCGGGCGGTGTTTCTCGTGCCGAAGGAGAAGGTGGTCGGCGGGGGATGCCGCGGCGCAGTGCGCGGGCGGTGCCGCCCAGCACGACGGACCATTGGCGGCGGGCGTCCGCCCAATCCGAGTGGGGGGCCGCGGGTGTCGCCAGCGGTGTGCCCGCCAGCGCGTTGTCCACGGCCAGGGTGAGGGCGCGGCCGTCGGCCAGGGCGTGTGAACACGTCAGGGCGACAACCGATCCGCCGTCGTCGAGTGGTGCGGCCGAGAGCCGCCAGCCCGGACCGAATTCCGGATCGAGGTCCGCACCCTGACCGTCGGCCCACTCCAGCAGGGTGTGCGCGGCCAGCGGCTCACCGGCCAGCACCAGCGGATGCGCCCAGCCGGTCACCTGCCAGCGGGGCCGCGCCCCCGGAATCCGCGACCGCACCACCCGCCGCCCCAGCGGCCCCGTTCGCAACGCCTCGTGCACATCCCGCAGCAACTCCGACCCCACCCGGTCGGCGGTACGCCAAATCCCCTGCAGTGCGATCGGCGTACCCATACCCCGATGCGCCCGCAGGAACATCTCGTCCACCACGGTCAGCCGGTTCATCGCAGGCAGCGTACCGACCGGTACCGACAACCGGCGAGCTTCGATCCCGGCCGAGTCGATGGGTGCCGCCGAACCCCGATCGCACCGGCCCACCTGATGTCCGCGCATCCGGCTCGCCCGACGACCGCGCCCGTTGGTGCGATGGCCGCACCATGGGCGCGGCGGCCACATGGGTTCGCGCGCCGGTTCCCGGCGGCCGCACTGGTTGGTGCCATGGTTACGCCGGTTCGCGCGACGTCCGCGCATCCGGCTCGTACGGTGGCCGCATCGATCGGCGGGCGGTCGCAGTGGATCGGCCTGCGCCGGGGTGCGGTGCTGGTGTGTTCGCCGTGAATGGCTTCGACGGGTGGCGGTTCACCCCACGGTCACGCACTCACCCGGCGCGTCCGCGTCCGCTTGCCTGGTCTGGACGCCGTCGGTCGGTTGTGGCCGGGCGGGCGCGGCGCGGTCGGGTCAGGCCGGGCGGCCGCCGCGGCCCGCGCCCGCGGCGAAGCGCTGGGCTCCGTCGAGCGCGCCGTCAGCGAGGGCGGTCATGCCGTGGCGGAACTCGTTGCGGAGGGCGGCGGTCTCGTCGAGGCCGTCCTGTTCCAGCACCGACATGCGATCCGAGCGCAGGCAGGTTTGCGGGAGGGTGGCGAGCTGGGCGGCGAGTTCCTCTGCGGCGCGGCGGGATTCGCCGGGCGGGACGACCTGGGTGACCAGGCCGATCTGCAGGGCCTCCGCCGCGCCGACGGCCCGGCCGGTGAGGATGAGGTCCAGGGCGCGGCCGGTGCCGATGATGCGCGGAAGGCGGATGGTGCCGCCGTCGATGAGGGGTACGCCCCAGCGGCGGCAGAAGACGCCGAAGGTGCTGTCCTGCTCGGCGATTCGCAGATCGCACCAGAGCGCGAGTTCGAGTCCGCCCGCCACGGCGTAGCCGGAGACGGCGGCGATGACGGGCTTGGACAGCCGCATGCGGGTCGGACCCATGGGCCCGTCGCCGTCCTCGGCCGCGCGATTGGACCGTTCGGTGCCGAGCGCCTTCAGATCCGCCCCGGCGCAGAAGGTGCCGCCCTCGCCCCACAGCACCGCCACGGCGGCGGTCGGGTCGGCGTCGAATTCCCGGAAGGCGTCGGCCAGCGCCGCGGCCGTGGGTCCGTCCACGGCATTGCGGGCTTCGGGGCGGTGCAGGATCACGGTGGTCACGGGGCCGTTGCGTTCGACTCGTACGCTCACGGGACCGACCATACGCTGTACACACGACCGTGCACATACCCTTGCGCGAAGAAATGAATCCGTGCTTCACTTCTTTCGTGGCGTATCGCAGAACCCCCGCTGTGCAGGCCCGCTTGGACGCCCAGGCCGGGGCGATCGTGCGGGCCGCCATGAAGGTGCTCTCCGAACAGGGATTCGCCGGACTGTCCATGGCCACCGTCGCCGCCGCGGCCGGTGTCGCCACCGGCACCGTCTACAAGAACTTCAGCGGCAAGGCCGAACTGGTGACCGCCGTCTTCCGCGAGGTCGTCACCCGCGAGGTCACCGCCGTGGCCGACGCCAGCGCCGACGGCGGCGTGGTGGAGCGGGTCACCGCCGCCGTGGAGACCTTCGCCGGACGCGCCCTGAAGAATCCCAAACTCGCCTACGTACTGCTGGCCGAACCGGTGGACACCGCCGTCGACACCGAGCGACTGCGTTTCCGCCGGGCCTTCGCCGACACCTTCGAAACCGCCGTGGCCGACGGCGTCGCCAATGGCCAACTGCCACCGCAGGATCCACGCACCAGCGCCACCGCCCTGGTCGGCGCGATCGGTGAGGTGCTGGTCGGCCCGCTGGCCCAGGAGCTGCCACGCGAGACGGTGCTGCCCGATCTCGTCGCCTTCGCACTGCGCGCCCTCGGCGTGCGGGCATCCTCGACATAGGAGTCACCCATGCACACCCACGACGTGTTCAACCAGGTGCCGAACATCGTCCCCTTCGACAACTCTCGCAATCCCGCGCTGCTCGAGGGCCTGCACCGCGAGGGTGCGGGCTGGGCCGAGGACGAGGTGCGCGAGCTCGGCGCGCTCGCCGGAGGGGCGCGGGCGCAGGAGTGGGGACGGCTGGCCAACGACTATCCGCCGGTGCTGCGCACCCACGACCGCTACGGCCACCGGGTGGACGAGGTCGAATTCCATCCGCACTGGCACGATCTGATGCGGGTGGCGGTGGAACACGGCCTGCACGGCACGCCCTGGCAGGACGACCGCGCCGGTGCGCACGTCGCGCGCGCCGCCAAGTTCTACACCTGGGGTCTGGCCGACGCGGGCCATATGTGCCCGATCTCCATGACCTACGCGGTGATTCCGGCGCTGCGGCACAATCCGGAACTCGCCGCGAAGTACGAACCGCTGCTGGCGTCGCGGGTATACGACTACGGCCTGCGGGAGCCGTCCGGCAAGGCCGGTCTGATCGCGGGCATGTCCATGACCGAGAAGCAGGGCGGTTCCGACGTCCGCGCCAACACCACCACGGCCACACCGCAATCCGACGGCACGTACCGCATCGTCGGCCACAAGTGGTTCACCTCCGCGCCCATGTCGGACATGTTCCTGACCCTCGCGCAGGCCCCCGGCGGCCTGTCCTGCTTCCTGCTGCCGCGCGTGCTGCCGGACGGTTCGCGCAATCCCCTTCGCCTGCAACGGCTCAAGGACAAACTGGGCAACAAGTCCAACGCCTCCTCGGAGATCGAGTACGAGAACGCCACCGGCTGGCTGGTCGGCGCGGAGGGCGCGGGCGTGAAGACCATTATCGAGATGGTCAATATGACCCGCCTGGACTGCGTGATCGGCTCGGCCACCGGCATGCGCGCCGGGGTGGTGCACGCGGTGCACCACGCCCGCCACCGGGACGCCTTCGGCAAGAAGCTGATCGACCAGCCCGCCATGCGCAATGTGCTGGCCGACCTGGTGGTCGAATCCGAGGCCGCCACCACCGTCATGATGCGGCTGGCGGGTGCGACCGACCGCGCCGCGACCGATCCCGCCGAGGCCGCGCTGCGCCGGATCTCCCTGGCCGTCACCAAGTACTGGGTGTGCAAGCGTGCCCCCGCGCATGCCGCCGAAGCGCTGGAATGCCTGGGCGGCAATGGCTACGTGGAGGATTCCGGGATGCCGCGGCTGTACCGGGAGGCCCCGCTCATGTCCATCTGGGAGGGCTCCGGCAATGTGGCGGCCCTGGATGCCCTGCGCGCCATGGGACGTCAGCCCGAAACGGTCGAGGCGTATTTCGACGAGGTGTCACGGGCGCGCGGGGCCAATCCGCACCTGGATGCGGCCATCGACCGAATCGGCAAGGAACTCACCGATCTCGCCGATATCGAGTACCGGGCGCGCCGCGTGGTGGAGTCGATGGCGCTGGTGCTCCAGGGCGCGCAGCTGGTGCGACACGGCAACGCCGCGGTCGCGGACGCCTTCTGCGCCACCCGATTCGGCGGTGACTGGGGCGTCGCGTTCGGCACCCTGCCGACCGGCATCGACACCGAGGCGATCCTGCAACGCGCCTACGTGAGCTGATCCGGGCGGTATGCGGTCGGGCATACCGCGAAAGCGCGCTTCGCGCGGATCCTCGACGAGGACGGTGCCGCCGCGGTTGCGGACCTCCTTGGCACCCGTCGCGCCATCACTGCCCGAACCGGTCAGCACGCAGGCGATGGCCCGGGATCCGTAGCGGTCCGCGACGGATTCGAACCGCACATCCGCGGAGGGGCGCACGAAATGCCCGGGTTTCTCGTCGGACAGCGAGAGTTCCCCGTTCGACCCCACCCGCAGGTGACGAGCGGGCGGAGCCAGATACACCGTGCCCGGCTCGATCCGCTCCCCACCGCGCACCAGCCGGACCGGCAGCCGGGACCTGCGGGCGAGAATGCCGGTGAGCAGGGTGGGATGGCGCGGGTCGAGATGCTGCACCAGCAGCACCGGCACCGGCAGGTCGGCGGGCAGGCTGCCGATGACATGGGTCAGCGCGGCGGGGCCGCCCGCGGATGACGCGATGGCCACCACATCGAAGTTCGAGGTGTGGGGCGCTGTGTCCACGATCCGATCGTCCCCGGTGGGCGTCGTGTCCGACCAGGGCACAAAGACCTCGTCGACTGCCTCGATGGCCGGTTCGCCGGGTGAGGAAGAGCACGGCCCGCAGATGCTGTGTCGACCGCACGGGCGGCAATAGATTGGGGGTACGCGCTCGACGGGGAGCGCGGCAACGCGGGGTTAGGACGGCGTTCGATGGGTGAGTACACGCAGTTCATCGCACTTCCGGCGGAGCGCCTCTGGGAAGTGGTGGGGGACCCGAGGCAGTGGCCGCGGTGGAATCCGGCGGTCACGTCGGTGACGTTGGCCGGGCCGCCCGAGGTGGGTGTGACGGGCGGGTATCTGCCGCGAGGGCCGGTCTACGAGGCGGTACACAAACGCTTCGCCGATCCGTTCACGATCACCACGGTGGTGCCGGGCCGACGCCTGGTGCTCGAGCAGCCCGAACCCGCCGGGACCATGCGGGTGGAGTGGACGCTCACACCGCGGACCGGCGGGACGGTGGTCGGGCAGCGGATCACCTTCGTCGGCATGTCGGCGGCGGTGGCGCGGACGGTGGTCGGTGGTCTGCTGGAGGCCGATGCCCGCGTCGGATTCGCGCGACTGGCTCGGGCCGCCGGACTGGAACCCGCCGCGGACGCGCTCACGGTGGTGATCGCCGGGGGCAGTGGTGCGCTGGGCCGGAGCCTGGCGACGGATCTGGTGTGCCGGGGGCAGCGGGTGACCGTACTCACCCGGCGTGCGGACGCGAGCTTGCCGTTCACCCAGGTGGAGTGGGACGGCCGTGGCCAGGGCGAGTGGGTCGCGGCGCTGCGCGGTCCTGGGCGGACCGCGCTGGTGAACCTGGCGGGCAAGCTGGTGGACTGCCGTCCGACCGAACGGAATATCGCCGTACTGCGCGACAGCCGGGTGGATTCCACGGCCGCACTGGTCGCGGCGTCGAAAACCCTGGACCGGCCGCTCGACTACTGGGTGCAGGCCAGCACCACGGCCATCTGGTCGGATGCGGGGGAGACCCGCTGCACCGAACGCACGCCGCTGCCGGTCGGCCTGCCGCAGATGACGGGCGTCGCCGAACCGTGGGAGCGGGCCTTCGACGGGGCCGCGGCCGAACACCGGACGATTCTGCGCACCTCCATCGTGTTGGATCCCGACGCCCCCGCCGTGCGCAGGCTGGCGACGCTGACCAAGGCGGGGCTGGGCGGCCGGGTCGGCAGCGGCGAGCAGTGGTTCAGCTGGATCCACCGCGAGGACTGGCTGGCCATCGTCCGGGCCGCCCTCGGAATGACCCCGGAGGTCACGCTGCCCGACGGAATCCTGGTGGCCGCCACCGATTTTCCGGTGCGCAACCGGGAACTCATGGCCGCGCTGCGGCGTCGCCTGCACCGGCCGCCCGCACCACCCACCCCGGCGGCCGTACTGCGGATCGGCGCGGTGGTGCTGCGCACCGACGCGGCCCTCGGGCTCACCGGCCGCCATGCCACCTCGGAGGTACTGCGGCAGGCCGGATTCCGCTTCCGCTATCCGACGCTCGACGAAGCTCTGGCCGAGATCCTGCCGGGCTGAACCGGATACGGGCGATCGCCCGATAGCGCCACGGCACACCCGTCCCTAGCGTTGGTGTGTTCGTCGGAGGGAGTCGCAATGGGCAGGGAAGCCATCGTCGTCGGTGGCGGTATCGGGGGCCTGGCGGCGGCCCGCGCGTTGGGGCTGCGCGGGTGGGAGGTCGCGGTGCTGGAGAAGGCCCGTGACTTCGGTGCGGTCGGTGCGGGAATCTCGATCTGCCCCAACGG
The DNA here is from genome assembly GCF_030766805.1 of Nocardia sp. CC213A. NCBI lineage: Bacteria > Bacillati > Actinomycetota > Actinomycetes > Mycobacteriales > Nocardiaceae > Nocardia > Nocardia sp. CC213A. Next base: position 112,889 of record NZ_JASFXA010000012.1, read on the forward strand.
TCTGCGCGCCCTGGACGCCCTCGGGCTCGGCGCTGTCGTCCGGGCGCGTGCGTTGGCGGAGACCACGGCGGGCATCCGCACCCCCTCGGGCCGCTGGCTGTCGCGCACCGACACCCGAGAGTTCGAACGCCGCTTCGGTCCCCTCGTCGTCCTGCATCGGGCCGATCTGGTGGACAGCCTGCGGGCCGCCGTCCCCGATCATGCCCTGCACGTGGACACCGAGGTGGAGGAGGTGCGCACGGTCGGAGCCAAGGTGGAGGTGGTGCACCGCCGCGGTACCGTGCGGGCCGATCTGGTGATCGCCGCCGACGGTCTGCACAGCTCGATCCGCACGCGACTATGGCCCGACGCGCCGCGCCCCCGCTACGTCGGATACACGGCGTGGCGGCTGGTTGTCTCCCCGCCGCGGCCGGTGCGCTCCGGCGGGGAGACCTGGGGGCGCGGCCAACGGATCGGGCTCGCGCCGCTGCCGGACGGTCGGGTCTATCTCTATGCCGCCGCGAGTGTTCCGGCCGGACAGTGCGGCGACGAGGGTGAGCTGGTGGAGCTGCGACGTCGCTTCGGTTCCTGGCACGACCCCATTCCCGAACTGTTGGCGGCCGCCACCGAGTCGGCGGTGCTCCGACACGACATTCTCGAACTGCCGCATCTGGACAGCTTCGCCAACGGCCGGATCGCGCTGCTCGGCGATGCGGCGCACGCCATGACACCGGATCTGGGTCAGGGCGCGAATCAGGCCCTGGAGGACGCCCTCACGCTGGCGGCCGCGCTCGACTCACACCAGGAGACCGCCGCCGCACTCGCCGCCTACGACCGCGCGCGGCGTCCCCGCGTGCAGGGCATCGCCGAGCGCTCCCATCTCATGGGCGCACTCGCGCAGCGGCATTCGCTCCCGGCCGTCGCGGCCCGGAATCTGGCATTGCGGCTGCTCCCGGGCCGGGTGATGCTGAACTCGCTGGCACCCACGCTCGACTGGCATCCACCCCGCTGATCGCTGTCTGCTCCGCTGCGGGCTGATGCTGCTGCGGGTCGCTGCTGTAGCGGGCTGATGCTGCTGCGGGCTGGTGCCGTAGCGGAGGTCGCGGCCGAATCCCGGCTGCCCCCGCCAGCTCCGAACATTCGCTTACCGGACGCCCCCTGGTATCGATCGCCGCCCGCCACGGCCGATTAGGGCATTCGCCCGATACCGGCGCGACCGCCGTCTTCCTAGTCTGGTCAGCGGCGGTACGGCATCCCTCGCCGTGCCGCCGATCCGTGTGGCGAGGCGGCCTCCCCCGAATTCGACGTCCGCCTCGTCACCACGGTCTCGGTCCGGACCGTCACGGGCTCAATTCAGCTCCAGGCGGGCCAGTTCCACTCGATTGGCGACCCCGAGCTTGCGGAAGACCCGCGACAGATGATGTCCCACCGTCTTCGGGCTCAGGAACAGGCGGGCCGCGATCTCCCGATTGGTGCTTCCGGTCGCGGCGAGCCGCGCCACCTGCAGTTCCTGCGGTGTCAAAGCCGCGACGGATTCGCGGCCGGTGGCCGCCACCGCACCCGCGGCACGCAGCTCCGCGCGCGCCCGCTCCGCCCAGGAGTTCGCGCCCACCCGGTCGAACGAGTCAGCGGCCGTGTGCAATTCGGTGCGCGCGGCGGCGAAGCGGTGCTGGTGGCGCAGCCATTCGCCGTACAACAGACCGGTGCGGGCCCGGTCGAACCAGCGACCCGCGGCGGCATGCAGCTCCAGGGCTCGGGTGTAGGCATCCGGGTCGTCCGTCAGTACCGCCCGCCCGCGCAGCAGCAGCGCCTCCGCCCACGGGGCCTCCAGTGCCGCGGCCCAGATCCGCAGGGCTTCCAGCGGTTCCCGGGCCCGCTCCGGCCGGCCGGTGCGCACCGCGGCCTCGATGCGGTCGGCGTAGACGGACAGCCACTGGCCGTGCCGATTCATCGGGGTGCGGTCCAGGGCCTCCATCCGGTCCAGTGCGGATTCGAAGTCTCCGCGGGCCATATCCAGTACCGCCACCGCCCAATCGAATTGGGTGCGGTGCATGGCGGCGATGGGCGGCCCCTGCCAGTACCTCTCGACCAGCTCCAGGCAGCGTGCGGCATCGCCCATCGCGGCGGCGGTCAGTGCCAGTACCGCGGCCGCGTGGGTGCCGCGCACCGGCTGCTCGGCATGGTCGCCGAGCTGGGCGGCCTCGGTGGCCAGCAGCTCCGCCTCGCGAAACCGCCCGGCCATGAATTCCACCTGGGCCACGCGTGATTCGACGGTGGCCAGCCAGCCCGCCGCACCCTGGGCACGGCAGTCCTCGGCGAGTTCGGTGAGCAGGTCGCGGGTGGCGTCGGTATCGCCGAGCACGATCGCCTGCGTCGACAGCGCCAGGCGCACCACCGGATCCCGCTGCCGCAGCTCGGATGCGGTGCCGCGGTTGCGGCGCAACAGCGCGATGCCATCGGTCGGATCGTCGGCGTACAGTCCCAGCGCGCCGTCGTAGGCGAGCAGGAAACGGTCGCGGTCCCGGCTCGGCGGCAGCTCCCGCAGCTGGTCGCGCGCGTCCCGCAGCGCGCCCAGATCGGCTGCGGCCCAAGCGCAGCGACCGGCCTCGAGGAGGAGTACCGCCGCACGCTCGGGATCGGTCGCCGCCACGGCCGCCGCTCCCGCGCGCAGCAGTCGATACGCCCGCTCCGGTGCGCCGCGTTCGAACGCCGTATACGCGCGAACCCTGGCGATCCGGGCGCGCCACACCGGATCGGCGGGCAGCGGTGCGAGCTCCTCGGCCAGCCGTTCGGCGCTGTCGAAACGTCCGGCGCTGGCCGCGTTCTCCAAGGCTTCGACCAGACGCCGGGCGCGTTCGCGCGGAGCCGGTGACAGCTGCGCGGCGCGCTCCCACGTGCTGGCCGCCGCCCCGTGCCCACAGCGATCCCGCGCCCGAACCGCGGCCGATTCCAGTGCGGCCGCGACGGTTTCGCTCGGCTCCCGAGCAGCCTCGGCCAGGTGCCAGGCTTGCCGGTCCGGATCGTCGGCGAGCGCCGTGGCGAGTGCCGCGTGCACCGCGCGCCGCGCGTCGGCGGGCGCGCTGCGGTACGCCGCGGCCCGCATGATCGGATGCCGGAACAGCACGCGCTGCCCCGAGACATCGATGAGGCCGTCGCGCTCCGCCGCCGCGAGCGCATCGGGACCGGCCCCGAGCGCGGCCAGCACCCGCAGCACGGTGGCCAGCTCACCGGCGTCGTCGGCGGCGGCCACCAGCAGGGCTCGCCGCGCCGCCTCCGGCAAGGCCGCGATGTGCTGCTGATATCCGGCCAGCAGCCGATCGCTGAGCGCCAGCGGACCCACCTGCGACATCCCGGGGTTCATGCCCGGCAGCTCCAGCAGCGCCAGCGGGTTGCCCGCCGCCTCCGCGAGCACCCGGTCACGCACCTCGACCGGCAGCGTCGGGAAGTGGTCCGCCAGCAGCGTTCGCGCCTGTTCGGAATCCAGCGGGGCCGGACACAGGCGCTCGAGCCCCGGCGCGCGGAACGGCGCTCGACCCGCGAACAGCAGCACGACGCCCTCCGCGCCCAGTCTGCGGGCCGTGAACAGCAGGGCGTCCAGCGACGACTGGTCCAGCCACTGCGCGTCGTCGATCAGGCACAGCACGGGGGCGGCGGTGGCCAGTTCCGCCAGCAGCGACAGCGTCGCCAGGCCCACCAGGAACCGTTCCGGATTCGCCAGCGGCCGCAGTCCCAGCGCGCAGCCCAGCGCCTCCCGCTGCGGCTCCGGCAGTACATCCAGGTGGGTCAGCGCGGGTTCCAGCAACTGCCGCAGAGCGGTGAAGGGGAGTTCCGCCGCGGTCTCGATACCGGTGCAGCGCAGGATCCGCCAACTCGGATCGGTGAGTTCGGCGGCCCGGCGCAGCAGCGCGGATTTGCCCTCGCCGGGACCGGCGAGCACCGCCAGCGCCCCGCTGCGCCCCGCGCGGGCGTCCGAGAGCAGCGTCCGGATGCGATGTTGTTCGGTCGCGCGGCCGTAGAGCATTACCAGCACTTTGCCGCTCGGGCGATCGGGCCGCAATTCACTCCTCCGCCCGGCGACGGCTCACCAGGGTTCGTCGGCCAGCAGCCGCGCCAGCTCGACGCGACTGCGTACCCCCAGCTTCGGAAAGGCCCGATAGAGGTGGTGCCCAACGGTTTTGGGGCTGAGAAACAGGCGTGCGCCGATCTCGTTGTTGGTCGCGCCGAGAGCTGCCAGGCGAACCACCTGGAGTTCCTGCGGAGTGAGCAGTCCCACGCGATGATCATTCGGCGCGGGCGCTGCGGTATCGGTGGGTTCGGCCCCGCCTGCCGCCCGCGACTCGGCCCGTGCCCGCTCCGCCCAGGGCCGCGCGCCCAGCCGTTCGAAGTCCGCCAGCGCCGTCGACAGCCGGGCGCGTGCCTCCCGCACCCGGCGCTCCCGCCGCAGCCATTCGCCGTACAGCAGTGCGGTGCGCGCGTGGTCGAATCCGCGCTGTGCCTCGGCGTGCAGGCGCAGCGCTTCATCGTACCGGTCGGCGTCGCCGTCCACCAGCGCGCCGCAGCGCAGCGCCAGGCCTTGCACCCACGGATTCTCGGTCGCGGCGGCGAATTCGACGAGTGCCGCGAGCGGTTCGGCGGCCCGCTCCGGCTGTCGCTGGCGCACGGCCGCCTCCACCCGGTCCGCGAGCAGGTGCGGCCACTGGGCCAGCGGCCGGTGCGGGCTGTTGGCCAGCGCCTCACCCCGCGCTACCGCCGCCTCGTAGCGCCCCTGTGCCAGATCCAGGTGCAGCAGTGCCCATTCGGTGTGCGCGGCGTCGATGGTGTTCACCGCGCGGCGCGGGTGCCGTGGTTGCCGGCCGGCCAGCTCCCGGCAGCGATCGGCGTCACCGCGCACCGCGGCCAGGACGGCGAGGATGGACCGGGCCTGGCGCGCCCGGCTCGGCGTGCCCGTGCAGTCGGCCAACCGGGCCGCCTCCAGGCAGGTGGCCTCGGCATCACGAAAACGACCGAGCAGCAGCTGGATCGTCCCCAGCGCGCCATGCACCGCGGGCAGCCGCCCGGCCATGCCGAGCGTGCTGTACTCGGCGGCCAGATCGGTCAGCAGCGCGTGCGCCTGCTCGATATCGGAGGCGAGGGTGGCCAGCAGGGCCATGGTGAACCGCGCGGAGGGATCCGGTGCCGACCGCCCGGTTCTCGTCGCGGCGTGAATGAGCGCGACACCGGCGGGCTGGGCACCGGTCGCCAGCTGGATCGGACCGTCCACGGCGGCCAGCAGCGGTGCGGCGGAGGTGCCGAGGGCCAGGTCGGCCAGCTGCTCTCGGGCGCGGAGCAGGCCCGGCAGATCACCGGCCACCCAGGCGGCGCGCGCGGCGTCGAGCAGCAGCAGACCGGCCCGATAGGGCTGCGCGACAGCGGATTCCGCCGCGGCCGTGCGGAACAGATCGTAGGCCGTGCCGAGCGAATCGGATTCGACGGCGATCTGTGCGCGCAGTTCGTGCATGCGGGTCCGACGCGGCGCATCCAGTACCGCGGGGTCCAGCCGGTCGGCGACCACGAGCGCATGCTCGGGCCGTCCCGCCTCCATCAGTGCCGCCATGGCACGAGTCAGGCGGCGGGCAGCGTGCACCGGATCGGGCGTGAGTCGCGCCGCGCGTTCGAAGGCGGTGGCGGCGGTGCCGTGGGCACTGCGGTCGGCGGCCCGCAGCGCCGCGGCTTCCACTGCGGCGGCGACGGTTTCGTCCGGTGCGGCGGTCCCGGCGGCCAGATGCCAGGCCCTGCGGTCCGGATCGTCGGCCAGTACCTCGGCCAGCGTCGCGTGCACGGTCTGGCGAATGGTGAACGGAGCCAACCGGTAGGCGGCGGAGCGCTTGAGCGGATGCCGGAAGGTCACTCGGGTACCGGAAACGACGACCATGCTGGAGTGCTCGGCTGCCACCAGTGCGTCATCGCTCAACCCGAGCCGGCGCAGGGCGCGTCGCACCACGGTGACGCACCCGATCTCTTCGGCGGCCACCACCAGGAGTGCCAGCCGCGTCGAGTCATGCTGAGCCGCAATATGATCGCAGTAACCCGCATAGAGCCGTTCGGGCAGCGGCAGTGGCTCCACCGGCAGTGCGTCGAGATCCATGCGCGGCAATTCCAGGATGGCCAGCGGGATTCCGGCCGCCTCGGCGAGCACCCGGTCGCGCAGTTCGGGGGCGAGCTGCGGAAACCGCTCATCCAACAGGGTTCGGGAGTGCGCGGTGTCGAGCGGGCCCAACCGCAGTACCGGCAGCGCGGTGCGGTACTCCGGTCGTGCCGCGAAGATCAGCGCCACCGCCTCGGCATCGAGCCGATTCGCCGCGAAGTGCAGGGCGTCCACCGAGGGACAGTCCAGCCACTGCGCATCGTCGATCAGGCACAGCAGCGGCTGCTCGGCGGCGATCTCGGCCAGCAGTTCCAGGGTGGCCAGGCCGACCGCGAAGCGGTCGTTCGAGGGATTGGACGCGGCGGCGCTCAGGCCGAAGGCCCGGCGCAGGATGCCGCGATGTGGTTCGGCGAGGGCATCGAGCCGGTCCAGGAAGGGGTGGAGGAGCAATTGCAGCCCGGCGAACGGCAATTCGGACTCGCTCTCGACTCCGGTGCACTGCAGTACCAGCACCGAGTCGGGGGCCGCCGCTGCCGCGTACCCGAGCAGCGCCGACTTGCCCGTGCCCGAATCGCCGAGCACGGCGAGTCCGCCACCGCGACCCGCGGCGGCCGCCGCGGTGAGGGCCGCGATGCGGTGCACCTCCGCGGTGCGGCCGACCAGAGACGGCGCCGGGGGACGCCGGGAGCCGGGAGTCGGTGGGTCGAGTGTTCGCGCGGTCATAGTCGGTCATTCTCTTTGGACCGACCGACCGTTTCGGTACGTGCGGCCGACCTGCGCGCACGGTGCGAAATCAGAACGTTCACCATTTGCTGATTCCCGGTCCGGGACATAGGTTGTCGCATGTGCTGTTCGGTCGTGTCAAAGAAATACAGCACATCCACAACCTGCTCGACGACGCACGGGCGGGCCACGGTCGTGTGCTGACCGTGATCGCCGACCCGGGCCTGGGCAAGACCGCGCTGTTGGACGCGGCCGAGGACGCCGCCGCGGGCTGGCGGGTCCTGCGCTGCACCGGTATCGAGAACGGCTCCGACCTGCCCTTCGCGGGCCTGCGCCGGTTGCTGGAGGCTGTGGGGGAGGATGCCGACAACGCTCTGGACGCACTACCGGCACCGCAGCGCCGCGCCCTGGATACCGCGCTCGGCCGTCGGGTCTGCGACACTGCCGACCGCTTCTGCGTCGGCTTGGCCGTGCTCTCGCTGCTGGCCGAACTCGCCGCGCCCGCTCCGGTGCTGTGCCTGATCGACGACGCCCAGCTGCTGGATCGTCCCAGCCTGGACGCCCTGCTGTTCGCCGCCCGCCGCCTCGATGCGGAGCACCTGGCCCTGCTCTTCGCCGGAGATACCGAACTCCGGGCCGACGGACTGCCCGAACTCCGGCTCGCACCGCTGGACCACGAGTCCGCCGCCGCTCTCCTCGCACACCGCTTCCCGGATCTCGCCCCGGACGCACGCGACCGGGTGTTGCGGGCCGCTGCCGGGAACCCATTGGCGGCCTCGGAATTTCCCGCCATGGCTGCCGACGGGTCGGTACGGGGGGACGGGTTGCCGCGGGGGGATGCAGCGAGCGGAGGGTTGCCGCAGGCTGATGCGGCGAGCGGAGGGCTGTCGCGTGCGGATCGGATGGGCGGAGGTTCATCGCACACTGCCGCCGAGGTAGTCGATGCGGAGGAGCTGACGCGGCGGTTGTGCGCGGGCTACGCGGATCGCATCGCCGGATACCCCGCGGCCGTGCGCACCGCGCTGCTGGTCGTCGCCGCGGAGGAGACCGGCGATCTCGAGCTGGTCGAGCGGGTCCTGGGTCGCCTCGGCTGCACCGGGGACGCGCTCACCGCCGCGGCGGACACCGGCCTGCTGCACCGATCCGGGCGGGCCGTGGCCTTCCGGCATCCGCTCCAGCGCACGGCCGCCTACCGGGCGGCTGATGCGGCCCACCGGACGGCGGTGCACCTCGCCCTCGCCGCCGAACTCGGCCACGATCCGGTACGCCACGCCTGGCAGCTGGCCCGCGCCCGCACCACGCCGGACGAAACCCTCGCCGCCGCACTGGAGGCCGCCGCCGACTACGCGTGCGAGCACACCGCGCACGCCAGCGCCGTCAGCGCCCTCGAAGCGGCCGCCCGGCTCACGCCCGACCTCGTCGTACGGGGCCGCAGGCTCACCCGCGCCGTGGAGACCGCACTCGCGGCCGGATGCGCCGACCAGGCCCTGCGGCTCGCCGACACGGCCGAACAGCTCTGCCTCACAGCGGGGGAGCGGGCGCGGATACTCGGCGTCCGGGCGACGATCGAATTCGAGGTCGGGTCACCGCACCGGGCCTATCAGATCATGCTCGACGCCGCCGAACACGTCGCCGACCTCGACCCGCAACGGGCCGCGTGGCTGCTCATCGACGCGGGCCGGATCGCGTGGACCGCAGGCGATCTCGCGGATTTCCGGACGGCGTACCACCGACTGGCGGAGCTGGCCCTCGGACCCATGCGGGAGCCGCTGCTGTCCGCGCTGCGGGGACCGATGGTCATGCAGACCGGCGACCCGGTCGGCGGGATCGCGCTGATCCGGGCGAACGTCGCCTTCGGGCGGACGGTGCCGCTGGAGATGATCTCGCTGCGGCACGCGTTCGCGGCGCAATCGGCGCTCATCGGGGATATGGAGGTCGCGCGGGAACAGCTCACCGAACTGGCCGGGCTGGTGTGTGAGCGCGGCATGATCACCTGGTGCCCGTCGGTGGGCTGCGTCCTGGCCAATGCGGAACTCATCCTGGGCCGGTTCCGGGAGGCGGAAATCATTGCCGCCCACAGCCTCCGGGTCGCCGCCGACACCGGGCAGCCGGGGCGGGTGGCGACGGCCGAGGCGCTGCTCGCCATGATCGCGGCCGTGCGCGGCGACGAGGCGCGGTGCCGGGAGCTGGCGGGGCGCACGCTGCGGCACGAGCCCGGCGATTTCAACGCCATCGACGTCACCCACGGGCACTGGGCGCTGGCGCTGCTGGATCTCGGCTACGGGCGCTACCGGCAAGCGCTCGACCGCCTGCGGGAACTGTACGAGCAGCCGAAGCAGGCGCGCGGGCACTGGACCGACCTGCTCGCGGACCTGATCGAGGCGGCGGTGCGGGCACGGCGACCCGATCGGGCCAGCGCCGCCATGTCCGAGATCGACACCTGGGCGGCGGCCCTGGACAAGCCGTGGGCGGAGGGGATCGCCCTGCGGTGCCGGGGACTGCTGAGCGGTGACGGGGAGCTGTTCGGCAAGGCGCTCGGACTGCACGCGGCGGCGCAGCGCTGGTACGACCATGCGCGCACCGGGCTGCTCTACGGGGAATGGCTGCGCCGCGAAGGCCGGGAGGCCCAGGCGCGGGCCGCGCTGGCGGAAGCACTGGAGACATTCGAGCGGCTCGGGGCGGCGCCGTGGGCGGATCGAGCCCGCGCGGAGTTGCGTGGGCTGGTGGAACAGGGGGCCGAGACCGGCGCGACGCGAGAGCCCCGGCCGCCGGGGGAGCTTCGCGTCGTCGATGTTTACCGCGTCGCCGAGGACCGGCGCACCGAGGAGCACCGCGTCGCCGAGGCACACCGCGTGCCGGGGGAGCCGCTGACCACATTCGAACTACAGGTGGTGCGCTTGGCCGCCGCCGGACTCACGGAACGGGATATCGCCGCCAAGGTGTTCCGCAGCGTGCGAACCGTCGGGCACCACCTGGACGCGGCGTGCCGGAAGCTCGGCGTGGACGACCGCGAGACACTGCGCACAGCCTGGTCGGAGTGATCCGAACGGGGCGACGGGCTCCGGAGCCGCGGCCCGTGGCGGGCCAGCTCCGCTGACGGGTCATGTGCGGCGGACAGCGCGGGCCGAGCGATGCGGCGCTCCCGAATGCACCTCGGCTGCGCGCTGCCCGGAGCGTGTACGCGCGACGATACGGCCGGTGCCGGACCGGCGGGTGCCGTCAGCGGTTGGCGCGGTACCAGGCGATCAGGGCGTCGGTGGAGGAATCCGCGCCGGGCTCGGGGTCTTCCGCCGCGGTGAGGAGGGGTTCGAGGGCCAGGGCCTGTTGTTTGCCGAGTTCCACACCCCACTGGTCGAAGCTGTCGATGCCCCAGATCGCGCCCTCGGTGAACACCTGGTGCTCGTAGAGGGCGATGAGCTGGCCCAGCACGGAGGGGGTCAGCATCGGGGCGAGGATGGTGGTGGTGGGGCGGTTGCCGGGCATCACCTTGTGCGGCACCAGGTTCGGGTCGGTGCCCTCGGCGGCGATCTCCGCGGCGGTCTTGCCGAAGGCCAGCACCTTGGTCTGGGCGAACAGATTCGACATCAGGATGTCGTGCATGCTGCCGGTGCCGTCCATGGTCGCCAGATCGTCGGTGGGACGGGCGAATCCGATGAAATCGGCGGGAACCAACCGGGTGCCCTGATGCAGCAGCTGGTAGAACGCGTGCTGGCCGTTGGTGCCGGGCTCGCCCCAGAAGATCTCACCGGTGGAGGTGGTCACCGGCGTGCCGTCCGCGCGCACGGACTTGCCGTTCGACTCCATGGTCAGCTGTTGCAGATACGCCGGAAAGCGGGCCAGGTCATTGGAATACGGCAGCACCGCCCGCGACTGCGCGCCGAAGAAGTTCGAGTACCAGACGCCGAGCAGGCCCAGCAGCACCGGTGCGTTCTGCCCCAGCGGTGCGGTGCGGAAGTGTTCGTCCACCCGGTGCATGCCGTCCAGGAACTCCGCGAAGCGCTCCTTGCCGATCACCGCCATGATCGACAGGCCGATGGCCGAATCCACCGAATAGCGGCCGCCGACCCAATCCCAGAAGCCGAACATGTTCGCGGTGTCGATGCCGAACTCCGCCACCCGCTGGGCGTGCGTGGACACCGCCACGAAATGCTTGGCCACCGCGTCGTCGCCGAGCGCGGCCGTCAGCCAGCGGCGGGCGGCGGTGGCGTTGGTGAGGGTCTCCAGCGTCGAGAAGGTCTTGGACGCCACGATGAACAGCGTGGTCGCCGGATTCAGGCCCGCGAGCGTGGACACCAGATCGGCGGGGTCGACATTGGAGACGAACCGGGCCGAGATTCCGGCATCCGCGTAATGCCGCAGCGCGCGGTACACCATGGCCGGACCCAGATCCGAGCCGCCGATGCCGATGTTCACCACCGTGTCGATGCGCTCACCGGTCGCGCCGCGCCACTGCCCCGAACGCAGCGCATCGGTGAATTCGCCCATGCGCCCGAGCACTTCGTGCACCTCGGCGGTGGCGTCGGCGCCGTCGATCTCGGCGCGCCGCCCGGCCGGTGCGCGCAGTGCCCAGTGGCCGACCGCGCGGTCCTCGGAGGTGTTGATGTGCCGCCCGGCGAACATGGCGTCGCGGTGGCGCTCCACGTCGGCGGTATGCGCCAATTCGACCAGCAGGTCCACGGTTTCGCGGGTCACGCGGTGCTTGGAGTAGTCGATGTGCAGGTCCGCGACCCGCACGATCAGCTCACGCCCGCGCTCCGGATCGTCGGCGAAGAACTCACGAAGGTGACGGTCGGCCAGGGCCGCATGATGATCGTGCAGTTTCCGCCAGGCCGCCGTCGCGGTGATGTCGCTGCTCACGTCCGCCGACACTACTGAAATTTCTTGCACTGTGTTTGATTTGCCCTCCGCTTCGCTCCGGGCGGGTTCGCGGCGTTGGAAGTCCCGGTTCTTCCCTCCCTCCGCTCCCTCCCTCCGCTCCCCCGCTTCGCTCCTCCGCTCCGGTCAGTCCAGAACCGGGACGCGCCGCGAACCGAATGGGGTGCCGTGAAGGGGCCGGTCGGGAGCGGCAAGGCAGGTCGGGAGCGGCAAGGCGGGGCGGGAGCGATGCGGCAGGTCGGGGACAGTGAGGTGGCGAGTGTCTCGCGAATTGGGGGCGGGGTGCGGTAGCCGCTCCTAGGCTGGAGACATGGTGTCCGAAAGCGAACTACTGCAATCCGTTCCCACCCAGCTCTGGATCGGCGGACCGGTGGACGCCACCGGTGGCGGCACCTTTCCGGTGCGTAATCCCGCCACCGGCGAGGTCCTCGTGGAGGTCGCCGATGCCACGCCCGAAGACGGGGTCCGCGCGCTGGACGCCGCGGTGGCGGCGCAGGCCGACTGGGCCGCGACGCCCGCCCGGCAGCGCGGAGAGATCCTGCGGTCGGTGTTCGAGGCCATTACCGCGCGGGCCGAGGAGTTCGCACTGCTCATGACCCTGGAGATGGGCAAGGCGCTGCCGGAGTCCCGCAACGAGGTCAAGTACGGGGCCGAGTTCTTCCGGTGGTTCAGCGAGGAGGCGGCGCGCGTGCACGGGCGTTACCAGACCGCTCCGTCCGGTACCGGCCGCATCATGGTGCACAAGCAACCGGTCGGGCCGTGCCTGGCCATCACGCCGTGGAACTTCCCCCTCGCCATGGGGACACGCAAGATCGGTCCCGCACTGGCGGCGGGCTGCACCATGATCGTGAAACCGGCGGGCGAGACCCCGCTCACCATGCTGCTGCTGGCCAAGCTGTGCGCCGAGGCCGGATTGCCCGAGGGCGTGCTGTCGGTCGTCACCACCAGCCGTTCCAGCGCCCTCACCGCGCCGCTGCTGGAGGATCCGCGCCTGCGCAAGCTCACCTTCACCGGCTCCACCTCAGTGGGCAAGAAGCTGGTGGAATCCTCCGCGCACGGCCTGCTGCGCACCTCCATGGAATTGGGCGGCAACGCGCCCTTCGTGGTGTTCGACGATGCCGATATCGACGCCGCCGTGCAGGGCGCGCTGCTGGCCAAGCTGCGCAACGGCGGTGAGGCGTGCACCGCGGCCAACCGCTTCCACGTGCAGAACTCGGTGCGGCGCGAGTTCACCGAGAAACTGGTCGCCGCCATGGCCGAGGCCAAGCTGGGACCCGGCACCGACGACGCGACCACGCTCGGCCCGCTCATCAACGAGGATCAGTTGACCACGGTCACCGAACTCGTCGACGACGCCGTCGCGGCCGGGGCGACCGTGGCCCTGGGCGGCAAGGCCCCCGGCGGTCCCGGCTGGTTCTACCCGGCCACCGTCCTCACCGACGTCCCCGCGCGCGCCCGCATCCTGAGCGAGGAGGTCTTCGGCCCCGTCGCCCCCATCGTCGGCTTCGACACCGAGGAGGAGGGCCTCGCCGCCGCCAACGACACCGAGTACGGCTTGGTCGCCTACGTCTACACCCGTGACCTGGACCGCGCCCTCCGCATCGCCGAGGGCCTGCAGACCGGCATGGTCGGCGTCAACCGCGGCGTCATCTCCGATCCCGCCGCACCCTTCGGCGGCGTCAAACAGTCCGGCTTCGGCCGCGAGGGCGGCTTCGAAGGCATCGAGGAGTACCTCGACACCAAGTACATCGCCCTCCCGTAGACAGCCGCGCACAGAAAAAATCGACCGCCCCGGGGTGAATAGTCACCCGGGGCGGCCTGGGGAACGCGGAGCCCGTCGAACCCGGAGCTCGTCGAACGCCGCGAAGTCTCTATCTACCGCTCACCAGCACCCAACTCCAGCCACCCGCCCGAAGGAAGCACCTCCGCCCCGCGCCGCCCCGCCGAACGGACCACACCCCCCGGACCTCACCTCAACCCTCCCGGGTTCGCGGCGCGTCCCGGTTCTGGACCGAGTGGAGCGGAGGAGCGAAGCGGGGGAGCGGAGGGAGGGAAGAACCGGGACTTCCAGCGCCGCGAACCCCGCCGGAGCGGAGCGGAGGCAAAAAATTTCAGTGTCCGAGGCGGCCGCGGCCGAGGCGGAGCAGGAGCATGGCGAGGGTGTGGCCTTCCTGGCCGAGTTCGCTGAAGCGCTCGAGCACCTTCATCTCGCGCGAATGCACCAGCTTGGGGCCACCGTTCGCCATGCGTGTGCGGCCGATGAGGCGGGACACTTCGGTGCGGCGTTTGACGGCCGCCAGGATCTCGGCGTCGAGTTTGTCGATCTCCTTGCGGAGCTTGTCGATCTCCGCCTCGGTGGGCAGCGCGGAGTCGGAGCCGGTCGCAGGCTTGTCTTGTCCCGTCGTCGAGATGCTCATACTTCTTCTCCTCGTGGTCAGAACGTCGATCGGCGGGCAGACCCGCAGCGTTACCGATCGGTTCTTCACCATGACTTGCAACGTGGAAAGCCGACCTGGTCGGTCTTACATTGTCCCCCGAATGGGCGCGCTCAGGTAACTGGTCTTCGTGGAGCGCTGGTCACCTGGCCAGTCTGCCACGGGCGATGGGTCATGCAAAACGAATACGTTTGGAATCTCCTGAGAGTTTCCTCCCCGCGCCGATCCTCCGGATATTCGCTCCACTCGCAGTATTCGGACCCCTCGGTCTCCCGGATGACTCCGATCGCCGGCGGTCACGGCGACTCCTGCGGCGCGGCGGCCAGCGCCGCCGCCATGCGCAGCAGATCCCGGGTCTTGGTGGTGTCCAGACCGGTCAGCTCGGTGATCTTGCGCAAGCGGTAGAGCACGGTATTCGAGTGCACGTGCAGCGCCGCCGCGGTCGCCGTGGTGCTCGAATCGTGGGCCAGGTAGGTCTCCAGCGTCAGCCGCAGGCTCGGATCACCGTCGAGCGGCGCGAGGGCGGCGGCGTTGATCCGCGATACCCGGGTGGGGCGGGTGAGCTGGTATTCCACCGCCAGATCGGCGAAACGCACCACACCCGAGCACCGGTGATAGCGCAGCGCCACCCCCAGCAGCTCATCCACCTCCCGGGCGGTCTCCGGAATATCCTGCGGTACAGCCGAATCCACCGCGCACACGGTCTCGGCCCCGATATCTCGACCCAGCTCGGCCAGGTGCGCGGCGAACTCCTCGAACCGCGATTCCGGATCGACCTCCGGAGCCGGGACCAGCGCGCCGCCGCCCTGCTCGGTGACCATGTGCAGTGTCTCGCCGCGACCGAGCCGGTCCAGCGCGTATTCCAGCCGTCGCAGTTTGCGCCGCGAGGCCACCGTGGCGTCGATGCCCTCGACCCGCTCGTCGGGATGCGCGGCCACCCGCAGCGCCACCACCCAGTACCGCGGCGCGAGCGTGCGGCCCACCGACCGCGCCGCCTCGGCCACGTCCTCACCCGAGGTGAGCGCCCGGTAGAGACGGCGGCGGTCGTGGTCCTGCGGCGGAATCGGGGCCTGATCCGCGCCGTACCCGGCCAGTACCGCCCGGGTCGCCGATTGCAGGTGCCGTTGCAGCAGCACGCCCGCCCGTGCGAGCGCGTCGGCGTCATCCGGCCCGGCCAGCTCGGCGATGGTCTGCCACCACAGCTGTACCCCGAGGTGGTAGGCGCTGATCACATCGGTGAGCGGCACCCGCTCCTCGGCCCGCCGCCGGGCGGACTGTTCGATGGGGAGCAGTTCGTGCGGCTCCGGATCGCGGTTCTCGTGCAGCGTCGTGACGAAGAGTTCGAGATTGCGCCGCACGATCGCGGTGACGTCGCGGCGGATCACCTCGGTCGGCAGTGTGCGGTAGAACGCCACCTGCCCGCGGACGTGCTCGACGGTCGCGGTCACGATGGCGTGCGTGCGCTGCGCGAGCTGGTCGGCCAGCGGCCTGCCGTCGATGATCACGGGATCGGCTACCGGTTGCCTGTTCAAGCGCACCCCTCGGTCTCGTTGCCGTGTCCGCCCACTGTCCCACGGCGCGGTTGTCGCCGGGCACAATACGGGCGGGGTTCTTCGTCGGAAAACACAGTTCGCGGCGGGCGCGCATCCGTCAGTATTCGGCGTATCCCGGTGCCATCCGGTCGGCCGGGACATGCTGTTGTCAGGAGATACCCTTGGGATCCTCGATTTTCGCGGTATTCCTACCGCTCGCTCTCGCCCTGGTCATGTTCGGTCTCGGTCTCACCTTGACCGTCGACGACTTCGCCCGGGTGCTGCGCTATCCGAAGGCCGCCGCCATCGCCCTGGTCTGCCAGATCGTGGTGCTGCCCCTGCTGTGCCTGGGGATGGTGTACCTGTTCGGGCTCACCGGCGCGCTGGCGGTCGGCATGATGCTGCTGGCCGCCTCGCCCGGCGGCACCTCGGCGAATCTGTTCAGCCATGTGGCCGGCGGCGATGTGGCGTTGAACATCACCCTCACCGCCATCAACTCGGTGCTGGCGGTGTTCACCATGCCGGTGGTGGTGACGCTGTCGCTGGCGGCGTTCCTCGACGACGACAGCGGCATCGGGCTGCAACCGGACAAGTTCCTCCAGGTGATCGCCATCGTGCTGATCCCGGTCGCCATCGGCATGGTGGTGCGCCGCCGCTTCACGAGCTGGGCCGAGCGCATGCGCGGACCGGTCAAGATCACCTCGATCGTGGTGCTGGTGCTGGTCATCGTGGTCGCGGCGATCAGCGAGTTCGGCACCTTCACCGACAATATCGGCCGTCTCGGCGCGATCACCCTGCTGCTGTCGATCCTGAGCCTGCTCATCGGCTACTTCGTGCCGCGCCTGTTCCGGGTGGACGCGCGCCAATCCATTGCCTCCGCAATGGAAATCGGCATCCATAACGCGACACTCGCCATCGCCGTGGCGGTCTCGGTGCTGGGGAACGAGACCATGGCCGTTCCGGGAGCCATCTACGGGATCATCATGTTCGGCCCGGCGGCGGTGGCGGCCTGGCTGCTCGCCCGCCGGAGCGCGCGGGCCGGGGCGGACTCGGGCTCGGAGGTCCGCGCCGCCACCTGAGCGGACGCGCACGCTACCGGCATTATTCGGACACCTGGGCCAGCGGGATGTCGTGGTGTCGGTGCCCGCCGGTAGCGTAGACGGACGATGAACGCGACGGTGGCTGAGGACGAACAGAAGACCGAGCGGTTGCTCGAAGGGCTGAACCCGCAACAGCGCGCCGCGGTAATGCACACCGGCACGCCCCTGCTGATCGTGGCGGGTGCGGGCTCGGGCAAAACCGCGGTGCTGACTCGGCGCATCGCCTATCTGCTCGCCGCACGGGACGTGCACCCCGGGCAGATCCTCGCCATCACCTTCACCAACAAGGCCGCCGCCGAGATGCGGGAGCGAGTGGCCGGTCTGGTCGGGCCGCGCGCCGCCAGCATGTGGGTGTCGACCTTCCACTCCAGTTGCGTGCGCATCCTGCGCACCCAGGCCGGACTGGTGCCGGGGCTCAACTCCAACTTCTCCATCTACGACGCCGACGACTCCCGCCGCCTGCTCGCCATGGTCGGCCGCGATCTCGACCTCGACGCCAAGAAGTACACCCCGCGCCTGCTCGCCACCGCCATCTCCAACCTCAAGAACGAGCTCATCGACCCGGATCAGGCCGCCGCCGACGCCGAGACCGACGACACCGAGTTCCCGCGCGTGGTCGCCCGCGTCTACGCCGAGTACCAGCGGCGGCTGCGCGCGGCCAATGCCCTCGACTTCGACGACCTCATCGGCGAGACCGTCGCGTTGCTGCAGAAGCATCCGAATGTGGCCGAGTACTACCGGCGGCGGTTCCGGCACGTGCTCGTGGACGAATACCAGGACACCAACCACGCCCAGTACATCCTGGTGCGTGAGCTGGTGGGCCACCATCTCGCCGCCGACTCCGAGGTGCCGCCCAGCGAACTGTGCGTGGTCGGCGACGCCGACCAGTCCATCTACGCCTTCCGCGGTGCCACCATCCGCAATATCGAGGAGTTCGAGCGCGACTTCCCGGACGCGGAAACCATTCTGCTGGAACAGAACTACCGCTCCACGCAGCATATTCTGGCCGCCGCCAACGCCGTCATCGCCCGCAACGAGAATCGGCGCGAGAAGAAGCTGTGGACCGACCGGGGCGACGGCGACCTCATCGTCGGATACGTCGCCGATAACGAGCACGACGAGGCGTCCTTCGTGGCCCGCGAGATCGACCGGCTGGTGGATCAGGGCGATGCCAACTACGCCGATGTGGCGGTGTTCTACCGCACCAACAACAACTCCCGGGCGCTGGAAGAGATCTTCATCCGCATGGGGCTGCCCTACAAGGTGGTCGGCGGCGTCCGGTTCTACGAGCGCAAGGAGGTGCGCGATATCGTCGCGTACCTGCGAGTGCTGGAGAACCCGAACGACGCGGTGAGCCTGCGGCGCATACTCAACACCCCGCGTCGGGGCATCGGCGACCGAGCCGAAGCCTGTGTGGCCGTGCACGCCGAACAGCGCGGGTTCGGGTTCGCTCAGGCGCTGCGCGATGCGGCCGACGGCAAGGTGGCGCTGCTCAACACCCGCTCGCAGCGGGCCATCGCGGGCTTCCTGGACCTGCTCGAGCAGATCCGGTCGGCCGGGGCGCAGGAGGATCTGGACTTCCCGGATGTGGGCAGCGTGGTGGAGGCGGTGCTCGACCGCACCGGCTACCGCGCCGAGCTGGAGGCGTCCGACGATCCGCAGGACGGGGCGCGGCTCGACAACCTCAACGAGTTGGTCAGCGTGGCACGGGAATTCAGTTCCGAGGCGCGCAACAACGTGGAGGCGGCCCGGGCCGAGGGCATCCTGCCCGAGGCCGCCGAGGGCGAACCCGAACCCGGATCGCTGGCGGCCTTCCTGGAGCGGGTGTCGCTGGTGGCCGACACCGACCAGATCCCCGACGAGGGCACCGGGGTGGTCACCCTCATGACCCTGCACACGGCCAAGGGGCTGGAATTCCCGGTGGTGTTCGTCACCGGCTGGGAGGACGGTCAGTTCCCGCATATGCGTGCGCTCGGCGATCCCACCGAGCTGGCCGAGGAACGTCGCCTCGCCTATGTGGGCATCACCCGCGCCCGCAAACGGCTGTACCTGACCCGCGCGGTGGTGCGCTCCGGCTGGGGCCAGCCCGTCTCGAATCCCGAATCCCGCTTCCTCCAGGAGATTCCGCAGCACTTACTGGACTGGCGTCGCCTGGAGCCCGCGCCGAAACAGTCCAGCGGATTCCGGCGGCGACGCGACGACGAAGGCTTCGAACGGGATTGGACGCGGGGCGACGGCTGGAGCGAACCCCGGCCCGGCGTGCGGGATCGCGGGGGCGAGCGCCGTCCGGCACCCACCTCCGCCGGAAAACGCAACAACACCGGGCTGGTGCTCGCGGTCGGGGACCGGGTCAGCGACGACAAGTACGGCCTGGGCCGGGTGGTCGCCGCCGAGGGCTTCGGCGCATTGGCCACGGTGACCATCGATTTCGGCACCGCAGGCAAGATCAGGCTGATTCCGCAGTACAGCCGCACCCTCGAGAAGCTGTGACGCCGCCTCGCACCGCCCCTTGCCGGGGCGGTGCGACAGGGCGTGTACTCGAAGGTATGGCGACGAGAATGACCGTGTTGCTTCCGGATGCGATCGCCACCCGGCTGAGAGCGACCGCGGGCGCGGATATGAACGACTACGTCACCCTCGCGGTGCGGCAGCGGCTGCTCGAGGAGGATCTCGCCGAACTGCGCGACCGCCCACCCGACGAAAGGCTCGGCGCGGAGGCCGAATTCGAAGCCTCCGATGCAGACTGAGCCGATGCGGCAGGGTGAGCTGTGGATGGCGGCCAGCTCACTGTTCGGGCAGGAACGCCGGGTGGTGCTGTTGGACGCCGATGCGGTGGTGCAGCAGAATCCGCTGCTGGTGGTCGCGCTCGTACATCCCGATTACGAGGTGCCCGCCGCGCACCGGCTGCTGTCGGTTCCCATTCCGGGCACGCCGCATGTGATCGCGCTCTACGACATCACGATCTACCGGCGTACCAGTCTCGTCACCTTCGAGGGGGCGATCGGGGGCGAGACCCTGGAACAGGTCAAGGTCGGTATGCGGGCGCGGTTCGACCTGTGAGGCCGCACCGCGCCCGGCACCGACCGCCCCGCCTCCCCCCGTACGCGGCGACCGCCGAGCGCGGAGGTGATCGCCGAGTGTGGAAGCGATCGCCGAGGGCAGGAACGACTTCCGAGCGCGGGAGAGACCAACCGAGCCAGGAAGGATCGCCGTCGTGAGTTGGTTAGCCCTGGTAGACCTCGACGTAGGCATTGGTGGCCACGGCCACGACGCCGGGACCCATCCCCGTGCAGCCCGTGGTGACGCGCTCGCCGTTCGGCGTGAACGGGTAGCTGAGCGCGGTGTACGGCCCGACGCCGTACATCGGGAACGGACCGCTGGCGTAGAGGCCGAAGCAGTCCACATGCAGGACGTAGTTGCTCCCCCCATCGGGCTGGCACACCGCCGACGCCCCGAACAGATCTCGCTCGACGGCGCAATCCTGGGGCGCCGCCTGCGCGGCCCCGGAACCGACGATCGCTACGAAGGCCACACCTGAAACACCAGCGGCCGCGACCCGTGCCGCGGCGGCAATCGTTTTCCTCATGAAACTCCTTCCGTCTACCGTGGGACCGTCGGCGCGAACCCGCCGTCCGTTACCAACGGTACGGATTCCGTGCTCTCGCCGGGCGCAATGGTTCCCGACGCTACGAACACGTCGGCGAGAGTGGCCCTGGCACGGTCTCCCTACGCGGGTGGCCGACCGGCAGAGTGGTCGGCATGCGATACCGACTCTTCGGCCGAACCGGTCAGCGTGTGTCCGAACTGGCGCTGGGCACCATGGCCCTGCGGGACGCGGACGAATACCGCCGTGTGCTCGATGTCTTCGCCGAGGCCGGGGGCAACTTCCTCGACACCGCACCCATGTACGGCCCCAGCGAGGAGCTGCTCGGCTCGGTGCTGCGCGACCGCGACCGATTCGTCATCGGCACCAAGTACACGCCGACGCGCGACGTCGCCGATCCGAACGCGGCGGGCAATCACCGCAAGAACCTGGTGCTGAGCCTGGAACAGAGCCTGCGGAATCTGCGCACCGACTACATCGACGTCTATTGGGTGCATGTCTGGGATCGGCTCACCCCCATCGAGGAGACGCTGCGCGCGCTCGATGACGCCGTTCGCTCCGGCAAGGTCCTGCACCTGGGCATCTCCGATGCGCCCGCCTGGGTGGTGGCCCGCGCGAACACCCTCGCGGAGCTGCGCGACCGCACCCCGTTCGCCGGCCTCCAGGTGCCCTACAACCTGCTGTGGCGTGATGCCGAACGCGAGCTGATCCCGATGGCGGAGGCATTCGGCATGAGCGTCACGGCGTGGGGGCCGCTCGGACAGGGCGTGCTGTCCGGTCGCGCTGGACACCGCAGCGACCCGGCCCGTTTCACCGCGCGCCAACGCACGGCGGCCGCTGCGATCGACAAGGTCGCCGCCGAACTGGGGGTCCCCGCCGCCCACGTCGCCGTGGCCTGGACCCGCCACCGCTCACCCGCCGTACTCCCCATCGTCGGCGTCAGCAGCGCGCCCCAACTCATCGAGAACCTGGGAGCGGTCGATCTCACCCTCCCGCAGGAAGTCGTCGAATCCCTCGAAGCCGCCGCCCCCTTCGACCTCGGCTTCCCCGGCGACTTCATAGCGAGCTGCGACACCGCCCCGACCGTCTACGGCGACAAGGTCTCCCGCATCGACAGCCGGGGCTACACGGTCCGGGCGTAACGGCCTCGCGGGGCCGAATGCCTCGCGGGTTCGGACCACCCCGCGCGTCGCGCCACCTGGCGCGGCGGGTCGGCCTGTGCCGTGGGTGGGCGCCGCCTGGTGCGACGGGTTGCGCTCTGAGGTGGGTCGCTGGCGGACGGATGGCGCGGCGGGTCGGGCCGCTTGCCGAGCTGGTCGTCGGGCGGACGGGTGGCGTGGTGGGCCTGGCCGTGGGGCGAGTGGGGCCGGTTGGCGAGACGGGCGCATGGGACTGGTGCGCGGCGGAGTTGGGCTGTGTGGCTCGCCGTTTGGGGCGGGGCTGGACCGTCGGCGGCCTGGAGCGGGTGGGGGCGTGCGTGAAAGTGTCTGTGGGCGCGCTGTTCTCAGCGCGCCCACAGCGGAGGTTCGGGGTACTGCGGTCTAGTCGCGCTGGGGGCCCAGGGCGATGCCGCGGGAGGCCAGCCATGGGACCGGGTCGATTTTGTTCACGCCGTTCAGCCAGACCTCGAAGTGGCAGTGCGGGCCGGTGGAGAAGCCGCGGTTGCCGACGGTGGCGATCTGGTCGCCCGCCATGACGTACTGGCCCTGGGAGACGGTGGCGGTGTCGATGTGTCCGTAGACGGTGACGGTGCCGTCCTCGTGGAGGAGGCGGACCCACATGCCGAAACCGGAGGCGGGACCCGCTTCGAGGACCACGCCGTCGGCCACCGCGTAGATGGGGGTGCCGATGGGGGCGGCCACGTCGATGCCGAGATGCTGGACACCCCAGCGGGCGCCGAACCCGGAGGTGAAATTGCCGCTGGTGAACTTGGTGAACAGCGGGCGCAGCTTGGCGGCCTCCTGGGCGGCCAGATCGGCGGCGAACTGTTCACCCTTGCGCAGGATGTCGTCGAAGGAGCCCAGGTCCATGGGCGTCGAAACGTTCAGCACCTGCGGTGCTCCCGAATCCTGCGTCTCCGCGCCGGTGAGGCTCACGCTCTGGGCGGCGAGTTCGGTGACCTGATCGGCGGCCTGGAACTCACCCGTCTTCGGCGCGGTGTCCATGCCGGTCTGCCCGGCGGCCACCACGGCACCGGCGGCGACGGCCACCACGGCCGCGCGGCCTTTCAGTGCGGCGGGCGGGGCGGGCACCCGGTGCGCGCCGCCCGAACGGCGGTTGCGTGCGGCGCGGGTGGCGGAACGCGATGTGGGGGCGGCGGATTCGGGCGCGCCGGAAGCGGCCGGATCGACGCGTGCACCGTCGCGGGAGAACTCCAGCGGCTCACCGGACGCGGTGCGGAAGGTGTAGACGGGCCGATGCTCGTCGGAGGGGTTCGGATCGGCGGGCGACTCCCAGGCGTCGTCGCCGGAATTCCAGGAGTCACCGGACCATTCGGCGGCGGGGTCGCCCCAGCCGCCCGCGCCGCCGTTCGCGGCGGCGCCGTCCCAGGCGCTGCCGGAATCACGGTTCCAGTTGTCGGCGTTGCCGTTCCAGGAGCCGTCGGCGTCGGCGTGCCAGTCGCCTCGAGCGCCGCCGTTGTTCCAATCGGCGGCGTCGTTGTTCCAGTCGGCGTCGGCGGCGTTGTTCCAGCTGGCGCCGTCATAGCAGGTGCCGCTGTTCCAGTTGCCGCCGTAACCGTTGTCGACGGCGCCCTGCGCGCTCGCGGCGTGTGCGTCCCAGCCGCCGTGGGCATTCCACTCGCCCTGCGCGGATGAGGGCGCCTGCCAGCCGTAGACCTGGCCGTGCTCGTATCGGGTGCCGCCGCCGGACTGGGCGTTATGGCTGAAATGCCCGGAGTCGCCGAAGGTTTCGTCGTCCTGTCGGTACCGGTTGGCTCGCGCGCGCCGCCCGGTCGGGAATGCGCCGTCACTCATGGGCGTTCGTCCGACCTGCGGGCAGGGAGCTCGATTTCGACGGGTCGCCTGCGGAGCGGCTTCCTACCTGCGGAGCGCTGTGCTGCGTCAAGCTTGCCGTCCTCCTGCCGTGACCGTGTTGTGACATCGACCGCAACGACGGTAACGAAACGATTGCGGGTCGGCAAGCGATGAACCCCTGTCGTGTCGATGCTGTGACATTCATCACGTCGCCCTCCGGGGTTGCCTCACTGTGCTGTGGGTAACTGCGTGAGGCCGTTCCACTACAAGGCGTCGTAGTCTGTATCGCTCTGCGGGATTCGTCCCGTTCACCTGCCACGCGGTCCGAAAGCTACTCGCGAGTAGTCATACCCAGCGGTTTTGTGGCCCTGGAGACTGTACCGTGACCTGCGCCACTTAGGCTGTATGCGGCTGATTTCGGCTCCATGTGACTGATTAGAGTCCGACCCGACCCACTGGCCTTCACGGGCGACCTGCAAGTGGTCGCTACGGGCTGACGACGGGCCGCCAACAAAGACGTTGTCACAACAACGCAGACGAGACGGTGAGTACATGGATCTCTTCGAATATCAGGCGAAGGAACTCTTCGTGAAGCACGGAGTGCCTTCGTCGGAGGGCCGCGTCACGGACTCGGCCGAGGACGCTCGCGCGATCGCGGAGGAAATCGGCAAGCCTGTGATGATCAAGTCGCAGGTCAAGGTCGGTGGCCGCGGCAAGGCCGGTGGCGTGAAGTACGCCGCCACCCCCGAAGACGCTTTCACCCACGCTCAGAACATCCTGGGCCTGGACATCAAGGGTCACATCACCAAGAAGATCCTGGTCGCCGAGGCCAAGGACATCGCGTCGGAGTACTACATCTCCTTCCTGCTCGATCGCGCCAACCGCACCTACCTGGCCATGTGCTCGGTCGAGGGCGGCATGGAGATCGAGGAAGTGGCCGCCACCAAGCCCGACCGCCTGGCCAAGGTGCCGGTCGACGCCGTCAAGGGCGTGGACCTGGCCTTCGCGCGGTCCATCGCCGAGCAGGGCCACCTGCCCGCCGACATCCTGGACGCGGCCGCGGTGACCATCCAGAAGCTGTGGGAGGTGTTCATCTCCGAGGACGCCACCCTGGTCGAGGTCAACCCGCTGGTGCGCACCCCCGACAACGAGATCCTGGCCCTCGACGGCAAGGTCACGCTGGACGAGAACGCCGAGTTCCGCCACCCCGACCACGCGGCCTACGCGGATATCGACGCCACCGATCCGCTCGAGCTCAAGGCCAAGGAGAACGACCTCAACTACGTCAAGCTCGACGGTGAGGTCGGCATCATCGGCAATGGCGCGGGCCTGGTGATGTCCACCCTCGACGTCGTCGCCTACGCCGGTGAGGGTCACGGCGGCGTCAAGCCCGCCAACTTCCTCGACATCGGCGGCGGCGCGTCGGCCGAGGTCATGGCCAACGGCCTGGACGTCATCCTGGGCGACAAGCAGGTCAAGTCGGTGTTCGTCAACGTCTTCGGCGGCATCACCGCCTGTGACGCGGTCGCGAACGGCATCGTGAAGGCACTCGAGATTCTGGGCGACGCGGCCACCAAGCCGCTGGTCGTCCGCCTGGACGGCAACAAGGTCGAGGAGGGTCGCCAGATCCTCGTCGACGCCAACCACCCGCTGGTGACCCTCGCTCAGACCATGGACGAAGGCGCCGACAAGGCCGCCGAACTGGCCGCGGCCAAGTAAAGGACACGAACCACAATGTCTATCTTCCTGAACAAGGACTCCAAGGTCATCGTCCAGGGCATCACCGGCGGCGAGGGCACCAAGCACACCGCGCTGATGCTGAAGGCGGGCACCCAGGTCGTCGGCGGTGTCAACGCGCGCAAGGCCGGGACCACCGTCTCGCACACGGATAAGGACGGCAACGCGGTCGAGCTGCCCGTGTTCGGCACCGTCGCCGAGGCCATGAAGGAGACCGGCGCGGACGTGTCGATCGCCTTCGTGCCGCCGAAGTTCTCGAAGGACGCCATCATCGAGGCCATCGACGCGGAGATCCCGCTGCTCGTGGTCATCACCGAGGGCATCCCGGTGCAGGACACCGCCTACGCGTGGGCCTACAACGTGGAGAAGGGCAACAAGACCCGCATCATCGGACCCAACTGCCCCGGCATCATCACCCCGGGTGAGTCGCTGGTGGGCATCACCCCGGCCAACATCACCGGCAAGGGCCCGATCGGCCTGGTCTCCAAGTCCGGCACCCTGACCTACCAGATGATGTACGAGCTGCGGGACTTCGGTTTCTCCACCGCCATCGGCATCGGCGGCGACCCGGTCATCGGCACCACCCACATCGACGCCATCGAGGCGTTCGAGAAGGACCCCGAGACCAAGCTCATCGTCATGATCGGCGAGATCGGCGGCGACGCCGAGGAGCGGGCCGCGGCCTACATCCAGGCCAATGTCACCAAGCCGGTCGTCGGCTACGTCGCGGGCTTCACTGCCCCCGAGGGCAAGACCATGGGCCACGCGGGCGCCATCGTCTCCGGTTCGTCGGGCACCGCCGCGGCGAAGAAGGAGGCCCTGGAGGCCGCGGGCGTGAAGGTCGGCAAGACCCCGTCCGAGACCGCCGCTCTGGCGCGCGAGATCCTCGAGAAGGCCAGCATCAGCGCCTGATTCGGATAGCGGCGCGCGAGTGCCGGTCCGATGTCGCAAGGCCGCCCGCCGTGTCCGGTGGGCGGCCTTCGCGTATCCGTATCGTTATCCCCGGGTGGCCGGAAAACGCCGATCCGGCTGGCTTTCCGCTGCTCGTCGAGCGGGCTTGTCCCGCGCTTTCGGTGAACGATGTTGTCGCTCAACGGCTTACGCAAAACGGCGCCGGGTAGCATGCGTTCGGTTCGGCGTAAACGCGCCGGTCGCGGGCGGCGGTAGATGGTGACCCAGGCGGTCTGGTGCAGTAGCGTCGGGGGAGCAGCCAGCGCTGTTCGTGAACTATTCGATAGGAGACGACGACATGTCATACCCGACCGGGGGCTCGGGGTACAACGCGCCCGCGCCGACGCCCTCCTCCGCACCCGGCTTCGGCCAGCCGCCCGCCGCCGGTCCCACCGGTGGAGCGAGCGCCGCGGCCGCGACGGGCAAGGGGCTGCCGTTCTTCCTGGCCATCGGTGTCGCCGCGCTCGGTGTCATCACCTTCCTGCTCGGATTCACGCCGTTCACCAGCTTCGACCTGGGCGGCGGCACGGTGGATGTGGACACCTCCGCCAGCTTCTTCGAGGGCGGCGGCTCCGGGCCGCTGGCTCTGCTGCTGATCGCCGGAATCATGGCCGGGCTGTCGTTGATCTCCAAGCAGAACTGGGCCCCGATCGCGGCCGCCGCCTCGCTGGCGGCGTTCCTCACCCTGCTGTTCACTGTCTTCTCGCTCGATGACTCCGTCTCGCTGGAGTGGGGCGGCATCGTCGTCCTGGTCTTCGCCTTCGCGCAGACCGCGGTCGCCATCGCGGCCCTGCTGTTCGAGCTGGGGATCCTCAAGCCCCCGGCCCCGAAGCCCGCGCCGCAGCCCGGCGGGTACGGCCAGGGCGGTCAGCCCGGCGGGTACGGTCAGCAGCCGGGCGGATACGGCCAGCAGCCCGGTCAGCAGTCCTACGGTCAGCAGCCCGGTCAGCCGGGTGGCTACGGCCAGCAGCCCGGCCAGCCGGGCGGATACGGCCAGCAGCCGGCCTTCGGCGGCGGCCAGGGCACCGGCCCGCAGTACCAGCAGCAGCCCTCCTACGGTCAGCAGCCGGGCCAGCCGGGCCAGCAGTCCTACGGTCAGCAGCCGGCCTACGGTCAGCAGCCCGGTCAGCCGGGTGGGTACGGTCAGCAGCCCTCCTACGGCCAATCGCCCTACGGCACCGGTTCGCAGCCGCAGCCGCGCCCGGACGAGGGCGCGACCCAGCACTTCGGCGGCCAGCAGTACGGCGGTCAGCAGTACGGCGGCGGCCAGGAGAAGCCGTTCGGCGGTGAGCAGAGCGCCGATCCGGCCGCCGACGCCACCAAGGCGTTCCGGCCGGGGCAGGACGACAAGTAGTCGGTCCGGGTATCGACCGACGTGACGAACGGCCCCCGGTGGGAACACCGGGGGCCGTTGTGCTTGCGGGCCGCCCGTGGCCGCTCGCGGGCCACCGGACTTCGTTCGCGGACTCCGGCATCGAGGCTCGCGGACCATGGGAATTCGTGCTGGCGAGCCCGGACCGTGGCCTTTGCCCGACGACCGGTGTCCGTCGGACCCCCAATCGTTGTCCCACTCGCCTCGTCGATCCGCCGCGGTGGCATCACCGCCGCCCGCCACTCACCGCCGTAGCCGCTCGGCTCGCCGTCCCCTCCGCCACGACGCTCGACCGCCCCACCACGCGCTCGCAACGCCGTGTCGCGCTCGGGCCCGATCCGGCCGAGACGGTGCATCCGGCCTCGGCGGTCGGGTCGTCGACCACGCTCGAATCGGATTGCCCTGTCACCGTGACTCCTTCAGAACCCCCGCGCGAACCCCGCCGCCCCCGCCGCTCGGGTGAGGGCAGCGGCCCTCCCCCCGCACGTCGGGCCACCACACCACGCCGTACGCCCGATGGCGCATCCGGCCACATGCCGTGGGACGGCTTGCGCCATGCGCTGTCTCGGGTTCGACGGCGTACCACCGCGAGCCGGGCGTCCGCGTCCGCCGACATCCGTGCCACATCGCGTCACGATGAATTAGACGATGACCGCCGGGGCTACGCGGGTGAGCCCCGCAGGACACGCACCGGGCCGTCCGGGAGCCGTTCGGGTGGTACCCGGCGCGGTGCCGCCGAGCCGGGCGACCGTCGGACATACGCGGACGACCGGCGGCGTCTCGTCGACGACTCCGAGCGCGGCGGCGTGCGGGCACGTGCGGGCGGCAGGCGCATGCCTGCAGCGGACGAGCGCATCGACGTGGAAGCGCACTCCGGTGGCCCCGCGCTGGAGGCGGATGCACCGGGGGCGCGGTCCCGGTGGTGGGAACCGGGGCGCGCAGCCGGGGCGAGCGGGGTGCGTGGCCGGGGACCGGAGCGGTATACGGATCTGGGGCGTGGACGCGGAGGTTTCCGGCGGCTGGGCCGAGCGCCCATGTCGGCAGCGGCGCGTGGCTCGGCCGGGCGGTCGAGCGGTGGCCGGGAGCGAGGGCGTTCCCGGGGGCGGGTGCGCGGCGCGCCTGAGGCGTCGCCGTGGGTGAAGCTGCCAGGGTGGATGTCCATGAGCGCTGCGAAGGCCGCATTGGCGCGTCTGAGCGATATCGAGCCGCCGGAACCGGGTGCGGGGGGACCCGGCGGCGGATTCGGGTCGTTGACTCCGGAGCGGGCTCGGGTGCTGCTGGTGGTGGCGGCGCGGGCGTCGAGCATCACCCTGCTCGTCATCGTCGCACTGGTGTTGGGGGCGCTGTTGGCGGCGGGCAGCGGGCTGGAGGGGACCGGAGGCGCGATCGCGGCGAGCTGGCTCGCGGTCCATCAGGTTCCGCTGGTGATCGGCAAGACGTCACTGGGACTGCTGCCCCTGCTGCCGACCGGGCTCATGCTCTGGATCGCGGCGCGCGACTGCGCCCACGCGGTGCCCGACGAGAGCAACCGCGCCGACCTCGGCTGGATCGTCGGCGCGGCGCTGGGCGGTCCGCTGCTCATCACGGCGGTCTGTCTGGCCGTCGCCGACGATGCCGCCGCGGTGGTGTCGTTGCAGCCGCCGAACACCTCGGCCGCCTTCGGCTGGGTCTTCGGCCTGCACCTGCTGGCGGCCGCCGCGGGCATCGGCAGTCGCCGGTGGCGGGAGCTGCTCGCGCTGTCCCCGGCGCCGGTGCCGCACTGGGTGGTGCCCGGGGTGCGGGCGGGGGTGCGGGCCGTGTGGCGACTGCTGCTCGTCGCCGCCGCCGTCACCCTGGTGTCCTTCCTGGCGCACTGGTCCGCCATCGGTGAGACCTACCGGGCCGCGGGCGATATCGCGGGTGTGCTCGGGCTGACGCTGCTGTCGGTCGCCTATCTGCCGAATGTGCTCATCGACGCGGTGGCGGTGCTGGTCGGCGGGCAGGTGCACATCGGCGCCGGTTCGCTGAGCCTGTTCGAGGTCACGGGTGCGCCGATTCCGGCGGTGCCGATCGCGGCCGCCGTGCCGACCGGTCCGGCGGCGGGCTGGTGGGTCGTGCTGCTGCTGGCGCCCGCCGCGGTGGGCGTGCTCGGCGGCCTGGACATCGGACGCACCACCGACGATCGGCCGACCGCCCCGTGGGCCACGCTCACCTCGGCCGCCGTGGCGGCGGTGCTGCTCACGCTGCTGGGTTCGCTCGCCAGCGGTGTGCTCGGCTCCTTCGGGCAGATCGGTCCGAACCTGCTGCTGTTGGCGATACCGGCCTTCCTCTGGCTGGCGCTGCCCGGATACGTGGGCATGTTCGCCGCGCGGTGGTTCGCCGTACCCGCCGCCGACCCCGGGTACGCCGCGGGCGACTACGCCGACGACTACCCCGACACCGAATACACCGACTCCGACGGTCAGTACGACTCCGACGGTCAGTACGACTCCGACGGTCAGTACGACTCCGACGGCGCGTACGACGCCGACAGCCGGTACGACTCCGACGATTACGAGGACGCCGACTACTACGACGACTACGACGAGTACGAAGACGCGCCCGACGGCACCGAGCGCGTGGTCGAGGTCGACGGCGAACTCGTCGACGAACCGCCCGCCCTCACCGCCGAACCCCACGCGGACGACCCGGCCGACACCGACATCGTGGACGCCGAAGTGGTGGAGGCGGACCTGCTCGACACCGGTGAAGTGGACGGTCGTTAGGCTCTAGGGCGGCGGTTCACAGCCGCCCGCCCCCGCCCGGCCCGACTCACAGGGAGTAGTGCGCTGACGTCCACGCCCGCCCAGCTGCTGCCGCCCACCGCGCCCGCGAGCGTCGTCGTGCTCGCCTCCGGCACCGGTTCGCTGCTGCGTTCGCTGCTCGCCGCCACCCGGGAACCGGACTATCCGGCCCGCGTCGTCGCCGTCGGCGTAGACCGCGACTGCACCGCCACCGCCCACGCCGACGAGTTCGGCGTTCCGAGTTTCCGGGTCGCCCTGCGCGATTTCGACGATCGCGCCGCCTGGGATGTCGCGCTCACCGAGGCGGTCGCCGCCCGCGAGCCCGATCTGGTGGTGTCGGCGGGTTTCATGAAGATCCTCGGCCCTGTCTTCCTGGGCCGGTTCGGCGGCCGCATCATCAACACCCATCCCGCGCTGCTGCCCGCCTTCCCGGGCGCGCACGGCGTGCGGGACGCGCTCGCGTACGGGGTCAAGGTCACCGGCTCCACCGTGCATCTGGTCGATGCCGGTGTCGACACCGGGCCGATCCTCGCGCAGGAATCCGTCGCCGTGCTGCCCGCCGATGACGAGGCGTCGCTGCACGAGCGCATCAAGGTTGTGGAACGGCGGTTGTTGGCGCAGGTGGTCGCCGCCGTCGCGACGCGAGGCATTGTCTCCGATGGACGAAAGGCAGTTATTCCAGATGAGCGAGTTCTCCGGTGAGTGAGGCACAGATGGACCCGGCAGCGCGCAAGCCGATCAAGCGGGCCCTGGTCAGTGTCTACGACAAGACGGGACTGATCGAGCTGGCCTCCGGTCTGCACGCCGCGGGCGTGGAGCTGGTCTCGACCGGTTCCACCGCGGGCAAGATCGCCGACGCGGGCATCCCGGTCACCAAGGTCGAGGACCTGACCGGCTTTCCGGAGACCCTGGACGGTCGCGTCAAGACCCTGCACCCGCGCGTGCACGCGGGCATCCTCGCCGACACCCGCCGCGAGGAGCACGTCGACCAGCTGGTCGAACTCGGCGTAGAGGCATTCCAGCTCGTCGTGGTGAACCTGTATCCCTTCACCCAGACCGTGGCCTCGGGCGCGACCGTGGACGAGTGCGTGGAGCAGATCGATATCGGCGGACCGTCCATGGTGCGCGCCGCCGCCAAGAACCACCCGTCGGTGGCCGTGGTGGTCGACACCCGCGACTACGACGACGTGCTGGCCTCGGTGCGCGACGGCGGTTTCACCCTGGCGCGGCGGACCGAGCTGGCGGCCAAGGCTTTCCAGCACACCGCGACCTACGACGTGGCGGTCGCCAGCTGGATGACCTCGGTCGCGGTTCCGGCCGCCGCTCCCGCTGTGGCATCCGAGGGCGCGGCCGCTGAAGGCGCGGAATCCGAAGGTGCGCAGCGCTTTCCGGAGTGGATCGGCGCCACCTGGACCCGTGAGTCGGTGCTGCGGTACGGCGAGAACCCGCACCAGGCCGCCGCGCTCTACACCGATGCGGCCGGACCGGCCGGGCTGGCGCAGGCGCAGCAGTTGCACGGCAAGGAGATGTCGTACAACAACTACACCGATGCCGACGCGGCCTGGCGCGCCGCCTACGACTTCGACGCGCCGGCGGTGGCGATCATCAAGCACGCCAACCCGTGCGGCATCGCGGTCGGCGCGGATATCGCCGAGGCGCACCGCAAGGCGCACGCCTGCGATCCGGTCTCCGCGTACGGCGGCGTGATCGCGGCCAACCGCGAGGTGTCGGTGGAGATGGCCGAGCAGGTCGCCGAGATCTTCACCGAGGTCATCGTGGCCCCCGGCTATGCCGACGGCGCCGTGGACGTGTTGCGGCGCAAGAAGAACGTGCGCATCCTCATCGCCGAGGCGCCCCGGCGCAAGGGCGCGGAGCTGCGTCCGGTGAGCGGTGGTGTGCTGCTGCAGGATCGCGACATTCTCGACGCCGCGGGTGACGCGCCCGCCAACTGGCAGCTGGTCGCCGGTGACGCGGCCTCCGCCGAGACCCTGGCCGATCTCGAATTCGCTTGGCGCGCTTGCCGTGCCGTGAAATCCAATGCCATTCTGCTGGCCCACGACGGCGCGTCCGTCGGCGTCGGCATGGGGCAGGTCAACCGCGTGGACGCGGTACAGCTGGCGGTGCAGCGCGCCGGTGACCGCGCCAAGGGCTCGGTCGCGGCCTCCGACGCCTTCTTCCCGTTCTCCGACGGGCCGCAGCAGCTGGTTGCCGCCGGGATCACCGCGATCGTGCAGCCGGGGGGATCCATTCGCGACAAGGACACCATCGACCTGTGCCGCGAGGCCGGGGTGACGCTGTACTTCACCGGGGCGCGCCACTTCGCGCACTGACCGATGACCGCCGAGCCGGTACGCGGGTGACGCGTACCGGCTCGGCCGCTTTCCGGGCGCTGTCTCCACTCGGCGCTCTGTACTCGGCGCTGCCTCTCCGTGGCGTTATCTACTTGGCGCTATCTACCTGCCGCTATCTACTTGGCGCTCAACACTGTTCGGTCGCCCAGTGGTTTCTCCAGCTGGATCTCGAGGGTGCCGAACACCGCGATCATGGTGCACATCCGACCCACCGCTTCGGGCCGGGTCCCGGCCCGCAGTTCCACCAACACCGATTCGTCGGTCTCGGTGGTGGTGGCGTCCACGCCGTAGCACTCCGGGGAGCCGGTCTGGAAGTTCACCGCGATCTTGTCGGGGGCGAGGCGGGTCCAGCTGTCGAAGGGGATGGGGCGGGGGTTGACGATGGTCGGGTCGGCGGTGAATGCCCGGCCCAGCTGACCTTCGGGGGCTTCGGTGGGTGTGGTCTCCGTGGTGGAGGCGGTGGTGCCGCGCGGCGTGTCGGCGTTGTCGTCCGAGCTCGAGCAGGCGGCGATCGTCAGGCTCAGCAGCCCGGCGGTCGTGGCCGCGGCGAGGCGGCGTCCCCAATTCCCGTACATGGCCCCAACCCTAATCGCCCGGCCGATTCCGCACGTCCGGTCCGATCCTCCGGCGAACTTCTGGCGAAGCGTCGTCAAAATCTCATCCGTTGCGGCGCGTATCTCCCCGGCGCGCGGCGTCCGAGCAGTAGCCTGTTCGGCAGATGCGCGAATGCACTTCTCCCGCCATCGATTTACCGAAGATCCCCCCTCCGAAAGGACGCATCGTGGGCGACGCGTTGCATGTAGGCGAAGAACTTGGGCTCGGTCAGTCCCTGAAGGGTGGTGCCTACACCCTGACTCTGCAGAATGATGGCAACCTCGTGCTGACGGAGCCGGACGGCAATGTCGTCTGGCACACCTCCACTCACGATCAAGGTGTCGAGCGGGCCGTGCTGCAGGCGGACGGCAACTTCGTGCTGTACAAGGGTGAGGGCGCGGCCTGGTCCACCGAGACCAATGGCAAGGACGCGGACCGTCTGGTCGTGCAGCCCGACCGCAATGTCGTGCTGTACGGCAAGGACGGCGGCGCGCTGTGGTCGTCGGGCACCAATACCGACAACCCGATCCAGGCTGAGCCGGAGGCCGTCGCGGCCCCCGCGGCGGAGGCTCCCGCCCCGCCGCCGGCTCCGGAGGCGCGCACCCACACCGTCGCTCCCGGCGAGACCCTGTGGGCCATCGCCGAGCAGTACTACGGTGACGGCAACCGCTACCCCGAGATCGCGTCGGCCAGCGGCATCGACAATCCGGACCTGATCAATGTCGGCCAGGTGCTGACCATCCCGTAAGCGGGCGGTCGCGCGGAACGAGCATCGAGCCCCGGCGTCAAAGGCGCTGGGGCTCTTCTCGTTCCGGGCGCGTCGGCAAACTTCCCGGCACAATGTGTGCCATGAGCCTCGGCTACGTTCCGGTCACCGTCGAATCCACCTGCCGCACCTCGGCGGCGACGGCCATGGAGGTGATCGCCCCCATCGATCTGCCCACCATCTTCACCGGCATGGGTCCACTGCCCGCCGTCCGCGAGGTGCGCGACCAGTCCGGCCCGTGGGATACCGCGGGCAATACCCGCACCGTCGTCCTCTCCGACGGTTCCACCGCCCGGGAGGAACTCACCGGCTACACCCGCGCCCGCCACTTCAGCTACGAACTGACCGAATTCACCGGCACCATGCGCCGACTGGTGGCCAAGGTCGACGGCGAGTGGACCTTCACCCCCGCGGGCCGCAATTCCCTTGTCCGCTGGACCTATTCCTTCTTCCCCCACCCCGGCCGCGCCCGCCTCGTCCGCTACGTCGTCGCCCCCCTCTGGCGCCGCTACGCCACCGCCACCCTCGCCCGCGCCATCCGCGAAGCCGAGCAGGCCACCGTCTGACCCCGCGTAGCCGGTCAACGCGCCGCGCCCGAGCCGTGCCGCGCTTGCCCAGGCCGCGCCCGCCGTCCGGTCGAGGCCGGCGTCTGATCCCGCTCAGCCGGTAACCGCGCCGTGCCCGAGCCGTGCCGCGCTTGGGCAGGCCGCGCTCGCCGTCCGGTTGAGGCCGGCGTCTGATCTCGCTCAGCCGGTAACCGCGCCGTGCCGGAACCGTGCTGCGGTTGGGCAGTCTGCGCCAGGGGCGCAGGGTGGGCAAGCGCAGCACCCACCCGAACCGCGCCTCCTCCGCCGCCGTAGCCCCCGAACCCCTCGGGCTCGCCCGCGTACCCGTCTGGGGTAGCGCCCCGCGAGATGCACTCGGGCCTGCCCGCGTACCCGTCTGGGGTCGTGCCCCGCGAAACGCACGCGTACGCGCCTGGTCGTCTGCGAACGGACCCGGGGCCGCCCCGCGAAACGCATCGAGCCCCCGATGCGAAAGCATCGGGGGCTCAGCCCTTTACGTCCGACAGTCGCGTCAGCGGCTGGTGAACGGCAGCAACGCCATCTCGCGCGCGTTCTTCACCGCGACGGCGACCTGCCGCTGCTGCTGCGGCGTCAGCCCGGTCACCCGGCGGCTGCGAATCTTGCCGCGGTCGGAGATGAACGTGCGGAGCAGGTTCACGTCCTTGTAGTCGACGGTTTCGATACCGGCGGCGATCAAGGGGTTCTTCTTCGGACGTCGGGCCTGCTCAGCGCGGACCTTCTTCGACGGTGCTCGCTTCACTGCCATGTCAGCGGTTCCTTACTCACCAGATGTGGTTGCTTACCAGCTCGATTTGTGCACACCGGGCAGTTCGCCCCGGTGTGCCATCTCGCGCACGCGCACGCGCGAGAGACCGAACTTCCGGAGATGGCCGCGTGGGCGTCCATCCGAGGCGTCTCGATTGCGCAAGCGTACCGGACTGGCATCGCGCGGCAGTTTCCGCAGGGCGGTCTGTGCGGCGGCGCGGTCGGCGTCGGAGGTGGTGGGCTTGCGGATGAGCTCCTTGAGCTCGGCCCGTCGTTCGGCGTAGCGCGCCACCACGATCTTGCGCCGCTCGTTCTTCTCGATCTTGGACTTCTTGGCCACGTCAGCGCTCCTCACGGAAGTCGACGTGCTTGCGCACCACCGGGTCGTACTTCTTGAGCACCATCCGGTCGGGATCGTTGCGGCGGTTCTTGCGGGTGACGTAGGTGTACCCGGTGCCCGCGGTGGACTTGAGCTTGATGACCGGACGCAGCTCGGTCGACTTGGATGCCATCGGCGGCCTTCCTAGATCTTCTCGCCGCGCGCCCGGAGCCGGGCCACCACGGCCTCGATCCCGTCGCGGTCGATGGTTTTGATGCCCTTGGTGGAGACGGTCAGCGTGATGCGCCGGTCCTCACTGGGCAGGTAGTAGGTCTTGCGCTGGATATTGGGGTTCCACCGCCGGTTCGTCCGCTTGTGCGAGTGCGATACGGACTTGCCGAATCCCGGTTTGCGCCCGGTGACCTGGCAGATGGCCGACATGTCACTCCCTTCCAGTTGTTGATGACAATCGTTTTCGACAATGCCTGCCGGACAATGTACCGTTACCGTCCGGTAAATGAAAATCGTTATCGGAAGAGGTGATGGTGGTGCCGGGGATGCACGACGACCGCAAGCCCGTCCTCGTGGTCGCGGGCCTGCCGGGGCGTGCCGCCGCGGGCGTGGACCAGATCGCGGGTGAACTGGCGGAGCCGGGCACCGTCGTGGTCCGCCACGACCTGAGCGAACTGCGCCAAGGCGTGGTCCGCCGGATCGTGCACAGCGAGGGCCGGGAGAGCGAGACCATCCTCGAACTCGCGCACGGCTGTGTCTCCTGCACTCTGCGCGCCGACCTGCTGCCCTACCTGTGCGTACTGGGACAGCGTGATTCGGTGCGGCGCATCGTGCTCGCCCTGGATCCGGCGTTCGAGGCCGAGGCGGTCTGTCAGGCCATCGAGAATGTCACCGTCACCGGTGTACACGGCCGCGTGGACGGTCCGGCCGGGCGCAGCGTGCGCATCGAGGCCGTGCTCACCTGCGTGGACGCCCGCGACTGGCTGACCGACGCCACCGGTGACGACACCCTCGCCGACCGCGGCCACGTCACCACCGACGACGAGCGCACCGTCGCCCAGCTGGCGGTCGGCCAGGTCGAATTCGCCGATGCCGTCATCGCCGTCGAGGTGGGCGCGGTGGACGCGCTGGAACAGGCCCGCCTGGCCGCCGTCCTCGACCGGCTGGTGCCGCTCGCGCCGGTGCTGTGGGTGGCCGACCCGGACGGCGCGTCCGGCACCGACCTGCGCGTCCTGCTCGAGCAGATTCCCGCCGACGCCCGGCGCGGCCGCAGCTTCGGCGCGCACGCCCCGCTGTTGCGCGGCGAACCGCCGCTGGACACCGAGCACGGGGTCACCCTCATCGAATTCGCCACCGACCGCCCCTTCCATCCGGAGCGTCTGCACTCCGCGCTGGACGTCCTGTTCGAGGGTGTGGTCACCGCGCGCGGCCGCGTCTGGCTGGCCACCCAGCCCGACGAGGTGGTGTGGCTGGAGTCCGCGGGCGGCGGCCTGCGGGTCGGCAGCGCCGGGAAGTGGCTGGCCGCCATGACCGAGTCCGAACGGACGCAGGCGGACCCGGACCGCGTGGCGATGGCCGCACTGCGCTGGCACCCGGATTTCGGCGATCGCGATATCTCCCTGGTCATCCTCGCCCACGACGCCGAGCCGAACACCATCCGAGAGGCCCTGCACTGGGCGCTGGTCGACGAGGACGAACTGCGCCTCGTGCGGCGCGCCCCCGAGCGAGTCGCGCAGTGGGAGGACCCCTTCGGGGACTGGCACGAGGACCCGTGCGAGGCGTCCGAGGAGACCCGCTCGGTCGGCACCGAATCGTCCGGCCCCGCCACCGGCGACAACCGTTCCAACGAAAGGTAATGCGATGAAGCCAGGTATCCACCCGGACTACCACCCGGTGGTCTTCCGGGACAACAACACCGGCAAGCAGTTCCTCACCCGCTCCACCGCCACCTCCGACCGCACCGTGGAGTGGGAGGACGGCAACACCTACCCGCTGCTGGTGGTCGACGTGACCTCGGACTCACATCCGTTCTGGACCGGTGCGCAGCGCCTGCTGGACACCGCCGGCCGCGTGGAGAAGTTCGAGCGCCGCTACGGCAAGCGCCGTCGCACGGGCGCTGCACAGGAAGGGGAGAACTGAGATGGCGGTTCCGAAGCGGAAGATGTCGCGGTCCAATACCCGCAGCCGACGCTCACAGTGGAAGGCGACCCCGCCGGACCTGGTGCCCGTCACGGTGAACGGTGTGGTGCACAAGGTGCCGCGCCGACTCGTGGTCGCGGTGCGGCGCGGACTGGTCGATCTCGACAAGCTCTGACCGGCCCGATCGATACGCGACGCGTATCACTGATACGGAATGCCCGGATGTCCCGATAGACCGGAACGAAGCCGACGGTCCGGGCAGGGGCCGAAAGCCGAAGGCGTCGAACCGCACCGCGGTTCGACGCCTTCCGTGCGTACTGGCAGACGTACGGGCCGGACTCGGCCTTCCCTGTCCGCCAGCTCGGCGAGGGCGGCGGCGAGCCGGAAGTGCTTATTGTCGCCGAGATCGGCGAGGGTCTTGATGTCCAGCGCCGCGAGCGCCTCATCTCGCCGAATTCAACGCGCCCGCAGGAGATTCCTCCGTGTGTCGCTGTCCAATACGCGACCGGTGGTGCGCATGTGGCACGAAGGGGCACGTGAGAGTTCAAAAAGTCTTCGGGAAGTGATGAACCCGTGGCCTCGCGGCGGTATCCTCGTGGCCGAGGGCGGGTTCTCCGGATTACCGGGGAACCCGCTCATCGCCAGTTCAGGGGCGGTTTTCCGGGGTTTCCGCAGTGCTGTTCTCGCCGCGCACCGTGCGCCGGTCATCGTCGTCGCCCCAGCCGGGCAGCGGCAGATCCGGTAGCAGTTGCTCGATGCGATTGCCGACGGCGGTGGCCGGACCCTCGATGAGTGAGAACGGCCACGGCCAGTGCGGACCGGACAGTCGTTCAACCTCTTTGGCCAGTTCCGCGGTGGTCGCCTCCAGTTCGCTGATCTCCGTGCGCAACTCGTCGATATGATCCAACGCGGCGGCGAGGCCGTCCACCACGGTGCGGTACCGCCCCTCCGGATCGGTACCCAGCTGCGGCCACCCGGACAGGCCCGGACCTCGCAACTGGATCTGCACGTCGCGCAGAATCGCCTCCTGTTCGGGTGTCAAATCCGCATCCTCCTGTTCGAAGTCCCATTGGCCGAAATCGGCTCGGTCGGTGGTGTTCACATCGCAGCGCACACCGTTCACGTCCACCTGGGTGGCGTGCTGCAGGATGTGCCGCCGCGGTTCGAGGTTGTTGCCCGACCAGGCCACCGTCTGCCACGCCCAGGTGGCGGTGCCCATGTCCAGGGCGCGGCTGACCGGCCAGTAGCCGCCGTAGATCCCGGTGTTCTCACGGCCCAGCACACTGGCCGCGCCGTCGAGGTAGGCGTTGATGGGCGCCTGCTGCTGCGGGGTGGCGTCGAAGTCCACGGAGAAGTAGATGGGCCGATCGCGGCGGCCGCCGCAGCGCAGCACCTGCGCCAGCGCGGCCCGCGCGTCGGTGACGCCCGCGCCGTAGCCGTCGAGCATCCGGGTGGCGTAGGTCTCCCAGTTCGAGACGATCGAAACACCGTGTGCGCGCAGGTCATCAGCCTCGGCAGGGGTGAGCAGCTTGCCGGGCAGGGTCGGGCCGCCGTCGGAGAGGTAGCGGACGACGAAATCGAAACCCGCGGCCCGGATCGCAGCACCACCGGGCCGACCTCCTGCGTAGTCCAGCCCGAAACGCATGCTTCCCACTGTAATTCGCGAGACGCGCCGCCGCCCGTGCATCCGGAAATCGGCCAGTTCGGGAATTCGTCGCATTCGGGTGGTTGACCTGGCGCAGCCTGGCCACCCGGCACGCCGTGCTGGGGCGACTGCCAGGTGGACGATCCGGCCATGGCCGGACGTCAGCTGTTCGCGCTGTCGGACCGAGCCGGGCCGTCGGCGAACTGCCCGACCCGATCGGGTGACCCGGCGCCACGCACACGCATACGCCGAGGGCCGGACCGATCACACGGTCCGGCCCTGTACGGCGGGCCCGGGCTACCTCGCTCCGGGCGATATCGGAAGTCGGTTCAGCGCACCGCTTCCGGGATGCGGTCGGCGGCCGCACCCCGCTCGCGGGCATCACCGACCGGCGACAGCGCGGGCACCGCACCGGATTCCCGGCGGTCCGGGGCGACCAGAATGGCCGTGATCGGAATCGCCAGCGCCAGTGAGCCGATGATGAAGAACGGCACGAAGAAGCTGAACAGGTCCACACCCTCCGGGGTCGGCGCGGCATGGTCGACGTCGAAACTGACGCCGACCAGGCCGGTGTAGTGCATACCCGTCACGACCAGTGCCCAGAGGGCGGCACCGCCGAGCATCAGCAGCGATGAGCGCACGGTGAGGCTGAACCACAACACCGCCACCGACAGCACCAGCGCGATGGCGTACACCGCGATGATCGACAGCACATTGCGCTCCACCTCGCCCTGCACGTGCACCGCCAGCAGCACGACCAGTTCCATGGAGCCGAGACCGGCGCCCATCACCGCCGCTCCGATCCCCAGCCGCACCCAGTTCAGCGTGCGCCCGGCGATGACGAGCGCGGCCAGCACGGTGGTCCCCGACAGCGCCGAGAAGACCGCGATCAGCATGCTGTCGTAACGCACCGGACTGCCGTGCGCCGCCACGCCCAGCATGGAGACGAAGATCGGCATGGCGACGCCGACGCCGCCGATGGAGCAGGCGGCCACGAACATCCACACGAACCGGAATCGTGCGGTCACCGACTTGGTGGACTGCCGGATGCAGGCCAGCCCGACCGCTGCCCCCGAAGCCGACACGATCAACGCCAGCGCGATGATCCAGTAGCCCATTGCGAAGTAGATCACGCGGTAAATACTCCCAGGTCTGTTCTGTCTGTCCGGTCCGCGCCCCGCCTGCCAACGGGGTACGGCTGCCTAACCGCGCCAGGCGCTTTCGCGCTGCTGGGCCATGAGACGTTCGATGGCGTACTCGGTGACCGCGGCGAGGGAACGGCGCACCTCATCGGGATCACGGGCGTCGATGTCGACGATCGGCACACCCTCGCGGATGCTGAGCGCTTCGCGGAGTTCACCCACCGGGAAGCGGGGCGCGTCGGGGAAGCGGTTGACCGCGACCAGGAACGGGAGCTTCTTGGCCTCGAAGAAGTCGACGGCGGCGAAGCTGTCCTCGATGCGGCGGGTGTCCACCAGCACGACCGCGCCGATGGCACCGCGCACCAGGTCGTCCCACATGAACCAGAACCGTCGCTGCCCGGGCGTGCCGAACAGATAGAGCACCAGGTTGCCGGGCAGGATGATGCGGCCGAAATCCATCGCGACCGTGGTGGTTTCCTTGCCCGGCGTGGCGGCGAGGTCGTCCACGCCGTCGGACATCCCGGTCACCATGGCCTCGGTGCGCAGCGGCACGATCTCCGAGACCGCGCCGACGAACGTCGTTTTGCCCGCACCGAATCCGCCCGCCACGACGATCTTCGTCGAGGCGGTGCGGAATTCGCCGCCCTCACCGGGACGCGGGGGGTACTGCTGTGCCGCCCCGTTGTTCGGGTGCTGCGGTCCGCCGTTGTAGGGCGCGGCGTCAAAGCGCCCGGAGTCCATGCAGGGTCCTCTCCATCAAAGATCGGCGCTCGTCGAAGGTCGCCTGATCGCTCAGAGTCGAATGCACGCGCAGTGTGCCGGCGACCACCAGGTCACCGATCACCACACGTACCATGCCCAGTGGCCGCTGCAGGTGCGCAGCGATCTCGGCCACCGACAGCCGGGCCGTGCCGAGACGCAGGATCTCGGTCCGGATGTCGCCCGCCGGCCAGTCGAAATGGGCGGTGTAGGAGAGGGTCTCGACGACCGCCTCCAGCGGCAGTTCGACCGCCGGCTCGGTGCGGCCGGAGGTCAGTGCGTATGGGCGGACACGCGATGTCGGCCGGCCGGCGCCGTTCGGTGCGGACATGTGCGGTGGCCGATCACGCGGTCTGGCGGGCGGTGGCCTGCACCACGGACCCGACGCGGTCTACCAGAAGCGCCATCTCGTAGCCGATGCGTCCGATGTCGTGCTGCTTGTTGGCCAGCACCGCCAGGTGCGAACCATTGCCGACACTCATGACGAGCAGGTAGCCGCGCTGCATCTCCACGATGGACTGCATCACCTTGCCGCCGTCGAACAGCTGGGCCGCGCCGGCCGACAGGCTGGCCAGACCGGCGGTGACGGCGGCCAACTGCTCGGCGCGGTCGTTGGGCAGGTGCGGACTGGTGGCCTGGAGCAGACCGTCGGCGGAAACCAGCACGGCGTGCGAGACCCCGGGCACCTCCCGGGTGAACCGGGTGACCAGCCAGTTCAGGTTCTCATCGGTTGTGGTGCGCTGTTCGGTCATGCGTGCCCTCCGTCGTTGTATGGGTCTCCGTCTTTGTGCTGGGCGTCTGCCCGTCCACTGAGAACCCCGCTCAGATGCCTGGTCAAGCTGTGACGAATCTCTTCCGGATTCCGTGCGCCCTCTTCGTCCGCGGGTACCGCCGCGCCGGGGACCAGTTGGGCGCCGGGGCGGCGAATCGGCAGGCCGCCCTGGGTTTTCCCGCCGGTCGTCGGTTCCATGGCCTGTTCGGCGGCGGCCCATCCGGCGTCCGAGGACGAGGTCCACGCGGCCCCGCCCTGCCCGCCGACCGCCGGTTCGACCAGCCATTCCGACACCATGCGCTGGAAGATGGGCGTCGGCGCCTCGCCGACCGGACGCAGCGCCTGGGCGGGCGCGGGCGGCCGTGGTGCGGCGGCCGGGCGCTCGGCGGCGTTCGGGGAACCGGAGGCGGAAGCGGTGCCGCCGCCGTCGCCGCTGGTGGGTGCGCCGCCGCCGAATCCAGCGCCGCCGGCGGGGGAGTCGCCGCGCGCACCGAAACCGCCACCGCCGGTCGCGGAACCGTTGCCGTCGGTGCCGCTACCGCGGTTGCCGTTGCCGTTGCCGTTACTGCCCGTGCCGCCATTGCCATTGCCACCATTGTCACGGCCGTTGCCGCCGATGGTGACGAAACCATTGCCAGGGGTGGCGGGACCGTTGCCGGGAGTGGCAGGACCACCGCCCGGGGTGGCGGGACCGTTGCCGTTGCTGCCGAATCCGTTCCCGCCGCCGGACCCGCCGCCGGCGGTGAATCCGCGGGCGGGTGCGAAGCCGCTGTCCCGGCCGCCGTCCGCGTTCTCGAAGCCGTTGAAGCCCTGGCCAGCACCGGTCGGGGCTGCGGTGTCGGGTGCGGGCTGGTTGCGTCCGCCGCCGTGGGCGAGCCCCCATGCCTCGACGTCGCTGGCCTTGTACTGCTGGGTCTCGCTGTTGTCCCACTCCCGGTTCTCGCCCCAGAAGTCCACCGGCGTCGGCTCGGCGGGAGCGGCCTCCCGCGGCGTCTCGCTCGGCGGTGGTTCGACCGGCTCGCTGGCGGGCGTACGTCGCTGCGGCAGGCCGGAACTGGTGACCCCGAACCGCGGCGTGGTTTCCGGCGGATTCGGCACCGGCATCAGCCGCGGCGGTGCGATCGCCGGGGTCGCGGGCGGGGTGATCGGCGAACTCAGGTTCGTGAACTGGGTGTTCAGCGTCGCGGGCTGGCTCTGCGGATGCAGCGGCAGCGCGGGCGCGACCGGCAGCGTCCCGGTCAGCGGGTAGCTGCCGGTGCTGCTGTCGTTGCGCTCCGGCGCGGGCGAGACCAGGCTGCCCGGCAGGTGCACGCTCGCGGTGATGCCCGGCTGCGCCACCATCGCGGAGGTGCGGCGCAGGCTGAC
Organism: Nocardia sp. CC213A; assembly: GCF_030766805.1. NCBI lineage: Bacteria > Bacillati > Actinomycetota > Actinomycetes > Mycobacteriales > Nocardiaceae > Nocardia > Nocardia sp. CC213A. The sequence goes on from NZ_JASFXA010000012.1 coordinate 156,253, forward strand.
CGTGATGTTGTGCCGCTTGGCCAGGCGGCCGACCACGAAAAGGCCCATGCGGCGCGCGGTCTCGACATTGACCTCACCGCCGGAGGCGAGTCGGTCGTTGATGGATTGCAGGTCCTCGGCGTTCATGCCCAGGCCGCGGTCGGTGATCTCGATGAGGTAGCCGCCGTCCACGGCCCGTGCCACCGACACCGCCACCGGCGTGGTCGGCGGGGAGTAGCGCAGCGCGTTGTCGATGAGCTCGGCCAGCAGGTGTTCGATGTCGACCGCGGGCTCACCGGCGACGATGCCGTCGGGCACGGTGCCGATCTCGACGCGCTGGTAGTCCTCCACCTGGGACACCGACGACCACAGCATGTCCGACAGCGGTACCGGCGGCAGGTGGCCGCGGCGCAGGGCGGTACCGGCGAGCACCAGCAGGTTGTCGCCGTTGCGGCGCATGCGGGTGGCGAGGTGGTCCAGGCGGAACAGCGATTGCAGCCGCTCGGAGTCGTCCTCGTCGCGCTCCAGCTCCTCGATCAGGTTGAGCTGCTGCTCCACCAGGGATTGGCTGCGGCGGGACAGGGTTTCGAACATATTGCCGATCTGCAGGCGCAGTCGCGCCTGTTCACCGGCGAGGTGCAGCGCCTGGGCGTGGATGTCGTCGACGGCGCGGGCCAGCTGGCCGATCTCCTCGGTGGTGTGCACGTCGACCGGATTGATCTCGGGGGTGGTCCCGCCGGAGCGCACCACCTCGAGTTCCTGCGGCAGGTCGATGTGCGCGACCTGGAGGGCGTCGCGGCGCAGGCGGCGGACCGGGACGACCAGCGAGCGCGCCACCACGAGCGCGATGGCCAGACCGGCCAGCAGCATGCCGATGACGATCGAGGTGTCGCGCAGCACGTTGTTGCGGGCCTCGGTGCTCAAGGCGGCGAGATTGTCGTCGAGAGCGGCGGCGAGTCCGGTGGCTTCGCGATGGTAGGCGTCGACACTGGTGTTGATGGACTCGGTCATGGCCGGGACGGCCATTGGATCGGGCACGTTCTGCATGAGGATGCCGATCCGGGCCTGCGCGGCATCCTTGAGCGTGGTGTAGGCGGCGGCCTGCTCGGGCTGCATGCCGCGGTACACCTCGAGCATGGTGACCTCGGCGCCGATGGCGGTGAGCAGCCGGGTCCGCAGCGCCGGGTTGGTGCCCGCGCCCGGGGTGGCCAGCATGATGCGCTCCTGCGTGAGCAGGCGGCTCGCGGTCATCACGGTGCCCATCTGCAGGAACAGCTGCTGCACCCGGAGGTCGGCGACGGACTGCGAGGTCGACAGCGCGTTCTGGATCTTGCCCGAGACGGTGTCGGCCTGTTCGCCGATGGTCTGTGCCGAGCCGGTGCGCAGCGAGTTGCGCATGCTGCGGGCGATGGCGAGAGTCTGGGTCAGTTCGTCCGTGACGGCGGCGCCGGGCTTGGCGGTGCGCAGCACGGTCTCCAGGTCGGCCGCGGCCTGGTCGAACGTGGTGGTGGCGGTGTCGATGACGGGGTCGGCCGCCGGATTGCCGAATCCCGTGATGGCCGCGACTGCGAGTTCCTGTGTGGCGGACTCGAACTTGATGGTGGGGTCGAAGACCACGGCCTGTTCGGTGCCGGTGCTCAGTTGGTTGATGGTCTGCAATTCGCCGTTGATGCGCAGCACCGCGAAGGTCGAGGCTAGGAGCACCGGTAGCACCAGTACGATGCCGACCTTGCGAGTGACGGGCCAGTTGGACAGGCTGAATTGCCAGGACCGGGGTGCAGCTTCCATCCCGTTTCCGTCGCCTCCGCTTTCACGAGTGGACCCCGGGGTCGTATGCGGTTGTACGGATGTGGGGTTCAACCCGCGCGGAACCAACTAAGGGTCTTCTTTTACGGCACGCAACATACCGCGAGAAGTGTGCATCGGCAATTCGGACGACTCACCGTGACGGACTCCGAAAGTAGCTGGGCGCAACATCTTTCGAATTCGCATTCGGGCACCAGAGCCGACACGCATCACTGTCGAATAGAAAGACGCAGGTCACTCCATGGTGTCACTCGGCGTGTCGGATGCCGCCTTCTCAGTCACCTCTCAGTCGCTGCGGTCAGACTGGAGGCCATGCGCATTCTGGTAGTCGACGACGACCGCGCGGTTCGCGAATCGCTGCGGCGTTCGCTGACCTTCAACGGCTACACCGTCGACCTCGCCGTCGACGGCGTCGACGCCCTGGACAAGGTGGTCGGACAGCGCCCGGACGCCCTGGTGCTGGATGTGATGATGCCCAGGCTGGACGGCCTCGAGGTGTGCCGTCGCCTGCGCAGCACGGGTGACGATCTGCCGATTCTGGTACTCACCGCGCGGGATTCGGTATCGGAGCGAGTGGCCGGTCTCGACGCGGGCGCGGACGACTACCTTCCCAAACCCTTCGCACTCGAGGAACTGCTCGCGCGACTGCGCGCACTACTGCGCCGCACCACCGCCGATCCCGCGGATTCCTCGGAGACGATGAAGTTCGCTGATTTGTCGCTGGATCCGGTTACCCGAGAGGTGTGGCGCGGTGAAAGACAGATCTCGCTCACCCGCACCGAATTCTCACTGCTGGAAATGCTGATGGCGAATCCGCGGCGCGTGCTGACGCGCAGTCGCATCCTGGAGGAGGTGTGGGGGTACGACTTTCCCACCTCCGGCAACGCGCTCGAGGTGTACATCGGATATCTGCGCCGTAAGACCGAGGCCGATGGCGAGCCGCGACTCATCCACACCGTGCGCGGCGTCGGCTATGTGCTGCGCGAAACCCCTCCGTAGGAGTCGCGCTCGTGGGTAGAACCGTTCCGCGGCGGCCGGTGGTCGCCGGCATCGGGCATCCGGCCGGATCCTTCGGCAAGGACGCGGCCGAACTGCGCCCGCCCATGCCGCTGACCCGGTCGGTATCGCTGCGATGGCGGGTGACGCTGCTGGCGGCCTCGCTGGTGGCGGTCGCCGTCGCGGTCACCTCCATCGCCGCCTACGCCATGGTGGCGCGCTCGCTGTACGCCGACGTGGACGCACAGCTGCGCGCCCGCGCCGCGCTGATGATCGACAACAACTTCGACAGCCTCGGCTTCCAGTCCATCGTGCTGGCCGGGCTGTACTCCAGCGACGTGGGCGTGGCGCTGATCTTCCCGGACGGTGCGGATCTACAGCGCTATGTGCCGCCGCAGGCCACCAAACCGCCCATCGGCTCACAGGAGGAGGCGGTGGCGCGCGGCGAACTCGGCTTCTCGCTGCGCACCGTCGACAATCAGCGGGTGCTGGCGCGGCGCACCAATTCCGGCTCCACCCTGGTGGTCTCGCAACGGCTGCAACCCACCCGCGAGGTGCTCGACCGGCTGGCCTGGCTGCTGTTCGTGGTCGGCGGCTGCGGCGTGGTGTTGGCGGCGGCGGCCGGAACGGCGGTGGCGCGCACCGGTTTGCGTCCGGTCGCGCGGCTCACCGCGGCGACCGAGCGGGTGGCCCGCACCGACGACCTGACCCCCATCCCGGTGTCCGGTGACGACGAACTCGCCCGGCTCACCGAGAGTTTCAACACCATGCTGCGCGCCCTGGCCGAATCCCGGGAGCGGCAGCGCAGATTGGTGTCCGACGCCGGGCACGAACTCAAGACCCCGCTCACCTCGCTGCGCACCAATATGGAGTTGCTCATCGCCTCCAGCCGGCCGGGCGCGCCGCGCATTCCGGACGAGGACATGGCCGAACTGCGCGGCGACGTGATGGCGCAGATCGAGGAACTGTCCACGCTGGTGGGCGATCTGGTGGATCTGGCGCGCGAGGACGCACCGGAGACGGTGTACGAGCAGGTCGATATCGGGGATGTGGCCGAACGCGCGCTGGAGCGGGTGCGGCGGCGGCGCACCGGCATCGAATTCGACGCCGCCCTGCGGCCGTGGTTCGTCTACGGCGACGAGGCCGGATTGGAGCGGGCACTGCTCAATGTGCTCGACAACGCCGCCAAATGGAGTCCGTCCGGGGCCAAGGTCTTCGTCCGCATGACCGAGAACGGGCGCGGGCTGCTGGAGTTCACCGTGGACGACGCCGGGCCGGGAATCCCGCCCGCCGAACGGGAACTGGTCTTCGAGCGCTTCTACCGCACCACCGCCTCGCGCTCCATGCCCGGTTCCGGGCTGGGGCTGGCCATCGTCAAGCAGGTGGTCACCAAACACGGCGGCACCATCACGATCGACGGTTCCGACCGTGGCGGCGCGTTGATCCGTATCGTTCTTCCCGGGACGGGCGCACCGCCTCCGGTCACCGCTTGACCTGGCACGAATGCTCGGCGAAAAGCCAGCGCGATCTCAGTCCGCTCTCAGCCGTCGCCACCAGGCTGGTCGTCAGACTCGAGGAGAAACGAGAGATATGACCGAGGATTCGAAGGACAAGCGGAGCGATCAGTCCGAAGTGCCCGGTACCCATCCCGGTGCGGCCACCCCGGCCCCCGGCGACCCGGCCACCCGGCCGTTCGACGCCGCCGCCGACCAGCCTTCCGGCCCCGTGGACCCGACCTTCGGCCACACCCCGCCCACGCCGTCCGCCGGTTCGGTCGGGGGACCGGCGGACAGTGGCTCCGGCCCTGGTTCCGCGCTCCCGTCGAGCGGTGTATCCGCGCGGCCGTCCGGCACTCCCGCCGGGTCCACCGGCGCGCCGGGCACGGCGGCCTCCCCAGCGGACGCACCCGGGACACCGTTCGGCGCGCCGGGTGCGGATGCCGCAGCGTCGAATGCGTCCGTGACGAACGCGGGTCCGTGGAGCGTGCGGCCGTACGCGACGGACGCCACGGAGCACTTCGACGGTTTCGCCGCGGCGTCTGGGCCACACACCTCCGCGACATCGGGGGGGACCGGCGACGTACCGGGTGTTTCGGCCACGCGACAGTTCGACGATGTCTCCGGTGGACCGGCCACACGGGCTTTCGGGGACGAACTCGGTGATCCCGCCACGCGGCGGTTCGGCGGTGCGCCGGGGCAGCCGCACGGTGGCGATCGATCCTTCGGTGGGACAGTCCCTTTCGGCAGTGGGGCCACCCCGTACGGCCCCGGCACTCCGGCATACGGCGCGGCGGGGCGGGGCGGGGGCCACGATGTGTCGGGAACCGCGGAGATTCCCGTCGGTGAATCGCATCCGGCTGGGTATGCGTCGGGTATGAGCGGTAGCGGGCAGGGCGGTTTCCAATCCGGCACACACCTGACCGCCGCCATGGGTGCGGGCGGCACCGGCGGGCATGCGAGCCCCGGCGGACCGTTCGGCCCGGGCGGGCTTGGCGGCCACCCCGGGTCTGGCGGGCACGCTGGACCCGGTGGCCACCCTGGACTTGGCGGCCACGGTGAACCCGGCGGTGTCGGCGGCCCGAGTGGACTCGGCGGGCACAGCAGCCCGAGTGGACTCGGCGGGCACAGCAGCCCGAGTGGGCCTGGCGGCCCGAGTGGGCCTGGCAGCCCGAGTGGGCCTGGCGGTCCCGGCCAACCCGACGGGCCGGGCAACCCTGGTGGACCCGGCAACCCTGGTGCACCCGGCAACCCTGGTGGACCCGGCAACCCTGGTGGACCAGGCGGGCCGGGTGGGCCCGGGCAGCCCGGCTACCTCGGCGCTCCGGGGCCCAAGGGCGGCAAGCGCACCGCCCTGGTGGCGGGCGCGGTGGTGCTGGCGCTGGTGAGCGGTGGTGTCGGCGGTGTGGTCGGCTCGCTCGCGACCCGTGACGCCGGCGGCGGCCGACCGGCCGTCACCAATGCCCTCGACGCTCCCCGCGAGAAGGCCACCAATGTCGCCAACGCCCCCGCGGGGTCGGTGCAGGCGGTGGCCCAGAAGGTGGTGCCGAGCGTGGTCATGATCCGGGTGGAGGGCAATCGCGCCGAGGGCGAGGGCTCCGGCGTGGTGCTGTCCACCGACGGCCTGATTCTCACCAACAACCACGTGGTCAGCGGCGCGGGCCCGAACGCCCGGATGGAAGTCGCGTTCAGCGACGGCTCCACCGCTCCGGCCACCCTGGTGGGCACCGATCCGGTCTCGGACCTGGCGGTCATCAAGGTGAGCGGGAAGTCCGGCCTCACCCCGATCGAACTGGGCAGCTCGGAGAACCTCCAGGTGGGCCAGTCCGTGGTGGCGGTCGGTTCGCCGCTGGGCCTCGCGGGCACCGTGACCACCGGTATCGTCTCCGCCCTCAATCGTCCGGTGTCCACCAGCGGTGATGCCGGTTCGACGGGTACGGTGATCGACGCCATCCAGACCGACGCCGCCATCAATCCGGGTAATTCCGGTGGCGCGCTGGTGGATATGAACGGCAAGCTGATCGGCATCAACACCGCCATCGCCACCCTCGGCGTCTCCGACCTGTCCGGCGGCCAGAGCGGTTCCATCGGCCTCGGCTTCGCCATCCCGGTCGACCAGGCCCGGCGTGTCGCCGATGAGCTGATCAAGACCGGCAAGGTCACCTACGCCCAGATCGGGATCAAGGTGCGCGGCCAGGACGACGTGAACGGCGCACGGGTGGTGGAGGTGACCCCGGACGGCGCGGCCGCCGCCGCGGGCATCCCGAACGGCGCGATCATCACCAAGCTCGATGACCAGGTCATCGATTCCGGTAACGCGCTCATCGCGGCGGTGCGTTCGCACCGGCCGGGCGACAAGGTGAAGATCACCTACACCGATGAGCAGGGCAACAATTCGAGAACCGTCGAGGTGACCCTCGGCGAGGTAGTGGAGGGCGGCCGATGAGCCAAGTACGCAGCAGACCGATCGCGCTGGCGGCGGAGCGAATCCTCCGAGACGGGGGTTGGGAGCCGTTGTCGGACAAGGACGCTACGGTGAGCACCATGGAAATCGATGCCGCTGTGGCGGGCCGTGCTCTTGTCGTGGTCGTCGACGACCGAACCGCCCATGGCGGGGTGGACTCGCTGGGTCCGCTGGTCACCGAGCTACTCACCGAAGCGGGCTTCCTGGTGGACGCCTCGGTGTCGGTGCAGGCCGACGAGGTCGAGATCCGCAATGCGCTCAACACCGCGGTGATCGGCGGCGTGGATCTGGTCATCTCGGTGGGCGGCACCGGCATGTCCCCGCGCGACTGCACCCCCGAGGCCACCGCCGAGGTGCTGGACCGGGAACTGCCGGGCATCAGCGAGGCACTGCGTGCCTCCGGCCTGTCCGCCGGTTCGGTGGACGCGGGCCTGTCCCGCGGCCTGGCGGGCGTCTCGGGCAGCACGCTGGTGGTCAACCTGCCGGGCACCCGCGCCGCCGTCCGCGACGGTATGGCCACCCTCGGCCCGCTGGCGATCCGCGTGATCGAGCAGCTGTCCGGTCTCGCGGATGAACTCTGACGCCGATCGCGACACCCCGGCCGATCTCGAACCCGAGACCGGCCGCGATTCCGAGCCGTCCCGCGATTCCGAGCCGTCCCGCCGCAAGAAGCTCTCCAAGGCCGAGGCGGCGCGGCTCGCGCGGGTCTTCGGCGACACCCTGCCAGCTACCACCCGGGACGAACGGACTCCGGAGCCGAACTCGGGTGCGTCCGACGACTGGTTGCGGTCGCAGGTGCCGCCGCATCACGGCTGAAATTGATCCGTGCGATCTGCGCCGGCCATCGTCGGCAAAGGCTCGACGCTTAGCGTCGAGCCTTTTCGTTGTTTCTACGACTTCCCTGCTCACCGCACTTATGCAAATCAAGTGATATGAGAATCATGGTCACTGTGATCCAGATCACACGGTGTTTACCAACTCTTACATTGCTCTGTCATTGCCTGAGTGTTTAATGTCCCACTTCGGGCTGTACAACCCGTGGGTTCTCCAGTCTCGGAGTGTGGCGTTGCCGCGCCCACTGCACCAGGAACCTGGCCCGGGTTCCTGTGGCTGAACTCGCTTGGAGCACAAAATTTGTCATTGGTTACACAGTGGCAACAAAAAGGCGACAAACTGAGCTGGGCCTGAGAGGACCCCATTTCAGCCTCGGGTGTCGAGGCTGACCGCTAGAAACCTGATGAGGGGAAGTATGAGCGAGAACCGCACCAACGGTCTGCGTCGTGGTGCCCGGATCGCGGGCGCTGGCGCGGCTGCGGCCGTTGCCATCGGCCTTATGTCGACCGGTGCTGCCCACGCGGATACCTTCGTGCCGTTGCCGGACGGCCAGAAGACGAGCCCGGGTGGCGAGGTCACCATTACGCGTACGGGCGAGCAAGCGATCGTGTCGCCGTCCCTGGCGGCCAACGGCGCAGGGCGCACCGTGTGGGTGAGTGGCAATGCCACCGCCGACGTCCGCAGCACCCCCGAGGGCGAGCCGGGCCCCTGGAACGGCCCGTCCGGCCGTGACGGCTCCAACAACTCGTCCACCCACGGCGCTTCGCGTATCAGCACCGGCTACATCATCGGCTGCCAGGTCAGCATCGGTGACGAGGCCGTGTCCGCTGGCGTGTCGGCGAGCATCAACCTGAGTGATCTCGGCGGCGGCGTGTCCATGGGTCTGGAACTGGGCCCCGGCCAGGTCAAGTGGGTCGAGGTCGAGGGCAAGGACATCCTGAAGCCGGGTGTCTACTCGGTCGAGTACATGGATGCCGAGATGCAGATCCAGGGCTGCGCGGGTTACGCGCAGGCCCGGTCCTACACCGTGGTCGAGATCATCGGCGACCACTACTCGAAGACCACCCTCTACGGTATGCCGTTCAGCATCGGCTGACGTGTCCCGGTCTCGCCAAATCACTTCTCGCGCAAGCGAATTCAAACCCTTGAGGGAAAACAATATGAACATCCGTAAGACCGTGGCTCGGCTGGCCGGTGTGGGTGCCACTGCCGCCGTCGCCCTGGGCCTGTTCTCCACCGGCGCCGCGAACGCCGACACCTTCGTGCCGCTGCCGGGCGGCGAAATCACCAAGACCCTGTCCGACGGCACCGTCGTGACCGTTCGCCTCGTCGGCGAGTCGGCCCTGATCAGCCCGTCCATGGGCGCCACCCCGCTGCACCGCAACGCCTGGGTCTCCGGTTCGGCTCAGGTCGAGCTGTCCGGCGCCAGCACCGGCAAGATCTACCCCGGCTACGTGGTCGGCTGCCAGGTGAACATCGGCGGCGGCGGCGTCGAGGGCGGTATCGAAGGCAGCGTTCCGCTGGAAGAGGGCGGCAGCGCCTCCCTCGGCGCCTCCACCGGCGGCAGCCTGTCGCTCGGCCCGGGCCAGGCGGCGCGCTTCTACGTCCTCGACATCGAGAAGCCGGACGACTACGGCAACGAGGATCACGGCACCAACAACAAGTTCAAGGGCACCAGCGGTTCGGTGACCTGGGCCGACACCACCATCGGCCTCGGTGGCTGCGCCGGTTACGCGCAGGCGCGTGCCTTCGTGACCGTCAAGGTCGAGACGGACAACGTCATGAGCACGGTCACCCTGTGGGGCCAGCCGTTCAGCCTCGGCTGATCGACGCCTGATCCGAGAATGGGCCCGGTGCGTTTTCGCACCGGGCCCATTTCTTTGTTCAGTGCCGCTTGTTCACCGGATGGTGGGCTGCCGTTCAGGATTCGTGTTTGCCGCCGCTGCGTTCGGGACCCGCGGCGAGCAGATCGCGAATCTCGGCGAGCAATTCGAGCTCGGTTGCCGTGGCTTCGGCTGTGCCCCAGCGCTTTTTGGCCTTGTTTGCCGGTACCACCACGATGAAGTAGAGCAGGGATGCGATGATGATGAAGTTGAGCGCGGCCGTGATGATGGGGCCGATGGCGATGAAGGTCGCCGGTTTGTCGGCTACGAGTTGGAATCCCAGCCCGAGTTCGTCACTCTCGCCGAATACGGCCAACAATGGGTTGATGATGCCATTGCTGAAGGCGGTGACAATGGCGACGAATGCGGTGCCCATGACCACCGCGACCGCCAGGTCCACGACATTGCCGCGCAGTAGAAAATCCTTGAATCCCTTGAGCATGGCCGAAACTCCCTCTGCTTGATCGCCGCGCCGGGGCGGGTCGGATACGAGCGCCGAACGTGTCCGGGTGGAGCCGTGCACTGATGTTCATCAGGGGTTTACCGGGGATGCTAATCGACCGGCGGTGCCGGTCAGTGGAACACGACGGTAAGGGCGGTGCGTAGCGAGGCGGCGGCGACCGCGGTGGCATGGCGGGCGTCGAGCGCCACCAGTACCACCCGCTCACCGGACTCGCGTGGCCCGTCGCCCCCGGAGACCAGCACCACCGCGGCATCGGTCGCCAGCACGCGCACCGGCGGCACGGAGTCGGCTTCGGCGGTCCGCCGCGAGCGCTGCTCCCGGGCCGTGTCGCCCGGATCCGCCTCCGCCGCCACCACGTCCACGCGATCACCGGCGCGCAGGACGGACGCGACCGCCTCGTCGGCCAGCCGGATCGGGACGATGCGCGCATCGGGGGTACCGGCCGCCGCGGCGGCCAGCCGGGGACCGACGACGCGGACATCGGTGAGGATCTCACCCGCGCGCACCGCGCCCGTCAGCGTCGCACCCAGCAGTGCGGCCGGATCTTCCGCGAAACCCTCCGGCAGACCGGTGGTCTCGCGGCCGACGCTGCGGATGTCCGGTGCGCCGAGCGTATGTCCGGGCGGTAGCTCCCGGGCGGCGACCACCACCTCGGTGCGCCGGTCGGCCGGGTCGCCGCGCAGTGCCAGCGCGGCCGCCAGCACCAGCAGGCCCACCGCCACCAGTCGGCGCGGGACGGCGCCGTCCGACCAGGGTGGTCGCGGCAGTTCGGCGAGCGCGGAGCGCAATCGGTTCATGGCTCGGAGCCTAGAACCGCGCACGGCTGGGCCGACCCCGGAGACGGCTGCCGAAGGGGTCGGCTGTGGATAACGAAAGTGGTGTGGACAGAGCCTGTTTCAGGCCCCGGACCGTCAGGCCGCGGAGGTGCTGGAGCTCGTACTGGAGCCGGAGGAGGCCGTCGACGCGGTGGACGTGGCACCGCTGCTCGTGGAGCCGCCGTCGGAGGACGCCGCCGCCTTGGCCGGTTCGCTCGAGGTCGACCCGTTGCGGCTGTCGGTGCGGTAGAAGCCGCTGCCCTTGAACACGATGCCCACCGAGTTGAACAGCTTGCGCAGCTTGCCGTCGCACGCGGGGCAGACGGTCAGCGCGTCATCGGAGAAGGACTGCACGATGTCGAACTTGTTGTCGCACTCGGTGCAGGCGTACGAGTAAGTAGGCATCGGATTACCTCCACGGTCTCAGTCGACTTAGCACTCTACAGCCGATAGTGCCAACGCGGGTAATCGACCACTTGTTCCAGGGGCGGGGGTCAGTCGTTGGCGTCGGCCGCCAGTTGTCGGAGGCCGTGGTGGGGGGTCAGGGCCCAGCCCATGCGGTGGTCGTGGGGTTCTTCCGGGAGGTGGTCCACCAGTTCGTCGTCGCGGACCACGGCGATGAGGCGGGCGGCGGGGCGGGCGGCGTGCAGGGTGCGGTCGTAGTAGCCCGCGCCGCGGCCCAGGCGGACGCCGCGGCGGTCCACGGCCAGGGCGGGAATCAGGATCAGCTCGGCCAGGCCCAGGGCGTCGTGGACGGGCGGGCCGTCCGGTTCCAGCAGGCCGTAGCGGGCGCGGCGGAGGCGGTCGCCGCCGAGGTATTCGGCCCAGGTGAGCGGTCCGGGTGGGCCGGTGACCGGGAGCAGCACCCGCGCGCCGCCGGCGCGCAGCGCGTCGAGCAGGGCGGGTGAGCCGGGCTCGGTGCCGACCGGGACGTAGGCGCACACCCAGCCGCTGGCACGCAGTGCCGTCACTCCGGCCGCCAGGGCCGCGGCCTCGGTCGCGTGCTGCTCGGCGGAGACGGCGGCACGGCGTGCCAGTATCTCGGCCCGCCATGCCTGCTTGTCCCATTCACCGGTTGTCGTCACGGCCTCACCCTAGGTGTCGCCGGCGCCGTCCCCCGACGCCGATACGGCGGTGTGATAGGTGTCGCAGTGTCCGATTTTCGACCTGAGACTTCCGCCGCCAGCTGCGAATATCGCTGTTGCCACGCGATAGCGGGGCGCTGTGGACGGTTTCGGCACCCCTCCGAACGGGCAGCTTATCCCCGTGTGAGCAGTGACGTTCGACGCGCTCGTCACGGTTTCGCCGCATAGGCTCTCCGGCATGTCGGAGCGCTGTCGAACGCGTCTTCGGCCCAGGTGACGGATGGATAGGGTGTGTTCATGACAGCAGATGCCGGACAGTCCGGGAACGGGTCGTGCTTCCGCACCGCGGTGGTGCCCGCGGCCGGACTCGGCACCAGGTTCCTGCCCGCGACCAAGACCGTGCCCAAGGAACTGCTACCGGTGGTCGACACCCCCGGTATCGAGTTGGTCGCCACCGAGGCCGCCGACTCCGGCGCGAGCCGCCTGGTCATCGTGACCTCGCCCGGCAAGGACGGGGTGGTCGCGCATTTCGTCGAGGATCTGGTCCTCGAGGGCACGCTCGCCGAGCGTGGCAAGTTCGCGCTGCTGGAAAAGGTGCGCAAGGCCCCGGCCCTGCTCGACGTCACCTCCGTCGTGCAGGAGGAGCCCCTCGGGCTGGGACATGCGGTCGCGCAGGCGGAGTCGGTGCTCGACGATGACGAGACGGCCGTCGCCGTGCTGCTGCCCGACGATCTGGTGCTGCCCAGCGGCGTGCTGGCCGTGATGAACCGGGTGCGCGACACCTTCGGCGGCTCGGTGCTGTGCGCCATCGACGTGCCCAAGGACCAGGTGAGCGCCTACGGCGTCTTCGACGTCGATCCGGTGGCGGGCGGCACTCCGAACGTGCTGAAGGTCAACGGCATGGTGGAGAAGCCCAAACTGGAGGACGCCCCCTCGACCTACGCGGCGGCGGGCCGCTACCTGCTCGACCGCGCCGTCTTCGACGCCCTGCGCCGCATCGAGCCCGGCGCGGGCGGTGAGCTGCAACTCACCGACGCCATCGCGCTGCTGATCGCCGAGGATCACCCGGTACACGTGGTGGTGCATCGTGGGTCGCGCCACGATCTCGGCAACCCGGGCGGCTATCTTCGTGCTGCGGTCGATTTCGCTTTGCAACGCGAGGAATACGGCCCCGCCCTACGCGAGTGGCTGGAACAGCGCCTGCGTCCGGATTGGGATCCGCAGCCGACCTCGTACGAATGATCCGCGTGACCGGTTGGGTCGGGTTGGAACGAGGAAGGGCTGAATGCGCTCGGTTGAGGATCAGCAGATCAAGGTGACCGCGGCGGCCGTAGCGCCGCGCCCGGTACGGGTGGCGATCTCCGAGGCTCAGGGGCTGCTGTGCGCCGAGGACGTGGTGACCGAGCGCCCGCTGCCGGGCTTCGACCAGGCGGCCATCGACGGCTACGCCGTGCGCAGCGTCGATGTCTCGGGTGCGGGCGCCGATATCCGAGACGAGGACGGCAACCCCATTGATCTGTCCCTTCCCGTGGTGGGGGAGGTGGCGGCCGGATCACGGCAGCCGATTCGCTTGCAGCCCAGGCAGACCGTGCGCGTCGACACCGGCGCCCCGCTGCCCACGCTCGCCGACGCGGTGCTGCCGCTGGACTTCACCGACGGCGGCCGGGCGCGGGTGAAGGTCTACGAGCCGGTGCGCACCGGCGACTACGTGCGCCGCATCGGCGACGATGTGCAGCCCGGTGACCTCGCCGTGCGCGCGGGCACCATTATCGGTCCGGCGCAGGTGGGCCTGCTGGCGGCGGTCGGCCGCGACAAGGTGCTGGTGCATCCGCGCCCCCGGCTGTCGGTGCTGTCGGTGGGCGGGGAACTGGTCGACATCGACCGCACCCCCGGACCCGGTCAGGTCTACGACGTGAACTCCTACGCCCTGGCCGCCGCCGCACGCGACGCCGGAGCCGATGTGAACCGGGTCGGCATCGTGAGCGGCGACGCCAAGCGGCTGCGCGATGTGGTCGAGGGACAGTTGGTGCGCTCCGAGGTCGTGGTGATCGCGGGCGCGGTCGGCGGTTGGGCCTCGGAGCAGATCCGGGAGGCGCTCGAGGGCCTGGGCGAACTGGAGATCACCCGCGTCGGCATGCATCCGGGCTCGGTGCAGGGGTTCGGGCGTTTGGGGCGCGATGAGGTGCCCACCTTCCTGCTGCCCTCGAACCCCGTTGGCGCGCTGGTGGTCTTCGAGGTGATGGTGCGCCCGCTGATCCGCATCGCGCTGGGCCGCCGCCATCCCATGCGCCGCATCGTGAAGGCGCGCACCATCCTGCCGATCTCCTCCATTCCCGGGCGGCGCGGTTATCTGCGCGCCCAACTCATGCGCGACGAGCAGACCGGCGAGTATCTGGTGCAGCCCCTGGGCGGCCCCAACGGCGCGTCCTCGCACCTGCTGGCCACGCTCGCGGAGGCCAATTCGCTCATCGTGATCGATCCGGAGGTCACCGAGGTGCGCACCGGTGACGAGGTGCGGGTCGCCTTTCTCGCGCAGCGTGGGTGACGGGTGGACATGAATGTCTTCCGGGCTGGTCAGCATCCCGGGTGGCCCGCTCATCTGGGTCCGGTGCGGGTGGCGGCCGGACGCGTGACCCTGCGCCCCATTCGTTTGCGGGATGCGAGCGCCTGGAGCCGGATTCGGCTGCGTGATCGAGAACACCTGGAGCCGTGGGAGCCGACCGGGCGCGGCTCCTGGGAGGCGCGCAATCACGCCTCGAACTGGCCGGCGCTGTGGTCGAGTCTGAAGGCCGAGGCGCGGCGTGGCGCGATGATCCCGCTCGTGATCGAGGTCGAGGGCCAGTTCAGCGGGCAGCTGACGGTCGGCAATATCGTGCGCGGCGCATTGCGCTCGGCCTGGATCGGCTACTGGGTGTCCAAGGAGGTGGGCGGTCAGGGCGTGGCCACGGCCGCCCTGGCGCTGGGCCTGGACCACTGCTTCGGAGAGGTCGGGCTGCACCGCGTGGAGGCCACCGTGCGCCCGGAGAACCTGGCCAGCCAGGCGGTTTTGCGCAATGTGGGGTTCCGGGAGGAAGGGCTGCTGCAGCGCTATCTGGACGTGGACGGCGCGTGGCGTGACCATCTGCTCGTCGGCATGACGGTCGAGGAGGTGTCGGGCACGGTGGTGAATCGCCTCATACGTACCGGACGGGCAACCCCGGGTTAACTCCTGTGACTAGTGTGGCGGGTGTGGACGGCGCGCCTGCCGGGAATTCCTATGTTGCCGAATTAGCCTACGGACGTCGGTGGTGCGCCTGCACCACCATGCGGCGCATGTCGAAGGGACTGCTGTCGAAGGGACTGGGGCCTGGCGGGACGGAGGTGGAGCACGATGCCGAATTCGATCTTGTGGATCGGTCTGGTGGTGCTCTGGGTATTCGTGCTGTTCCCCATGCTCGCCGGACGGCACCCGCGCATTCGGCAGACGACCGACGCGGCCCTGGCGACCCGGGTGTTGCATCGTGGTGACGCCAAGCGACTCATCAGGAAACGGCCCGCCGCCGGCCATGACACCGACCCCGACTATGTACCCACCCGGAGAGTTGAGCATCCCCACACCGATGATGCGGAGGATCGGATGACGAGATCGGACGACGAGACCGCCACCGGCGACGACGATTTCGAGGCCGACCGCGAAGTCGATACGGTTGTCGCGCCGAACGCGGAGTCCGGCGCGGACCTCGACGACGAATTCGTCGACGCGGACGAGGATCGGGTGGAGGCGGCCGACGAGTTCGATGCCGACGATCCCGGGATCCACGGCGAAGCCCCGGTCGACGGGTACGGCGTCGATGACGATGACGTGCGCGACGACTACGAGCGGGATGCCGCCTACGAGGCGGATATGCACGACGACCCCCCTTCGGATGCCGACCCTCGCTCCGACTACGACGTCGACTCCGATGCCGGATCCGACTCAGGCACAGACGATCGCGACCACGTGGCGGACGACGAGTCAGTTCCGGCCGCGGCGCGCGCCTCGACCGTCATGGCCCGAATTCCCGCCGCCCGCACGCCGGAGCCGTACGACGAGGACGAATCCGAGTACGACGAGCGGGATTTCGTGCCTTCCCGTCGCGGTCGCGGCGGCTACGACCCGGAGGCCGATGCCATCGCCCGCGCCGCCCGCTACCGCTTCCGCCAGCGGGCCGTGCTCGGACTGGCTTGCAGCGTGGTGCTTTTCGCCGCGGGCGGACTGCTGGTGTCGTCGCGGGTGTGGGGGCTGTGCGCGCTGTCCGCGGCCGTCCTGGTGGGCTATCTGGCCTACCTGCGCAAGCAGGTGCGGATCGAGGAGGATATCCGCCGCCGCCGCACCGCCCGTTTGGCCCGCAACCGCCACCGCGGGGATGCGGACGACGACGAGGAGGAGTCTCCACGCCGCGTCGTCGATCACCGTTCACCCGACCGGGAGAGCGCGCGCACCCGGCTGCGACGCGCCACGCTCCTGGAACCCGACGACGAGGATCCGATGTTCGAGCATCTGGAGATGTTCGACGCCGCAACCGCCCGTGAAACCCGCGAGCGCGCCGCGGGCGCCCGCATGCGCCGCGCGGTGGGCGAGTAGACCACCCGCTCTCCCCGCTGACACCGAGGCCCCGTGTTTCGGGTCGGGGTGCACGCAGTGATCCCGCCTTTCGGGTCGCGGGCACTGGACTAATGCCCGATCACCGAACGCGTCCGCCCGAGCCGAGGGGCGCGGACGAGCCGCGCGCCTACTTCGGGTCGCGGTACGGCGGATCGTTCGAACCCGGATTGGGTGCGGACGAGGCGCGCGCCTACTTCGGGTCGCGGTACGGCGGATCGTTCGAACCCGGATTGGGTGCGGACGAGGCGCGCGCCTACTCCGGGTTGCGGTACGGCGGATCGTTCGAACCCGGACCGGGTGCGACGGGGCGCGCGGCCGGTCGTACGAACGCGTGTTGTGCCGCGGCACCGCGTGGTGCATCGTCAGCCGATCTGCTGCTCGATTCGTTCGGCCAGAGTGCGCAGTGCGGCGGCGAATTCGCGGGCGGCGGCGGGGTCGCCGCTGGACTCGCGGACCGCGCGGCGGGTGAGGGCGGCGAGGCGCGCCTCCATCGCGGCGAAGGGCCCGGCGCGGCGGGCGGTCGTGGATTCGGGGCGGTCGCCGCGCTGCCAGGCGCGCAGTCGTTCGACCACATCGGCTTCGTCGAAGCGCGGCGGCAGCAGCGCCACCGCCTCGCGGAGAGTGGCGGCGGTGATCTTGACGTTCTCGGCGGCGAGGGTGGTGTAGACCGTCACAGCCGCGTCGTCGCCGTGTTCGGCCGCCACCGGCAGCAGTTCGCGAATCTGGCCCTCGTTGATGGCGGGCGCGTGCCGGTGCAGGCGCGCGGCCAGCGGCCAGGCGCGAATCAGCTTGTGGGCGTAGGAGCGCCGCATATCCCAGCGCTGCTCCACGTAGTCGTCGAAGGTCGCGTACCCATTGCGGTAGAGGCGGCCGTCGCGGACGATCTGCAATGCCCGCCCGGCCGACCAGAATGCCTGGCGCAGCGTATCGATCGACGATTCGCAGACGGCCAGCTGTGCGTGCTCGCATTCGCTCAGCGGTCCCTCACCCGCCGCGAGCGAGGGTAATTCCAGCACGGTGGGCGCGGCCTCCTGCGGCGGCGGTACCGTGCCCAGTCGAATGGCTATCGGGCTGCCCTCCGCAATGCCGTCCTCGAATTCCGATCGCTGCCATCCGATATTGCGCGACGGCGGGTATTCGGCACTGTCGGACGAGGATTTCCGCATCAGGCCGAAACCTCGCCCAGAAGACCGTCGCGTGCGCCGAACTCATCGCGTTCACGGGGGATTGCCGCAGTTCCAGGGGGTTTGATCATGAACAATCCTCCAAAGATGAGGAGCGTCGGCGGATGCCGGAAAAGTCTCGCACGCATGCGTGCGATGCCTCCGGATTGGGCGCCGAAAATCGCCGTGACGACCGGATTCTCGTGCCTGCCGCCCGGTCCGCTGTGTCCAATTGGACACAGCGATGCGCCGCATTGTGGTGCGTTACGTTAGTCGTTCGTTATCGAAACTCGCGTGTCGGACTGTGCATAACCCTGTGAACAAGCGAACCATGCAATGTCGAAGTGTGGATGTGATGAGTGTCAACCGAGTAGCTCACAGCTCGATCGGAGGACTGCATCATGGAAACAGGCGGAGACAGACAACGGTTTCGTTTCTTCGCACGGCACATTTCTTGGCGGCCACTGGTGGTCGGGGCGCTCGGCGCCGCGGGCCTCGCCGTGGCTCTGCTCTACTCCGCTGGTTCGGCGAAGGCCGAGCCGGTGGCGGTGCCCGGCTTCGGCGTCATCGAGATTCCGAACGACATCGCGGGCAGCTTCGGCTTCGGCCCCGGACCCGCGCCGGGCGCATCGACGTTCGATACCGCGCCGGGCGTGCTCACCGTCCCCGACGCCGCCCCGGCGGCCATGGCGCCGCCAGCGCCGCAACCAGCCGCCGCCCCGGCGGCTTCCCGTAGCGTCACCGTCGCGGGGCTCGGCACGTTCCCCGTGCCCGACGGTGTGCCCCCACTGGTCGGCATCCCCGGCGTCACCGACCATCCGGCCCCCGTGGCGGTTCCGGACCGTCCGACCACGGGGGAGCGGGCCGTCGAGGCCGCCCGCTCCAAATTGGGCACCGCCTATCGCATGGGCGGTACGGGGCCGGACTCCTTCGACTGCTCCGGTCTGGTGCAGTGGTCCTATCGCGAGGCGGGAGTGGATCTGCCGCGTACCAGTCAGGGCCAGTTGGCCGTCGGCACCCCGGTCGGCGTGGACGAGCTCCAGCCCGGCGATCTGGTGTCGTTCTACGGCGGCGGGCATTCGGCGCTGTACGCGGGTGACGGCCGGATCATCCACGCCTCCACCTACGGCGTCGGCGTCACCGAGACCGAACTCGGCGATATGCCGATCACCGGCGCCCGCCGCTACTGACCGATCGACATCCGATGGCCGGAACGCCGACGTCCCGGTCGGATGCATCCGACCGGGACGTCAGCGATTGCGCTCAGGAGCGGCCGGTTCAGTTCCGCCGCTGCTTGGTGGTGCGGGCGCGACGGCGCTCGGCCTGCATTTCGGCGAGTTCACGCTCGAGGTCGTCCGCGACGCGGAACTGACCCGTGTCGTAGATATCGCTCGCGTCGGAGCCGTCCTTGTCGTCCTTGTTCTTGCCCGCGATCACCGGCGAGCTGATGGTCTCGGCCCAGATGGCGTCCAGCTCGGCGGCCGCAGCGGCCGACGCGCGGGTGGTCTCGGCCGCCGTGGTGCGCTTCTCCGGCGCCGCGGGGGCCGGGATGGTGTTCGTGGCGGCGGTGGCCGACGCGGTGCCGTTGCGCTTGGGTGCGGCACCGTTCTTCGTGGTCGCCGGGGTGCCCTTGCGGTCGGCCGGGGCAGCCTCGAGGGCCGGAGTGCGGCCCTTGCCCGCGGCTTCGGCATCCTCGGCGGGAACCGTTTCCGCGTCCAGCACCGGATCTTTCGGGCTGCCCTCCTTGGTCTCGGTGCGCTCGGGTGCCTTCTCGACGGCCTGGTGCGGCGCGGTCATCTTGTAGTCCGCCATGGTGGAGAGCCTGCGCACCTGTAACTTCTGCCGGATCTGCTCGGCCGGATCGGGCAGGCCCCGAATCTGTTCGGTGGCATGGCCGATGGCTTGGCCGTAGCGCGCGCTGACGGCATTGTGGATGAGCAGCGCGACGCCGATCATGACCGGCGCGACGGCGTGCACCGCGGTCTCGTACCAGTCCCCGGCGGCCACGTACGGGTAGGTATTGAGGCCGACGGTCAGTGAGAGCAGGGCGAATTCGGCGATGTGCACCTGGCGGCGGTTCTCCAGCACACCCCATTCGGCCACCTTGTTGGTGCCGATCATGATGATGATCAGACAGACGCTGATCATGCCTTCGAGCAGGTAGCTGAACCAGAACAGCGGATTGCCGGGGCCGCCGGGCGCGATGTTCTGCTGCACGTTGACCGCGGACCACAGCATGCCCGCGCCGACCACACCGGCCAGGGCGCGCAGGGACCACGCACGGTGCTTGTAGAGCGAGGCCAGTTTCGCATGCGGGCTGGATTCGCGTCGCTGCGCGGCGATGGCCTTGCGCGCCATCAGCAGATCTCGCATATCGGCCTTCTCGATCTCCTCGCCGGTCGCCCTGGCGCGGTCGGCCGCCGCCGCGGTGGCCTGGACCTGCTTCCATCGCTGTTCGCGGTCCTGGATGCGAATCCGTTCGGCCAGCTCCCGTTCGGCAGCCAGCTCGTCTTCGGACAGCGCTTCGGTCAGGGCAGGATCGAACTGATACGCCAGCCGTCCCCGCGCCTTCTCGACGCGATTGGCTAGCTGCGTGACATCGTCCTCGAACGGAAACTCGATCGTCATATCTCCTCCCGCAGCAGACGATCCGACCCTGGACAGGTGTTCACGAGTGGCAATCGCACATGCCATTAATAGTCGATGGCTCGCTCAGACGAAACTGGGGATTTGCCCTCAGTCCAGTCCGTCTCGGCGTGCCGCGCGCGACACGCCCAACAATCGCTCGATTACGCACCGTTAGGTTCGGTCGGATGACCTGCAATGAAACGGACATAAAGGTTTCGGATCGCGCGTGTCAGGGTACGAGCTCCGCGCTGTCGATCCGGTACGCGTCATCCGTCCGCACCAACTGAGCCCGCCGGGTTTCGGTTCCGGTGCGACCGTCGGCGTAGCGGAGCGAGAGCCGGTAGGTGACCGTCAGATCCGCCGGATTCGGACTTACCTCCGAAACCGTGACGGAACCGACTGTGCCCCAGAAGTCTTGATACGCGGCGTAGCCACCGACGAAGCCCTGATAGCGCGGTGTCAGGCGGGCCCACGCGGCGGCGGTGTCGGACGGCAGCAGGGCGTAGTGGTCGCGGACGTAGTTCGCCAGCCCGACGGCGCTCGACTCCGGAGCGGTGACCTCGGTGGTCGTGTCGGCCCGCCACGGGCCCAGTGCGGGCGCGGTCGGCGTCAGGGGCGGTGTCGTCGCACCGGTTGTCGCCGCGACCGTGGACGTCGCCAGCGGCGGCCCCGGACTCGCGCTGCCGGTCGGCCCCGCCGAGAACGACTCGCGGTCCACGAGCAGGCCGATCACCACCGCCGCCACGAGCAGCAGGGCGACCCCGGTGCTCACGGCCAGCACGGTCCGGCGCGTCGACGTGCCCGGTGTCGCCCTGGTGCGGGTCCACACCGGATGCGAATACGGCGGGGTGGGCGGGGGCGCGGGCGTCGTATTGAGTTGCGTGGCGGCCGTTCTGGACGACCCGCCGCCCGCCTCGGCCACGCCGCCCGTCAGCGCCTCCCGCGCGGCCGCGGCCAGCGCGCCCGCGGACGGATAGCGCTGCGCCGGGTCCTTCGCCATTCCGTGCGCGATCACCTCGTCGAAGGTCGCCGGAATCCGCGCGTCCGCCAGCGAAGGACGCGGCGGCGGTTTCGACAGGTGCGCGGCGATCTGCCGCTCCACGCTGTCCCCGGGAAACGGCTTCGCCCCGGCGAGGCATTCGTAGAGCACGCAGGCCAGCGAGTACACATCGGCCCGGCCGTCGCACTCGTCGTGCGCGAGCCGCTCGGGAGCCATGTACGCGAAAGTGCCGACCGCCGCGCCCGTGGTGGTCAGGCTGCTGTCGCCGCCGCCGCGTGCGATCCCGAAGTCGATGAGGTACGCGAAACCGTCCGCGGTGGTGAGCACATTGGAGGGCTTCACATCTCGGTGCAGCAGTCCGGCCCGGTGCGCGGCATCCAGTGCCGCGGCGATCTGGCCGACATAGGACACCGCCGCGGTCGGGGACATGGGGCCGTCGGTGGCCAGCCGGGTGGACATGTCGATGCCCTCGACGAGCCGCATGTCGAGGAAGAGCCGACCGTCGATCTCGCCGTAGGCGTGGATCGGAATGATGTGCGGCTCGGTCAGTTTGGCGGCCGCCTGCGCCTCCCGGCGGAATCGCTCCCGGTACACGGGATCGTGGGCGAAGTCGGGCGGCAGCACCTTCAGCGCGACCACCCGATCGGTCTCGGTGTCGTAGGCGCGATGGACCTGCCCCATGCCACCCTCGCCGAGCAGTCCGAGGAGGCGATAGCGTCCGAAGGGAGTTCCGTCCACCCCGACAACCCAACCACACTCGCCGCCGATCCCACAGTGCCCCAACATCGATCCCACAGTGCCCCCGGCATCGATCCCACAGTGCCCGGCACCTATCCCACAGTGCCCCGGGGCCGATGGACCGGCCTCAGATCGGCGTCACTGTCCCCACCGGGTCCGGGATGCCCACGGTGTTGGGGTCGTGTGGTCGCGGTCGCCGCTCGCATACGGTGGCGTCGTGAAGGCGAACGGGGTGGGGCAGGAGCGCGAATTCGCGGGGCTGGCGGAGTGGCCGTCGCGGCGCTTCCTGACACCGGAGGAAGTCCATCAATTGACCGGGGCGCAGCGGGATTCGGCCGCCGTGCCGTCGGGGGAGCCCGCGGGAACACCGGCGCACCGGCTGCGCGGCCTGCTCTACCGGCTGGTGTGCGGGTCGAGTGTGAACGCCGGTGGCACACCCCGGCACAAGGCGGCCCCGGCGCAGATCGTCGCCGAGTGGCGTCCGGTCGCGGCCGCGCTGACGCTGTGGGGTCTGGCCCGCTGGATCGGGCCGGACACCCTGGAGGCGACCGCGGCCGGGGTGGACTGGATCGCCGCCGATCTACGGCTGCGGGGCGTGGAACTGGCGCCGTGAGCTAGCCGTTCAGCACGTTCAGGGCGCGGTCGATGTCGTCCTCGGTGTTGTACAGGTGGCAGGCCAGCCGCAGCCGTCCGGCGCGCAGTGAGCCCACCACCTTGGCCGCCCGCAGCCGCTCCAGGGTGTCCGGGGTGACGGCGAGCGAGACCACCGCCGAATTACCCTCGGGCAGGCCCAGTCCCGCGCGCAGCCGGTTGGCCAGTGCGACATCGTGCCGGTGGATGGCCTCGATGCCGACGGCTTCGATGAGGTCGAACGCCGGGCGCTGGGCCAGCACGGCGGGCCAGACGGGCGAGACGTCGAAGCGGCGGGCGTCCTCGGCCTGCCGCAGCGGGCCGTCGTAGCAGGTCTGCCACGGGTCGAAGCCCGAGTACCACCCGGCGGCCAAGGGCCGCAGCGTATTCAGTGCTTCGTCGGTGCCCGCGAGGTAGGCGGTGCCCTTCGCGCCGAGCAGCCACTTGTATCCGACGCTGACCACCCAGTCGGCCCCGGTGTCGTGCACGGGATACCAGCCCGCGGCCTGGCTCAGGTCGAGCAGCGTTCGCGCTCCGTGGGTTCGGGCCGCAGCGACGGTGGCGGGCAGATCGAGCACCGCGCCGTCGGCGGACTGCACCGCCGCGGCGGCCACCAGATCGTCTTCCGGGCGAACGGCTTCCGGGATATCGGCCAACGGGACGGTGCGCACGTGCAGTTCCGGCCGGGCCAGGAACGGCCACAGCACCGACGTGAACTCGCCCTCGGGCACGAGTACGTGCGCGCCCGCGGGCAGACTCTCCGCCACCAGGCCCACCAGCTGCGATACCTGCGAGCCGAGCGCCACCTGATCGGCGCGCATCCCGGTGAGCCGCGCGAACGATTCCCGGCAGGAGGCGGCCACGGCGTCGACGGCGGGGATGTCGAACTCGCCGCGCATGCGTTCGCGTTCGGCGGCTCCGGCCGCGTCCACCGCGGTGATCGGCATCAGTCCGTAGCTGGCGGCGTTCAGATAGGTGACGGCGGGTGCGAAGGCCTCCCGTATCGAGGACGGCAGCAGGGCGGGTTCGGCGGTCATCCCCTCATCTTGTGAGTCGCCGGGACGCGCGGACAAGAGCCAGCGTGGTGAATCTGGCCCGAATCGCCGGGGCGACGGCGTCGGGATAGCACGCGGCGGCGGGTTGTGCGCAGCCACACGTTCGGATGCGGAGGTGAGCCGCTCCCGGGGCGCTAGACTGTCTCAGACGTTGAACGGCAGGAAGGGACGATGCGATGGGAGCTCAGACGGTAGTCGCCGATGTCGCGGACGAGCTGGCCCGCCGTGTCGTCGAGGGAGTGTACGAACCGGGTGACCTGATGCCCTCGGTGCGGCAGGTCGCGGAGGAGTTCGAGATGAACCGGGCCACCGCGCAGCTGGTGCTCGGCAGGCTGGAGTCCTACGGGTTCGCCCAGGCGTACCGGGGCAAGGGCTTCGTGATTCGCGATGTGCGCTCGGACGGGGGCGCGGAGGTCTACCGTCGGGTCTTCCAGCTCTCACTGGGCGCGCCCGAGGTGGCCGCGGAGATGTTCCGCGGCATCGTGGCCGAGGAGCGCGGCATCGTCCTGGACGCTCTCGTGGGTTACACCGACGGCGATGAGCGGCTCGATCCGAACGAATTGGCGGCCGCCGTGGACGAGCTGGAAACCGTTGCCCGAATGCCCGATCCGGATCATCGTGCCATGCTCGCCCTGGAACTGGATCTGGTGCGGCGGCTGCTCACCGTGCTCGACCTCGGTATGCGCCGGGCCGTGCTGAACTCCATCGGCGAGACGGTGCTGGACGTGCCCGAGGCGGTCGCCGCGTACTACGCCGCCGGACCGGACCTGCACGTCCTGGTGTGGCGCGCCCTGCTGGCGGTGTGGGAGTCCGACGGCGGACCGAGTGCGGCGCAGCTGGCGCTGTTCGAGGATCTGTTCGAGATGTACCACGTCAAGGTGGCCGCCCGCTTCGCCGAACTGGTCGGGGCGTCGGGCGCGCCGGGGGCGGAACGGTCGTCGCGCACGGCCTGAGCGTTCGCGGCCGTCCCGGCCCGCGACAGAATTCGCCGGTCCAGACTCGAAACGTCATGCGCGGGCTCCGAAGCGTTCAACTGTCCACCGTACGGTCGGAATACAGCTGAGCCGACATCGTGGAGGGCACCATGGTGGATCCGTTGCTTCGAACCGTATGGCTGGCGAATGTCGCCGCCGGAGCGGCCGCCCTCACGGTGCGCACACCGGTGTACCGTCGCTCGCACTTCACCGTGGTGCGAGTGGAATCCGCTCGTCCGCAGCGTGATTCGGTGCGTGCCTCGGATCTCGAGGTGGTCACCGTCACCGATACCTCGGTGGTGCTCACCTGGACCACGCGCACCCGGGACCGCCTGGGACGGCCGCGGCCGGTGCCCGCCGACACCGAGGTGCGGATCGGTCCCGCGGACGGCGTCGGATCGCTGCCGGTCCGGTTCGCCGACACCCGTCGTACGGCCTACCACTACGCCGAGGTCACCGGCCTGGAGCCGGGACGCTCCTACCGCTTCGAGGCGTACTCCGACGGGGTGCGCGCCCGCCCGGCCCGCACCCTGGTCACCTTGCAGGCCGACGCCCCCGAATCGACCGGCGTCGTCACCACGGCCACCCCACCGCCGGGACGGCTGCTGCGAACCATCGCCCTGGCCAACGACATTCACTTCGGCGAACGGGAGAGCGGGTTGTTCCTGCCCGGCGTGCCCAGCGGCATGCGCCACGAGGACGAGGACCATCCGGACATGATGCTGGGGGCCGTGCTCGACGACCTCCGGACCCCGGATCGTGCGGCCGACCATCTGGTCGTGGCGGGCGATCTCACCGACGAGGGCTCTCCGGAGCAGTCGCGCGGCGTGCGCGACCGACTCGACGGCTGGGGTGCGCTGGGCCGGGACTACTTCGTCTGCCGGGGCAATCACGACCAGCTCGAGGACGCCGACGACGACCCGTGGGGTTCGGTCTTCCATCCGCACCAGCGGCTCGTCGACCACGAACTGGGCGGGTTGCGGTTGATCGGCCTGGACACCACGCGCCCGCGCGGTGCGGGCGGCATCCTCGACGCCGACCAGCGCGCCGCTCTGCGCGAACTGCTGGCCGCCGAACCGGACCGCCCCACCCTCGTCTTCGGTCATCATCCGGTGACGGCCCATGCCGCCGTGAGCAATTCGCACGGACCCGGATTCGTCCTGGATCGCGCGAGCGCCGCCGCGCTGCACGCGCTCTACCGGGCCGCGCCGGGGGTGTTCCTGCACCACAGCGGGCACACCCACCGCACCCGCCGCACCCGGCCGGACACCGCGGTGGGCGTCGAGTTCCTCGAAATCGCCTCGGTGAAGGAATATCCCGGCGGTTATGTGCTGCTGCGGGTGTACGAGGGCGGCTATACGGTCAACTTCTACAAGACCCGGGCGATGGCGGCGCGGCGTTGGAGCACCCGCACGCGCCGCCAGTATCTCGGCCTGCTGCCGGACTACGCGCTGGGCAGCTGCGCCGACCGCAACCACGTGGTGCTGCGGGACTTTTCGGGACTGCGGTGACGGACCGAGGTGACGGTCACCGGCGACGGAGGCGGGCCAGCCAGGCCGCCACCTCCACCCGGCCGTCCCGTACCTCCAGTCCCGCCGCCTCCGCCGCCACCGGTTCGGTGACCCGGCCGAGATAGCGGGACGGGCTCAGTTCCTCCAGTTCCCAACCGTCGCTGAATGATTCGCGGATGATGTCGTCGCCGATGCGCGGGCCGATGCCGGGTTCGCGATTCGACAGCGCGAGGATGTGCAGCCGACCGCCGGGCTCGCACACCGCGTGCAGGCTGCGCACGTACTCGGCGCGCAGTTCCGGCTCCTCGCCGAAGACGTGGAAGAGCGCGCTGTCGACGATGGTGTCGAAGGTGGGGGCGCGTCCGTCGGCGGCGAGCGCCTCGGATTCGGCCAGGCGCAGGGCGTCGGCCACCTGGGTTGAGGTCAACCGTTACGAATCAGATAACGGACCGTAATCGTCTGGGACGGACGAATCAAGCCGTAGACAGCACTATTTGTCCGGCACTACCGTTGTTGCATGGCGATCGGGCCATCGTGGCCCAGACAACGATGTCGAGAGGATGCTCCATGGCCGCACCCATCACCCCGGCTCCCGTACCCCTACCGCCCGACACCCGGTTCGATATCGGCCCGGAGCGGTATCCCACGGTGCACGTGGACACCACGGTCACGATCCCCATGTCGGACGGCGCGGTGCTGTGCGCCGATCTGACCCGCCCCGCCTACCGGCGCACCGAGGTGGTGCCCGACGCGTTCCCGGTCGTCGTGAACTTCACCCCGTACAACCGCATGGGCAATCGGGTCGCCGGGCGGTTCGGGCGGGTGGCGCGGCGTGCGGGACATGCGGTGCGGCCGTCGGATCGGCGTCGCTTCCGTGGCCGCGACCTGCTGCACACCCCGGCCGGGGGCGCGGTGGACGTGTGGGCGTTCAATCGCACGCTGGTGTCGCGCGGGTACGCCGATCTGGTGGTCGATGTGCGCGGTACCGGCTCCTCCACCGGCACCTGGGACTTCTTCAGCCCACGCGAACATCAGGACTACGTCGAGGTGCTGCGGTGGATACGGGAACAGCCTTGGTGCGATGGACATCTCGCGATCACAGGCATCTCCTACGGTGGTATCGCCGCCCTGATCGCGGCCGGTCAGCGGCCGGAGGGCCTCGACGCCGTCTTCGCCATCGTCGCCGGTGAGGATCCGGTGCGGGAGCTGGGGCTCACCGGCGGCGTGCCGACGCCCGGCATGGCGGTGTGGTTGGCGGCGGTGAACGCCGGGAAGTTCCTGCCCTCCCCGCGCGGCATGGTCCGCAACCGGGTGTTGCGACCGTACCTGCGGGATCGGTTCCGCTATCCGGCAAGCGGATTGGGCCTCGCCGCCCGCATCGCCACCGGTGACGGCCATCCCGACGGCTTCCTCAACGACCAGTGGGCGGCCCGGCTGCCCCGGTTCGAGGACGTCACGGCGGCGACCTGGATCCACGGCGCGTGGCACGACGTCTACAACCGCTCCAACTTCCACATGTTCGACCGACTCGCGCTGACCGACGGTGCGAAGCAGGTGCTCGTCGACGACGGTTACCACATCAGCGTCGGCAGTGGATTCGGCGCACCCGGGAACCCGCCCGCCCTGGACGAACTGCAATGCGCGTGGTTCGACAAGTGGCTCAAGGGAATCGACAACGGCATCGACGGGTACGGGCCGGTGACCGTGCGGCGGCAGGGCGGCGGGGGATGGGTGACGCGAACCCGGTTCCCGGACCCCGCCGTCGAGGTGCGTCGGCTCTACCTCACCGCGCGGCCCAGCGGAGCCGCCGACCACGCCGACACCGACGCCTCCCTGGAATCCGCTCCGCCCGAGGAGATCACCCGGCTGCCGTTGCCCACCGTCCGGGGCAGCCTGGCCTCCGGCAACACCGCCCTCATGTCCCTGGGCGTGGCCACCCTGTTCGGCCGCCGCTTCGGAGCCGACGACCGGCGCGCGGAGGCCACCGCGGTCACCTTCACGACCGAACCACTGGCGACCGATCTGGTGCTCTCCGGCCCGCTCACGGTGCATCTGCGCGCCGAAGCACATGGGACGGACGCCTTCTGGTCGGTCACGGTTACCGACGTGGAGCCCGACGGCACCTCGGCGGCGCTCACCCGGGGTGCGTTGCTGTCCTCGCTGCGCGCGGTCGACGAGCGGCGGAGCCGCTACGTCAACGGTGAACTGGTGTTCCCGCATCACACGTTGCGCGCGGACGCGGTGCTGCCGGTGGTGCCGGGGGAGCCGTTCGATCTGGATATCGAGATCAACCCCACCGAGGCGGTGTTGCGCGCCGGGCATCGCCTGCGCGTCGCCGTGGCCCCCACCAGCGTCCCACGGCACTTCCTGCCGCCCGCGGTGAAGCGAAAGATCCAGGGCCAGACCATAGTTGTCGACCCCGACCATCCCAGCTATCTCACCTACCTGGCGGTGGCGGCGGATTAGGTCCGCGCGGACCTCGGTTCCGGCCCTCGGAAGGTGCCGCGGTACGCCGAGGGCGTGGTGCCGACCGCCACCCGGCCGTTGTCGGGGCCGGACGGCTCCACCGTTCCCACGGCTGACCTCCAGACCGCCGCTCTCACCACTATCGGCGACCTGTTCGGTGTGGTCGTGCCGTCGGTCGACACGCTCATCCGAGACGTCCGGTGCGGAAGGCGATGATCTCGTCGCGCGGATCTCGTCGCGCACCCGTGCGGTGGGCTCACCCTCGGCGTCGACGAGGTGGGCGGTGACGATGCTGTGCGGGCTGCCGACATGCCGGGCGCAGAACGGCGGCGGGGTCGGATTCGCCGCCGAGTCGGGGGAGCACGCGGAGGTCGCAGTTCCCGCGCGAATCATGAAGCACCCGAACGAATGTCGTAGACGGTGAACGGCACCGGCTGGCGCGGAAGTTTGTGGTTCCGGCGAATCCGCACCCGGCGACCGACGCCCGGGCCGACAGCTGTCGAGCCTTCCCGAGGTATGTTCAAGTAAGCGGTAGAAAGTCAAGTAGGGGGCCGAGGAGAGCAAGGGCAATGCGGTCCTATGGGGAATACTGCGGTCTGGCGCGCGCGCTCGATGTCGTCGGCGCGCGGTGGAGTCTGCTCATCGTGCGGGAACTGCTCGTCGGCCCCGCCCGCTACAACGAGCTGCTGAACGGGCTGCCGGGTATCGCGACGAATCTGCTCGCCACCCGGCTGCGGGAACTCGAGGAGGTGGGCGTCGTCGCCCGCACCCTCGACACCGAGAGCAACGGCGTCGCCTACACGCTCACGCCCTGGGGGAGCGAGCTCCGCGATACCGTTGCGGCGCTGGTGAAATGGAGCACCCCGCTGATGATCTCCGGGCCCGGGGAGGACACCTTCCGTGGACACTGGCTGGTGGTCGCCCTCGACGCGCTGCTGCGCGACCGGCGCACCGACGAGCCGACGACGATCGGATTCGCCGTCGACGACGAAACCGTGATCGTGCACGTCGACGAGACCGGTGCGCGTGTCGAGCGTGGCGGCGAGGACCCCGGCACGGTGCTGCGTGGGGATTCCGCCGTCGTGTTGGGGCTGGCCTCGGGCATGCTCACCGTCGAGCAGGCGCTCGCGGCGAGTGAGCTCTGGGGCCGGAAGTCGGATCTGCTCGCCGTGTTCGGGGGCGCTCGAGTGCGGTAGTCGAACGTGTCGGCATTCGAGTCGGGCGCGAACCCGATCCGTCGCCCGGGAGTGTGCGCTGTGGGCGGTCCGCGCCCGGGAGTGTGTGCTGTGGGCGGTCCGTGGTCGGGAGTGTGCGCCGTGGCCGATCCGCCGCCCGGAATGTGCGCGCCATCCGAGGTCGCCGAGAGCAGCGTCCGCCGTGGTGCGTGCGTGATCGGGGCCGGTTCTCGGACCGGCGTCAGGTGTTCGGTGGGTCCGGCACCCGCACCTCGATCTCGCCGCCCAGCTCGAAACCGTTCTCCAAACGCAATTCGTCGCCGCTCCAAAACCGGCCCGGGTCATACCAATTGGGGCTGCGGCGCTGCGGCAGCAGCCCCATCGACTGATAGGTCGCGGCCACGATCTCCGCGCAGTAGGCGCTCTCCAGCTCCCGGGCCGCCGCGTCGCGGCGGCGCGGAATGCGGACCCGGCCGCGCAGCCATCGCCCGGCGAGGCTCGCGGTGGAGGGAAAGGGCGTCCCGTCGAGCCGGGCGATGGTGCGCAGCAGGCCGTCTTCCATCTCGCGAGTCACCGGGCGGTCCAACTGCCGCAGCCAAGCTCGCTGGCCGTAGCGGTGCGCCCACACCAGCACGGCGTCGCGCAGATTGTGCAACTGGACGCCCCGATGCGCGGTGCCCGTCCACATATCGGGCAGCGAACGCCCCAACTCCGCGTGCCAGATCAGCGCGGGCAGATCATCGAGCACCACCGACATGCCGACATGGTTCACCGGACTGTTCGTCGTCATCCGAATCGCCCGATCGGCCGCCGAATACCCACGAAACAACCAGATATCACCGGTCCTGGTGAGCTCGATCGCCCGGTCGAGTCCGATGCTCGTCCCCGTCATGGACGTAGCCTATGCGGTATGAGGTGGTGGAAGGCAGTGGGATTGGCGGGTGCGGCCGGCGTGGTGGCGACCGGCGTGGTGATCGTGCGCGCCGAGCGCCGCCGCCGCGCGTACACCCCGGACCAGGTCCGCGAACAACTGCACATCCGATACGTGCAGGCGACGGCGGCGGAACAGCCCCCCACCGCCCCCGCGCCCGAAACCCCCGTCGGCCTCCGCGCCCGAATCCGCCAGCGACTGCGCCGCCGCAAACCGCAGAACCCGTCCGTCTAGGCGACGCGCCCGAAGACGGCATCGCAGATCACGCCGGGCGGTCGAACTCCCCGTATGCCGTGCTCACGGTGAAGGCGTCCCACGCGCCGGGGGTGAAAACCAGGGCCGGGCCGGTCGGATTCTTCGAATCCCGCACTCCGACACGGCCTTCAGGCAGCCACGCGACCTCGACACAATCGCCTTGGCTGCCGCTGTGGCTACTCTTGAACCACGCGGCTCCGGACAGGTCAGTGCTCGCCATGCTCGAACTCCTTCGTAACCCGGCGAATGAGATCCCGGGTCGGTGCGTCCTCCAACGCCGTGCTTCGGATAGCCGAAGCCAGCTCACTATAGAGTCGCACTTCGTCCGGCTTTTCCAGATACACGTCCTGAGTAGGCCCGCCCTCGATGTACACGATCGGCGGTTCGCCTACGCCTCCATCGGCGGCGTCGAACTCCAGAACAGTGAACGATCCACGTGGCATTCCCCAGGTCAGCCCGGCAGTGTAGGGGTGAAGTCGCAGGGTGACGTTGGGCAGCTTCGATGCCTCGGCGAGGTGACGCAGTTGAGCCGCCATGACGCGCGGGCCGCCGATCACGCGGTGCAACGCGGATTCGTGCAGTAATACCTCCAGTAGGACGGGTCTCGTCTTGCGAGTGACGATGGTCTGTCGTCTCATCCGATGCTCGACGCGACGGTCGATATCCCTGGCGTCGGTGAAACCGGGATACGCACCGATCACGGCACGCGCGTAGTCGGCGGTCTGCAGCAGGCCGGGGACGTGTTCGTGGTAGGTGATCAGCCGGTACGCGGCGGCCTCGAGTCCGGTGTACATATTGAATGCGTCGGAGTACAGGCCACCGTAGGCGTGATACCAGCCTTGGTTCCGAGCTAAAACTGCCAGGTCGATTGCCGCGGCGGTGTCGGCGGGACCGACACCGTAAACCTCGCACAGCGCGCGTACGTCCTGCTTGCGCACCTTCTGAGTCTGACCGGCCTCGATGCGCTGGAGCGCGGATGTGGACAGGTCTACCAGGTTTGCGGCAGCAGCGAGGGTGAATCCGTTGGCGTCACGCCACTCCCGTAGGAACCGGCCGAGTTGTCGGCGTGGAAGCGTTGAGCTCGAGGCTACTTCAGCAGGGTCGTCGTCATGTGCGGTGGCCATCGCGTGCTCCATCACGGTCGAATCGGGTCGAGCCGGTCGCGGAATCGGGTGCTGCTCACAACATTTTCGGATTGGCACATGGGAGTTTGGACGAATCTTCATCGGATACCCGGTTTCACCCTAACCCCGTACGGCGCGGTGGTGTCCTGAATCGAGCGACGACAGGGAGGTATCGAAATGTCCGGCTATAACCCGTGGTCGGTGCAGGCGATCATCGACCGCATCGAACGTGAGAGACGGCAGACTCCCCAGGCTGAACCGACGACCAGCGCGACCGCTCCCATCGGGTACGCCGTGCGTGGATTGTGGTCGTGCCACACCGATCCCGGCGATCTGACGGCGGCCCGAGCCCACCGCGCCATGCAGGTGCATCTCGCATGCGGACGGAACCTGTTGTTCGGCTACAGCGCAACATTTCTCGGCGGCCGCCATGCCCTGCGATGACTCCGACCGAATCGAGCTCCAGGTCATCGTGGACGTCCTCGACACCATCGACGCCCGATTGCGCGCCCACGAACGCCACGGCTGGCGTTTGACCGCGCCGCGCACACACATCTACGCCGCCGTCCTACACGCGGTGATCCGCAGTGCCCGCGCTACCCACGTCTTCCCGCCCACTCTCGACCGCGCCGCCATCCTCGACACGATCTTCGACGGCATCGAACCGTCCGCGGTCGACGACCGCTGCCCGGTCACCGCCGCCATCGCGGATCACACCGTGAATACGAACTGAATACGGTGTCCCAGCCGGGGCCCCACGCAGGTGGGCGCGATCACTGTGCGACAGAACGACTTTCAAGTGCTTACCGCTGAACGCGGTGCGCGGGCCGGGGGAGTCTGTACCCGGCCCGCGCGATGACGTGGTCAGTGGCCGCCGTGGCTGTGCTGGCCGCCCTTGACCTTCGCCTCCTGCGGCTGGGCCTCGGCGCCCTTGCGCCCGGCCTCGTGCGGGTCGGCGGCATTGGGTTCACCGAAGCTGCCGGTGCTGGCCTGTCCGCCCTTGCTGGCCGCCTCTGCGGTGTCGGAGCGGTTGCCGAACTGTCCGGGGTTGTTCGGATCAGCCATGTGTCACACCTCCTGTGTCGGGAGTTATGAAGTGGACGCGCCCGGTGTGGCCGTCCACGTTCAAGCCCTACCCGCCGAGCGACGAACAAACCATCAGCTATCCGTGTGACAGGTCACCGCACCGGGTCGGTGATGCGTCCACGGCCTCGGTGTAGACAGCGCCAACGGGGATAACCCATCGGTACCGGTCGGGTTGAGAAACCAGCCCGCCGGTCCCGTGTAGCGGTGGAATCCCGAGAAGGACGCCGAAGCACGCGCGGACGGTCATACTTGCGTGATGACAGATACTGTCGACCCTGCTCGAGACACCTCGCCGTTCTCGGGTGCCACCGGTGAGCCGAACCGGCTCACCTCGAACGAGCGAGGGTTCGGCAGCTTCCGCTTCTGGTTCGCCACCCAACGCTGGGAATGGTCGCCCGAGGTGTACCGCATGCACGGCTACGCCCCCGGTGAGATCGAACCGACCACCGAGCTGCTGTTGGCGCACAAGCATCCGGACGATCGCGAACAGGTTGCCGAAGCGATCGCGCGATCACTGACCCAGGGCCAGCCCTTCTCGAGCCGCCATCGCTTCCTCGACACCGTCGGCGTCGAGCACCGCGTAATGCTGGTCGCCGACCACATCCTCGACGCCACCGGCACCCCGGTCGGTACCTCGGGCTACTACATCGACCTGTCCGACACCCTCGCCGAGGTCGAACGCGAAACTCTCGACTCCGTGATCCCCGAAGTGGTGGAGAACCGCGCGGCGATCGAACAGGCCAAGGGTGTCCTCATGCGGATGTACGACATCAACTCCGATCAGGCGTTCAAGGTCCTGAAATGGCGCTCCCAGGAAACCAACACCAAACTCCGCGACCTGGCCGAAGCCCTGCTCAACGGCCTACACCAACTCCCACCCCCACCCCCCAATACCGTGGCCGCCTTCGACCACCTGCTCCTCACCATCCACGAACAGATCCGCTGACCCACCCCGGAAACCCGGCTTCAGCAGGTCATGGCGTCGGCACCGAGGTCGCCTGCGGCACGTACACCGATTCCGCGACCGTCCGCTCAGCGGCATCAGGCTGGCTACAGTTCTTCACGACCATCGCTGCCGCCGCCCGCAAGGCCATCGACGGCCCGTCACCGTCCCCGTGTTCGATCCGCCAGCCCGGCTTGTTCTCCACCGCCCGCTCGACCGCGTCGAACCGCTCGGACTCGCTCATTCGCAAGAACTCGCGGCAGGTGACCGGAGACGCCTGCGCGTCGGCGCTCGGTTCACCGGAGCCACAGCCGGTGAGCACACCGAGAACGGTTGTCCCGCCGATCACCATGCGGAGGACATACGACTGAGGTCGGCGACGCATACCCCACCCTAGATCAACGCTGTCGCCGATCCTTCCGCGCTGCCGGAGAGCGACCGGGCCTTCACGGTCCTATCGTATGAATCATGTCGGCCGGCCGCAGCAGCCGGCACATCCGAGGGGGAACACATGAACCATCCATGGTCCGGAACGAACGCAACGGCCGCACACGGCCGTCTTCGAACGATGGCGGAGCGCTTCGCGGCTCTTGCCGCCAGCGCGCCCGATCCCGATCGCGCTGTCGCGGCGACCCCGGGCTGGTCGATCCTGGACACCCTCGGGCACGTAGCCATGGAGCCGTCGCGCTACAACGACCTGGCCAAGGGCGGCGGAACCTGGCCGGCCAGATCCTCCGAACTTCCGGCGTTCAACGCCGAACAGATCCGTACGCTGCCGACACGGGACCCACAGCGGCTCGCGGAAAAACTGATCACCGATACCGACGAACTACTGGGCACCATCGCAGCGTTCGGGACCGAGTCGCCGTTGATGAACTTCGATGGCGACCAGCGCATCCGGGCGGATCGTTCCCTGGGCACGTTGCTCGGCGAGTTCGTGATCCACGGTCGCGATATCGCGCGCAGTCTCGACGTCCGCTGGCCGGTCGATCACTCACTGGTGCCCCTGATCCTCGACGGCCTGCACCAGGTCATGCCCGGCTGGCTCAACCCCGATCGTGCCGCCGGGCACACCGCCGCCTACCGGGTGCGGCTGCGTGGACTCCATATCACCCACACCTATGTCATCAGCGATGGCCGCCTCGCGGTCGATCCCGCCGAAGATGTCGACGTCGACGTGCACATCAGCGCCAACCCGGCCACCTGGCTTCTGCTGTCGTACGGACGTGTAGACCAATGGACCCCAGCCTTGACCGGACGAGTCCTCGTATGGGGCCGCAAACCATGGCTCGCCACCGGATTCTCCCGGCTGTTCCACTCGGCTTGAGCGGCGCGCCGACCCCCATCAGGCGATTGTCGGTGCGGGATGGGGGTCGGCGGGCGGATGATGCGCTCAGGCAGCGGGGCTGCCGTCCCAGGACACGAGCTTCCAGCCCTTGCCCGGCTTCCCCTTCACGACCACCCGTCCGGTGTTCTGGATCGGGTCGGTCTGCAGTTTGCTCACGTCCACGTTGTCGAGCGACATCACTGCCCAGACCATGATGGCACCGCCGTGTGAGAAGACCACCGAACGCTTGGTGCCGCGATCCTGGATGCCCTGGATGGAGTTGTCCATCCGCTGTTTGAACTCATGGCCATTGATCGAGCCGGGGATGCGAGCATCCAGGTTGCCCTGCATCCATTGGAGCGGAGCGGAGAAGTACCCCCGCATCGCATCCCGCTCCGGGGTGCCCTCGTAGATTCCGGCCTCGATCTCGTGGAAGCCGCTCTCGACGACCGCTGGACGATCACACCGCTCCGAGACCGGTCCCGCCGTCTGCTGGGTCCGCACCATCGTCGAGACGTACACGCCGTCGATGAACTTGCAGTCACCCAGCGCCCCGGAGACGGCCTCGGCCTGCACCCACCCCTTGTCGGTCAGCTCGGGGCCGGGGACGGAGGTGTCGATGAGGCCGGACGCGTTGCCGGCCGATTCCGCATGACGGACGAAGGTCAGGGTCATTTCACCGGGCGGTACCGCTCCCGCGGTCCCTCCTCCAGCCGCCACAACTGCCACCGCCGCGACGACCGCTCCGATCATCGCGGACAGGCGGGATGCGATTGATTGCATGGATGCTCCTCGAGTGATGCGGCCCACACCGGAATAGGAATATGGCCTGCTCAGGGACGGTAGGTTCGGGTGTCGACGGCCGCAAAGAGGTGTCCCGGTGAATGGTCGGGGGTGGGTGTGGTGCTCCGTTTTCTCCCGGTGCGCGAGGGGATCCGATGGGAACGTCGCAAGTTCGTGTCGAGACCACCCATCCGACCTGTGGGCCGCCTCGAATCAGATAATATGATTTCCGTGAGGATCATGACCGCCACCGAAGTCGCACGTAATCTCTCGGCGGTGCTCGACGAGGCGGAGCACGGCGAGACGATCACGGTTACGCGCGGCGGTCGCCGAATCGCGACGATCATTCCCGCTGCCCGCGAGAACGGCGCGGAGGTCATCGCGTTCTTCGCGGGGCGCGCGCCGCTCGAAGGATTCGGCGAGGACATCGAAGCCGCCCGCAAGGTTCTCATCGACGGAGTGAGCGCAGCGTGGGAAGACGACTGATTCTCGACACCGGCGTTGTGATCGCCGCCGAACGCGCAAAGCTCGATCTGGCAACGGTATTGCGCGCTGATGACGACATCGCGATCGCGATGATCACAGCCTCCGAGTTGTACTTGGGCGTGGAACTCGCCGATACAGTTCACCAAGGCGCGCGGAAGGCGTTCGTCGACGCATTCATCGCGGCCACCCCCGTCGAAGACCACACCCTCGATGTCGCACGTGCACATGCCCGCTTGATGGCATACGTCCGCCGGACAGGCCAGCCGCGCGGCGCCCACGATCTGATCATTGCCGCCACGGCAGCGGCCACGCGCCGGACAGTGGTCACCACCGATACCAAGGCCAGCCTCGGCACGCTACCCGAAGTGGAATGCCTGACCTGCTAACCACCGCCAGCGGTTCGCGCACCGCAACAGATGCCACAAAGCCGCCGGTCGATGACCGGCAGCTTTGGTGGTCGACGGGCCGGACATCGTTATGCAGGCCCGACCACCCACCCAGGGCCACGCATCCGAAGGATGCGATTGGCCGAACTGCGGGAGCACCTCCGCGGGTGTCCGTCCGGGGAACAGGGTTTGCTGTTCTGCAATGAGGTCGGCGGGGCGTTGCGGCGCACTCTGTTCCGGTCTCGGGTCTGGCGTCCGGCGCTGGTGCGGGCGGGACTGCTCGGTGAGGTCGCTGAGGTGGACGGCAAGTTCGAGGCGGTCTGGATGGATGTGGCAGGGGAGGTCTACTCGGAGGTGTTCGGCGACTACGAGCGAGCGGTCCGGCACATGGCCGACCACGAGCATGGCGGGTTCCGGTTCCATGACCCATTGGGCCACCGCAGTAACCGACGCCGAAGAAGCCATCGGCCGCGAACACCTCATCTGGCGCGCCTCCCACACCGAATAGCGCTGACGGTATTCAGACCGCAATCTGGTGTGGAGGGTGTGGCCTGGCACTCCGACGGCTCATTGTAGCTCCATGAGCAGAGATAACTCGGCTGTCGCATAGTTTTGTGACAGAAAGATTGTGTTGAAAGGTACTGGTCCGTCGCCCCACTCGCGACCCAGGCCGAGGGCGTTGGACCAGTAACGCCCAGCATCGCCGAGTATCCTCAAGAAGGTACTCAAATCCCGTCGATCCTGAGCGAGTACACGCTCGGCATTGTGAATGAGAGTGAGATAGCCTCTCGCCGGAAGGTTCTCGAGTGTCGTCAGACATTCCTCGAATGCCGGCCAGTTCCCTCCGAAATAAGTCGGAAACTCGAACTCTCGATAGTATTGCTCAAAAACGCTGTCGACATCGACCATCTCTGCCCCATCCAGAGAGAAAACGCGCAGACCAGACAGGTTCGGGCCTATGGCTGCGAGGGTCTCGATATCCCGACTGCCTCGGAAATGAATCCACGGACGGTCAGCCGTGAATGCGGACGTTGATTCTATGGATTCCATGGTATGAAAGTCCTGTAGTGGTCGGGTGTGTAGTAAACAGATCCGTCCGAACCTGTGACGATCCGTTCGCTTCCTGGCGTGGGGTTATTGGGCGCGGGGACCGTGCCCCACTCACGATAGACTATGGGCTGACCGTGACTATCGTGCGTGGGAAGGATATCCCCACCGGCGCGGCCATCGTTGTTGAAGGTCTTCGGGATATCGGGACCTTTGACGGAGGGCTCGATGATCACACCAGATCGATTGATCTCTTCAATGATCGGAATCGTATCTTCCGGAATCGAATTCGGCGCGAACGTGACATTCTGCGGGTGAGGGTCCTGCCGGACCGGCAACTTGCAGGCAAGGCCGAGCGGATCGATCCACGTAAGCGGGTTGTGTGGGTAGTTGCCCGGATTCGGAGCAGGGCGGAGCCCTAGCGGATCCTGAGTGAGGAAGCGCCCGGTGTGCGGGTCGTAGACCCGATACAAGTTGTAATGGAGTCCTGTCTCCTGATCGTAGATCTGGCCGGGGAACTGGAGGGGTGTGAAGGCACGGCCTTGCCAGGTCGTTCTTCCCCACAGGTCAGCGACGGCGGAGGCGACGGGTTGACCATCGATGGGATCGATCAGATCGGTTGGCGTCCCGACGAGATCGGTGATGATCGCGTAGAACTCACGGTCGATCGACGCCTGGTCTGTAGTTTGGGTCAGGGGCGTATGAGTATCAGGGCGATAGTGCCAGCGCATGATCGATTCGCGGGCGGCTTGTTCGACAAGGACAGTGGCATCCCAGGTGTAGTCGATGCGCTCGAGAACGGTGCCGTTCGTGGCGAGGTGTTGTTTGGTGGTCCGGCGGCCGAGGGCGTCGTAGGTGTAGTGCCACCACTGGTGGTCGGGGGTCCACACGTCGGTGAGTTGGTCGAAGTCGTCGTAGCGGTAGTGCCAGACGTCGGGTTTGCGAGACAGGCGGGTGGTGGTTTTACGGATCAGGCGGCCGGAGGCGTCGTAGTGATAGCGGGTGCGACCGTGGCGAATGAGGAGGTTGTTGCTGCCGTATTCGCGACGTGTGTCTTGGGTCGTTCGGTCGGCGTGGGTGTCGATGGGTTCAGGCACAGTTGCCGCGGGTGCGCTCGGTGTGTAGCTGTCGGTGATGTTGCTGAGCGCGTCGTAGGCGTAGTGCTCGGCGATGGCGCCGTTTCGGGTCAGGGTGTTGATGCGGCCGATCGGGTCCAGTTCGTAGTCAAGGTGTATCGCGGTTCGGTCAGTGCGGGTCGTGTGGTTGGTGATGTATCCGTCAGGACGCCAAGTGTATTCGTCGGTGCGGAGTTGTCTGGGGTTGGGACGGGGTCCGGTGTCGAGGGCAAGGGTGGACAGACGGGCGGGGAAGCCCGTGACGGTTTGGCGTTCGAGGCGGCCGAGGGGGTCGTAGTCGTGGGTGATGGCGAGCTCGCCTATGGTCCACTCGGTGAGCTGCCCGGCTGGGTTGTGGGCGAAGCCGATGGTGTGGCCGTCGGTGTCGAGGGCGGTGGGGCGACCGGACCAGTCCCAACGCCAGCGGGTTTGTGCGCCGCTGGGAGTTGTGCGGAGGTCACGGCGGCCCAACTGGTCGTATTCGAACCGCATTGGAGTGCCCGCGTCGAGGGTCTGGCTGCTCAACTGTCCGCCTGGGGTGTAGGCGAAGGCGAGGGCGTGAAGGATGTCGTCGCCGTTGCCGCTGGTGGCGGTGAGCAGGCGGCCGAGGGGGTCATGGGTGTAGCGCCGCCAGTGGCCGGAATCGGCGGTGATTTCGGTGAGGCGGCCGAGCTGGTCGTAGCGGTGCTGCCGTGCGATGCCGGTGGCTGGGGTGACGGTGGCGAGTCGGCCGGCGAGGTCGTGAGTGTAGGTGGTGGTGGCGTCGTTGTAGTCGGTCTGCGATGTCAGTCGGCCTGCGGAGTCGTAGCGGAAGTGCCAGACGTGCCCGAGGGGGTTGATTACCGCGGTGAGGCGGCGTTCGGTGTCGTAGGTATAGCGGGTGGTGGAGCCGTCGGGGTCGGTACGCGCGATGAGCAGATCCCAACTGCCGTAGGCGTATTGGGTGATACCTCCCGCTCGGTTGGTGTGGGTGAGCAGGTTGCCTTCGCCGTCGAAGGCCCACGACTCATAGTGTCCGTCGGGGTCGAGGCGGTGGAGGAGCTTCCCCTCTGGAGACCACTGGTAGCGGGTGGTGTGACCGAGAGGATCGGTGACCGCGATGGGGCGGCCGAATCCGTCGCGGTCGATGTGGGTGGTGGCACCGAGGGGGTCGGTCACCGTAATCGGGAGGCCGGCGGCGTCGACGGTGATGGCGGTGCGGGCGGTGTTGGGTTCGGCGATCGTGGCGACCGCGCCGTTCGCGTGGTAGGAGTAGGTGGTGCGAATTCCGCCGGGATTAATTGTGGCGGTGAGGTTTCCGTGTGCGTCCCACTCGCGGTGTTCGGTGCTGCCGTCGGGCTGGGTGATCGTTTCCGGGCGGTTGCGCCAGGCATATTCGATATCGATGGCGAGGCCGTCGGGGCGGACGATGCGGGTGACGTCGCCGTCGGGGGTATAGGCGTAGTGGGTGACTGTGTTATCGGGGGCGGTGACCCGCAGCGGTCTGCGGCCGGGGTTGTAGTCGACGCGGGTAAGTCCGCCGAGGGGGTCGGTGATGTCGCGGACGCGCAGGTCGTGGTCGAATCCGCGGGTGGTGACCGCGCCTTGGGAATTGATGTGGCGGGTGAGGCGGCCCGAACCGTCGGGGTAGGTGAGGTAGTCGAATCCGGCGTTGAGGATGCCGTCGGTACCGTGTTGCAGGATTACCCGACCGGCGCTGTCGTAGGTGTTGACCATCGTGGTGCCGCGGGAATCGGTCCACGACAGCATGCGATCACCGTCGTCGTAGGTGTAGCGAGTAGTCGCGCCAACTCCGTTGGTCGCTGCCGCCAGATTGCCTGCCACATAGGCGAATCGCCGCACCACCACGTGCGCCGGGTGACCGTTATCGGCCGTGCCCTTGTCGCGGGTGTCGTCGAAACCGCTACCGCCGCTGAGTATTCGGCCGATGTGGCTGGTGCCGAGGACTGCAAATGCCGTGATCCGTCCAATCGCGGGGTCGGTGGTGATCTCGACATGGTAGCCGCCGCTGTGGGTGATCGCGGTCGGTGCGCCGCCGGTGTTGTAGTGGAACCGGATGCGGTTGCGGTGCCGGTCGGTGATCGCCGAGATCGCGTACACCCCGAGTCGCGTATCGAGGCCGTCGAGGGCGGGTTCGGGGGCGAAGTGCCAGACGATCTCGCGTTCGGGGTCGGCGACGCGGTAGGTGCCGATATCGGTGCGCACGCACGTGTATCGCACCCCACCGGCGAGGGGCGGCACTGCGGTGCCGGGGTCGGCGTGCGGGTAGGCGAGCAGGAGCCCGTCCTCACCGACGAAGGTCACCTGCTCGTCGTCGACGACCACCCGCATGTCCAGTGTCGAGGACCAAGTGGGGCCGAACCAGCGGCCCCACCGGTAATTCGAGCGATGCCTCCGCTTCAGCACCAGTGGCAGCACGCCCGGTAGGGTGAGATCGGTTTCGGGGAGCAGGAATTCGCCGGTCGCGGCATCGACAGGGTCACCGCATTCGGCGACATCACGCGCGGTTTGCGTGTTTGCCGGGTTGTCGGCCGCGTCGGCGACGTCGCGGTTGGGATCGGAGGGGTCCGTCGGCGGATCCGAATCCGGTTGTCCGTCTTGGTTGTCGGGTTCGGGACTCGGCTCGTGGTCGTTCGAGTCTCGCGTATCGGGATCGCTTCCGTCGGTGGAGTCATGGTCGGGAGTCGATCCGTGATCGGGTGCCGGTGCGTCAGAAGCATCACCGGCTGGGCTGGTCGCGGGTGGGTCGGAGTCCGGTCGAGTACCGGGTGTGGCCGGGTCGTCGAGCCTCGACGGTCCCGCCGAGGGCTGGTCGGCGGGAGAGCCAGGCGTATCGACCGTTGTGTCGGGTCGTGCCGCCGGCGCGTCCGGGCTGGGTTGCCCGCCGGATACATCGACCCCTCCGTCGTCGGTGTGGTCACGACCGCTGGGCTGAGCGCCCTCGGGGGCGGATTGATCCTGAAGGGTCGCTTGCACGTTCGTGTCAGGACGCTCCGGTTCGGGCGCAGCGCTCGCGCCCCGATCCTGTGGCGGAGCATCGACGTCCCGCAGGGTCTGGTCCGCCACGCCTGGCGCGTCCCCTTGCGGCATATCGCTGGTGGTGTCGGGATGAGTGTTGGCGGGCGGGCTGGACCCGTCCGGCGCCGTCCGGTCGAGGCCGGGGGCGCGTGTCGTCCCGGGTAATGTCGGGCGGCCGGAGAGCACGAGATTGTCGACCTTGTTCAGCAGCGACACCGGCTTGGTGGCCAGCCCGGCGCCGCCGGTCGGGATGGCGGTCACCGCGTCGAAGGTCAACGCGCCGAGCGCTTCGAACGGGTTGGCCTTCGCATCGTCGATCATCGCGTCGACCACCGGGCCCGGGTCGGCGGCGGTGACCGCCAAGCCACCGGCCAGATTCGACACGTTCTCCAGGTATTCGCCAGGATGGGTGAGGTTGTAGATGTCGGTGGGGTTGAGTTGACGGACGAACTGCACCAGCCCCGCCCCCGCGGTCAAGAACCCGTCGGCGAAGCTCAGTTTCGCGTAGTCGCCGATCTGCCCCAGGTCTTCGAGGTTGGCGCCCATACGTGAGATGAACGGCGGTTCCTCCGGCGCGGATGCTTTGGCCGCCGCGATGGCCGTAACCGCCTGCGCTGCGGCGGTGTCGCGGTTGGTTCGTGCCCGCGCCAGGGTGTCGCGGGCGGCCTGGAACATCGGCGTCCAGGTATCGACCACCGTGGTCTTGGCTTTCTCCTCATCCGACAGCGAATTCCACCGCGCCAGCACCCGCCGACGCTCATGCACGGCCGCATTCCACTGCGTGATCGCATCCGCGGCCACACCCTGAGCCGCGGAGACCGCCGCCGCCCACGCCTCCAACGCGGTCTTGGCATCGGTGAAGGCGTCGGCCGCGTCGGTCCACTTACCGGGCTGCGGGGAGAACCCGACCTGATATCCGTCCGCGCCGAGACCTTCCCAGTCGCTGATGTTTCCGACCGCACGCAGCCCCTCCCCGGTCTGATCGGCCGCGGTCGACAACTTCCCCAGACTGGTGCCAGCCTCGGTGATCGCCGACGGCTCCCCGCGGATCAACTCCTTGGGGTCCTCGGTCTCACCGAGCTCACGCTCCTCGACCTCGCCACCGAGCGCCGAGGACACGTGATCACCCACATCGTCGAGGGTCTCGCCGAGCGAATCCCACCCGAGTCCGCGTGCGGCGTCTGCGCCGACGTCGAGCACATCGTCGACCACCTCGCCGAGTTTCGCGGTGGCGGTTTCGGCCGCGTCCTCGACAGCGTCGCCGATCTGGTTGACCTTGTCCCCAAGCCAGTCCCCGATACCCACGTCCCGGTTACTTCCCTTGACCGGGTTGCGGATTCAGCAGCGACTCGTACTTCTTCTGGATCTGTTCGACCTGCGCGGCCGCGCCGGTGTTCCAGCCCGGCGCCGGCATACTGTCGGTGCCCGTGACCAGCGTCGCCGGATTGCTCACCACACCCAGATTGGCCGCCGCCTGCGGGCCGACGGCTTGGATGATCTCCATGTTCATCTGCGTGGCAATCGCCGCCCGATCGAACGATTCCCGGCTGTAGTCGGCATTGAGCACCTGCGTGAACGGGTTGTCGGAGAAGGTTTCACCCCAGTCTCGGGCCGCGATCTGGTCACGGGTCAGGTGCGGGTTGCCTGCCAGATTGGTCCACAGCACCTTGAACATCTCCTCGGCCTTGGCGTCCATCGCGTGGTAGCGGCCCGCCGCCAGCCCCAACGCCTGCGCGATCTCGTTGCCCGCCTGCACCAGCGCCCGCACGCCCCACGACCACCGCTCGGTATAGGACTCGAACTCGGTCTGCACCGACGCCTTGCCCGCTTCCAGTGCCGACAACGCCAGCAACGCCAAACCGTGCCCGGACGCGGCGGTCTCCTTGAAGCCCACCTCGGACAAGGCATCGATCATTCCCGTGATGCCTTTGGCGGTCTGCTCTAACGCTGCCGGATCGACCCGCAACCCCTCAACCGACACTACTCAGCCTCCCTCGTCAGGAAATCCACGCCGACCGAACTCGACCGCGCCTACACGCGGTACGTGATCCGAAGCGGGGCAGCCTCTTCCCACTGCGAGGTCTTGGCGGCGGGAGCCGCCGGACGGCTGTCG
This sequence comes from Nocardia sp. CC213A, assembly GCF_030766805.1. Lineage (NCBI taxonomy): Bacteria > Bacillati > Actinomycetota > Actinomycetes > Mycobacteriales > Nocardiaceae > Nocardia > Nocardia sp. CC213A. Next base: position 200,652 of record NZ_JASFXA010000012.1, read on the forward strand.
TGCGCGAGTTGCCCCAGCAGGCGAGCAGCTTCGGCTTCGGCTTTCTCGCGAGCCTTTCGATGGCACTGGGAGATCACAGCCGCGAGACGGTCGGCGTTGGCTTTCATCGCAACAGCGGAAATCTGCAAGTCCGTGATCGTCCCGTACGCATCGGTTTCGACAACCACCAGCCCCGTCGACCCCTGCGCACGTCCACGTACACTCAACATCGCCTCATCGACCTGCCGGGCGTGAGCGGCTCGCTGCTGCGCATCCACGCTCACGACCCCCCTCATCCACTCATCGAAACCCGCCTCGCAAGACCGGCCAAGGCATCCTGCCCGATGCTAGCCAGGAGCCCGGGGGCGGACAACTCGCGAACCACCTAATCCCAGACGTAGCGCGCTCCTAACAGGAACGATTACGTCCCCGCCGCAGCGCGGTGAGCCTCGGTCACCGTGGGCGGAAAGGCCATCGGCGACGGACCGGCGATATCCACCGTCACCCCCGTCGGTTTCACGCACCCTGCCACGTAATTGGCCAGTCGCCACCCGCTGAACGCGTAATAGGGGTACTCGCCCGCGGGATCCAGCTCACCGCGCCGCGACAACCACCGGGCGTACTGCTCCGCGCTGGTGAATGCGCAGATCCATTCCACCCCGCCGAATTCCGAGGTACGAACTCGACTACCCTCGGCCACCGGCACCAGCAGCACCGCCGCCCGGAATGACTCCTCCAAGGCCGCCGGATCGCCGAAACCCGCGTAGAAGGCATCGATCTCCGCGTGCAACACGGCAACTCCCGCATCGCGATCGACCATAACTTCCCCCTTCAGACCCATCCGCCGCACCCCGGCGGCCCTGCTCCGGAGCGTAGCCGAGGGCTATACCCCGGAAAACCCCAGCGCGGTGAAACGATGACGTCGAGTGTGGCAAACAGCTGCTGGTCACCCTCGTGGGCGACCAGCAGCAGGGTCCCCTTATACGGGTGATTCGCCTCGACTTTCCGCCCACGCGGACTGAGCATTACCAAGAGGTACGGTGCCGTACATCTCGCCGAACCAATAGAGCAGGTCGTTTTCCAGATTCTTCACCTGCTCAGTCGGCACGGCTGCCCAGCTCGCCTGGATACCGTTGATGGCTGCCCACTCAGAGCGCGAGTACATGCGGCCGGTGTCGCCGCGCTGGTCACGGCGTTGCCGAGTAAAGGTGAAACGTTCGCTCAGCCGGTTCTTCAAGGTGTTGCTGCGGTCGGGATCGTGCGGGTGATTGGGCACGAGAACATCACCACCACGATGCAGCTCTATGTCCGCCGGACCGAGGATGCGGCCACGATTCGCGGCGTGCTCGGGGATGCTGACGACACGGAGGAACGCGAGGCGGACTGTGCTCCGAACGGGTGATGCTGCCTTGTAGCTGCCTCAGCGGGGTATCCGGTGCTGATCAGTGATCATGAAACGAAACGGCTCCCGACCGAATACACTGGTCGAGAGCCGTTTTTCGCGGTGTGGAGCTAAGGGGAATCGAACCCCTGACCTCTTCGATGCGAACGAAGCGCGCTACCAACTGCGCTATAGCCCCGTGCAGTCCGTTTCCGGTCTGCGGTGAAGAACTTTAGCAGGTGGGTTCGGGGGAGGACGAATCGGCTGGTCAGGGGGGTGGTTGGGGCGGAAATTCGGTTGTGGGGGTGCTTAGGATTCGGGGATGGACATGAGTGCGAGCATCGAGTTGCCGAGGGATTGGGACGGGCGGGTTCGGGGGGCCTTGGTGGGGGCCGGGGAGTTGGGGGTGGAGTTGGCCGCGGGGGAGATCGCGGTGTTGGGGGCGGGGATGGAGAGTGTGGCGATGATCGTCGCGGTGGGGGAGCGGCGGTATGTGATGCGGTTGCCGAAGGGGGAGTGGGGGGCGGAGGGGATGGTGCGGGAGGCTCGGTTGCTTCCGGAGTTGGGGCCGCGGGTGGGGTTGCCGATTCCGCGGTTCGCGTTCACGGCGCCGAATCCGTTGGGGCCGGGGGAGTTCTGTGTTTATCCGGTGGTACCGGGTGAAGTGGTGCTGCCGGAGGAGTGGCATCGGCGTGGGCTGCTGGGGGCGGGAACGGCGCGGCAGGTGGCGGAGTTTCTGGAGCAGATGCACGCGTTTCCGGTGGAGCGGGCGGTCGAGTTGGGGGTGGAGGTGGCCGACTTCCGGGCGGACTTCGCGGAGACCCTGGACATGCTGGAGGAAGAGGTCGTGCCGCTGTTGGATGCGGAGCGGGGGCGGCGGTTGGTGGCGGTGTACGAGCGGTACCTGGGCGATGCGGAGAATTTCGCGTACCGGCCCACCCTGATCCACGGGGATGTGAGCCTGGATCATCTGTTGATCGAGGGCGATCGCATCAGCGGAGTGATCGACTTCGGGGATATGCAGGTCGGGGATCCGGATTACGACCTGTGCTACCTGTGGGCGGAGGCGGGCGCCGACTTCGTGCGGCAGGTGCGGCAGGGGCGCGGGCGGGAATTGGGCGCGTCGCTGGTGCGCAAGCTGGAGTTCTGGACCTGCGCCGACCCGGCCGACGACATCCTGCACGGGATCGAGAACGATATGCCGGACCTGCGGGAACAGAGCCTCGGCCGCCTGGCGCGGGCGCTGGACGGGCTCACGGATCAGGCGGGGGTGCTGTAGGCCAGCACGACTTGGAGGAACAGGTCCACCCGCCCCTCGCGGACGGCAGGATTGTCCGGTTCCAGCAGGCACTGGGCGAGCGTGCCGTCATGAACGGCGACCAGGGCACGGCCCAGGGTGCGCGGATCGGGAACGATGCGTCCCGCACGCTCCAGCAGCGTCACGATCACGGGGGTCAGGGCCGCGGCGATCGACTCCTCCCGAGCTACCATGGCCCGCCGCAGCGCCGGAGTGCGCAGGGCGTGCGCGGTGAACTCCGAGGTGATGCGAAACCACTTGTCGTCCACGGGAACCGCGGCCAGCACGTGCTCCACCGCCTGCCGCGGCTGCGACACCGTCACCGCGGCGGGCGCGTCCAGCACCGCACGCACCTCGCTCAGCATCCGGCTGGAACGCTGCTCCCACATGGCGAGGAACAGCTCCTCGAGCGAGGTGAAATTCGAGTAGAACGCGCCCCGGGTGAATCCGGCCCGCTCGCACACCTGCTCGACCGAACACCGCCCGAACCCCTCGTCCGCGAACGCGTCGAACGCCGCGTCCAGCAACCGCTGCCGGGTCTGCTCCCGCCGCCGCCCGCCGCGCGGCTCGGCCACCTCGGCGGCGACCTCCTCCACACTCTCGTCACCCCTGCTCACGCCCGCATCGTAGCGAGCCGCGCCGCGTGATCGACCGGGCTACCGATCACGCCTGCCGCCGGAGCCGCCACCAGCACCCGCCGAAGCCGCGCCCGCGATAGGCGAGTAGGGCACAGTGGTCGCGAAGTCGTCCGCGACCGGATGGACCGCCGGCCGCGCACACCATCAGCGGCCGGAACTTCGGCGATCGCCGTACCGGTTATCGATCATCGAGACCTGCGGCCGATTTCGCCTCGGCCAGAACGGCTTCCAACATGGCCGGAGTCAGGCGGCCCGTGAAGGTGTTCTGCTGGCTGACGTGGTAGCTGCCGAACAGATGCAGGGGTGTGCGGTCGGGGCGGGCGGGGGCGATGGTGGTGTGGACGCCGTGGCCGAACTTGGGTCTGGGTTTCGGTAGTGCCCAGCCGGATTGGGCGAGGGCCGGAAGCAGGGCCTGCCAGCCCCAGCCGCCCAGGACCACGATCGAACGCAGTGTCGGGGCGAGGAGGTCGAGTTCGGCTATCAGCCAGCGGCGGCAGGTGTCGCGTTCGGTTGTGGTCGGTTTGTTGTCGGGCGGGGCGCAGTGGACGGGGGCGGTGACGCGGGCGCCGAGCAGGCGCAAGCCGTCGCCGCGGTGTACCGCGGTCGGTTGATTGGCGAGGCCGACGGCGTGCATGGCGGCGTAGAGGACGTCGCCGCTGCGATCCCCGGTGAACATCCGTCCGGTGCGATTGCCGCCGTGCGCGGCCGGAGCCAGGCCGACGACCAGCAATTTCGCATCTTCCGGGCCGTATCCGGGCACCGGTCGACCCCAGTACGCCTCCTCGCGGAAGGCCGCGCGCTTCTCGTCGGCGACCCGCTCCCGCCACGCCACCAGACGCGGGCAGGCTCGGCACTCGACGAGGTCGTCCTCCATGTCGGAGATCGTGCGGAACACGGTTCCAGCCAACCATGCCGCCCGCAACGCCGTCCCATGACAGGCCGAAATCGGACAGCCGGGCATACTTAGCCCGATTGCCGAATATTTGCGACATGGAGGGTGCGTACATGGCCTACCTGGCGGAGCTGGGCGGTGCGGCCGGTATCGCACAGGAGGTGGGAGATCTACTGGGGGTCTTCGCCTTTGCCGTGTCCGGTGCGCTGCTGGCCGTCCACAGAAGATACGATCTGGTCGGTATTGCCGTGCTGGCCGTCTGCACCGCACTCGGCGGCGGCATCATGCGCGATCTCGTCATCGGCGCGACGCCACCGGCGGCCTTCGTTCACCTCCGCTATCCGGCCACCGCGCTGCTGGCCGCGCTCATCATCTTCTTCTGGCACCCGCCGCGGCGACTCATCAGAACGCCCCTCGCCATGGCCGACGCGGTCGGCCTCGCCAGCTTCTGCGTCACCGGCACCGTCACCGCCTACCACCACGGGCTGTCTGCCTTCTCGGCCGCCGCGCTGGGCGTGCTCACCGCGGTGGGCGGCGGTGTCGTCCGTGATGTGCTGGCCGGACGACCCCCGAGCATCCTGCGTCCCGACGAGGAGGTCTACGCCATCCCGGCGCTGGTCGGTGCTGCCGCCACGGCGGCGCTGCTGCATTTCGGCGTCTACACCTACTGGACGGGCGCGCTCGCCGGTGCGGTCGCCTTCGGCGTGCGGGTGGCCGCGCTGCGCCTGCACTGGCGCGCCCCGCTGGCCCGTCCGCACCGCCGCCGGGACGCGGCGCCCGACGCACCGTGACACCCTGCTCGCGGTCGTGTCGCCAAGGCTGGGCTAACTCGGTTGATAGCATGTCGATGCTGGCCGACGCGGGCAATACGGATTGCGCACCTGCCCATGCGATCACACCTCGAGAGAGTTTCTTCCATGCAGTTTGAGATCGTCGAGCGGGACGAGACGTGGGTTGCCGGTCTGCCCGTGCGCAGTCCGAAACGCGCGCTCGGTGAACTGCGCGACCACGATCTGGAGGTGGCCTGGGCGGCGGTGCTGCATCAGGAACTCGGCGGCCCGTTGGCGGCGGCCTACACCGACTTCGCGGCCGAGCTCGGCACCTACAACACGCAGATCGTCGGCTACCGGTGCGGTTCGTTCGACGAGGTCACCCGGGGGCATGTGGTGGCGCGGCTGCCGCGCGGCACGTACGCGCGCTTCTCCTCGGTCGGCAACTTCCCGCAGATCATGACCGATCTATGGACCCAGATCGCGTTCGCCGAGGAGCACAAGCAGATCAAGCGCACCTACACCGGCGACTTCGAGTGTTATCCGCACGCCTACAAGATCGACCTGTATCTGGCGGTCGAAGCCTCATGAGCTATTCGATCGTGGTGCGCCCCGGCGCGATCTACGGCGGCCTGGTGGTGCCGCGGGTCCGGCCCAGCTTCAAGGTGAGCAACAGTGAGCTCATCGAGTTCCTGCGCGACCGGCTGCGCGAGCGCAACGGCCTCGAACCGCCGCTGGCCACCGTCTACGTGCCGGATCCGGCGGGCAACTACAACGTGCTGGTGTCCTACGAGTACCCCGACGTGCACGAGGTGCCGGTCGGCGATGTGCTGATCAAGGTCCCCAAGGGCGTGTACGCCCGCTTCGAGCCCAACGGCGACTATCACGATCCGGTCGAGGACGTCTGGGCTCAGGTCGACGATGCGACGGCGTCGGCGGAGATCACCCGCGCCTACCGCGAGGAGATCGAGATCTGGCGCGGCACCGCCGAGGTGGAGCTCTTCATCTCCATCCTGATCTGATAGCTGTCAGTTAACTAAATCGGAACCAACCAGTCTTTCGGTTGTATTTTGTGACTGATAGCAATGATCTGACCGGGCTAAGTTTCCGCATGCGCATGAGGGTTTCGGGAGATTTGCCAGACGCCTGGACAATTCCATGCGCGTGGCGGATACTCCCCTAGGTGCCCATGCCAGGCACGGTCGATACGTGACCGTATCGGGCGGGAGCGATCAGACGCGCGAAGTTCAGTGCAGCAACGGAGTGGGAACTATATGGCAGTCGATCCAGTCGCGCTGGTCCCGGTTGAGAGTCATGGTGAAGGCATGCTCCGATTTCGTGACACGGAGTCCGGATGCACATTCGTGGCGGGTTCCCCGCGAGTGCATCCCGAACTGTGGCGCCGGTGCATGGATGGGGCACTGCGTGTCTACCGTCACTACGGCGCGGAGGCCGCACTCGAATACGACTCGGTGATCGACGGTCGCTCCACCACGCTGTTCTTCGTAGCCCTGGATGCCGACGGCAATGCGGTGGCGGGGGTCCGCGCCGAGGGCCCGCATCGTCATGTCGACGAGGTGCACGCCATCGCGGATTGGGCCGGGCGACCCGGTGAGGCCGCCTTTCGTCGGATGGTCGCCGAACAGATCGCCGACGGCGTGATCGAGACAAAGGCGGGTTGGGCCGCGCGCGAGGCGCGCGACCGGCGGGCGCTGGCGTCGGGTGTGGCCCGCGCCATCGTGCACTCCATGGTGCTGCTGGGGGCTCGGTACGGCATCGGAGTCTCGCCCGAGCATGCGCTCGCGCGCTACGAATCCAGCGGTGCGCGGGTGCCCTGGTGGATCCCCGCGACGTCCTATCCCGACGACCGCTATCGCACCGTGCCGGTGTGGTGGGATATGCGAACCTATCGGTCTGTCGCGTCCGATGCGCAGCTCCGGCTCATCGATGCCGAATTGGCCGAGCTCACGGGCAATGGTGGGGTGCCTCCGGTGCCATGGCTGCACGACGAGGGACTGGCTCAGGCATGACTACCGGGCATGGAGCGGTCGGTGCCTACCGGCCGTTGCTGCTGGACGAACTGGACGCCGACGATGCTGCTCGGCTCGCGGCATTGCGGGCCGATGCGGCAATCGAATTCACCGATACGCGAAATTTGCTGCGTACGGAATTCTCGACCTTGATAAGCCCCCCGGAATTATCCGAAGGACCCGATTCGGACCGCTGGGCTTACTATCCGTGGCGTCGCCAGGTGGTAGCCCTACCGGGACCGCAGTTGCTGCGAGCACTACGACTCGACCGCAATCGCAATCATGTGACCCGAGCCGAGCAGGAAGCTTTCGCCGGGCAGACGATCGGAGTCGTCGGCCAGAGCGTAGGTCATTCGGTGGCGTACGCGCTCGCGCTCGAAGGAATCTGCGGCGCACTGAGATTGGCTGATTTCGACACCATCGAGTTGACCAACCTGAATCGCGTGCCGGGCACCCTCCTCGATATCGGCGTCAACAAGGCGGTCGTCACCGCCCGGCGTATAGCCGAACTCGACCCGTACCTACCCGTCGAGGTGTTCGAGGCGGGGATCACCGACGACAACCTCGACACCTTTCTCGACGGACTGTCCATCGTCGTCGAGGAGTGCGACTCCCTCGATGTCAAAGTGGCGGTACGCGAAGGCGCCCGCCGCCACCGGCTTCCGCTGCTCATGCAGTCCAACGATCGAGGTCTGCTCGATGTCGAGCGCTTCGACCTGGAACCGGGTCGCCGCCCCTTCCACGGTCTGCTCGGCGATATCCGAGCCGCTGACCTGCGCGGACTGTCCACGCGCGAGAAGGCCCCGCATGTGGTTCGCATCCTGGACGGCCGCAACCTGTCCGACAAGCTCGCGGCCAGCATGGTCGAGATCGGCCGGACACTGAACAGTTGGCCGCAGCTCGGCGGCGAGGTGCAGCTCGGTGGCGCGACCGTCGCCGCGGCGGTTCGGCGCATCGCCCTGGGGCAGAAGCTGCCGTCCGGTCGCACCCGTGTCGACCTGGAACGCTGCCTGGACGAACTCGCCGAACCGGCGCCGGTGGGCGACCTGAACTGGGTCGAGGCGGCGGATACGGAAGCGGCCTCGGCATCGGGCGTCGCGGCGGTGCTGGCCTGTGCGCAGCGCGCGCCTTCGGGCGGTAACGCGCAGCCGTGGACGCTGAGCGTCACCGAGGAAGCGATAACCATCGCGCTGGCGCCGGAACGCACATCCACCATGGACATCGGCTATCGCGGCAGTGCGTTGGCCGTGGGCGCGGCGTTCTACAACGCGCGGTCGGCGGCCGCGGCCCAGGGCCTGCTGGGCGAGCGGAGCGAATTGCGAACCGACGGCCCGGGGCCGCTCACCGCTGTCATCCATCTGGGCGCGGGCCACGATCCGCTGCTCGCGCAGGACTTTGCGGCGCTACTCGGACGCCACACCAACCGTCGGGCCGGTAGTGGTGAACCGCTGGTACCCGGGGTTTCGCAGGCGTTGGCGGACCGGGCCGAGGTCGCCGGGGCGAGGTTGCGCATGGTTACCGCTCGGGCCGAGATCGAGGCCGCGGCGGAGATTCTCGGGGCCGCGGAGCGGATACGCTACCTCACCCCGCGCCTGCACGAGGAAATGTTCGCCGAACTGCGCTGGCCCGGCGACGACCTACGCACCGGCATGGATCTGCGCACCCTCGATCTCGCCCCCGACGAACTGGCCGAACTCGATATCGCGCGGCGGGCCGACGTCATGGCGCAATTGCGCACCTGGTCGGGCGGGGACGCGCTGGGCGACGGCACCCGCGACCGGGTGCGCTCCAGCTCCGCGGTGGCCGCGGTGACCTTCCCGACACCGCCGATGAGCCGACCCGAGGAACTGGCCGCCTATGCGCGCGCCGGAGAGGCGGTCCAGCGGGTATGGATCGAGGCCGAGCGGCATGGTTTGGCGGTGCAACCGGTATCACCGGTGTTTCTCTTTGCCCGACGTCCCGAGGAGTTGCGTAGGGTTTCCCCGGAGTTCGCCGATACACTAACGTCACTTCAGGGCCGCATCCTGAAGGTGTTGGGAGTGCCTGGGCACGAAACGATGGCAATGGTGCTCCGCCTCGGTTACGCGGCGGGTGTCACGGTTCGGAGCAGGCGACTTCCGGTACCGGGCGCGGACACCCGCGGCTAGTGTGATCGGAGACAAGGTGCCTCGGCGAACTCTCGACTCTCTGGTGACCCAGGTCGCCTCCGAGTTGATGGCGGTCGACGCCACGAATCTGGTGGCGGCGAGCGAGCGGGTGCTGTCGTGGCTGGTCGACCACTTCGATGTGGATTTCAGTTTTCTACGCCACACTGATCGGGAACGCAAGACCTCACTGTTGATCGCCGAGTGGCCGCGCCGCCCGGTCTCCGCCGAGGACGATCCGCTGCAGGTCGCGCACGTCGACGAGAATCCCTCGCTCTTTCTCCGACTCGAGCACGCCACCGAGCCCATGATCATCCGGCCCACGTCGGAGTTCGCCGACTATCAGAGACTCATTCAGCGGGCCACGGGAATCGGGGCGGTGTCCGCGGCGGCCGTGCCGCTGGTGTCGCGCGATGAGCCCACCGGTGTGCTGGGCTTCATCAAAGAGGGCGACCGCGAGTGGAGTACGCGGGAGATCAACGTCCTCAAGGCCATCGCCGCGCTGTTCGCCCAGTTGCAGGCGCGGGTCGAGGCCGAGGAACGCCTCCGCTACATCGCCATGCACGACGACCTCACCGGCCTGGCGAATCGCCGCGCGCTGCTTGAGCATATGGAGGAGCGGTTGCGGCCCGGGAATCTGGGGCCGGTGGCGGCGTTCTTCCTCGATCTGGATCGGTTGAAGGCGCTCAACGATTTTCTCGGGCATACGGCGGGGGACAACTTCATTCGGACGCTGTCGGCACGACTACGTGAGAATCTGGATCCGGCGGATATGATCGCGCGGCTCGGGGGTGACGAGTTCGTGATCGTGCCGGCCAAGCCGATGGACGCGGTGGCGGCGGAGAGTGAGGCGGCGCGGATTCGGCAGCTCATCGGGCGGCGGGTCACCGTGGGTGGGGAGTCGGTGAGTCGGGGGGCGAGTGTTGGTGTGGCCGTGGGGATTCCGGGGGAGACCACGGTGGCCGATGTGCTGCGGCGGGCCGATCACGCGCTGCTGTCGGCCAAGTCCAGCGGGGGCAATGGGGTCGCGGTGTTCACCGACGCCATGCGGGCGCAGTTCGAACTCCAGGACGATGTGGAATTGAATCTGCGCGGGGCGGTGGCGGACGGGTCGTTGCTGCTGCACTATCAGCCCGAGGTGGATCTGCGGACCGGGCGGGTGGTGGCGCTGGAGGCGCTGGTGCGCTGGCAGCATCCGACCCGAGGGCTGCTACCGCCGGGGGCGTTCGTGGGGGTCGCGGAGGCCACCAACCTCGCGGGTGAGTTGGGGCGCTGGGTGATTCGCTCGGCCTGTGAACAGTTCGCGAAATGGCGGCGGCGGGGGCTGGCGTCGAATGTGGTCATTCGCATCAATGTGTCGCCGGTGCAGCTGGTGAGTCTCGACTTCGTCGAGACCATGGAGGATATTCTGCGGCGCTTCGGCATCGACGGCTCGTCGGTCTGCCTGGAGATCACCGAACATGTTGTGGTGCAAGATCTCGCGCGCACCCAGGTGACCCTGCGCGGGCTCAAGCGGATGGGCGTGCAGATCGCCATCGACGATTTCGGCACCGGCTACTCCTCGCTCTCGCATCTGAAGGCGCTGCCGGTGGACGCGGTGAAGATCGACCGGGGCTTCGTGCAGCGGCTGGGAGCCAGCGCCGATGATCTGGCGATCGTGAAATCGATTGTGGGGCTTGCGGGTTCGTTCGGTCTCGGGGTGGTGGGCGAGGGTGTGGAGACGACCGTGGCGGCGCGCACGCTGGTGGCGCTCGGCTGCTATCGGGCGCAGGGCTTCCTCATTGCCCGGCCCATGCCCGCCGAGGAGGTCCAGGCGCATCTGGCGGCCGGGCGGATCGCCCTGGATCTCGATCTGCCGGGGTCCGTTCCTCGCTCGTGACCTGGACGGCCGACCGGTTGTTGAATGTGGTCCGACCCCGAAAATAGGGGCGTTGTCATGGGACTTTCCAATGGCGAACAACTCTGTTCGCGGGTAGCGTGCCCCTGCGACAGGGCTGTCAACTTCGAGGGATGGATCAGCGTGCGTGGTCGTAAGCTCAGCGGCAAGAAGACTGTGATTACCGGCGCGGCGAGCGGTATCGGCCGGGCCACCGCTCTGGCGGCGGCGCGGAAGGGGGCGCGGCTGGTTCTCACCGACGTGAACGAGCAGGGCCTCGCCGAGGTCGTGGAGCGGGTGCGCGCCGAAGGTGGGGTGGTCGAGAACTCGCGCGCGCTGGATGTCAGCGACTACGAGGCCGTGACCGAGTGGGCCGAACAGGTGCACGAGCAACTCGGCTCCGTCGACGTGGTCATGAACATCGCGGGCGTATCCACCTGGGGCACCGTGGAGAACCTGGAGCATCGGCACTGGAAGCGCATGGTGGACGTGAACCTCATGGGACCCATCCACGTGATCGAGAACTTCGTGCCCCCCATGGTCGCGGCCGGACGCGGGGGCGCGCTGGTGAACGTGTCCTCGGCGGCCGGACTGCTGGCCTTCCCGTGGCACGCCGCCTACAGCGCCAGCAAGTTCGGGCTGCGCGGGGTGTCGGAGGTGCTGCGGTTCGATCTGGAGCGCCACGGCATCGCGGTGCACCTGGTGGTGCCGGGCGCGGTGGACACACCCCTGGTGCACACCGTGGACATTGTCGGCGCGGATCGCGACGATCCGCGAATCCAGGCGTGGATCAAGCGGTTCCGGCGGCACGCCAAGCAGCCCGAGCAGGTGGCCGACATCATGGTGCGGGCGGTGGAGAAGGGCACCTACCTGGTGCACACCCAGTTCGACATCCGCTTCGGCTACTGGTGGGCGCGGAAGTTCGCCTGGCCCTACGAGTTCGTCATGCGTCGGGCCAACGACCTGTTCACGACCTTTCTGCCGAAGCCGGAGCGCACTCCGGATCAGGTTTGACACAGGTGTCCGCGGCGTGGATGTCGAGGACGCGGGCACCGGGCCCCTCGTCGCCCAGGTGATCGTGGGCATTGACGATCTTGCAGGTGCCCAGTGACAGGCAGCCGCAGCCGATGCAGCCGGTGAGATTGTCGCGCAGCGCGATCAACTGTGCGATGCGGTCGTCCAGGTCGGCGCGCCACGCCGTGGACAGCGTCTCCCAGTCCCGGCGTGTCGGGGTGCGGCCGTCGGGCAGGTTGTCCAGCGCCTTGCGGATCTCCGCCAGTGGGATGCCCACTTGCTGGGAGATGCGGATGAAGGCCACGCGGCGCAGCGTCTCACGCGGGTAGCGGCGCTGATTGCCGCTGGTCCGACGGCTGTGCAGCAGGCCCTCGCGCTCGTAGAAGTGCAGGGCGGAGACCGCCACGCCGCTGCGTTCGGAGAGTTGTCCGGGCGTCAGTTCCTTCGCCTGCCATGACGCGTGTTGCATACCTGAACAGTACTCGAGGTTGACCGGCGCTCTCGCGCGGGCCGCGCGGCACCCGTGCTCTGGATGCGATGCGGCTGTTGTCCGCGGTGCCGCACCGTGTGCTCGCGTGCGATGCGGCTGGTGGGCTCCGCTTCTCGCGGCTCGGTGCGGCTGCCGCGGGCTCGGCTTGCGGGCGGGTCGAAGCCGGCGTGCGGCGGTGGTGCGAGCGGGCGCGGACGGTCCAGCGTGCGGCGGCGCGAGCCCTGTGCGACCTCCAATTCCCTGCCTTCGGCGCGAATGCGAACTACCGTCGTGTCATGGGAACTGAGGCTGCGCCCGCCGCGCGACCGTTTTCCGTGACCTCCGAGGTCGGCGCGCTGCGCACGGTGCTCCTGCATCGGCCGGGCGACGAGTTGCGGCGATTGACGCCGCGCAACAACGACCAGCTGCTCTTCGACGCCATCCCGTGGGTGGAACGGGCGCAACAGGAGCACGACGCCTTCGCCGACGTCCTGCGCGGGCGCGGGGTGGAGGTGCTGCTGCTGGCCGACCTGCTCACCGAGACCTTGCGGGTGAGCGGGGCGGCGCGGATACAGGGCATCTCCGGTGCGGTGGACGCGCGGCGGCTCGGCCATGTGCTCGCCGACGAACTGGCCGCCCACCTGCGCACCGTGCCCGCGCCCGAGCTGGCCCAGATCCTCATGGCCGGAATGACTTTCGACGAACTGCCGTTCGGGCCGGACGCCACCTCGCTGGTGCGGCGCATGCACCACGGCCACGACTTCGTCATCGACCCGCTGCCGAACCTGCTGTTCACCCGCGATTCCTCGTTCTGGGTGGGCCGCCGCTTCGCCATCACCTCGCTCGCCATGCCCGCACGGGTGCGGGAGACCTCGCTCACCGACCTCATCTACGCCTTCCACCCGCGCTTCCTGCACGTGCGCCGCGCCTACGAATCGCACACCGCCCCCATCGAAGGCGGCGACGTGCTGCTGCTGTCACCCGGCGTGGTGGCGGTCGGGGTGGGGGAGCGCACCTCCCCGGCGGGCGCGGAAGCCCTGGCGCGCAGCCTCTTCGAGGACGACCTCGCCCATACCGTGCTCGTGGTGCCGATCGCGCAGACTCGTGCCACGATGCATCTGGACACGGTGTGCACCATGGTCGACGTGGACGCGGTGGTGATGTACCCGGCGGTGCAGGACTCCCTGTGCGCCTTCGCCATTCGCAAGACCGACGGCGGCGGTGTGAGCATCGGCGGCCCCGACCCCTTCCTGCGGGTGGCGGCCGACGCCATGGGAATCGGCAAACTGCGGGTCGTGGACACCGGTCTGGACGGTGTCACCGCCGAACGCGAACAGTGGGACGACGGCAACAACACGCTCGCGCTCGCGCCCGGTGTCGTCGTCGCCTACGAGCGCAATGAGATGACCAACGCGCGGCTCGCGGACGCGGGCATCGAGGTATTGCAGATTCCGGGGTCGGAACTGGGTTCCGGTCGCGGCGGCCCGCGCTGCCTGTCCTGTCCGCTGTCGCGTGAGGAGGTGTGAGAAGACCATGCTGGACATCCCGGTCGACCACCACTCGACGGTGCCGCCCTACGAACAGCTGCGGCAGGGCGTCATCGCCCGGGTGCGATCCGGTGAGCTGGCCGCCGGGACCAAGATCCCCACCGTGCGCGCGCTGGCCGCCCAGTTGCGGCTGGCCCCGAACACGGTGGCGCGGGCCTATCGGGAGCTGGAACAGGACGGTGTGCTCGAAACCAGGGGCAGGCTGGGCTCTTTCATCGCCTCCTCGGGCGACCCGACCAGTGATACCGCGGGCCGCGCCGCCACCGAGTACGTGGGCGTCATCCGCCGCCTCGGCCTGGACGACGAGGCGGCGGTGCGCTATCTGCGGGCCGCGCTGGGGGAATCCGACCCCGGTTGACCGGGCGCTACCGCCAGCTCGGCAGCCACAGGTGATCGTGCCAGTTGCCGATCGTGATCGGGTACGCGGTGAGAATCGGCCACAGCCAGATGAAGTTCGCGATCACCAGCGCCAGATACAGGCACACGATGAGCAGCCCCAACCCCTGCCGTTCACTGGTCGGCAAGAACCGCTGCCACTCCGGCACGCCCGATAGTCGCCGCCCGCTCGGCGCGGCGTGCCCGAGGATGTCACCGAGCACCAGGGCCACGGCCATGGCCAGGAACGGGGCCAGCGGCACCGCGTAGAAGAAGTACATCTGCCGGTCCAGCGACAGGAACCAGGGCAGCAGGCCCGCGCCGTAGCCCACCAGCACCGCCGCGTACCGCCAGTCGCGCCGCACCAGCGTCCGCCACAGCGCCCAGCCCAGCACGGGCAGCGCCACCCACCACAGGGCGGGCGTGCCGATCAGCATGATCGCCTTCACGCACTGCGAGCTGCCGCAGCCGGTGACGCCGGAGTCGGCGTAGTAGTAGAGCATCGGGCGCAGGCCCATCGGCCAGGTCCACGGCTTCGATTCCCACGGATGGTGATTGCCCGCCGAGTTGGTGAGACCCTCGTGGAAGCGCAGCACCTCCGCCGAATAGAACCAGAGTGAGCGCAGCGCGTCGGGCACCCAGGAGAACAGGCCGTCGCTGCCGAGTTTGGGACTGCCGACCACCCAGCGGTCGTAGGTCGTCTCGCCGCCGAACCAGGCCCACCAGGTGGCGAGGTAGACCAGCACCGGGACGACCACCAGGGCGTAGGCGGTGGGGACGAGATCGCGCACGGCGGTGCCCTGCCAGGGCAGGCGTACCCGGTAGCCGCGCCGGGCGGCGAGGTCGAAGGCCAGGCTGAGCAGGGTGAAGGCCGCCACGAAGTACAGTCCCGACCATTTGGTTCCGCAGGCCAGGCCGAGCAGCACGCCCGCGCCGAACCGCCACCAGCGCACCCCGAAGCGGGGACCGTACGGGCTGTCCCCGATCCGGCCCTCCCGGTCCACCCTGGCCATGCGGGCGCGCATCTCGTCGCGATCCACGATCAGACAGCCGAACGCGGCGACCACGAACAGCGCCTGGAAGATGTCCAGCATGCCGATGCGCGAGGACACGAAGGTGACCCCGTCGGCGATCAGCAGAATGCCCGCGAACGCGCCCACCAGCGTGGAACGCGTCATCCGCCGCACGATGCGGATCACCAGCAGCACCAGCACGGTGCCGCAGACGGCGGCCGTGAACCGCCACCCCCAGCCGTTGTAACCGAAGATCGCCTCGCCGATGGCGATCATCTGCTTGCCCACCGGCGGATGCACCACCAGGCCGTAGCCGGGATTGTCCTCGACTCCGCCATTGGTCAGCACCTGCCAGCCCTGCGGCGCGTAATGCTTCTCGTCGAAGACCGGCGTCTTGCCGTCGGTCGGATACCCCAGCATGAGGAACCGGGTGAACCCCGCGATGGCGGTGAGCACGAGCGTGACCACCCACCCGCGCACCCGATCGGTGGGCCCGATCTCCAGCGACGGTGTGAGCGGTGCCGGGCTGGACATCGCCACCCCATTGTCCGGGGCGGACGGTCGAGTATCGGTCACCTGGGTCACGACCCGATGGTATGCGGTGCGCCGGTGGCGGGGCGCGGCCGGTGAGTTCGGGCGCGAGCCTCCGGCCTGAGCATGCAGCGCGCTCGTGTGTGGACGCCGGGATCGCGTAAGCAGCCGTTGCTGGCTCGTGCGCGGCGGGTACCCGAGCTTGTGGCTGCCTGTATGTCCGGTGCGTTCGAAGGCTCGGGGCGGGGAGCGAGCGGGGCACCCATGCGGGGATGCCGGGGAGCCGACCGGCTGAGGTGCGGGGACCGGTGTGCGGGAAGACCGTGGCGAAACGAACGCTGGGCGAGACCGGTGAGTTCGGGTGGGAGCCTTCGGCCTGAGCGCCCCAGCGCGCGAGTGTGTCTCGGGGTGCCCGGATACCGCGCGACCGAGGTCTGGGAAAGCGGGGGCCGGGGTGCGGCAGCGCCGGGGCACCGAGGATCGGGGTGCCGTAGGAGCGGCGGGTGCATGCCGGTAGTCGAGGATGTCGCGCACCGGTGGCGAGAGTGCGCGGGTCGCGACCCCCGCCGCACGATGCGGGTGTGTCGGCTTCGGCGGCGTCCGTATGCTGGGCGCGGCGGACGGGCGCATTCGGCCGTGTCGCTGCCGGAGCCGCCGCGGTCTGTCGTTCGGGCCGCGTGGCTCCTGCGTCGTACCCGGCGAGCGAGCGTCGCGGGTGGTTGTACGCGGCTTTCGAGACGATGACGAGGAGCGGTGAGCGATATGGGTGAGGCGTCGGGGCGGCTGGTGCTGGCCGCTACGCCGATGGGGGATGTCGGTGACGCCTCGAAGCGGTTGCGGGATGCGCTGGGCGCGGCCGATATCGTCGCGGCGGAGGACACCCGGCGCACGCGGTCGCTGGCCAAGGCGCTCGGAATCGAGATCACGGGGCGGGTGGTGAGTTTCTACGATCACGTCGAGACCGCCCGGATTCCCATGCTGCTGGAGGAGATCGAGTCCGGTCGCACGGTGCTGCTGGTCACCGACGCGGGTATGCCGTCGGTCAGCGACCCCGGCTACCGCATGGTCGCCGCCTGCGTCGAGCGCGAGCTTCCCATCACCTGCCTGCCCGGCCCGTCGGCCGTGACCACCGCCCTGGCCCTGTCCGGCCTGCCGGTCGAGCGGTTCTGCTTCGACGGTTTCCCGCCGCGCAAATCCGGCCAGCGCAAGGAATGGCTGCGCACACTGGCCGCCGAACCCCGCGCCTGCGTGTTCTTCGAAGCCCCGCACCGCCTGGCCGACTGCCTGGCCGACGCGGTGGAAATCCTTGGGCCCCAGCGCCGCGCGGCCGTATGCCGCGAACTCACCAAAACCTACGAGGAGGTCGTCCGCGGCACCCTGGCCGAACTGGCCGCCTGGGCCGTCGACGGCGCGCGCGGCGAGATCACCGTCGTTCTGGAAGGCGCACAACCGGTTTCGGCCGCCCCCGAAGACCTGGTCGAGCGCGTCGAGGGCCTGGCAGCCAAGGGACTGCGACTCAAGGACGCCTGCGCCGAGGTAGCCGCCACCACGGGCGCGTCCCGCAAGGAACTCTACGACGCCGTACTGGCCGCCCGTTCGGCCGAATAGGTCTGTTCTACGCCTACCGCCGGTACCTGCGTGCCTCCCGCGTGAGGGCGGTGATCCGTTCCGGCCGGTGCGCCCCATTCAGTTCCGCGACCAGTGCGTCCGGGCACAGCTCGTACACTTCACCCCACCAGCGGCGAATCTTGTTGTCCCAGATGCGATAACCCCCGGTCACCCCGCGCGGTACGTAGCGTCGTCGGCTGATCGGCAGTCCTTCCTGATGTCCGGTGAGCACACGCTACCTGGGCGCGGCCACGGTGACCAGCGGTTTCCGCCCCGCTGGCGCGGAGATGCCGGGCTCCGCTGTCGCGTCCTCGAGCCCATCCCGGGCAGCCGCGCGGTGCAGCGTCGTCGGCTCCGCGCTATCCCCTCGCCGGAACCTTCGTTTCCGGGGAGTCGGCGGTGACCGGTTCCGGCGGCTGCGCGGCGCGGCGGCCGGGCAGCCACCAGTTGGCCTCGCCCATGAGTTTCACCAGGGCGGGGACCAGGAGCATGCGGACCAGGGTGGCGTCGATGAGCAGGGCGATGACCATGCCGAGGCCGAGGAAGCGCATGGGGGTCAGCGGGGAGATGGTGAACGCGCCGGTGATGAGGACGAGCAGGGTCGCGGCGGCGGTGATCACGCGCGCGGTCCGCACGGTGCCGGTGCGGACGGCCGCCGTGGTGTCGGCTCCGGCGTCGTGTGCCTCCTTCATGCGGGAGAGCAGGAACACCTCGTAGTCGGTGGACAGGCCGAAGACCACGGCGATGATGAGCACCACCATCCCGCCGGACAGCGGGCCGGGGCTGATGCCGAGCGCATCCGCCAGATGCCCCTGGTCGAAGATCCAGGTCAG
This sequence comes from Nocardia sp. CC213A, assembly GCF_030766805.1. Lineage (NCBI taxonomy): Bacteria > Bacillati > Actinomycetota > Actinomycetes > Mycobacteriales > Nocardiaceae > Nocardia > Nocardia sp. CC213A. The sequence continues at coordinate 219,049 of NZ_JASFXA010000012.1, forward strand.
GATGCCGAAGGTGGCGGCGAGGCTGAGGAAGGCCATGAGGACGGCCTTGAGCGGGAGCACCACCGAGCGGAAGGCCAGCAGCAGCACCAGCAGGGTGGCGGCGACCATGACCACGAGCATCAGCGGCATGGCGTCCACGACGCCGGTGACGCTGTCCACGGTGGCGGCGCTCGCCCCGCCGACCCGCAGCCGCACACCGTCGAGGCGCAGTGCCCGAATGTCGTTCACGGTCTCCTGCGCGTCCGGCGAGCGGTCGGGCGCGGCCAGCGCCGCGTGCAGGACGGCGGTATCGTCCCGGGTGCCCAGCGAGAGCACCTGCCGCACACCGGGCACCGCCCCGATCTCACGCAGGCCCGCCGAGATGTCGGCACTCGCGGGCGCGGTTCCGTCGGCACGGGTGAGCAGGACGGTGGCGCCACTGTTCGCGGCGGGGAAGTTCGCACTCAATTCCTCGACGGCGGCGCGCTTCTCGTTGCCGGGCGGCAGCGCTGTGTGGTCGATATCGCCCAACCGCACGCCGGTCAGCGGTGCGGCGAGCACCAGCAGCAGTCCGCCCACGGCGATGGCGACCGTGCCGGGCCGCCGCATGACCGCGGTGACCACGCGGCCCCAGAACCGTTGCGCGCGTTGCTCGGCGTGCTCGTAGGCGTCCGCCCGCCAACTCCACTTGCGGATCCGGGGTCCGAGCAGCATGAGCGCGGCGGGCAGCGCGCTGATCGACAGCAACGCCGCCAGCGCCACCGCGGCGATGGCCCCGACGCCCAGCGACCGCAGCACCGCCTGCGGAAACACGAAGGTGCCCGCGAAGGCGCACATGAGCAGCAGCGCCGAGAAGGTGACGGTGCGCCCGGCGGTGAGCAGCGCCCGCGTCACCGCCTCGTCCACGGTGCGGCCCTGCCCGAGTTCCTCCCGGAACCGCCCGACCACGAAAAGCCCGTAGTCGATGGCCAATCCGAGCCCCAGCAGCGACACCACGTTCATGGCGAACACGCTGACCTCGGTGACGTGGGCGATGAGCCCGACCGCGCCCAGCGCCCCGATCACGGCCAGCGTGCCCACCGCCACCGGCAGCAGCGCCGCCACGATGCCGCCGAACACCAGCACCAGCACCACGGCCGTGAGCGGGATCGAAATCGCCTCCGCCACGATGAGATCGCGCCGCGACTGCTGGCCGATCTCGTCGGCCAGCGCGCTGTACCCGGTCAACTGGGTGCGGATGCCCGGCACCTCGAGGTCGGCCGCGATCTCCGGGTACACCGCGATCCGCCGGTTGTCGTCCCCGGCGGCGAACACCACGGCCAGCGCCTGCCGTCCGTCGGGTGAGCGCAGGAATTGCTGTCGCGCACTGTTCCAATAGGTTTCGACGGGCCGGTCGAGAAGCGCCGGGTCGATGCGCTGGACGGCGCGCGCGACGCTGGGGCCGATGTCGTCGAGCGTCTGCCCGTCGGGCGCGGTGTAGATGGCGATGATGTCGGGATTCTGCGGGCCGAACCGTTCCGTCACCCAGCCGTCCACCGCGGTGGACTCACTGCCGGGGTCCGCGAATCCGGCCGCGCTGACCTTCTCCGCCAGTCCAGCGGCGAAGACCCCGGACAGCAGCGCGAACAGCACGGCGGCCGCCAGCACCAGTCGCGGCCGGGCCACCACCACCCGCGCCCACCGCGTCATGACGCCGCCGAATCCGTCTGCGCGAACTCGCTCTCCAGGGTGTGGACGATCTTGTCCAGCAGCGCTTCGAGACGCTCGGGAATGCCGCGCCCGCTGCGCGCCGACACGGACAGCTCGGTGCGCCCGTCGCCCTCGGTCATGCCGAACAGCAGCGGCATGGCCACGCTGTGCTGCGGCAGCACCCGCACGGCGGTCGGACGGAAGCCGGGCACCGCGAGTTCGTCGAAGTCGTAGCGTCCCATATGGGAGACGGTGGCCGAGGCGAGGTTGTAGCCCCACCGGGAGCCGACGAAGTTCAGCGTCCGCAGCAGCGAACGTCCTACGGCGGGCGGCAGTGTGGTGAGCCCGCTGTTGTCCATCTGATTGAGCTCGCGGCCCTCGCGCAGTCCGGCCTTCTTCATCTCGTTGAGCTGTGCCACCGTGGCGACGCCGCGCACATCGAGGAACAGCGGCAGCGCGAGATTCGCGGTGGAGCGCAATTCCGGATCGTGGCGGCGCAGATCGACCGGAATCATGATGCGCGAGCGCGGCCCACCCCACTCGGTGAGGATGGCGGCGACTCGCTCCAGCGCGCGCGGTCCGGTGGCGTTGATGGTGCGGCAGCGCAGCAGATGCCGAGGCTCACCCGGCTCCTGCCGCCCGTGACCGACCGCCGAGCGGAAGCTCGGGTTCATGAGCGTCGGCCGCCCCGGCGCGCCGACCTTGCGCACCAGTTCGGCGTCGGCGATGGGATCGGCCGCGCCCACCGGCTCCTGCCCGCGCAGCACCCGCAGCACATCGGTGACGAACATGATCATGCCCATGCCGTCCATCACCCCGTGGAACACCCGGAACACGACGGTGGTCGGCGCGGCCGTCAGCAGCAGCACCTCCACCGTCGATTCCGGTGTGGGGCCGATCGGGCTGGTGAGCACCGGATCCGCCTCCAGCTCCGGGAACCGCAGCGCGTGGTCGACCACCCGCACCGCGGGCGCGATGCCGCTGTCCACCCAGTACTTCCCGTCGCGCACCAGCCGCGCGCCCGGATTGGCCTGCGCCGCCGTGGCCACCGCACGCCGCAGCTCGTCGGCGTCGAGGGTGCCGGTGCCCTCGATCGCCAGCTGCATGAGGAACGGCGGAGCCAGATCCCGCATCGGGAAGTAGATGAGCTCGGTGGGGGAGATAGGTCGTCGGAAACCGGTGTCGTTGCTCATGGCCTGCTCTCAATCACCGAATGTTCTTGGTCAATTCCTCGACGCCGCCCTGGGTTTCGAGCCAGGCCAGCAGTTCGCGCAGCCCCTGCGCCCGGTCCACGACCGGCACGTACCCGAAATCGCGGGCCGCCGCCGAGGTGTCGTAGGTGGCGGTGCGGGTCATCAGCGCCACCACGTAGCGCGACAGCGGCGGTGACCAGCGGGTGGCGACGGCCGGTACCCGCCAGATGGTTTCGATGACCGACACCACGGCGTCGAGCACCCGCCGGTTCGGCTGCCGGCTCGGCCGCTCGTAGCCGAGGTCGGTGGCGACCTCGCCGAGGAAGCCCCACACGTCGGTCTGCTCGGCATCGGCGACGAAATACGCCTTCCCGCCGACCCGATCGGACTCGGCGGCCGTGACGCTGGCCTCCACGATGTTCTCGACGTGGCACAGCGAGGCGAATACCTGTTTGCCGTAGGACAGATCCGGCAGCGAACCCTCGGCCGCCTTGCCCAGCAGCCGCACGATCGGCCCGCTGCGATCACCCGCGCCCCAGATGGCGCGCGGGCGCAGCGCACACGTGCGGAAGGTCTCCGAATTCGCCGACAGCACGGCGCGTTCGGCGGCCGCCTTGGTTTCGGAGTACAGGTTCAGGTAGCGGCTCGGGTACGGCACCGATTCGTCGATATCGACCTGATCGCCGCCGTCGCGGTCCATGAGCGCACTGGGACTGGAGATGAAGACGAAGCGGGAAGCCCCGTTGCGCCGCGCGGCGGCCAGCAGTTGCACGGTGGCGCTGACGTTCTCGGCCCAGAACTGCTGCCGGGTGCCACGCTCGTCGACCCGCGCCGCGCTGTGGAATACCACGTCGATGCCCTTGGTGGCCTCGTCGAGCGATCCGGCGTCGGTGAGATCGCCGGTGACGATCTCGATGCGGTCGATGACGTCGGCGAGGTCACGCAGATTGCTGGTGGGCCGCGCCAGAATCGCCACGTCGTAGTCGCCGTCGCGGACCAGGCGGCGCACGATGGCGCCGCCGAGGAATCCGGACGCGCCCGTCACGAGTGCTTTCACGCCGCCACCTCCTGTGTCTTCCACCAGGTGAGCCCGAAGATCTGGGTCAGCACGGCGGTTTCGACCGGTGACGTGCCGCTGCCCTCGGCGGCGCGCAGCGCGGCCGGGATCTGGGCCGCGTGCACCACGATGCTGAGGAAGGCGTCGATCCAGAAGACGGCGCGCAGCAGCCGATTGGCCGGGGCGCGACCGGTCAGCGCGGCGATCAGGCCGACCACCAGGTACAGCCAGCCCAGGATCGGGACCGCGCGCAGTGCGAGAACCTTCATTACCTCTCCGTCCCTAGTTGCCGCTGCGCCCAGATCGCCAGCTGCTCGCGGCCGATCTTGGCATTGTGCCGAATATCCACCGGGAACTTCGGGTGGAACAGGAAGCGGGAAACCTTCGCGGTGACCTCGAATTCGGCGGCCCGCTGGCGCAGCGCCACGGCGACGGCGTCGACATCGGCACCCGGCTCGGCCTCCACGCACAGCACCGGCGTCTGCCCGCCGCGCGGCCCGACCCCGACCAGCGCCGTGCGGGCCACGCCCGGCACCGTATTGAAGACCTGTTCGACCTGCACGGTGAACATGGGTCCGTCGGCGGTGTGCACGCGCTGGCTCTTGCGGCCGCAGAACCAGATTCGGCCCTCGGCGTCGATCCAGGCCAGATCGCCGGTGCGGTGCCATACGGTGTCGCCGTCGTGGATCTTGCCCGCCGTATTGGCCTCGGGCGGCCAGAAATAGCGGGTGCTCACATTCGGCCCGGAGACCACGAGTTCGCCGATCCCATTGGTGGCGTACAGCTCCGAGGACAGCTCCTCCACCCGATCCCAGGTGGGCAGCGGGTCGTCGGTGATCGCGACCACCCGGGCGCGCACCCGGTCGCTGGGGCGGCCGATGCAGGTGCCCTCGCCGCGCTGCGCCCGCTCCACCAAACCGTCGAACAGCTCCCGCGATTCGATGGTGGACATGGGCAGCGCTTCGGTGGAGCCGTAACCCGCGTGGATCTCGGCGTCCGCGGCGAGCACCTTCCGCAGGCCCGCGATGCACCAGTTCGGCACCGGCGCACCACCGGAGTAGATGCTGTGCAGGCTGGGCACCGCCGCCCCGGTGCGCTCCAGGTGCCGCAGCAGCGGAATCAGCACCGCGGGGGAGGCGAACATGGTCCGCACGCCGAACCGGTTGACCGCATCCACCACGTGCGCCGGGTCGGTGGACCCGACCTGGCTGGGAATCAGCGGCGGCAGCACACAGCGCGCGCCGAGCAGCAGGTCCAGGATGCCGACCAGCGGCAGCGTGATGAGCGAGGTGTCCGGCGGGACGTGGCCGCGCGCGGCGTGCACCTGCTCGACCATGGCCGAGAGATTTCCGTGCGTCATCTCGACGGCTTTGGCCGGTCCGGTGCTGCCGGTGGTGTAGGCGATGAGCAGCAGCTCGTCATCGGGAGCCGGTTCGCGCTGCCGCAGGGTTCCGGTCGGTCGGGTGCCCCAGCTGGCAAGGGTGGGGCCGCGCCAGAACCAGCGCCTGCCGACCGTCACCGTCACCCGCACGCCGCGGAAGTAGTTGCGGAACAGCACCCGGGCCGCGTGCGCGGGCGGGATGCCGATGAACGCCTCGGCGTCGGCGGCGCGTAGGCAGCGCAGCATCTTGCGCAGGCCCATGCCCGGGTCGATGGCCACGGGTACCGCGCCGATCTTCAACAGTCCCAGCATGATCGCGTACAGCTCGGGGCTGGGCAGCACCAGCACGATGGTGCGGGTGCCGCGCCCGACACCGGCCGCGCTCAACCGTTCGGCGATGGCGTCGGACCAGGCGTCGAGTTCGCGATAGGTGAGGTACCGGTAGTCCGGCAGCCCGGACGGGTTCTTGCCACCCGGGAAGATCACGGCCTCGCGATCCGGCTGGTCGGCCACGACCGCCCGGAAGCGGTCGATGGCCTTCCAATAGGTGCCCGCCGTCACGCGGCGGCCCCGGCGAGGGCGGGCAGGCGGTAGAGCACCGCGGCGGCGGCCGGACCGGCGCCGGCGGCCACGAAGAGCACCTGACGGTACGCCGACAGCGAATCGTCCTGTGCGGCGGCGTCATAGGCCAGCGGCAGCGCGGCGGTGTGCGGATCGCCCTGGGACAGGTCGGGAGTCCGCACCGCCTCGGGGGCGATGCCCAGTTCGGCGGCCAGCCGGGCCGGGAACGACGCGCTCGGCGTGGAGGCGATCACCGCCGTACCGGCCGGATCGATGTCACCCGCCTCGTCGAGCGCGGCCCGCGCTGCCCGCACGGCGACCGCGAGCAGCCGGTCCTCGGCGTCGGCGTCGCGCTCCACGGTCATCAGACCGCGGCCCACGGTGCCCATGGTGGCGACGTCGACATAGGACTCGACGGCGGGAGTGCCCGCACCCGAGACCGTGTGTACCCGGCCGAAACCTTCCGGCTCGTCGGTGAATTCCAGCAACAGCGCGGCACCCGCGGTGGCGTAGGGGAATTCGTCGTCGGCGGCCGACCGCGTCAGCGACGGGTGGGTGTCGCCGGAGACCACCAGCACGTGTTCGGCACTGCCGGTGGCCAGCACCGACTGGGCCACCTGCACCCCGTTGAGCACGCCGACCGCGCCGTTCATGAGGTCGAAGGAGAACGACCGGGGGTCCTCCTTGGCGTAGTCGAGCCCGATCCCGGCGGCCTTCTGAATGAGTGCCGAGACAGCGGGTTCGACGGTGTTGGAGTCGCGGAACACGCCGGTGTTGATCAGCACCCCCACCTGGTCGGGCCGCACACCGGCCCGCTCCAGGCTCTGCCGCGCCGCGCGGGCGCTGTGCTCGACGATGCTGAAAGTATCGGTGTCCCGGCTGGTTCCGGTGGATTTGATGCGCACGCCCATAGCAGATTCAGACCTTCAGCGAAGAAATCGTGGTGGACAGGAATCCGGCGACCACGCCGGAGGCGGCCGGGACCATGAGCAGCTTGGCTCCGGCCGGAATGGCCTGCTGGCTCAGCTGGTCGTGCAGCACGATGAAATGTGAAGTGGTGGAGGTGTTTCCGTACTTGTGGATGACATTCAGATCCGGCGGCATCGGGACGCCGAATTCCCGCGCGGCGATGGCGTTGATGAACGGCACCGCGCCCGCGCCGAACTGGTGGTGGATCATGTAGTCGAACTTCTCGTCCGCGAAGGACTTGCCCTGCCGCTCCAGGTATCCGCCCTGCGTATCGGTCCACAGCAGGAAGCGCGACTCGTTGTGCATCTTCCGGTTGTCGGTGTAGAGCGCGACACCCTGTGACTTGTCACTGGGCATGCCCAGGCACAGGTGCGAGTACTCCGAGGCGGTGGTCAGCTCGATGTAGTGGATCTTGTCGGCGTCGTCGACTGCCTCATCCAGTACGACTGCGGCACCGGAATCGCCCACCGTGAGTGAGGCGAATTGCAGATCGTATTTCTCGGAGATTTCTTCGACGGCGGTTTCCGCTATAGGGGTGATGGCCTCGCCGCTGACCACGATTCCGCGTCGCACCGCACCCGAGCGAATCATTCGATCCAGAATGTAGGTGCCGGTGAGCATACCCGCGCAGGCATTTGACAGATCGAAGGTGATGACATCTTCACGCGCGCCGATGGCGCGGCCGATCGCACCCGCGAAGGAGGGCTCCATATACATCTTGGTGCCGTCCTTGGACCGCGTGATCGAGGTGGAGATGATCACGTCCAGATCCGAGGCCGCATACTGTGACCTGGACAGACAGTCCTCCACCGCATTCATGGCGAGGGTGAAGGAATCTTCGACGTTCCCGGGTTCGGTGGAGCGGAAACGCCGCTCCTGGACACCCGTGATCTTTTCGAGATCGAAGCCGGGTGCGGTTTTCAATTGCGATACGAGTTCTTCGGTGGTGACTCGTTTGGACGGCAGATATGCGCCGATCGCCTCGAATCGTGAATACGGCACGGGGACTCCTCGGAAGTAGGGAGCAATTCATTCGATAGCGGGGACGCATGGAAGGCTACCCGAGGGTAACTTCGTCTGCGACATCGCCGATCGAGGCCAACTGTCTGGGACATTTGGGTTCGTCACAATTTATGTAACCGAAAGTCTCACAAACTGCATGCGATTCGGCTATCAGTGCTTCACCTCGGGTGATCAGGTGATCTTGGTGTCGGCGTGGGCTCGGGGCCAACCGTCGGTTACCCGGGAAAATCTGTGCGAACGACCAGTCTTGATTATCGGACTGACGGTTTCGCTGTGAGAGACTTCACCGCCTCCGGACCTCCGAACGCAGAGCGGCCGGGCACGATTTCTCGTACCCGGCCAGCGGCGAGCAAACTGTCTGGGCGACAGCCCTTTTCGAGCGACTACGCCTTGGGCTCCACGAACTTCGGGAAGACCACCTCCGGCGCGGGCAGTGCGATGCCCGGCTGGATCGGCGTGGCGATATCGGCGAAGGTGCGGCCGGTCTGACCCAGCAGGTCCAGGATCTTGTTCGCCGAACCCGGAATCACCGGCTGCGCCAGGATCGAGACGATGCGCAGCACCTCCATGGTCACGTAGAGGATGGTGCCCTCCCGTGCGGTGCCCTCCGGCGTACCGGCCTTGGCCAGCGTCCACGGGGCCTGCGCGGAGAAGTAGCGGTTGGTCTCGCCGAGCATCAGCCACAGCTGTTCCAGGCCGAGGTGGATCTGCTGCTGGTCGAATTCGGCGCGCACCTTCTCCAGCAGCCCGTTCGCCCGGTCCAGCAGCGCCCTGTCGTCCTCGGTGAACTCACCGGGCGTCGGCGCCACGGGGCCGAAGTCGCGGGCGACCATCTTCAGGCAGCGCTGCGCCAGGTTGCCGTATTCGTTGGCCAGGTCGGTATTGATGCGCCCGACGATGGCCTCGTGGCTGTAGGAGCCGTCCTGTCCGTAGGAGATCTCACGCAGCAGGAAGAAGCGCACGGCGTCGAGGCCGTAGGTGTCGACGAGTTCCATCGGATCGACCACATTGCCGACCGACTTCGACATCTTCTCGCCCTTGTTGTACAGGAACCCGTGCACGAACACGCGTTTCGGCAACTCGATACCGGCCGACATCAGGAAGGCGGGCCAGTACACGCAGTGGAAACGGGTGATGTCCTTGCCGATGATGTGCAGATCGGCGGGCCAGAACTTCTGGAACGCGGCGGAATCGGTATTCGGGAAGCCCGCGCCGGTGAGGTAGTTGGTGAGCGCGTCCACCCACACGTACATGACGTGCGCCGGATCGCCCGGCACCGGCACCCCCCAGTCGAAGGTGGTGCGGGAGATGGACAGATCCTTCAGCCCGGCCTTGACGTAGGAGACGATCTCGTTGCGCCGGGTGGCGGGCGCGATGAAGTCCGGCCGCGTCTCGTAGAGCTCGAGCAGCCGGTCCTGGTAGTTGGACAGCCGGAAGAAGTAGTTCGACTCCTCGGTCCACTCCACCGGCGTCCTGGTCTCGGTGGAGACCCGGGTGCCGTCGTCGAGGACGGTGGTCTCCTCCTCGGTGTAGAACGCCTCGTCGCGCACCGAGTACCAGCCCGAGTAGGTGTCGAGGTAGATGTCGCCATTGGCGGCCATCCGCTCCCAGATGGCGATGGACGCGGCGTGGTGGTCCTCGTCGGTGGTGCGGATGAACCGGTCGAAGGAGACGTCGAGCGCTTTGTCCATCCGTTCGAACACGTCCGAGTTGGCCGCCGCGTACTCGCGCTCGGGCACGCCCGCGGCCTTGGCGGCCTGCTGCACCTTCTGGCCGTGCTCGTCGGTGCCGGTCATGAAGAACACGTCGAAGCCGTCGAGCCGCTTGAAGCGGGCCAGGGCATCGGACGAGATGTACTCGTACGCGTGCCCGATGTGCGGCGCACCGTTCGGGTAGGCGATGGCCGTGGTGATGTAGAAGGCCGGTGCTGAGGCGCCAGGGGTGGCTGTGCGGTCGGATGCGCTCATGGTGTGTCCTACTGTAATCGGCGTGCCTGCTGTCGCTCCCCTCAATATCCCTGTAAGCGGTGGTGTCGATGAGTAAGAAGCGACCCGCGCCGGAGCTGCCCGAACCGCTGTCCCCGCTCGTGGACGCGCACACCCATCTGGATGCCTGCGGCGCGAGCGACGCGGAATCGGTTGCCGCCATTGTGGATCGGGCCCAGGCGGTGGGCGTCGGACAGGTGGTGACGATCGCCGACGACCTGGAGGCCGCCCGTTTCGCGGTGCGTGCCGCGCACTGGGATCGGCGGGTCTACGCGGCCGTCGCACTGCATCCGACCCGTGCCAACGCCCTCGACGACGCGGCCAAGGCCGAGTTGGAGAAGTTGGCCGCCGATCCGCGCGTGGTGGCCGTCGGCGAGACCGGACTCGACTACTACTGGCCGGGCAAGCTGGAGGGCTGCGCCGATATCGAGGAGCAGGTCGAGGGCTTCCGCTGGCATATCGACCTGGCCAAACGGCTGGGCAAACCGCTCATGATCCACAACCGGGAAGCCGACCATGATCTGCTCGCCGTCCTGTTGGACGAGGGCGCGCCGGAAACGGTGATCTTCCATTGCTTCTCCTCCGACGCGAGCATGGCCATCGCCTGCGTGGAGGAGGGCTACTACCTGAGTTTCTCCGGAACGGTGAGTTTCAAGAATGCCCACGAATTGCGGGAGGCCGCGAAACTGGTGCCGGAGGATCGGATTCTGGTCGAAACGGACGCGCCCTTCCTGACCCCGCACCCCTTCCGTGGCGCGCCGAACGAGCCGTACTGCCTGCCGTACACGGTGCGGGCGCTGGCCGAACTCCGTGAACAGGATCCGGTGCGACTGGCCAAGATCACCACGGCGAATGCGCGGCTGGTCTACGGAATCTGAACTCGCACGATTTCTGCGAGAAAGTCACGGGTTGCGTACTTTCCACCCGGGAGTCGCGCGGTGTGGCTTCGCTCACTATGATCTAGCCGAATCGTGACCAACCAGCGCTTCGATATCGGGTCGTTATTCTGAAACGCCCCGGTACGCGTGGAGTGGTTGTCAATTCATGACCCCCTCGTTATCGTACTGTGACCATGCCGGGATTTCCGATGAACGCTCTGACGAAGATCAACTCGTCGCGCTCGCCGTTGCTGTACGGCGCCATCGCGGCGATGCTCGTCACGCTCGTCGTCGGCGCCGGGTTGGCCATCGTGAACCACAAGACGGTGACCGTCGTGGTCGATGGGCAGAAATACCTCCAGAGCACCATGTACCGCGATGTGCGCGGGGTGCTGAAGGCGGCCGGATTCTCGGTCGACGACAAGGACGATGTCAGCCCGGCCGCGAACGCCACGGTCGCCGACGGGGCCACCATCACCCTCAACCGCGCCCGCGAGGTCGCGCTGACCGTCGACGGTCAGCAGCAGAAGGTGTGGACCACCGCGCTCACCGTCGCCGAGGCGCTGGTGAAACTGAGCCTGCCCAGCGATGTGTTCACCTCCCCGGCCCGACCCACGCCGCTGCCGCTCGAGGGCGGGCAGCTGCTGGTGACCAGCCCGCGCACGCTGGAACTCTCCGACAACGGCCGCCCGCCGACCCTGGTGCGGCTGGCCGCGCCGACGGTCGGCGAGCTGCTGAAGGTGCAGGGCCGCCCGTTGGTGAATCAGGACACCGTGGAGCCCGCCGCCGACACTCCGCTCACCGACGGCATGAAGATCGTCGTCACCCGCCGCGTGATCGAGAACCGCACCGAGCGAATCCCTTTGGATCCGCCGGAGAACATCATCGAGGATCCGGAGCTGAACATGAGCCGGACCGTGGTGGAGAATCCGGGCAAGCCGGGCGTGCACGACGCGACCTTCGCCGTCTCCATCGTGAACGGCCAGGAGGCGGGCCGGGAGCTCATCGACTCGACCGTGATCGTCCCCGCCGAGCCGAAGACCATCCGCAAGGGCGCCAAGCCGGGCACCGAGGTGCCGCCGGTCAAGGATGGCGCCATCTGGGACGCGTTGGCCCAGTGCGAGTCCGGCGGTAACTGGGCCATCAATACCGGCAACGGCTACTACGGCGGCATCCAGTTCGACGCGAACACCTGGGCCCGGCAGGGCGGACTGCGCTACGCGCCCCGCGCCGACCTGGCCACCCGCGAGGAGCAGATCGCCATCGCCGAGGTGACCCGGCAACGGCAGGGCTGGGGAGCCTGGCCCGCCTGCACCAGCCGCCTTGGCCTGAGCTGAGCCGGACTTCGCGCTTCGGCTGTTCGCATCGCCCGCGCGGGCCGCTGCTCACATGACCCACGCGGGCTGTCGCGTACGTGACCCGCTTGGGCTGTCGCCTTACCTGACACCCAGGCGGGCTGTCGCGTACCCGACCCGCTTGGGCTGTCGCCTTACCCGACCCAGGTGGGCTGTCACGTACGTGACCCGCTCGGGCTGTCGCCTTACCCGACCCGCTCGGCTGGCTCGTACGCCAGCCCGTTCGGCCTGTGGTCCGCGCACGGACTGTCGCTCGAGCGGTCGCCGACCGCTACATGAGTGCGCCGCCGTCCACGCGGAGTTCGGTGCCGGTCATATAGCGGCCGTCGTCGGAGGCGACCATGGCCACCACACCCGCGATGTCCTCGGGCTTGCCCAGTGCGCCGCCCTCCAGCCAGCCGGGCAGGCGGGCCATGAGGGTCCAGTCCGCGTCGGCGGGGATGTCGAGATTCGACGTGAGGCCGGTGCTGATGCCGCCGGGCACGATATTCACCGCGCGCAGCCCCTTCTTCGAGTACTCGAGTGCGATGGAGTGGGTGAGGGCGTTCACCCCGGCCTTGGACGCGGCGTAGGCGGCCATATACGGGGCCGCGCCGAACGCGCTGGTGGAAGAGAAGTTCACCACGACGCCGCGCTGTGATTCCAGCAGGTGCGGCAGGGCGGCCTGGATCATCAGGAAGGTGCCGGTGAGGTTGACGGCGAGCACCTGGTTCCAGGTCTCCAGGGGCAGTTCGTGGGTGTGCCCGCCGCGCTGAATGCCCGCCGCGTTGACGAGAACCTCCAGCCCGCCGAGGAATTCGGCTGCCTCGGCCACGGCGGCGCGGGTGGATTCCTGATCGGCCACGTTCACCACCAGGGTGTGCAGCCGGTCGCGCTGGTCGGCGGGCGCGGCCGCGACGGTGGAGGTCAGTCCGGTCTCGTTGATGTCGGCGGCGACCAGCTGCGCGCCCTCGGCCAGTAGTCGCAGGGCGATGCCCTGTCCGATGCCGGAGCCCGCTCCGGTGACGAGTACGCGACGGCCGTCGTATCTGCGATCCATCGCCCGAAATTAGAACAAGTTATAGGCGTGGTCAACGACGGATTGCCAGAGAATTTTAAGACTGGACCGTTGTTCAGTTAACTAGGCTGCATGGCGGTTCGATAGTCATTCCCGGGTCGGGGACCTGATGGAGGATCGCATGCGAGTGTTCGGCGGGTGGACGCGTGTCCTGGCCGCGGCGACGGTGTCGGCGGGTGCGCTGCTGAGCGTTCCGGGAGCCCCGGCACAGGCGGCGACCGAGGGCACACCGATTACGGTGGAGGCGCAGCCCGCCGGTTGGCGTGGCATGGCCAACGGGTACTCCGTCGACTACTGGACCACGCGCTCCAACGGTGAGCCGGTGAAAGCCAGTGGCGCGCTGATCGTTCCGGAAGGGACGCCGCCCCCGGGTGGCTGGCCGATCATGGCCTACGACCACGGCACCTCCGGACTCGGTCCGGGTTGCGGTGGGCAGAGCGCGGGGAGCCGGTTCATCCGCCCCAAGGAGGACGCGATCCTCCAGTACTTCGTGAACAAGGGCTTCGCCGTGGTCGCGCCCGACTACCTCGGACTCGGGCGGTTCGACACTGGACCGCACCCCTACCTGGAGACGCGCACCGAGGCTACCGCCACCATCGACCTGGTGCGGGCGGCGCGGGAGATCCGTTCCGATCTGTCGCGGTCGTGGGCGGTCACCGGCTTCTCGCAGGGCGGCCACGCGGCGCTGGGCACCGCGCACCTGCAATCGGCGCTGCTGCCGGACCTGGACTTCCGGGGCACCATCGCCGTCGATCCGGCCTCGGATATCGAGAAGGTCGCCCCGCTCGTCGGACCGTACGTGCCCGCGATGCCGGGCCAGCTCGGTACCGCCGTCAACGGTTTCGTGGTGAGCATGCTCGCCGGACTGCGGGACACGCGTCCCGAACTCGACTTGGACAGCTACCTCACCCCGCGCGGCCGCCAGGTCCTCGACGACTCCAGCGGCCTCTGCTTCGACGGCATCATGCGGGTCGTGGACGGCATCTCGGTGGGGGAGATGCTGGCCCGGCCGCTCGCGGACGAACGCTTCCGCGCCGCCGTCACCGACTACATGGCGGTGCCGACCAGCGGCTATGACGCCCCGATCCTGTTGCTGCTCAATGCCGCCGACAAGGTGGTGCCCTCACCCCTGCACGCCGCCCTGGCCGCGCAGCTCGCCGCCAATGGCGTGGACTACTCGATGGTCGTCGGCATGGGGGACCACACCGAAGTCAACCCGCAGATGTGGGCGGCCATCGAAGACTTCGTGGCCCGCGTGTTGTCCACACCCACGCTTCCCTGAGCCGCGTCCGGCGGCGGGCGCGGTCGGCGGAACGGGCGGTGGTCGGGGTGGTCGCCGCTCGGCACGTGACCGCGCGGTAGCGGCGGTTGCCGCCGTCCGAGCGACGACGGAGCAGCGAGGCAGAGTTCGCCGTGTGCGGCGGCCGTGGTCGAGTCGTCGTGTGGCGGCGGGCGTTGTCGGGTTCGCCCGTGCGGCGGCCGTGGTCGAGTCGTCGTGTGGCGGCGGGCGTTGTCGGGTTCGCTCGTGGGGCGGCTGTGGTCGAGTTGCCGTGTGGCGGTCGTCGTCGGGTTTGGCCGTGGGGCCGCTGTGGTCGAGCTGCTGGCCGCATGGCGGTGGGGCGCGGTGGTCGTGCGACGGCGGTGGGGCGCGAGTCGTCGCGTGGCAGCTTGTTGTCGGGTTCACGCGTGGGGCGGCTGTGGTCGAGTTGCCGTGTGGTGGTGGTTGTCGAGTTCGTCGGGGTGGCCGTGGGGCGAGCGGCCGCGCGGGCAGGTGCGTGCTCGGAGTGGCCGTGTTGATACGTTTGGCGCGTGTCCGAGTCCGATATCGCCCGTGGTCGAGCCGCTCTGCTGGGTCCCGTCGAAGTGCGGGAGCTGGCCGAACGGCTCGGGGTGCGGCCGACCAAACAGCTCGGTCAGAACTTCGTGCACGATGCCAACACCATGCGGCGCATCGTGACCACGGCGGGGGTCGGCCCCGAGGACGTGGTGCTGGAGGTCGGACCCGGCCTCGGTTCGCTGACCCTGGCGCTGCTCGATGTGGTCGACCGGGTGATCGCGGTGGAGATCGACCCGGTGCTCGCCCGCGCCCTGCCCGATACGGTGGCGGCGCGCGCACCCGAGCTGGCTGACCGCCTGACGGTGGTGCTCTCCGACGCCATGAAGGTCACCGCCGCCGACCTGCCCGCCGCGCCCACGGCGTTGGTAGCGAATCTGCCCTACAACGTCGCGGTCCCGGTGCTGTTGACGCTGATGGCCGAATTCCCCAGTATCCGAACCGCACTTGTCATGGTGCAGCTGGAGGTTGCCGAACGCCTGGCCGCCGAGCCCGGCGGTCGCGTCTACGGCGTACCCAGCGTCAAGGCGGGCTTCTTCGGCCCGGTCCGCCGTGCCGGAACCGTCGGCCGACAGATCTTCTGGCCGGTGCCCCAGGTCGAATCCGGTCTGGTCCGCATCGACCGCTTCACCGTCTCCCCGTGGCCGCAGGACGCCGAGTTCCGGCAGCGGGTCTACGCGGTGGTGGACGCGGCCTTCGCGCAGCGCCGCAAAACATTGCGCGCCGCATTGGCGGGCTGGGCGGGCTCCCCGGCCGAAGCCGAAAAGCGCCTCGTCGCAGCGGGAATCGCGCCCACCGCACGCGGCGAAACGCTCGACACCGCCGCTTTCGTCCGCCTCGCCGAACAAGGCTGAGGCGCAATCATACGGGGCTGATCAACGCTTCGGGGATGGGCCGTGACGCCCCCGAGGTTGGGTCGTGACGCCTTGGGACGCTGGGCCGTGACGCCTCGGGGCCGAGGCCGAACGCACGGGCTCGGGGCAGACCGCGCGGAGGTGGGCAGGACGCGCAGCGCTGAGAGGCAGCGCGGTCGGGCTGTGGCCGCCACGCAGCGCGCCGGGCTGGATACCGCCGCGCTGGGTCGAGGTCGCCGCGTCGGGCTCGAGGCCGCCGTGCTGAGGTGAGGCCGCCGTGCTGGGGTGAGCCGCCGTGCTGGGGTGAGCCGCCGTGCTGGGGTGAGCTGCCGTGCTGGGGTGAGCTGCCGTGCTGGGGTGAGCTG
>NZ_JASFXA010000013.1:0-221172 GCF_030766805.1 Nocardia sp. CC213A
GACCGGGGTGCTGGATCGCCTGCGAGCGGAAGCGGGGCCGCCACGGCAGGAGCGCCCCTCCACGCCGCGCTCGGCGCTGGCCAGGCGGCGGGCGCGCGCGGGCGTGGCGTTCGTGGCTCCGAATGTGGCGGCGGTCGCCGTGTTCCTGCTGTTCCCGCTGGGCTTCTCGCTGTACCTGAGCTTCCACTCCTGGGATCTGTTCTCTCCGCCGCGATTCGTCGGAACGGGGAACTACCGGCGGTTGTTCGCCGATGATCCGCTGTTCTATATCGCGCTGCGGAACACGGCGGTGTTCACGCTGCTCACCCTGCTGCCCACGGTGGTGATCAGTCTGGCCGTGGCCGGGCTGCTCAATCGGACGCTGCCCGGTATCGGCCTGTTCCGCACGCTGGCGTTCCTGCCGCTGGTGGCCTCCACGGTCGCCATGGCCGTGGTGTTCCGGTTCCTCTTCGCCACCGAGGACGGGCTGGTGAACCTCGGGCTCGGGTGGATGGGGCTGGGGCCGGTGCCGTGGCTGACCGATCCGGACTGGGCGCTGGTGTCGCTGAGCATCGTGACCGTGTGGAAGAGCGTGCCGTTCGCCACGGTGATCCTGCTCGCCGCCATGCAGGGCGTGCCCGAAAACCTGTACGAGGCAGCGCGAATCGACGGCGCGGGACCGCTGCGGCGCTTCCGGTCCATCACCCTGCCGCTCATCCGGGGCGCGCTGTCGTTCGTCTTCGTCATCACGGTCATCAACACCGTGCAGGCCTTCGATCAGGCGTACGCTCTCACCGGCGGCAACGGCGGTCCGGAGACCGGCACCTACGTGCTCGGAATCATGCTGTTCCAGAACGCTTTCCGCTTCTACGAGATCGGCTACGCCGCCGCGCTGGCCTGGGTGGTCTTCGCGATGCTGCTGGTGCTCACGATCGTGCAGCTGCGGCTGGCCCGCCGCGGCGAGGGGGAGCGGTGAGCGCGCGGGTGGGCGGCAATATTCGGCGGCGAATCGCCGGGGGCGCGCTCGCCTATCTGGCGCTCGTCGGTGTCGGCTGGTGCGCGCTGGCCCCCATTCTCTGGGCGCTCTCGGCGTCACTGAAATCCGATGGCGGCGTGACCGATCCGTCCCCGCTGCCCGCGCATCCGCAGTGGTCCAACTACGCCGAGGTCTTCGAACTCATTCCGTTGGGCCGCATGCTCCTCAACACCGCCGTCTACGCCGCCTGCGTCACCGCCGGGCAGGTGTTCTTCTGCTCGCTCGCCGGATACGCCTTCGCCCGCCTGCGGTTCCCCGGCCGCGATGTCCTGTTCGTCTGCTACCTGGCCACGCTGATGGTGCCGCTCACCGTCACCGTCATCCCGCAGTTCATTCTCATGCGCTTCCTCGGCTGGGTGGACACCCCCTGGTCCATGATCGTCCCCGGCCTGTTCGGCAGCGCCTTCGGCACCTATCTCATGCGCCAGTTCTTCGCCACCCTCCCCGGCGAACTGGAGGAGGCCGCCATCCTCGACGGCTGCACCCCCTGGCAGATCTACTGGCGTGTCCTGCTCCCGCACACCCGCCCCGCCCTCATGGTGCTGGCCGTCCTCACCTGGATCACCGTCTGGAACGACTTCCTCTGGCCCCTGATCATGATCCAACGCAACGACTACGCCACCGCCACCCTCGGCCTGGTCCGCCTCCAGGGCCAGTACCACACCCACTGGCCCCTGCTCATGTCCGCCGCCGTCGTCATCCTGCTGCCCCTGATCGCCGTCTACGCCGTGGCCCAGCGTGCCTTCATCCGGGGTATCGCCCTCTCCGGCCTCGGCGGCCGTTGATACCATGGACGTCTAACTTGGATGTACTGGATATCCGAAGGAGACAGGTCATGGGTGCATCGAAGACTCCGATCGAGATCGACGAAGAGGCGCTGGCCATCGCCGCGGAGGTGCTGGGGACCAAGACCAAGAAGGACACCGTCAACGCCGCACTACGTGAGGTCGGCCAGCGGCTGGTCCGGATCAGGGCGCTGGCCCGCCTAGGCGACATGGCCGATCGGGGCGACTTCGATGAATTCCTCGACGACAAGGCGGCATACCGGCGGTGAGCACAGCCCTGTACCTCATCGATACATCCGGACTCTTCCGGATCTTGCAGGACAAGTTGCGACAGGCATGGGTGGACCAGTTGACCGCGGGCGTGATCGCCACCTGTCCGATTGTCGAGCTCGAATTCCTGTACTCGGCTCGCTCACTGGCCGACCGACTCGAGAAGCGCCGTCTACTGCGTGACCTGTTCGCCTGGGTCCCGATGTACGAGCGTGGATACGAACGTGCCGCTGACATACAGCAGCTGATGACGGAACAAGGCACGCATCGCTCGGCGGGGGCCGTGGATCTGCTGGTGGCGGCGACCGCCGAGCATCACAGACTAACGATCCTGTGCGACGACCGCGACTTCGCCACGGTCGCGCGGATAACCGGGCAGCCGGTGGCCTTCGTAGGTGATATCCGGGGCTGAGCCGCCTTGGAGCTGACCATCCTGCCGAGTTCATCGATTGGCTGTGAACGGAGGTGCCGGAGCACCACCGCGAGAATCGGTGTGCAGGCCCTTTGCGTAGGCCAGCGCGAGGTGTACCGAGACGACCGGCCGATCGGTAGGCGTACGCCAGGTTGCGGCGGGCGATGAGAGTGTTCGGATGTTCCGTTCCACAAGTGTGCTCGGTATCCGCCGGAACGGTGAGCGACAGCTGTCCGGCGGCTGCGGCGTTCGCCAACTGCCTGTTCAATGCGTCGAGCGCGTCGCCAAGCGGTACAGGTTTCGAATACGCCATCACGGCACCCCCTCGAATCGTTGGCGGCGGCCGGTTCGCGGTCTCGCCTCGTATCGGGTGGTATCGGCGGGCACCGACGAAAACGGCCCTCGGCCGCCCCGGTCCGCCCGCCCCGGCCCGCCCGGCTCAGCCCGCCCGGCTCGGTTCCCGATGGTGTGCGCGGGTAGAATCTGCTCTCCGTGAGTCTCACCCTCGGAATCGTCGGCCTGCCCAATGTCGGAAAGTCGACGCTGTTCAATGCGCTGACCCGCAATGACGTGCTCGCGGCGAACTATCCGTTCGCCACCATCGAGCCGAATGTCGGCGTGGTCCCGCTGCCCGACCCGAGGCTCGACAAGCTCGCCGAGATCTTCGGCTCCGAGCGCATCGTGCCCGCCACCGTGTCCTTCGTCGATATCGCGGGCATCGTGAAGGGCGCGTCCGAGGGCGCGGGCCTGGGCAACAAGTTCCTGGCCAATATTCGCGAGGCCGACGCCATCTGCCAGGTGGTGCGCGTATTCGCCGACGATGACGTGGTGCATGTGGACGGCAAGGTCGATCCGCTGTCCGATATCGAGGTCATCGAGACCGAGCTCATCCTCGCCGACCTGCAGACCCTGGAGAAGGCGGTGGTGCGCCTCGACAAGGAAGCCAAGGTCAAGAAGGACCGCAAGCCGGTCGCCGACGCCGCCAAGCAGGCCCAGGAGTTCCTCAACGCGGGCAAGACCCTCTTCTCCGTCCGGGACAAGATCGACGGCGAACTCCTGAAGGAACTGTCCCTGCTCACCACCAAGCCGTTCCTCTACGTCTTCAACGCCGACGAATCGGTGCTCACCGACGAGGCCCGCAAGGCCGAACTGAAGGCCGCCGTCGCCCCCGCCGACGCGGTGTTCCTGGACGCCAAGGTCGAGGCCGAGCTCCTCGAACTCGACCCCGAATCCGCCCTGGAACTCCTCGAATCCATCGGCCAAACCGAACCCGGCCTGCACGCCCTGGCCCGCGCCGGCTTCCACACCCTCGGCCTCCAGACCTACCTCACCGCCGGCCCCAAGGAAGCCCGAGCCTGGACCATCCACCAGGGCGACACCGCCCCCAAGGCCGCCGGCGTCATCCACACCGACTTCGAACGCGGCTTCATCAAGGCCGAAATCGTCGCCTTCGCCGACCTGGTCGCGGCGGGCTCCATGGCGGCCGCCAAGTCCGCGGGCAAGGTGCGGATGGAGGGTAAGGACTACGTGATGGCGGATGGGGACGTGGTGGAGTTCCGGTTCAACGTCTGAACGTAGGGGCTACAAGGCGATCGGCAGTCGACGCACATTGAATGCCGTGGCTCGGAGCGAGGCCCGTTGAGCGAGTTCGAGATCCCAGGGTGACTGGGGCACTGCGGCGACCACGGTTGGTGGCTGTGTCACTGGGCGAAGCGGGCGATGAGTTCGGTCGAGATCTCGTAGTGGCGTAGGAGAAACGAGCGTTCGTCGAGCTTCTTGCGTCGCAGCCAACCGGTCACCTCCGCGTTGCACTTGCTGGCATTGCACGACCCGCACGCGGGCACGACGTTACCGAGGGTGTAGCGGCCGCCGCGTGAAATGGCCTGCACACAGTCCTTCTGTAGCGGGGTGGCGTGGGCGCCGCAGTACGCGCACCCGCCCCAGCAGGTCTCGAGCGCGTCCCACTGCGCGTCGGTGAGGTCGTGGACGACGCGTGCCATCCGCCGCTTGCGCTTGCGCGCGGCTCGAACCTGTCTGCTACCGCCGGACGGCATAGGTGCTGAGACTACGCGCCGCGGTGGCCGATCGGTCGGAAGCCGGGGTGTGCTGCGGTCATCGAGTGGGTCGAACGGGTGTGGTGAGCGGGTCCGGGCCTGTAAGACGTTGGTGCACATGCGTGAGCAGTCGGCGGCGGTCATGGTGGTCGCACCGGACAGCCAGCCTTCGATGATCCGATCTGACGCCACCGGTTCGCCTCGGGGCCTGAGCGCTTCTCAGACGATCTGAAGCTGTGCTAGCTGGTTATCGAGCCTGCGGGCGGCAGTTGAACCGGGAGCGCGGATATGAACCAGGTTTCGGGCATCGAGTAGCTGGCTGGACAGTCGCGCTGATCCGTTGTCGACGTCGACCTCCGCGCCTGTCAAGATCGACTCGATTCCAGCATCCAATTGCCCGGCATCGACATAGATCGTGCCGAGCAGGATATGCGAGGCGGCACGGTCTCGAACCGCCTGAAGTCTCAGCGACTCCCTAGCCGCGTCGATAGCGGCTGGCAAGTCGCCGATCTGGCGAAGCGCCTTCGCCCGCATCCGAGCGATGTGCCCCGGCGTGCAGAAGTACGCGAGAGATTCATCGGGCGTCCGTGTAGCGCTCACATCGAAACTGTCCGCGCGAGCCAGAGCCGCTCGTGCATCACCGTGATACTCAGGTCCGGACTTCGCCAATGCCAAAGCCGAAATACCCGCTGCGTGAGCCTGTAGATGCGGATCGCCGGAGCGAGCAGCACGGAACTCTGCGGCGGCGGCCTGGTCGGCAGCCTCGATCGGCTTGCCAACTTCCTCGGTCATACCCGACCACTCAGCGAGAGCCATAGCGCTTGCTGCGTAGTCGCGAGCCTCGTCGGCCACGTCGCGAGCCTTCTCGAAATGATCTTCGGCCGACTCCTTACGGCCGAGGTCGAACAGTTGCCATCCCGCAGACGTACTCGCCTTGCTTCGCAACGACATAAGGCGCGACGCGAGCGGCCCCTTATAGCCCCTGAGTAAGGCTTCGGTGATGTCGACCTGTGTCAATGTGGTTCGAATAGCCGCCTGCGGGCCGAGCAAGTCGTCCTGCAACCGCGCGGCGTTCAGGATGGCCTGAACATTGTCCAGGACCGCCCCGTCCACCCGGTTCGGGGAAGCCGCAGCGCGGATGGTTCTTTCCAGCTCATCGGCGTTCAGTGCTGCCACGATCGCTGGCGACGACGCCGTGAGTACGGCGATAGCCCTCAAAAGCTCTCGACGCTGCACCTCGTCAACCTCCTCGCCTCCCCACCCCAAGAGTAGGTCAGCATGAACACTCGTACCAGTTTGCGACGGTTTCGCGGTCGCAGCGCGGGGGTTGTGGAGCCCCAGCTCAGTCGCGGTGACACCGAAGGCCTTTTCGAGCGCCAAGCGGTAGCCCTTCGTAGGCCACATCAGCGTCCCCCGGGCGATTTGTCGGATCTTGTCGGCGTCGTAGCAGCCCTCTTTGCCGGTGATCTCTTCGTAAGCGGCGTTCACCATCGCCGCTACATCGGTCCGCCTCCAGCCTCGTTCCTCCATCAGCCGATCGAATCGGAGGTTCTCCCTTGACTGTTCGCTCATCGGATGCCCTTCCCCACATCTACTCAGAAGGTATCGCGAATCGACACCCCGCGACTTCGTTCGCCTGAACTTGGGGGCCGAAGTTGCGGTTCCGAGACCGCCCCTTGGCGACCAGGCTCGATTTCGCACCCGCCGCCGGGATGAACACCGCGCCGAACGTCCCCGGTGGCGAGTGCTTCCAAGCATTCGCATGAGGGGGTGCCGTGAGTAACGACGAGCCACCAACCTTGCCGCAACGAGCGGTTATGCACGTCGGGTTCGGAAGCGGCCCAGAGCATCTCGCAGTCAGCTACACCGCGCCCGCCGACGTTATCGCGCGGTTCGCCACTGCCTTGCGCCAGTGGAATCCGGACTACCGGATCGAGGTCGAGGACATCGAATCCGGCAGCAACCTGCCGCCTGAACTGCCGACCTGGCGCTTGTTCGCCTGGGACGAGTCGGGCGAGCTGGAATCAAGAGGAACATCTACATAGAAGGAATTACCATGCTACACAACATGATTCGCGTGCTTGTGTGTGCTGCCTCCGTATTCGCGTCCGTCGCACTGAGCACCGGCTCAGCTGCCGCCGTCACGCCGCAGCAGTGTGAGCAGGAGAGCGACGGCGTGGTGCGGTGGGTGCTCAATCCGGACGACCCCACGAAAGCGGTGTGCACGTGCCGGGGCGGCTTCTACGACGGCCAGGATGTGTTCGGATCTCACGTCATCATCGTTGCCGGTGCCCCGATGGCGATAACTTGCACCGGCCTCGAGATTGATGCCTAGGGTTGCCGCTATGACTGGCGAACACGACGAATGCCGGGTAACGATCGATGGGGTAGCTCCTGCCCTGGTGGTGCTGTTCCGAACCGCCGCTCGTATCGCCGCCGAGCATGGGCGCAGCTGGGTAGGCGTGGAGGACATGTTCGCGGCGGTTGTCGCCCACGACGAGGAACACGGCCACCCTCCGGTCTGGTGGCCCCGCGTCGGCAAACCGCGCATCACCCGAGGATGGAAAGGCGGCGTCGGACTCGACGCCGGAGGCCGCATGTTGACGCCCGAGCTGCAAGGCGAGACAGCCGCCCTGACCTACCCCGAGTTCCGAAAGTGCGTGGACGAGTGGGTACCTGGGCCGTCCCCGGCCGGGGTCGGCCCCGACAGGCCCGCAGCGGTCACGTACGAGATCAGTGGCCCGAACGCTGATGAGTTCCGAGCGATGATCGAACGGTCCTGATCCCCTGGAGGAAGTAAACCCTCGGACGAGGGCGAGGGAGGTTTGTGGGTCCAATTGTGGACTCGGTGAGATGCAGTCACTGGGGCTCGAATGGTCGGTTCGAATCGGGTGGTCAACGCGGACGAGACGAATTCGATCTCGGTAGTAGAGGCTAAGGAGGAAGGGGCCGAACGGACTAGAAGTCGTGGACGAGTCAGGCAGTCAGCCAGTCGCGTCGAAATCGTTCGCGATCCGGAACTGGGCTGTTCGACCATACCCAACCAGTCACTCCGATTGCCATCGCCATCGTGTGCTCGGACAGATTGGAAACGGCAGTGAGTAGGTCATCGAAAGTGTGGGTCTCCACTATCGGTGGCCCGCCGCCATGAAGGTGTCTTATCCGAACGACTTCGCCTTGAACGTGATAGTCGTAGTGCGCGGAGGCGTTCCGGATGATCGGGCGTACATTCTCAGCCAACTCGGGACACTCAACAGCTAAGTCGGCTCGCACCTTGCTGAACGGAGCTGTTCCGGCCGTCGCAGGGCTGAGAGCAGTGAGAGAGCCGCGCGCCACTTTCAGTGCGTCCAACACAACGTTTCCGTACGCCCGATACGGGCCTTCTACTATCTTTGCTCCGACATCCAGCAGGTCGTCGACCCACCCTGGTCGCAATCGATCGTCGGCTTCCAGGAGTTGAGTCAGCCGCTGGTGCTGGACGATTAGCCTTCGCCAAGCTGCCGAGCACGTCGCCAACATGAAGTCGAAGTCATCGATCCAATGAGCATTCGTGGCAGCCGCGGCGTCGAACGCGGACCGGACTGCTACAGCGCGACGCTCACGGCGTTGTTGATCGTGCATCCCCCTGGCGACTGTCACGAGCGGAATTAGCGGCCGGAGCATCACCGGGTCTCGCTTAGCAACGGCGGCCATTTCGGGGAAAACCGATATCAGTGAGGATCCGCTCGTGCTGGCAATCTCGTCGATCTTGAGCGGTGTCATCAGGCCGGCAGCCTGAACGATAACGTCGCATGCGGAGTTCAGCATCTCTTGACCATTGCGCATCCGTTCGCGGGCGACCTCCACGGTCGGGGCGGTCAACGTGGTGAAGAATCCGACCGTCGCTGAGCTGAAGAGCAGCACGCCAGTAGTCAACGCGCGATGTGTTGCGAGCAAGGTTGGGGGGGATGGAGTTGATTTCAGTTCTACTGCGAGGTCGAGCATCTCATTTGTCAGCGCCAGTAAATTCGACCAAGCAGTCACCGTGTGGGGTGCGGCGGGGTCATCGAAGTCGCCTTCTCCCATATGCAGCGGAAGTCGATCTGCCCACACCATAGTGGTTTCGAACGATGTCACGAGCCACCGCCGGAAGTCATCGGCGGTCATACGGGCACCGCTGTCGGAGAATTCCAGGTTCTGTACAAACTCGAGTCGTTCCTGCTGCCAGACCAGATCGGCGCCGAAATGTTGTGCGCGGGCCTCTGCCTGCCTATCGACCAACTCGAGTTCGGTACCGCACTTCGAGCACTGATCTGTAGCGCTGTCGGCGCCCCCCTACGACCTGCCCACAGCTCTCGCATCCGAAAACCGTGAAGCTTATACGAAACCCTGTGGTAGTTTTGGGCTTTTCGCCAGGTATCAGCTCGGTTGAGCCGCAGATTGCGCAACTGCTCAGGATATCGGTGGTGAGCTCAGCGCCACACGCTGTGCAGAGTTGCATTCGGCGGGCCTCCGTGGCGTTCTGCTACTTCGATGGGCGGCCAGATCAGATCGAACGCTCTGGGCGTCCCTGTGTCGTTCGCAATCAAGCCATACTGGGGTTGTTGTAGTCAAACATGATTCGGCCCTGTGGCTTCGGCACGCTAGACCTTCGTATGAGCGCGGCCGTAATGGGCTATGGGACGCCCTAGGCGAATCCGTGCAGAACGGCGTCGACCACGGCGTCGGCGAAGGCGTCGTCGAGGGTGGGCGAATGGAGGAGCCAGCGGTGAGTGAGGGGGGCGTAGAGCATGTCGATGAGGAGGGGGAGGTCGGCGTCGTGGCGGAGTTGGCCGGCGTGTTGGGCGCTGCGCAAGCGGGTGAGGATCGCTTCTTGGGTGGGTTGTTGGAGTTTCTCTCGGTAGGTAGCGGCGAGGGCGGGGTCGGCGATGACCTCGATCATCACGGCGCGGATCGGGGCGCTGAACGCGGGATCGGCGAATTCGGCTGTGGTGGCGCGCAATACCGCTTTCAGGTCCGCGGCCAAGTCGCCGGAATCCGGGAATTCGATCCCGGTGCCGTCCGGGTGTTCACTCACCGCGAGCAAGGAGTCGAGCACCACCGCGCCCTTGGAATCCCACCAGCGGTAGATGGTCTGCTTGCCGACCCCGGCGCGGGCGGCGATCGACTCGATGGTCAGCTTCGGGTACGGGACCTCGCCGAGCAGGGCGCGGGTGGCGTCGAGGATGGCGATGCGCGAACTCTCGCGGCGACGGGTGGGGGCGGGGTGGGTGGCCATGGGATCCATTTTAACAAGACGGCACGTCTCGTATTGGCTCGTTGGGATGCCGTGGGGCGCACTCCCACCATTTCGCCTCCGCACCGGGCCGATCGGCTGCCGGAGGCCGGTCGAGCCAATGGTTGGATGGGCAATGTGAGTACAGCCGGAACCAAGGGCGTCCCGCGCGCGGAACGGGAGCAGTCGATTCTCGATGCCGCCGTGGCCGAGATCGGGCGCGTCGGCTACGCGGGGCTCTCGCCGGTGGAGGTCGCGCAGCGTGCCGGTATCTCCAAGCCGCTGGTCTACACCTATTTCCAGTCCAAGGACAAGCTGTACATTGCCTGCGTGCGCCGTGCCGCCGCGATCCTGTCGGAGGCGATCGAGGGCGCTATCACCGCGGGCAGCGATCCGGCGATGGCGCAGCGCACCCTCGACGCGCTGTTCGTCGCACTGGAGCCGCGCCCGCACGACTGGACGGTCCTGTTCGACAGATCGCATCCCGAGACCGGCCCGGCCGCCGACGCCGTCCGGACCGCGCGTCGCGAGATCGCCGCCCAGGCCGCCCGTGGGGTCGCCGCTGCACTGCGTGCGACCGATCTCACCGATCCGATGGATCTGTCCGCGCTCACCGACGTCTGGATGGGGACGGTGACCTCACTCGTGCTGTGGTGGCAGCGCCACCCCGAGCAGACCGCCGCCCAGATGAGCGCCCGCAGTCGCCGCCTCATCGGGGCACTCGTCACCGCGGCCACCGGCTGACATCGACCATCCGTACAGCGCTTCGGCGGAAGCGGGAACTCCACGCTTGGCCGAGTGCGGCCACGCCCACCGTGTCGGCCGCAAGGGCCGTCGGGGGAAGAGCGGGCCGCGTCGTCGAGGGCGACCGGAGGGTCGCCTGCCGCGAATCAGTGACAGATACCCGCGAAGCACTGCACGTAATACTGTGCTCCGGTCGACTGGTCCGATGCCGGGATGGACTCACCGATCTTGCCGCCGATCGCACCGCCGAGCAGTGTCGCGCCGATAACGACGAAGGGTAGGGCGAGCAGGCCGACTCCGAAGGTGGCGATCGTGATGATCAGCATGGCCAGATTGCCCAGAGCAGCGCCGGCGAACGCGCCCAGAGCGATACCGATGTAAGTGTTCATCTCGCGCGGACTGGGGTTCTGTACCCAGTATCCGATGGGCGTCGCCGTCAGTACGGTGCCTGTCGGGTCGATGACCGGATCCACCATTACCTCGCGGTCATTCAACATGGCGCGTAACGGAACCTGGTCGACCACCGACCCCACCGTGTCCAGCACCGAGACACCATCCGCCGTGAGCGCGAAGGTTCCGCCCTCCAGCGTGGTTTCGACGGTTCCGTTGTCGCGCTTCACCATGGTGAATTCCACTCCGTGATCGGTCCCGGAGACCGTATCGGGACCGGTGACTCGCACCACGTCACCTTGTGGAGTGAAATCCGGTGTGCCATGGGCGGTTCCGCTCGTGACAACCACCGCTGCAATCGCCAGCAGCGTAGTCGCCGCGAGCTTCCTCATTCTCATTGAATGTTCCTCCCCGGCGCAGTTCTCGCGCCGGGGTCACGGTAGCAGTGGAGTGGCCGACTGGTTCTCCAATTAGGCATGCGTGCAATGGAACTCGTACAGCAGAGGCTGGAGGCGAACAGCGCGGTGTAGTGCCTGCCCGGCGCGGCCAGCGGGTTCGTCAGTGGGGGAGCGGCGCCGCGGCCAGGGCTGCCCGTGCGGCCCGGTCGAACGGGGTGGTGTCGCCGGTGGCGCGGCAGAGGATCTGGGCGCCTTCGAGCATCGTGATCAGGAGTTGGGACAGGTCGGCGGCGTCGGACGCGGGCATGCCCGCGGCGGTGAGGGCGGTGGTGAGCTGGTCGGCCCACGCGGTGAAAGTCGTTGCGGCGAGACGGCACAGGTCGTCGGTGTCGGCGGGTGTGGTGACGGCCGCGACGGCGCAGCCGCGGCCGTGGGTGGCGTCGGCGATCACCGGGCGGGCGAAGGTGAGGAAGGATTCGACCACGGCGCGGGGGGTGGGGCCGGAGAGTTCGGCGAGGCGGTCGGTGACCTCCCGGCCGTGCAGGCGGGCGGCCTCGGCGACCAGTTCGGATTTGCCGCCCGGGAAGTGGTGGTAGATCGCGCCACGGGCGGCGCCGCTGTCGGCGAGCACCTCGGTGAAGGACATGCCCGAAAGCCCGTGGCGGCGTAGGGCGTCCACGGCGGCATCGATCATGCGAGCCCGGGTGGGTTTGGTCATGGGCGGCGACTCCTCGGCTTGACTAGTACGGCCATACTAGTGCACGATGCATTCGCTAGTACGTGCGTACTAGAGATGGTCTATACAGACAGGATTCATCCGTGCCTTTCACCGTCATCGCACCCCGCGGCGTCCTCACCGAGGCTGGCGAGAAGGAACTCGTGCCCGAACTCGTCCAAGCCCTGATCGACTTCAGCGGGTTGGCCGGGAACGCCTTCTTCGCGCCGGTGGTCGGCGGCCACCTGCACCTTCTCGCACCCGAACATGTCCATACCGGGGGCGTGAACCGACCCGTACTGCTGATCGAACTGAAGCTGCCCGGAATCGGTCTGCCCACGGTGGCCGACCGAGCCGCGTTCATCGCCACGGCGACCGAGATCGCCGCCCGCCATACCGTGCCGGACCATCCCGTGGCCGACATCTGGATCAATATCGGCTACGCCGCCGCGGGCGGGTGGGGTATCGGCGGGGTCTCCTACACCGACGAGGCGCTCGTCTCCGCCATCACCGCCGCGAGCTCCGCGTCCTGAACGACCGCGACAGTCCGTGCCATCCGTCCGCGGTGGGTGACACGGATTGTTCCGACATGAAAGAGGTTGCGTGACAACGACTCTCGTTGGTCGTTCGATCGAGGCTCAGGCCGCCGCGGTCTCGCGGGTGATGTCGGCGCGGATGTCGGCGATATAGGCGTCCGGGTCGGTGCGGATGCGGTCGATGACGGATTGCAGTGGGGCGGAATCGGATTCGTGGCGCATGCTCCACAGCGCCATGTCGAAGAGCACGGGCAGTACGTCCACGGCCTTCTCGGTGGGGAGGTAGTGGACCTGATTGCGCCGGCCGGTGCCGCGGCGGCGCACCATATCCGCCGCCTCGAGGCGCTTGAGGCGGTCGGTGAGGATGTTGGTGGAGATGCGCTCGTCCGATTCCAGGAATTCGGCGGGTCGTCGCTTGCCGAGCAGCAGCATGTCGCGCAGCAGCAGCAGGGTCCAGGGGTCGCCGAAGAGCTCCAGGAAGAGGTTCATCGGGCAGGTCGATTTCCGGTCGCCGCGCTTCATGTCGTCAGTCTAGGCGTTAACTATTGCATCATGCAATTGTTGACGTTAGAGTCGTCGCTGCGGCGGCCGCTCGGCGCCGCATCCAGCGAGCGAGGAATCCCCATGCAGCAGGACGTAATTCGCACCATCGCCGCCATGACCGAAGCCTTCCAGCGCGGCGATGTCGACGCGGTGCTGAGCCACTACACCGAGGACGCCGCCGTGGCGTTCGAACCGGGCAAACCGGTATCCGGCGACGCCGCCCTGCGGGCCGGTTTCGAAGCCTTCGCCGCTGTCACGCCCGTCTTCCACTACGACCGCGGCCACGATGTCATGATCAGCGGTGATGTCGCCGTCCATATCGCGCCCTGGACCATGACCGGCACCGCCCCCGACGGCACCGCCATCACCGAACGGGGCTTGTCCGTGGCGACACTGCGCCGCCAACCCGACACCACCTGGAAGATCGCCGTCGACAACCCCTACGGAGACCATTTGCTCACCGTCACGGACTAGCGGTCCGCACCCGGCTCACGCCGGTCGGGTTCGATCATGCGGGGCAGCCTTCCGCCATCGGCTGCCGACGACAGCGCCGATCCGTGCACGTCACCGATCGAGGAGTTCGCGCAAGCGGGACAGGGTGCCCTTCCAGCCGCGCTCCATGGCGTTGCGGGCCATCTTCTGGCGGCGGTCCTCGATGTCGAAGCCGGTTTGGGTGAGGAGGAGGCGGGTGCCGCGGCCCTGGGGGTGAATGGTCCAGTCGACTATCCAGCGGGCGGGGTAGTCGGCTCGGAGGTCGATCCAGCGGAAGGTCAGTCGGGTGGCGGGTTCGGCGGTCAGGACCTCGCAGGCGATCTCGCCGGGTGGGCGGGTGGGTAGGGAGAAGATGAAGTGGGTGCCGACGGCGGGGGCGAAGCCGACCGAACGCAGCAGCCACTGCTCCAGAAGATCCGGATCGGTCAGCGCGTGCCAGACCGTGTCCGGCGGTTGTGGGAAGAAACTGCCGATCTCGACGGCAGCGGGGTTCAGCTCCGGATCGGACATCATCGACGAATCACCTCAACGCACCCAGCCATGCCACCACCTTTCCATGGGTGGCGGCGGGCTTCAGGTATTCGAGGCGGGTGCGTGCCGGGTCACGCGTGCGGTGCGATGCCGAGCTCGTCCAGCAGGCCCCGCACCCGCCGTTCGATCTCGTCTCGGATGCCGCGCACGGCGTCGACACCCTGCCCGGCCGGATCGTCCAACTTCCAGTCCAGGTACCGCTTACCCGGGAAGTAGGGGCAGGTGTCGCCGCAGCCCATGGTGATCACCACGTCGGAATCCTGGACGGCGTCGGCGGTGAGGATCTTGGGGGTCGCCGCGGAGATGTCGATGCCGAGTTCGCGCATGGCGGCCACGGCGGCCGGATTGACCTGGTCGGCGGGTGCGGATCCGGCGGAGCGGACCTCTACGCGGTCCCCGGCGAGGTGGGCCAGGAAGGCGGCGGCCATCTGCGAGCGCCCGGCGTTGTGGACGCAGACGAAAAGCACACTGGGAGTAGTGGTCATTGGTGGATGGCGTCTTTCAGCGTAGCGGGCGGTCGTCGTCGGCATGCGGGACGACGACATTGTCGGCGGTGTCCGGCGTGTCCGGGTACAGGGTCACGATGAGCGCCAAACCCAGTGCGCCACCGATGATCTGGGCGGATATGAAGGCGGGCGCCGACGCGGGTGCGATACCGGCGAAGGTGTCGGAGAAGATCCGGCCGACCGTCACTGCCGGATTGGCGAACGAGGTGGAACTGGTGAACCAGTACGCCGCGCCGATATAGCTGCCGACCGCGGCGGCCGACAGCGCGGCGCGCCCGGAGCGGGCCAGCGCGAAGATCACCGCGATCAGCCCGGCGGTGGCGACCACCTCACCGACCAAATGTCCGGTGGTGACACGATCGCGACCGGAGATCTGCAGTGGGGACAGGTCGAACATGATGTTCGCCAGCACCGCTCCGAGCGCGCCGCCGATGAGCTGCGCGCCGATGTAGGCGGGCAGCTCGGTGGTGCTCAGACCGGTGCCCCGGCGTCGGCCCGCCAGCCAATCGGCCGCCGACACCACGGGGTTGAAATGCGCGCCGGACACCGGGCCGAAGATGAGGATCAGCACCGCGAGGCCGAAGACCGTGGCGGTGGAGTTCTCCAGCAGTTGCAGGCCCACATCCTCCGGCGACAACTGCTGAGCGGCGATGCCGGAGCCGACGACGACGCACACCAGCAGCGCCGTCCCGACGAACTCGGCCAGCAGCCGCCGGGCCAGCGTGCTCATCGCGCCGCCTCCGTGCCGCCTCCGAGTAGCTGCGAAAGCTGGTGCAGTGCCGCGGGTTCGACGCGGTAGTACACCCAGGAACCCCGCCGCTCACTGCTGAGCAGCCCGGCCGCGCGCAACACCTTCAGGTGATGGGAGATGGTGGGCTGACTGACATCGAAGCCCTCCGACAGATCGCAGACGCAGGCTTCCTGGCCGGTGTGGCTGGCCACCACGCTCAACAGCCGCAACCGCACCGGATCCGACAGCGCCTTGAACACCGCGGCCAGTTCGGTGGCCGCCGCGGTGGTCAGCGGTTGGCGAGCCAGGGAGGTGACCTCGCACCCGGGCGGGCCCGCCTCGAGCAGCGGCAACTCTCGATTAGACACACATCGATATTGATGGTTGTCGAATCAGCGGGCAAGCAAACATCCGGTGAACATGCGGTGGGTCAGGGAGCGGTGGCGGCCATGGTCTCTGCGCGGCATCAGCCGGTTGGGTTGATCGCGAAGCTGATGCAAGTGTCGGAATCGTATGCGCGACAAGGTACCTACGATTGCAGCCCTGGCCCACGACATCGTCGAACAGTCACGGTCTCAGTTTGCGCGCTGCGGGCGAGTTCGATGAAGCGCTCAGTAGGATTGGGAACGGAACTCTGCCAGCAGCGCTTTCTTCATCTCATTGGACAGGCCGGGAGAGGGCTGGTGGTTCAGCGCGTTGATGGTGTGGCGCAGTTGGTCGAGATAACGGTCGCACCCGTCGCAATCCTGCAGATGGGCGAGGAACCGTCGCTCTTCTTCCGCACTCAGGGCGCCTTCGAGAAAGTCGGTGACCTGTTCGATAATTTCGATGCAGTGAATCTTCTCCATCAGGGCACCTTCCTGTCCATTCGCCGGTGGGTGTTCTCGGCCGAGGCGAAGTACTCCTCCAGTCGTCCTCGGACGAAAGCACGCGCACGATGCAGTAATACTCGCTCGTTGGCCGCGGAGATCTCGAGTATCTCGCGGACCTCATGCGACCCGTAGCCGAGCACATCGCGCAGGTTGATCACCATGCGTTGTCGAACAGGCAGAAGTTCGAGCGCTTCGGCTATCACCGCGCGCACCTCGTCGTCGAGCAAGGCCTGCTCCGGTGAGGGCCACGGTGTCGGCGGCGACCACCAGTGACCTGCGTACGACTCTCCCTCGGGTCGAAACAACGCGGAGTCGACCGTGGGTCCGGTGTCTGTTGCCAACGAGCTCATCGGAACACTACGAGCTTCCTGGAGACCACGGCGTTTGGCCGTGTTGACCAAGACGCGGTATACCCAAGTCTGCAAGGAGGAGCGACCTTCGAATTTGTCGATGCCGCGGATGACGGCGATCCAGGTTTCCTGCACCACCTCGCAGGCCGACTCGTGGGTCGAGACGTAACTTCTGGCTACCTGGATCATCCCACCTGACCATTTGTCCAAGACGAGCTCGAACGTGGCCGCATCACCGTTCCGCAAGCCGGCGAGCAGGCCGGCTTCCTCTATGGCGTTCGATTTCGACATCCGTGTCTCCAGGTGTGCGAGACGATAGGGCTGCCGGGCTTCGCTCGCTGGCGATCAGATCCATGTATGTCGCCCCGCGTTCGCGGGCGTGATCGAGAATCGAAGTACAGCCGCTGCGACCGCCGGATCACCGACGAGTAGGACACTGGTGTCTCCGCCCGCGATCAACGTCGACATCGGCCCGCCATGTCGGATCAGGGGCGGGATCATTGTATTCCCGGTTGAAATCCACCAGCAGCTGGGCGGCGGCGGCCATGTTCTTCGCCTCGGCAGGTACCAGGCGCACCAACGTGTCGCTCGGGTCGGCTACACCGGAATGGTTCATCGCTTGCCCCGCACTGTCGCGGCCACACGGGAGTCCAATGACGCCCAGCCTGCTCCGGTCCAGGTCAGAGCCAGTGCGACGAGCAGCATTGCCGGCGCGACGCCGAGGTGAAAGTAGCCGCCCTCTTGTATCCCGGCGGTGCAGATCGCGCCCACCATGGTGACTGCGAGCCCGGCAGCGGCCAGACGGGCACCGAGGCCGAGGACGAGCAGCGCCCCACAGCCCAACTCGAGCACGCCGACCAGAATGACGATCAGGGCCGAATCCGGGAAGCCCCACTCCACGAACGCGGCCGCTTCTTCCTCGTAGTAACTCGAGAACGGAAACTTCGAGGTGGAGGCGAGGATGAAGAACGCGCCGACCACGATTCGCACGATCGCGACTGTGACCGCCCAGCGTCCGGACACCCGGCTTTCCAGCATGCGGAGCGCCCAGGCCTGGTCGGCATCGCCGCCGCCGCGCGGGCCGGAGCCCGCCGCGGCGGTGGCTGCTTCTGCGGACGTGGGCAACGGGGGGTGGTACATGGAGTCTCCTTCCCAGCGGATAGCTTCAGAAGGCTCAGTGTCAGCAGAGCCGGCAACTGTTACATCGACATCCGACGAACACATCCGGCTTCCGAGCCACCGGCAGCATCACCGCTCACCCGCCCAAGATCAACCCGCTTCTCCGGTGGCGATGACAGCATCAACCTTCCTGGACGCGGCACAGCGGGCCCGAACCGATCGAGCGTATTTCGGGTCGGTTGA
The DNA here is from genome assembly GCF_030766805.1 of Nocardia sp. CC213A. Lineage (NCBI taxonomy): Bacteria > Bacillati > Actinomycetota > Actinomycetes > Mycobacteriales > Nocardiaceae > Nocardia > Nocardia sp. CC213A. The sequence goes on from NZ_JASFXA010000013.1 coordinate 17,960, forward strand.
CGAGACTGCGAAAAATACTCGGCTGTAGCGTTTTTCGGGAATTCCTGTCAGCGTGGGGCGATGGATGCCGGACAGCTGACGAGACAGATTTCGTATATCGGGTCGGGGCCGTACTGCTACGCGAACGGACTCGCCATGGTGATGGGGGAGGCGGCTCTCGGTACGGCGGTGATCGAGACCGTGACCGGGAGTCCGTTCGGAATGCAGGTGGGGGACGGGGTCGCGTTCTTCGATCCGGGTGGATGGAATCCGGAGATCGGCGTGGCGGAGGCGCTGGCGGCGTTGGGGTGGCGAGCCACGGTGACCAGCGGGGACGATCCCGTGGGGCGGCTCGGAGCGGCGCTGTGCGGCGGGCCGGTGTTCATCGGTCCGGTCGAGATGGGGTATCTGCGGTACCAGCCGGAGATGCGCGGGCCGATCGGGGCTGATCACTTCCTGGTCGTCGTCGACATGGACGAGGACGGGGTCACCGCGCACGACCCGCAGGGATATCCGTACGCGCGCATCGGGATGTCGGACTTCCTCTCCGCGTGGCGCGCGGATTCGGTCGACTACGGCCAGCCGTACACCATGTACACCGAGTTCGAGCGGACCCGCGTGGTGAGTGCGGACGAGGCGGTCGCCGCCTGTCTGCCGCGGGCGCGGGAACGTTTGGCGGGCAACGGCAGTTCGGACGCGGCGCGGAGGCTGGCGGCGATGCTGGCGGATGGGTGCCCGCCGGGGTTGCGGGCGCATCTGACCGCGTTCGCCGTCCGGGTGGGCGCGCGCCGGACCGCGGATGCGGCGGATTGCCTGCGCCGGATCGGATACGGCGGGGCGGCGGCGGCCATGGTCGAGCAGGCGCGGCTCATCGGATCCCTACAGCATCTGCTGGTGTCGGAGCGGGATCGGGCGGCCGCCGAGGTGGTCGGCGAACTCGGGTCGACGTATGAGCGACTGCGTGCGGCCCTGCGTCAACGCTGAGTAGGCGCAGGCTCGGGGCGGACCATTGCCTCCAGCAAAGCGGATAGTGTAGCTTTCTATTATAGAAAGTTTAGCTATCCATATTGGAGGCTTGCCATGCTCAGGTGGCTGTTGACCATTGCTGCGATCTATCTGGCCGTCATCGGGTCGGCGCTGGTGCTCGTGCCGGTGCAATTCGGGGTGGAGGCCGTGCCCGCGGACGCGTCGCCGGAACTGGTGGCGCTGTTGCGGCTGTTGGGTGGGCCGTTCCTCGGGATCGCGGTCCTGAACTGGCTTTCGCGCGGCGCGCCGGCGTCGCCGCTGCGCAATGCCGTGGTGCTGGCCAATGCGGTCGGGTTCGGGGTGGTGGCGGCCAATGATGTGTGGGGGGTGTTCAGTGGGGAGGCGCGCGAGCTCGCCAAGGTGTTCCTCGTCGTGCATCTGGGCTTCGCGATCGCCTTCGCGGTGGCCTGGGTGCGGGGGCGGCGGGCGGTCCCGGTCGGGGCGTGAACGGAATACCGAACGAGAGGAGTGGCGGCGGGATGCGGATGGCGGAGTTGAGCCGGGAGTCCGGGGTGGCGATCGCGACCATCAAGTACTACCAGCGGGAGGGGCTGCTTCCGCCCGGTGAACTCACCAGCCCCAATCAGGCCCGCTACGGCGCGGCGCATGTCCGTCGGCTCAAACTCGTTCGCGCACTGCTGGAAATCGGCGGGCTGACCGTCGCGGCGGCGCGCGAGGTGCTCTCCGCCATCGAGGAGCCCAGGGTGTCGACCCACGACATTCTCGGTGTGGCCCAGCACGGCCTGCCCGCACCGCGCACCGAGGTCGCCGAGGCGGACCGGGAGTGGGCGGCGGGCCGGATCGAGCGGATCTGCGCCGAACGCGGGTGGACGCCGCCGCCCGGCTCCGCACTGGTCGAAGCACTGATCGGGGTGCTGTGCACCTTCCGCGAGGTCGGGCACGAGTGGGTGCTCGACGCACTGTCCGACTACGCCGCGGCCGCCGACCGGGTCGCCGCCGCCGATATCGACGGCGTCGCCCGGCTGGGAGCCACCGAGGCCATAGTCGAAGGCGCGATCGTCGGAACCGTGCTTGGCGATGCCCTGCTGGCCACGCTGCGCCGGGTCGCGCACGCGGAGATCTCGCGCAAACGCTTCGGCGGCTGAACGATCCGCACGCCAGCGCTAGTCCTCCGGGACCGCCGCGCCGAGCGCGGTGACGGCCCGGAAGCCGGCGGCCAGGCATTCGGTCAGCAGGTCCGGGTCAGTGACCGCCGCCGCATCGGAATTGATACCCACGCAACAGGTTTCGACATGCGAGACCAGTGTGACGTTCAAGGCGGTGCCGGTGGTGGGTCCGAAAGCGTAGATTCGCTGCACCTCGGCCCCGGACACATACAGCGGCACCGGCGAACCCGGCACGTCCGAGGCGATGAAGTCGACATGCTTGAACATATCGGTGAGCAGCCCGACCGGTAGCCGGTTGAAGGTGGCCGCGACGGCATTGGACAGCGGTACGGCCGGTTCGTGCCGCCACCCCTCGACCACGCCGTCCAGGGCATGCATGAGATCGTCGGGCGCGGTGATATCGGCGGGAACGACGAAGCGGGCCAAGGAGATCCGATTGCCGCCGATCGGATCACCCGGATGGCGCAGGCTGATCGGCATGGCCACCCGCAGCCGCGCCACCGTCGCCCCCCGACGCTCGTGATAGGTGCGCAGCCCGATCAGCACCGCGGCGAGGAAGGCGTCGTTCACCGTGCATCCGGTGCGATGGGCGGCGCGGTGCAGCGTCGGCAGCGGCACATCGAGTACGGTCAACCGCCGCACCAGGCTCCGCTCGGTCATGAGCGGGGACAGCGTGGTGGTGACCGGCCGGGCCAGCCGCAGCAGTGAACGCGCCAGCGTGACCCCGTCACGGACCGCCCCGACCGGATTCGTCACCGTCCGCCGCGCGGCCGAGACCGCCGTCGCGACCCCGTCGCGCACCAACTCGGTGCCGGTGGCCCAGTTCCACGTGATGATGTCGCCCACCGCGCCGTTCCCGTCCACCTCCGCGCTTTCCGCGAGCTCCGGCCGAGGTGTGCCCTCCCTCGCGAAATCCAGTATCTCCCCGGCGATCTGGATGCCGCCGACGCCGTCGGTCAGGCTGTGGTGCACCTTCAGCACGAGCGCGCAGCGCCCGTCGGCCAGCCCGCTCAGCACGGTGAACTGCCACAGCGGCCGGGCCGGATCGAAGGCGGCCATCGCCTCGGTGCGCGCGAACTCGAGCACCGCCGACAGATCCCCGGGCGCGGGCGCGGCCAGGCGGCGCACATGCCAGGACAGATCGAAGTCCGGATCGGGGAGCCAGCGCGGGGGCGTCAGCCGCAGCGGGGCCGCCACCAGCCGGTGCCGGAAGCGGGGTACCGCGTGGCTGGCGCGATCGATCATGTGCCGCAACCGATCCCGGTCCGGTTCGGAGTCGAGCAGCAGCAGCGTGACGATCGTCGAGCGCAGTGCTGGATCCTGCTCCATGCTCCACGTGAAGAGGTCCGACTGTGTCATATGGGATTCGTGCGCGTCCATTGCCCGTCACCGTCTCGTCGCCTGCCCTGGTCGTCCGCGTCGCCGCCGGAAACCGACCACCACCCATACTGTGACGCCGATCACCGCCGACCGGGAGAGGCGAAGGTCCCCGCGCGGACGTCGGTCGTAACGGACCCGTGGATTCCCGTGTCGGAACCCGAACCCGGGCACGGCGGTCCGTACGCTCGGGCGTTGCCGACGACGAAAGGGGACGCCCGCCATGTTCGAGCGCACAGTGCAGAAGTCCATCGAGTTGCTCCTGCGCGGCGGCACCGGGGTGCAGGCACCGCTGGCGGCCAGGTACGTGGACCGGCTGCGGCGCAAGCACCCGAGCCGGTCACCCGAGGACATCGCGCGGGGGCTGGAGACGCGCTACCTGGTGCTGGTCACCGCCAGCGGTACGGTCGCGGGCCTGAGCGCGGCGGTCCCCGGCGTGGGCACCCTGATCGGCCTGGCGGTGAGCGGCGTCGAGTCGGTGTTCTTCCTGGAGGCGTCGGCGCTGTACGCGGCCTCGGTGGGCGCGGTGCACGGCATCGGTGCACTGCCGCCCACACAGCGTCGCGCCATGGTGGTGAGCGTCGTGCTCGGCGAGACCGGCACCGCGGTGATGGGCCGCAACGCCAGCCAGTCGGCGCGGGATTGGGCCGCCGTGGTGGCCGACCGGCTGCCGGTGGTGCGGAATATCGACAACGCGCTGGTGAAACGCTTCGTCGTGCAGTTCATCGTCAAGCGGGGTGTGCTGGTGTTCGGGCGGGCGCTGCCCGCGGGCATCGGCGCGGTGATCGGCGCGGTCGGCAACCGAGCGCTCGGCAAAACGGTGATCGCCAACGCGCGCAGCACCTTCGGCCCGCCGCCCCGCACCTGGGACGACGCCGCGTCCGGGACCGTCGCCGCGGGGACGTCCGCGCTGGGCTGACCGCCGCCGGGTTGACCGGCGCTGGGCCGACCGCCGTCGGGCTGACCGCCGTCGGGCTGACCGCCGCCGGGCTGACCGCCGCCGGGCGGGCCCCGAAATTCGTGTGTCGCCTGCCGTCCCGTGCGCAGGTGTTCCGTTATCGTTCACCTCACTGATTCACGCTGCTACTGGCGCGCCAGGGCTGGTTCGTCCTATCCGGAGCGGGTAGCCGGTGCGGCACCGCCCGACGCGACCCCCGACCGCTTCGAAAGATCGAGGGAACGTGCCTGTACCGGTCATTCTCGACGGCCGCGTCGTGCGGCTGGAACCCCTTGCGCCGCAGCATGCTCCGGGGATCGCGGAGGCGGCGGCGGACAATCGCGACGACTTCGCCTTCACCCCCGTTCCGCACGGGGTGGACGAGGCCATCGACTACATCGCCCAGGCGGTCGCCGGGCACGCCGCGGGCACCTCGTTGGCCTTCGCCATCGTCGCGGCGGGCACCGGGCGGGTGCTCGGGTCCACCCGATTCACCAGATTCGACTACTGGCAGGGGCCGGTGGTGTGGCCGCTGGTGCACGGGCTGCCGCCGGGCGATCCGCTGCTGGCCATCCCGGACGCCGCCGAGATCGGCAATACCTGGCTCGCGCCGGACGCACGGGGAGCCGGGATCAACCTGGAGTCCAAACTGCTGCTGCTCGCGCACGCCTTCGAGGTGTGGCGGGTACGCCGCATCGCCCTGCGCGCGGATATGCGGAATCTACGGTCCCGCATGGCCATCGAGCGGCTCGGCGCGACCAGCGACGGGGTGCGGCGGGCGCATTCGCGCGGGCTGGACGGCGAGGTGCGCAGTACGGCGTTCTACTCCATCCTGGACGAGGAGTGGCCGCTGGTACGGGCCACCATCGAGCGGCAGTTGGCGAGCCCGCCCGCGACCCGGCGCGGATTGATCGACGCCTGACGAACGCCCGCGGCAGGTCATGCGACTCGACTATAATTCGCTGGTGTGCTCCGGTCGCGCTGCCGGGTGGTCTGCTGACCGCCTCCGGGTCCGCGGCGAGATATCGAATACCAGCTGACTGCACCACCCCGGGCCCGCCGCCCCGGGCGCGGACCGCACCGCGGGTTCCGCACAATCGAGGGAGAAGCGCATGCCCGATCCCATGACCACCAAAGTCTGCCTGGCCGACGGAGTCTCCGGCGCACCCGTGCTGAGCCTGTTCCTCGTCCCCGAACCCCGGGTGCCCGGCGGCAGCATGCTGCACCTGCTCGAACAGGACCCGTTGACCGGGCGGTCGGTGCGCCGTCCGGCCGCCGGACTGCTCGACCGGCTCGAGACCGAGGCTCCCGGCCGCCGCGCCGTCCGGGTGCGCTTCCTGGCCTTCGCGGCGGGCACCCCGGACCCGGCGCGCACGCACGCCATCCTGCACGACCACTTCATCGCCGACGCCCCGCCCATCGGACTCGACGCCACCGATCCCGATGAGCTGACTCGACTGGAGCTGCTGCCCGAGCACCGGCTCGGCGCCCGTCGCATCGACGACTTCCACGCGCACGCGGTGCGACGGGCGATGCTCGCGGTCTACCGCCACTTCGAGGTGGACCGGCGGATACCGCTGGTGTACCACGGCTACGCCGACCCGGTCGACGGCTGGTTCGAGAGCCCGGCCGCGCGGGCCTGATATACCGGCACGGCTCCGGGTCGACGGTTCGGCAAGCCCGGTGTCACGGTCGGGCGAGTCGGACCGCGGGGCGGCGCAAGCTCGCGGCGGCGACCGGCACATCGGAGCGCGGGCGGATGATCGCGAGGTGCTACGGCGGGCGACTCAGGTCGCCGGTACCAGGGTGTACAGCAGCCAGGGACGCGGTGGGGCCTCGAAGGCGAACGTGTGCGCGTACATGGCGCGCTCGTGGCCGGTCTCCGCATCCCGCACCAGCAGCAGTCGCTGCGCGGTGTCCGGGACCCGGATCTCCTCTCCCCACAGCTGATTCCAGTCCGGTGCGCGGCGGCACAGCGTCAGGATCTCCTCGATGCGGCCGGAGTCGGCCTGCGGCGCCGACTTCCGGAACCGCTGCACCAGCAGCTGCGCCTCGAGTTCCCATTCGACCAGCACACAGCGGGCCATGGGATCGAGCAGCATCCAGGTGAGCAGGTTGGTGCCGGGTTCGAGACCCGGGAACATCTCCGCGAAGGCGGTATTGGTGGCGACCACATCGCAGGTCGCCGGGGTGCGGTAGGCGGCGGGATATGGGAAGCCCTGTAGCACCGATAGTTCGGCACCACGCGGCTCCTCGCCGATCGACCGCGTGGTGGGCACGCGCAACCCGGACTGAGACACCATGGCAGTGTGCGGCATCACTCTTCGTGTCCACTTCGTATTCGGTTAAGTCGGATCACACCGATGAGACGTCTCGCAGAATTTCTGTCATTCTGTGTGTCGCAAGCAAGTCAATTGTCCAAGACGGCAGTGGTTACGGGGGTTCCGGCACGGCATGGCGGTCACACGGATCGGAGTGCTGGGACCTCTGCAGATCACCATCGACGGTCAGCGGGTGCCACCCGGCGCGCCCATGCAGTGTGCGGTGCTGGGACGCCTGGTCGCGGCCGGGGGCCGGGTCGTCCCCACCGACCGGCTCATCGACGATCTGTGGAACGGCGACCCGCCCGCCAAGGCCACCGCCGCGCTCCAGGTCTACATCCACAATCTGCGACGTCTCTTCGAACCGGAGCGGCCGCGCCGGGCCCGTGCCCGCGTCATCGTCTCCGAATCACACGGGTACGCACTGAATCTCGAACCCGCGCAGGTCGACGCCTGGGAATTCGAGCAGCTGCTGCACGGGCACGAGGCCGCCCTGCGCGATCCCGCCCTGCGACCCGATCCACTCGAACAGATCCGGGTGCTCGACGCCGCCCTGGCCTGCTGGCACGGCACCGCACTGGAAACTTTCCTCGGAATGCCCTGGGCGGCACAGGAAGCCGCGCGGCTGACCGCACTGCGACTCACCGCGCTGGAGCTGCGGGCACGGGCGGCGCTGGAGCTGAATCGGCCCGCCGAGGTGGTGCTGGCGCTGCGGCCGGTCTTCGAGGAGCATCCGGGCCGCGAGGAATGCGCGCGACTGCTCGCCCTGGCGCAGTACCGGCTCGGGCAGTCCCTGGACGCGCTCACCACGGTGCGCCGCTGCCGGGAATTCCTCAACGGCGAATTCGGGGTGGACCCCGGGCCGGCGCTGCGCGACACCGAGACCGCGATCCTCACCCACAAGGTCGGCGCCGATACCCCGACCGCGCCGATAACGGTGCGCGCAGCGCACCCGGATCCGCTGCCGGACAGTGGATATGCCGAGCAGCGGGCCGCCGTGCTGGCGGCGGCGGAGGCGGCGGCGCTGGGCAGCGTGGGCCTGGTCTGGCTCTCCGGTGAGGCGGGCGCGGGCAAGAGCACCCTCGCCACCACGGTGGCCGCGCAGCTGGCCGAGCGGGACTGGGCCACCGTCTTCGGCCGCTGCCCCGAGGTGGAGGACGCGCCCCCGGCGTGGGCCTGGGCCGAGGTGCTGGTCGAACTCACCGCCGCCGACCCCGACGCCTGTGCCGCCGTCGACGCCTTCACCCTCGCCCGCCGCGTGGTCCGACACTGTCGCGCCGCCGCCGGACCGGTACTCATCGTGCTCGAAGACGTGCACGGCGCGGATACCGCCACCCTCCAGGTGCTGCGCCAGGTGGTGCACTGGCTGCGCGACCGCCCCGTGCTGATCATCGCCACCCTGCGCGGCACCGAAGCCGGTGCGGGAGTGCGCGATACCGCCGCCGCCCTGGCCCTGTTCACCGCCGACCGCATCGAACTCGACGGCCTCGACCTGAACGGCACCCGGTGGGCCGCGGTCGCCGCCGGACTCGTGGACGCCGACGACCAGCTGGTGGCGCTGCTGCGCCGCCGCACCGGCGGCAACCCGCTGTTCGTGCGCGAGCTGGCCAAACTCGTCGCCACCCAGGGCACCACCGACGCGCTGCCCGATACCGTGCGAGATCTGCTGGGCCGCCGCGTCGCCCAGCTGCCCGCCGCGGTCGTCGACCTGCTCGAACTCATGTCGGTCTGGGGTGAGGACTGCGACGTTCCCACCCTCGCCACCGCCGCCGGGCTCACGCCCGACCAGATCATCGACCGGGTCGCGGCGGCCGAACAGGCCCGGCTGCTGCGCACCGAGCGCGGCGGCCGCGTTCGCTTCGACCACGCGCTCATCCGCGAGACGGTGTACCACGGCATCCCCGTGCTGCGCCGCCTTCGCATGCACTGGGCGGTGTTCGAATCACTGTGCGCGCGGATCTGCGTTCCGGACTGCTCCGCCCTCACCGGACGCGACGCCGAAACCCTGGCGCACCACGCGGCGCTCGGCGCCACCGTCGAAACAGCCGAGCGCGCACTGCGTTTCGGTCGGACCGCGGCACGCCTCTGCGTGGAACGGCGCATGCGGGCCGACGCGGTGCGGCGCTGGCAGTCGGTGCTGACACTGCACGAACTGGCCGGGCACGACGGGGCCGCCGCCACCGACGAGCAGCTGTCGGCGGTATTGGAGGCGCGCTGCGAGCTCGTCACCGCCCTCGCCTACGACGGGCGGCACGAGCAGGCGCGGGACGTGCGCGAACACGCCCTCGATCTCGCCGACCGGCTCGGTGGCGTCGAACCGCTGGTCCGGGCCGCCACCTGCTGGCCCACCCCGCTCATCTGGTCGGCCCGGGACTGGCACACCGCCGATCCGCGGGTGCTGGAACCGCTGCGCATCGCCCGCGCCGACACCGGACTGCCGGTGCGCGAGCGCATCCTGGTGCTGGTCACCACCGTCTTCCACACCGCGCTGACCGATCTCGGTGACGCCCGAGCCGCCGCCGACGCGGCCGTCGCGCTGGCCGAACCGCTCGGCGACGCCGATCTGCTGTGCACGGCCGTCAACGCCCAGGCGTTCATCGCGTTCGTGCGCGGCGGGTTCCTGCGCGCCGACGAACTGAAAAGTCTTGCGACCCGGCTACTGCTCGTGGCGGCCGCGGCCGAGCTCACCGAATTCCAGGCGCTGGCACGCTATCTGCTCTTCCGGGCGGCGCTGGCCGACGCCGATCTCGCCACCGCCGCCGAACATGCCGGGCGCGCCGCCGAATTCGCCACCGACGGGCAACTGCGCCATCTGCTCGACGCGCTCGTACCCTTCGAGTTCCTGCTCGAACTGGTACGCGGTGATATCGAGTCCGCCGAACGCATGCTGGGCGACTGGCACCACGAGGGTGTGCTCGGACCCGCGCCGCTGGCCACCCAGGCGCTGCCCGTCGACGATGTCACCCGCGACGCGGAGGCGCTGCACATCGGGCTGCTGCTGGCGCTGGCCTGGGTGCGCGGGGGCGACTTCTCCGCGCTCGCGGGCGCGCTCGGGGAACGCGCCGCCGTCGCGCCGGAGCTGTTCTCCTACGGCTACGCGCTGGCCCTGCTGCACTGCGGGGACACCGCGCACGCCCGGCGGGTGCTGGCCGCCGCGCCGCCGGTGGGGCCGCCGTTCTGGGCCACCTTCAGCATCATCCGCTCCCGGATCGCGCTGTTCCTCGGCGATACCGACGCCGCCCGCGAGCTCTACACCGCGCTGCTGCCGCTGGCCGGGACCATCGGCGGCCTGGAGACCGGCGCGTCGTTCCTGGGGCCGATGGACGCCGTACTCGCCGAACTGGCCGCCGCGCTCGGGGATACCGAGCGGGCCGCCGCGCATCGCGACGACGCCGAGCGCCTCATGGCCCGACTGCGCGAGGAGGTGGCCGCCCTCCGGGCCGATGTGGCACACCGGACGCCGCCGCGACCGGGTGTAGGCGGGATGCCGTCGCGGCATTAGCCGCGCGGGACGCTGGTGCGATTGGCACGCGGGGCGCTGGTGCGGTTGCCGCGCGGGACGCTGGTGCGATTGGCACGCGGGACGCTGGTGCGGTTGCCGCGCGGGACGGGTGTGCGGTCGCCGCGCGGGACGCTGGTGCGGGTTGCCGCGCGGGACGGGTGTGCGGGTGCGGTAGCCGCGCGGGGCACTGGTGCGGGTTGCCGCGGGGGACGGGTGTGCGGTTGCCGCGCGGGACGCTGGTGCGGGTTGCCGCGGGGGACGGGTGTGCGGTTGCCGCGCGGGGCACTGGTGCGGGTTGCCGCGCGGGACGCGTGTGCGGTTGCCGCGCGGGGCGCTGGTGCGGTAACGCGCGGGAACCCGGGGCGGCGCTGCGAGACGACGCAGGACGCCGCTGCGGGGCGGTGTGGAACCGAATGCGCCCGACGATCGTCGAACTAAGGTGGTCGTTGACAACGCCGGGAGGGGAGCGATATGAGCGTGGGTGCGAGATCGGTCGCGAAGTCCGCGGGCCGCGGTCGCCGGGGTGCGCGCTGGGTGGCGGCGGTCGCGGCCCTCGCGGCGGTGACCGTGCTGGCGGTGGTCGGGGTCGGCTGGTGGCAGCGGGGGCATCTGCCCGCGGTGGCGGGGGAGCGGCTGCGCGACTTCCCGGCGGTCGAGCAGGCGGGGCTGGACGACACCCAGAAACGCATTGTGGAGGTGTTGCGCGGCGAATTCGCGCGCCAGCCCGCCGGCACCGAATACTCCGAGGGCGTCGAGGAGCCATGGTGCGCCGATTTCGTCAGCTGGGTGCTGCGCGAGGCCGGACGGCCCCTGACCAATCCGAACTCGGGATCGTGGCGGATTCCCGGGGTCTACACGCTCACCGAGTACTACCAGCAGCAGGGGCGCTTCGAATCGCCCGGATATCGACCGGGGGTCGGTGATGTGGTGCTCTACAGCGAGACCAGTCCGTTCAGTCAGCACACCAACTTCGTGATTGCCGCCGACGGGGATATGATCACCACCGTGGGGGGTAATGAGTTCGGGCGCATAACCATCCACCGCTATCGGCCCGCGGAGCTTTCCGGCCTGGTCGGATACGGCCGACTGTGAACAACGGCATCCCGCATGATGGAAAACATGCGGGCGTGCCCTAGGTAACGGGGGAATTACGCCCTACCATGGAGCCCGGCGGTGCCCGGCAGCATCGCCGAACGATCCCTGTCCTGCTGCCCCCTCATCGGCAGGACAGGGATTCCGCCCGACGAAAGAAGCTGGATGCCGTTATCCGACCAACCGACCTGGATCGATTACGCCGAATTCGGTGAACGATTCGTCGAGGCGGCGGTCACGGAATCCCGAATCGAGGCGGCGGTCTCCGGTATGGCCGGTCGGGGGATGACCATCGGACCGTTCTCGGTCGGACCCGCCGGACTCGCGCGATTCGTCGCCAAAGGCAGTGTGGGCAAACCACATATCGTCCGCCACGGGCCGCATGTGCACTTCGAGGTCATGGTGCCGGTGAAATTGCGGGTGGACATCACGCTGGGCGGCCAGCGACTACGACTCGAGGCGGTCGTCGAAATCGACCTGGACCTGCACGCCCGCACCGCGCGACCACTGCTCATCGTGATCGACATTCCGCCCGTCACCGGGCGCGACGTCAGCTTCGTCATGCGGGCGCAGGCCATCGGCACCGCCTTCGAACTGCTGCTCGACCCGATTTCCCGGATGGTGCAGCGCGAGGTCGCCAATCGGCTCAATGCCATGCTCGACGATCCGGAATCGCGACGCGGACGGGTATTCGATGTCGAGGCCATCATCGACGGCCGGCAATCGGAGTATCGCGGACAGGCGGAATTCGACTGGATCGGCTACGACGAATTCGGGCGACAGTTCTTCCAGCGCGTGGTGACCGCTCAGCGGGTGCGCGAGGTGGTGGAATCGCTGGCGGGCAAACCCATCGAGGTCGGGCCGCTGCGCACCGGGCCGCGCAATGCAGCCGAGGTGTCGGTGCGGGGGAGCGTCCGCATGCCGCGGCTGGTGCCGCACGGGGACGCCACGAATGACGCGGTGCCCGGCCGCGCGACGACCGCCGCCAGTACGGCCGGTGCTGCCGGTGCGGACGCGGGCGTCGCCAGCGTGCATGCGGGTGCTGTCGGTGTGGACGCGAGTGCTGCCAGCACGGACGCCGGTGCGGCCAGCGCGGATGCCACTACTGCCGGTGGTGCGGACGCGAGTGCTGCCAGTGAGGACGCGGGGGCTTCCGACGCGGGTGCTGCCAGGGTGAACCCGGGTGCTGTCAGCGCCGACGCGGGTGCTGCCGGGGTAGACCCGGGCGGTGCGAGTGCGTCGAGTACGGACGCGGACAGCGCCGCCGGGCGCACCGGTCTCCATGACGGCAGCCCTTCCGGCACCGATGGGCTGGTGGCCTTCGACCTGACGATTCCGGTGACCCTGGACATCACCGTCGACGTGCTCAAGGCCAACCGCTACCGTGCCGAGGTGGAGGTCCCGCTCGAACTGGTGGCGCGGGCGGCCGACCCGCTGCTCATCGTGATCGACACCGAGGCTCCGGCGGCGCGGGATATCGCGCTCGCGGTGGTCGCGGAGGGCTGGCGGGCGCGGACGCTGGGTCGCCTCGCCAAGATCGACGAACAGGTGGCGGCCCAGGTGGCGGCGGTGGTGCGCGGCGAGGTTGCCGACGTCTCGCGCCGCACCATCGACGTGGCCGCGCGGCTGAACAGCATCGGCGTCTGAGAAGTCCGCTCTGTCGGCTGTGTCCCCTCGGTCTGTCCTGGGGCCAATGGTGCACATGTGCCCAGTGAGTCTGGCGATTCCCATGTGAATGTGGTGAAATGAGTGCACGTTCGGGTCCCCGGCGCACTGATGGCATGTCCCGCCATCGGGGAAGGTGCGCCGGGCATGCCGCAGACTTTGCTCGATCAGGTTCGATCCACGGTGCGAAGGAGTTCTGCGATGCGTTATTCCGATGTCAACCGCCGCGACTTCCTCACCCGCGCCGCCGCGCTCGCCGGCGGTGCGGCCGCCCTGGGCGTGGCCGGAGCCGCCGTGGCGCCCACCGCCACCGCCCGCACCTCCCTGGGCACGCTGCTCGACTACGCGGGCGGGGTGCCCGACGCCCGGGCCATCGCCGAGGCCGGACATATCGGCGTCATCCGATATGTCTCGGATCGGCGTCCCGGCGCGGAGTGGATGGCGGGCAAACCGCTGCTGGCCGCGGAGGTCGCGGCACTACAGGCGATGGGCCTGAGCATCGTGTCGTGCTATCAGTTCGGGAAGGGGCCGACGGCGGACTGGCGCGGCGGATTCGAGGCGGGCAAGCAGCATGCCCAGCGCGGCCTGGAGCTGCACAACGCGGCGGGCGGACCCGATACCGCGCCGATCTACGCCTCCATCGACGACAATCCCAGCGAGGGCGAGTTCCACGACCTCATCGCGCCGTACCTGGCAGGCTGGGAAGCGGTGCTCGGGCGGGAGCGCACCGGCGTGTACGCCAATACGCCGACCATCGACTGGACGCGCGGCGCGGGGCTGGGTTCCTGGTTCTGGCAGCACAATTGGGGCACCCCGAAGGGATTCGTGCACCCCGCGGCACACCTGCACCAGTTCGAGATCGACAAGCGCACCGTGGGCGGCGTCGGCGTGGATCTGAACGCCGTGCTGGCGCCGGACTACGGGCAATGGTGAACCCGCGGCGCTGAGTCTCGGCTGTCGGATACCCCGGCGCTCGCGGTGTCTCGGCCGAAGGGGCCTTGGCTGTCGGGGGACCTCGGCCGTCGCGTTGCCCGGCCGCCGGACGCTACGTCAGGTCTGGGTGTGGCAGGTCGGGTCCTGCCGCAGATCGGGTTCGTCGGCGACCACCCGCAGTGCCGGGCGGCCCTCCGCCGCCACGGCCGGGGCCGCCGGAGCCCCGTGGGCGCTCCACGCCGCGCGGTCGCTGCGCCACGAGAACATCGACCAGCTGGACAGGGCCGAGAAGGCCGACCCCAGACTGCCGAACGAGCCCGCCGAGATGATCGAACCGAACGAGCCCGCCGATCCGATGGACAGCACCGATCCCACGCTGCCGATCGACAGGATCGAGTAGGACGATCCGATCGACAGGATCGAGCCCTCCGACCGGATCGACAGAATCGACCGCCGTGAATGCAGTCCCCGCACAGTCTCTTTCACCGCCGCCATGTCCCCGGTCTACCACAGTCCACCCCCGCCCGAAACATCCCGATGGGCGGGCCGACCGGTCGGTAGAAACGACAATGCCCGGGTGACCCCTGAGGTCACCCGGGCATCGGGTCGTCGCGATAGCGCCTACGCGACCGAGAAGAAGCCGATGGTCGGCAGGAACGAGCAGGTGATCGGCGCGGATTCCGGATCGGCCTGGGTGGTCAGCGAACCGGAGACCACGGCGACCACGCGGCCGCTACCGGTGTCGGCGATGGCCGACAGGGTGGCCGGGCCGTCGGGGTTGATCTTGGCCTCGTCGGTCAGGTTCAGCACGCCGGACTGCCGCGTATCCAGATTGATCCACTGCACGGTCATCGGCGGATGCTGCGCCTCGGTCGGGCTCTTGGTGCCCAGGGCGGTGAACACGAAACCGGTCTGACCGGCCTGCGGGCCGGGCGGGGGCAGCTGTGCGGGGCCGGGGACGGCCAGGGCGGTGCCGACCGAGTCGGAGGACGGGCCGATGCAGCCCTTGCCGATGGTGGGCCACAGGAACTGCGCGATGACCGGACCGTCCTGCGGGATGTCCGGGCCGCCGCCGCCACTGCCGTCCAGGAACTTGATGATCCGCTCGAGGGTCGACTTGATCTGCGGGGGCAGGTTCAGCGTGTTCAGGATCTGCTTCGCCTGATCCAGGATGGTCTGCTGCGGCCCGGCGGCGATATCGGCCGGTCCGGCGGCGGCCCCGATGATGGCGGGCACCAGCGACGCGAGCGCCTCCACCGGCACGCCCTCGGGAATCACCGGAATCGTGGAAACGGCTTGGGGCGCGGGGGCGGGCTGGGCGGTCGCTGTCGGCACGGCAATGGTGGCGCAGGCCGCCACGGCCAGCGCGGTGATTGCGAACCGCGATCCTCGGGTGCGAAGCACTGGTGTTGCCGTCCTTACCTTCGGGTACATCTGTGGCGATGGGACATCGCTGCGCGACACTCTAAGTACCGGGCCGCCCTGTTGTACAGCCACGGTGTGATCTTGCTGTCTTCGATCGAATCACGCTATCGGACGGACGATCAAAAAGCCTGTTACGCGTGGTGCCAGTGATACGAATGTTACATCCTGAATCCGGTGTGGCGTGGGGTTTTCGAATCGGCGTCGCGATGCGGCGAAAATAGGGACCCGACGCGCACCGCTAGTCTGGTGCATCCACAACTCGACCCGAAAGTCCGCGCTGTGACTCGACACTTCCGACTCGCCGTCGCGGCGCTGGTGTTCTCGGTGCTCGCGCGGATGCTGTGGATGTTGTTATCGCCGAACGGCATGAATCTCGTCGATCTGCACGTCTACGTGGACGGGTCGGCGGCGCTGCTCACCGATCGGCTCTACGACTTCACGTATTCGAAGGAGACGCCGGACTTTCCGCTGCCCTTCACCTACCCGCCGTTCGCCGCGGTGGTGTTCTTCCCGCTGCACTACCTCCCGTTCACGGTGGTAGCCATCGGCTGGCTGCTGGCCACGGTGGCGGCGCTGTACGGCGTGGTGCGGATCGGGCTCGAACTCATCCTGGGCGAGCGGGCGCTGCGCGAACCGCGCTGGCGCACCGCGGCGGTGGCGTGGACGGCGGTGGGCGTGTGGATGGAACCCGTGCGCACCACCATCGACTACGGCCAGGTGAACGTCTTCCTGGTGCTGGGCGCCATGCTCGCGGTGCGCAGTGCGCGCTGGTGGGTCTCCGGCACCCTGGTCGGCCTGATCGCGGGCATCAAGCTCACCCCGGCCATCACCGGGCTGTACTTCGTGGCGCGGCGGCGCTGGGGGACGGCGGCGTGGTCGGCGGTGGTGTTCGCGGGCACGGTCGGGATCAGCCTGCTGATCAATCAGACCGAGGCGCGGCGGTACTTCGGCGAGCTGCTGGGGAACGCCGACCGTATCGGACCGGTCGGTTCGGTGTGGAATCAATCACTGCGCGGCACCATCAGCCGCATCCTCGGCCACGACGTGCAGACCGGCCCGTGGTGGATCGCCGCCGTGCTGGGAGTGGCGGTACTGGGCGTCCTCGCCTGGCGCGCCCTGGGGCCGGACGACCGGATGGGCACGCTCGTCATCGTCCAGCTGTTCGGCTTGATGATCTCGCCCATCTCCTGGTCGCACCACTTCGTCTGGCTGTTGCCGACCGTGCTGTGGCTGCTCTACGGGCCGCTGCGCGCGGCCGCGGGCGCCCGGCTGCTGGCCGGGTACTGGCTGGTCACCACGATCGTCGGGGTGCCCTGGCTGCTGTCGTTCGCGCAGCCGGACATCTGGACCATTCCGCGCCCGGCGGGCTACGCGTGGCTGGGCGCGGTGGACGTGGTGGGCGTGCTGGTGCTGTTCGGCTGGATCATCTGGGCGGGCCGGGTCAACTCTGCAGCGTCAGCCGATCGATCTCGTGAGCCAGCGCCACATCCAGCTGGGTGAGCCCACCCGCCGAATGGGTGGACAGCGTGAAAGTGACCCGCCGCCAGCGGATATCGATATCGGGATGGTGATTCGCCGCCTCGGCGGCCTGGGCGACGCGCCGGACCAGCTCGATGCCCGCCAGGAAGGACGGCGCTTCCACGGTGCGGGCGATGGACGCGCCGGTGTGGGTCCAGCCGGGGAGGTCGGTGAGGGCCTTGGCGATGTCGTCGTCGGACAGCAGCTCGGTGCTCATAGTCCCGGTCTACGCCTTCCATCCGGAAGATGGGCGGACTCGGGGAAAAAGATGCGGAGTCGCAGGGTGGGTGCTCACGCCGCGCGGGCGTGCTTGAGTGCCTTCTTCAGATCCTTGCCGCAGACGCCCGCCGCCTCGCACTTCTTCATGCGCATGATCACCACGGGGCATTTCAGGCAGCGCGTCTTCTTGCGACAGCACTTGTTCTTCGGCTTCAAGCTCGAGACGTGCTTGGCCTTCACCTTCTTTCCCACGTTGGTTAGCTTAACCTAAGTCGTACGCGTGAAACGTGTGAGTTCCGACTGCCGGTACGCTGTTATCCGGCCGTAGCCACCATCGCCGAACGGTCGATGGCGCTCGTGTCGTCGACACGGCCGCATTACCCACTTGCACCAGGAGGATCAACCGTGTCGTCTGTCGAGTTCCGCAACGTCGCCATCGTGGCGCACGTCGACCACGGCAAGACAACACTTGTCGATGCCATGCTGCGCCAGTCCGGCGTCTTCGGCGAGCGTGCCGAGGTGGTGGACCGCGTCATGGACTCCGGTGACCTGGAGCGCGAGAAGGGCATCACCATTCTCGCCAAGAACACCGCGGTGCACCGGCACAACGCGGACGGCTCGGTCACCGTCATCAATGTCATCGACACCCCCGGGCACGCCGACTTCGGCGGTGAGGTCGAGCGCGGTCTGTCCATGGTCGACGGCGTCGTGCTGCTCGTCGACGCCTCCGAGGGGCCGCTGCCGCAGACCCGGTTCGTGCTGCGCAAGGCCCTGGCCGCCTCGCTGCCGGTGATCCTGGTGGTCAACAAGACCGACCGGCCCGACGCCCGCATCGAAGAGGTCGTCGAGGAATCCCACGACCTGCTGCTGGACCTGGCCTCCGACCTCGACGACGAAGCCTCCGAGGCCGCCGAACTGGCCCTGGACCTGCCGGTGCTCTACGCCTCCGGCCGCGCGGGCGTCGCCTCCACCAAGCGCCCCGAGAACGGCACCGTTCCGGACGCGGAGAACCTCGACGAGCTGTTCGAGGTGCTCATGAAGTACGTGCCCGCGCCCAAGGGCGACGCCACCAAGCCGCTGCAGGCGCACGTCACCAACCTCGACGCCTCGCCGTTCCTGGGCCGCATCGGTCTGGTGCGCATCCACAACGGCACGCTGAAGAAGGGCCAGACCGTCGCCTGGATGAGCGCCGAGGGCACCAAGTCGGTGCGCATCACCGAACTGCTCAAGACCATCGGCGTCGAGCGTCAGCCCGGCGAGGAGGCCGTGGCCGGCGATATCGTCGCCATCGCGGGCATCCCGGACATCATGATCGGCGACACCCTCGCCGACGCGGAGAATCCGGTCGCGCTGCCGCGCATCACCGTCGACGAGCCCGCCATCTCGGTGACCATCGGCACCAACACCTCGCCGCTGGTCGGCCGGGTACAGGGGCACAAGCTCACCGCCCGCATGGTCAAGGCGCGCCTGGACCAGGAACTGGTCGGCAATGTGTCGCTGCGCGTGCTCGACATCGGCCGCCCGGACGCCTGGGAGGTGCAGGGCCGCGGCGAGCTGGCACTGGCCATCCTGGTCGAGCAGATGCGGCGCGAAGGCTTCGAGCTGACCGTCGGCAAGCCGCAGGTGGTCACCAAGACCGTCGACGGCAAGGTGCACGAGCCCTTCGAGGAGCTGACCGTCGACGCCCCCGAGGAATTCCTCGGCGCGATCACCCAGCTGCTCGCCGCCCGCAAGGGCAAGATGGTGCAGATGAGCAACCACGCCGCCGGATGGGTGCGCATGGAGTTCATCGTCCCCTCGCGCGGCCTGATCGGTTTCCGCACCGACTTCCTCACCGAGACCCGCGGCACCGGCATCGCCAACGCCGTCTTCGACGGCTACGCGCCGTGGGCCGGTGAGATCCGCGCCCGCCACACCGGTTCGCTGGTCTCCGACCGCGCCGGAACCGTCACCCCCTACGCCATGATCCAGCTCGCCGACCGCGGCCAGTTCTTCGTGGAGCCGGGCGCGGACACCTACGAGGGCCACGTCGTCGGCATCAACCCGCGCGCCGAGGACCTCGACATCAACGTCACCCGCGAGAAGAAGCTGACCAATATGCGCTCGGCCACCGGCGACGTGCTGGAAACCCTCGCCAAGCCGCTGCAGTTGGATCTCGAGGGCGCCATGGAATTCTGCGCCGCCGACGAATGCGTCGAGGTCACCCCGGAGGTCGTCCGAGTCCGCAAGGTCATCCTCGGCGCCACCGAACGCGGCCGCGAAGCCTCGCGTCGCAAAGCCCGCGACCGCAGTGTCTAATTTGCCCTCCGCTGCGCTCCGGGCGGATTCGCGGCGCTGACAGTCCCGGTTCTTCCCTCCCTCCGCTCCCCCGCTTCGCTCCTCCGCTCCGGTCAGTCCAGAACCGGGACGCGCCGCGAATCGGGGGGTGACGGTTCGGGGGTTCAGGGTGCTTCGCGGGTCCGGCGGGTGGTCGGTTGAGCCGTCGGTGCGGGGTGGCGGATATTGTCATCGACAGACCGGACTCGACAGCTGAATTCGCAAGGATGGGGGTAACTCATCGGGTACGTCCAGAACTGGCTGCGGCAACTGGCCGCCGCACGCCAACGCGATGGTGTCGGCTCCTCAGTCTGGCCTGAAGACGCGGGGAGGCGGGGGAGCGCGGTGTTGCTGATGGTGGCGGCCTGTCTCGGGGTCGCCACGGGGTGCACCGCGAATCCGCCGCCGCCCATCGAGAGCACCGACAGTCCCAAGACGACGCCGGCCAAGCCGAGCAATACGTCGGTGGTGGTGGCCATCGACGACATCGGGCTCGGGTTCAATCCGCATCTGCGGGCGCATCAGTCGCCCGCGTCGTCGGCGGTGGCGTCCATGGTGCTGCCCAGTCCGTTGCGGCCGGTGCCGAGCGCGGCGGTGCCGGGGGCGACCGACTGGGTGCTGGACGAGGCGCTGATGGTGGCGGCGGATGTGACGGCGCAGGAGCCGTTCACCATCACCTATCAGATCCGCAACGAGGCGTCCTGGTCCGACGGCGCGCCCATCGCCGCCGAGGACTTCCGGTACCTGTGGCAGCAGATGACCACCCAGCCGGGTGTGGTCGACTCCGCGGGCTATCGGCTCATCTCCGAGGTGAGCTCGTCGGCGGGCGGCAAGACGGTGACCGTCACCATGCGGGAGCCGTATCCGGCCTGGCGGCAACTGTTCTCGAACCTGCTGCCCTCCCATCTGGTGAAGGACTCCGGATTCGAGACCGGGCTCACCGACACCATCCGCATCTCCGGCGGGCACTTCCGGATCAAGCAGACCGATCGCGGCCGCGAGGAGATCCTGCTGGAGCGCAACGACCGGTACTGGGGCACGCCCGCGGTGCCGGACCAGATCCTGTTGCGGCGCGGCGGAACTCCGGCGCAGGTGGCCGAATCGCTGCGCACCGCCGACGCGCAGATGGCACTGGTGCGCGGTGGGGTGTCGCTGCAGGCGCAACTGGCCGCCATACCCTCGGTGCGCACCGCCACGAATCTGCAATCCCGCGAAATGGAACTGGTGCTCAACGGCCGCACCGGCGACCTGGCCGATCCGCGGGTGCGCAAGGCGGTGCTGGGCCTGCTCGATCCGGTGCTGCTCGCCACCGTCGGCGCGCAGACCGGAAGCTGGGTGGAACCGGTGCGGGCGCAAGTGCTTTCGCCGTCGGATCCGGGCTACGCGCCCACCGCGCCGCCGCGCATCAGTCCGGAGGAGGCGTTCGCGCTGCTGGGTGAGGCCGGATTCGGGCGCGCACCGGAACCGCCGGCCAACGCCTCGCCGACATCGCCCGCGCCGCAGCCGCGCCCGGTCGCCAAGGACGGCAAGACGCTGAGCGTGCGTATCGGCGCGGTGGAGGGCGACGAGGCCACGCTCGCCGTCGCCAATACCGCCGCCGACCAATTGCGCAGCGCCGGAATCGATGCCACGGTACGCAGCGTCGCGGCGGACCAGCTGTATGGGCCGGAACTGGTCGACGGCGGCATCGACGCCATCGTCGGCTGGGAGCGCGCCGGGGACGATCCGGCCACCGTGCTGGCCTCCCGCTACGGCTGCCCGCCGCCGGAACCCCCCGCCACCGACGGTGCGGACGCCCGCGCCGAGGCGGTCCGCACCGCACCGGCCAATCTGTCCGGCGTCTGCGATCCCACCCTGCAACCCGCCATCGACGCGGCGCTGCGCGGCATGGACACCCCGCAGGTGATCGCCGCCGCCGAACCCAAGCTGTGGGAGCTGGCCACGGTGCTGCCGATCGTGCAGGACACGCAGGTGGCGGCGTCCGGCCCGCGGGTGGACGGGGCGTCGCTGAGCGGGGCCATCCAGACCGGCATCTTCGGGGACGCGGCGAACTGGCGGCGGCTGCCGTGAGCGGGCACGCCGCGGGCGGACTGCTGCTGGTGCACGCTCATCCGGACGACGAATCCATCACCACCGGCGGCACCATCGCGCACTACCGGCGGCTCGGCGTGCCGGTGACCGTGGTGACCTGCACGCTCGGTGAGCAGGGCGAGGTCATCGGGGAGCGGTGGGCGCGGCTGGTCGCCGATCAGGCGGATCAGCTGGGCGGCTACCGGATCTCCGAATTGGACAGGGCGCTGGCGGAATTGGACGCCGGGCCGCCGCACTTCCTCGGCGGCGCGGGCCGCTGGCGGGATTCCGGCATGGCGGGGACAGCGGCGGCCCGCCATCCGCGGGCGTTCGTGAACTCCGGTGCCGAGGCGGTCGAGGCGCTGGTGACGGTGCTGCTGGAGCTGCGGCCGCGGGTGGTGGTCGGCTACGACCCGCGCGGCGGGTACGGGCATCCGGATCACATTCGGGCGCACGAGATCACGATGGCGGCGGTGGACGCCGCGGCCGGACACGGCTGGGACGTGCCCAAAACCTATTGGACCGTCACCGACGCCGAGGTGCTGCGCATGCACACCGAGGCGCTCAAGCGGCGCACGGTGGATCAGCTGCCCGGCGCGCTGCCGAGCGGCTGGCGGCTGCCGCACGACGGCGAACTGGCCTGTGTGCCCGGCGAATCCGTCACCACCACGGTGGATGTGGCGCATGTGCTGGCCGCCAAGCGGGCCGCGCTGCGGGCGCACGCCACCCAGGTGACCGTGGCGCCGTCGGGTCGGGAGTTCGCGCTCTCCAACAACATCGCCCAGCCGGTGCTGCCGGAGGAGCACTACATTCTGGTGCGCGGCCAGCGCGGCGACTCCGGTCCGGACGGTCGCGAACACGACCTGTTCGCGGGTCTGCCCGACATGCTCGATCCGCGTCCGAGCCGAATGGGAGACTGATCGCCATGTACAACTGGAGTATCCAGAATATGATCGCCGCCTTCGTGGAGAGTCAGAAGCCCCACTTCGAGGCGCAGCACGACCTGTATCTCCACGCGCTGCACACCTTCGTCGACATGCAGAGCCACCTGTTGGAACTGCTCGGCTTCCCGCCGGTGCCGTGACCGCGGCGCTCGGTACCGCCCCGCGCCTCGGTCAGCTGTCGCAGCGGAATTGGCTGGGCGGTGTCATCGCGGCGCTGCTGGTGCTCGACGGTGTCGTCAGCCTGGTGCTGGAGGCGCTGTTCCTGCCCATCTATCTGGGCCACGCCGACGTGGTGGCCGCCCACCCGACGACGGCGCAGGCCGCGGCGCTGGCGGCCGACCTCACCGCTGGCGCGGTTCCCTTCCCGGTCACCGCCCTCATCGCGGCGGTCGTGAACGTGCTGCTGCTCAAGGGCATGTCGACGGTCACCGACCGGCTCGGCCTGATCGCCCTGCCGCTGACCGCCTGGACCCTGTCCTACCTGCTGCTCACCTTCGGCGGCCCCGGCGGTGACGTGCTGTTCGTCAACGACTGGCCCACTCTGGCCCTGCTGGTCTGCGGCCTGCTGCCCGCCGGTCTGTACCTCTACTACCTCGCCAACCTCCGCGCGATCGGCACGCCCCGACCGAGGTGACCAACCCCGCCCGCGGCTCGGCGCGGCCATCCGACGAACGCGCGGCGGTTTCGCGGGAGTTCGTTCGGCCGAGAGCCGTCAGCGGCCGTGCACGGAGGCCGGCAGGACGTGCGTCACCCGCATCCGGTCGCCGTCGAAGGTCGTCGTCTCGTAATCCTGACCGGCCGTCTCCATGACGCCGATCGTGTCGTCGCCGACGAACGAGGCGCGCGCCGGGCAGGGACCCTGGAACCGTTGCCACACCACGGTTTGCCTGCCGAGTACCGAGCCGCGTTCCCGAAGCATGACCCGGCACGAGGGGTCGATTCCCCCGAGTGACTCCATGGCGGTCTCGAATCGCCCATCGGGGCTCACCTCGATGGCCACGACCTTGCCGTCGTCGTCGAAGAACATCTCCACGACCACCGCGATACCCCAGAGGAGCAGCGTCGCCGAGGCCAGGACGGAAACGAGTGTGGCCCGTATCCACATGCGGCGCGGCGCGGGCCTCGAGGCGGCATCGAATCCGAGGGCGACCAGCGCCGCCGTCCACCATGCGGGCAGGGCCCACACCGGGATCCAGCCGAATTGGTAGTAGCGCTCCGACAGCATCCACGCGGCAGTCGCCGCGATGCCCGCCACCAGCAGAGCTACGGCCGCGAACAGCCACCGTCGCGGCTGCTCGCGCACCTCCGCGCCGCTCGTCACCGCTGGCCCAACCGGCCCGGCGTGACGGCTTCGATCAGCGCCCAGGCGCGGTCGACGGGGATGTCGACGACGTGGTAGCGCTTCTTGCCCGCGGCGGTGGCGGCGGTGATGGTGGACAGGCCGACGCGGCGCTGGAACCAGGTCTGGGTGACCGTCCAGCCGATGATGCCGGGGGCCTCCAGGCAGTCGCGGTCGCGGTCCAGGGAGCCGCTGCGGGTGATGAGCCAGGTGGGGTTGTCCTCGGCGGCGGGAATGACGGTGTGGCCCAGGCCGCGGTAGCGGTCCCAGGCCAGTGCGACCGCGATGACGGCGGCCAGGGCCAGCAGAATCCAGGACCACGGCGGCAGCGGGCGCACCGCGAGGGCGAAGACCGCCATGGCCGCGGCGGCGACCAGCACCGGGCTCAGCGCGCGGGTGTAGCGGCGGCGGCGGGCGGCGGGGCCGTGCGGGACCAGTGTGACCGTGCTGGGCGCGGATTCGCCGAGCAGATGGGCGAGGGCGCGGTCCACGGCGGCGCGGGGAGCCTGGGGCAGGATCTTCTGCCGGGGATCGGTACCGGTCATGACCGCCTCGAGTTCCGCGGCGCCCGCCAGGCGCAGCAGCAGCGGCTCGTTGACGGTGGCACCGCGCAGGCGGGCCAGGTCCAGGGTGATCTGGCGGGTGGTGAACAGGCCGTGGCGAATGTGCAGGGTGGTGCCGTTGTCGAGCACCTTCAGGCCGAAATACGTTGCCAGATAGCGCCCGCAGGCGGCCAGACTGACCACCGCGACCAGGGCCAGGGCGAGTCCGGCCACCACCGCCGTCAGAAACCACAGGCCGCGGTCGCCCAGGCTGTCGACCGTGTCCGAATCGACGCTGACTCGGGCGAAACCGAACTGGAAGGCCAGACCGACCACGGGCGCGATGAGCGCGAAACCGGTGAGCGACAAGGGCGCGTAGCGCACCCATTCCGGTCGCCAGTGCGCGATCTCGACGCCCGTCTCGCGGTCGGCCGCCGGACCGTCGTCCTCGGCCCCCGAAACCCGCTGTGGTGCGGTGGCTTTCGCCGTGTGCGCGAGCAGTTCGGCGCGCAGACCCGGCACCAGCCGGGCGTCGAGTGAGTCGAGTTTGAAGCCCTCGCCCCGCTCGGCCTGCTGCCCGGTGCCGATCTGCAGGACAGCCAGGCCCAGGATGCGGTGCAGCACATCGGCTTCGATATCCACCGAGCGGATGCGCGAGCGCGGCACCGCGAGCTTCTTGCGTTCGATCAGGCCGGTGCGCAGCTCCACATTGTCGGGGCCGATGCGGTAGGTGGTGGTGAACCAGCGGGTGACGGCGACGCCGACGATGAAGGTCAGCGCCAGCATCGCCCACATCGGGTTCTCGCTCTGCGCGCTGCCGATCACCGACGCGATCAGCACCGGGATGTACTTCACCGTCTCGGTGATGGGATGCACCAGCAGCATGCGCTTGTCCAAACGCTGCCAGGGCGTTTCGAGCGGGGCAGCCACCACCGCGGACCCGGCTGCGCCCGCCCCCCACTCGCCGCGCTCGGCCGTGCCCGCCGGACCTGCGCTGTGCTCGGTGGTGCTGTCCGCCTGGTCGCTGTGCGCGGTGGTGTCGTCCGCCCGCTCGCTGTGCTCGGTCGTGCCGTCCAGCCGCTCGCGCTCACTCATGTCGCGTCCCCGCGATGTCTGGCGGCGATCTCGGTCAGCTTCTCCACCGTCTCCTCGGCGACGGCCAGGTCGAGCGCGTCGATGGTGACCGCGCCCGCCGAGGAGGCCGTGGTGACCGTGACCGTGGCCAGTCCGAGCAGGCGCTCCAGCGGTCCGCGCTGGGTGTCCACCGTCTGGATGCGGGTGATCGGCGCGACCCGGCTCTCCTGCGTCAACCACCCGGTACGGGTGTACACGGCCTCGTCGGTGATTTCCCAGCGGTGCACGGTGAACCGCCACAGCGGCACCACCGCGATATTGAAGGCGGCCGCGAGCACGATGACGATCAGCGCCGCCAGCTGCCAGCCCCGCCGGTCGGGATCGAGCACCGCCCACACGATCAGGCCGAGCAAGGGGAATGCCCAGCTCAGGGCGGCTGCCAGAGACCACAGGAGTTTCGCACGCGGGCTGGGACGCCATGCGGGGTCGGCCATGATGCCGCCGGTGCGCAGGGGCTGGGACATGTCCGCCATGCTTCCATGTCCGCGCGCAACGGGGGTGGACATCTTTCGTTCGGCGGAATAGTGCGCCGCGGCCCCCGGTTGTCCCCCCGCATAGACACCCGAGTCGGACCACGCGGACGGATGGCGCATGATCGAGGACGTGACGGATCTACCGAACCCGAGTCTCCCCTCGGTACCGCAGGGCCCACCGGCCGCGGGACCCGGCGGTGCCGCAGGATCGTCCCCGGTGGCGCCGAGCGCCTCCGCCATGCGCCGGGCGCTGCGCCGCGCCCGGGACGGGGCGACGCTCAATCTCGACGAGGCCGTGGTGCTGTTGCACGCGCGCGACGCCGACCTCGACGATCTGTGCGCCACGGCGTCGCGGGTACGGGACGCCGGGCTGCGTGACAGCGGGTACGCGGGCGATGTCCTGCCGATCACGTACTCGCGCAAGGTGTTCATTCCGCTCACCCGCCTGTGTCGGGACAAATGCCACTACTGCACGTTCGTGACCGTGCCGGGCAAGCTGCGCGCCGCGGGCCACGGCATGTACCTGGAACCCGACGAGGTGCTCGACATCGCCCGTCGCGGTGCCGAATTAGGCTGCAAGGAAGCGCTTTTCACCCTCGGTGACCGGCCGGAGGAGCGCTGGCCGGAGGCGCGGCAGTGGCTGGACGAGCGCGGCTACGACTCCACGCTGGACTACGTGCGCGCCATGTCCATCCGCGTGCTCGAGGAGACCGGCCTGCTGCCGCACCTCAATCCCGGCGTGATGAGCTGGGCGGAGCTGTCGCGGCTCAAGCCGGTCGCGCCGTCCATGGGCATGATGTTGGAGACCACCTCCACCCGCCTGTTCACCGAGAAGGGGCAGGCGCACCACGGCAGCCCGGACAAGGATCCGGCGGTGCGGCTGCGCGCGCTCACCGACGCGGGCCGCCTGTCGGTGCCGTTCACCACCGGCATTCTGGTGGGCATCGGCGAGAACCTGACCGAGCGGGCCGAATCCATTCTGGCGATCCGCAAGGTGCACAAGGCATTCGGGCACGTGCAGGAGGTGATCGTGCAGAACTTCCTGGCCAAGTCGGATACCGCCATGCGCGACACCCCCGATGCCGACCTCCAGGAGTTCCGGGCCACCATCGCCGTGACCCGCATCCTGCTCGGACCCAAGATGCGGGTGCAGGCGCCGCCGAATCTGGTTTCGCTGGACGAATGCCGGGCGCTGCTGGCCGCCGGTGTGGACGATTGGGGCGGGGTGTCGCCGCTGACTCCCGACCATGTGAATCCGGAGCGGCCGTGGCCGAATCTGGAGGTGCTGGCGCAGGTCACCGCCGATGCCGGATATGTGCTCACCGAGCGCATCACGGCGCATCCCAAGTATGTGCTGGCGGGGCATCCGTGGATCGATCCGCGAGTGTCGGCCCATGTGGCGGCGCTGGCCGATCCGGCGACCGGGCTGGCGCGCCCCGACACCAAACCGACCGGGCTGCCGTGGCAGGAACCCGACCACGACTGGGAGTCGGTCGGGCGCATCGACCTCAACACCGCCATCGACTCCGAGGGCCGCAATACCGAATCCCGCAGTGACTCCGCGCTGTCCGACGACGGGCTGGGCGCGTTCGGTGACTGGGAGACCATTCGCGAGCAGGTGCACGAGCTGGCCGCCGCCGCGCCGGAGCGCTTCGACGCCGATGTGATGGCGGCGCTGCGGGCGGCCGAGCGCGATCCGGCGGGGTTGACCGACGACCAGTACCTGGCGCTGGCCACGGCCGACGGCGCGGCCCTCGAAGCGGTCACCGCCTTCGCCGACCAGCTGCGTCGCGATGCCGTCGGCGATGATGTCACCTACATCGTCAACCGCAATATCAACTTCACCAATATCTGCTACACCGGCTGCCGGTTCTGTGCGTTCGCGCAGCGCAAGGGTGATGCCGACGCCTTCACGCTGAGTTCGGAGGAGGTCGCCGACCGCGCCTGGGAGGCGTGGGTCGAGGGCGCGACCGAGATCTGCATGCAGGGCGGCATCGATCCGGAGCTGCCGGTGACCGGGTACGCGGATCTGGTGCGCGCCATCAAGAACCGGGTGCCGGAGATGCATGTGCACGCCTTCAGTCCCATGGAGGTGGTCAACGGGGCCTCGCGCGGCGGACAGAGCATCCACGACTGGCTCGCGGCGCTGAAAGAGGCCGGGCTGGACACGATTCCGGGTACGGCCGCCGAGATCCTGGACGATGAGGTGCGCTGGATTCTCACCAAGGGCAAGCTGCCCACCTCGGCCTGGATCGAGGTGATCACCACCGCGCACCGGTTGGGCATCCGCTCTAGCTCCACCATGATGTACGGGCACGTGGACAATCCGAAGCACTGGGTCGGCCACCTGCGGGTGCTGCGCGGAATCCAGGACGAGACCGGCGGTTTCACCGAATTCGTGTTGCTGCCCTTCGTGCATCAGAGCGCACCGCTGTACCTGGCGGGAGCGTCGCGCCCCGGCCCCACGGTGCGCGACAACCGTGCCGCCCACGCCCTGGCCCGCATCATGCTGCACGGCCGCATCGCCAATATCCAGACCAGCTGGGTGAAACTCGGCACCACGGGCACCCAGCTGATGCTGAACGGCGGCGCGAACGACCTGGGCGGCACCCTCATGGAGGAGACCATCTCCCGCATGGCCGGTTCCGAACACGGCTCGGCCAAGACGGTGGCGGAACTGACCGAGATCGCGACGGGCATCGGCCGCCCGGTGCGCGAGCGCACCACCACCTACGGCACCCCGCCGCGCCGTGCCCCGGTCTCTTTGCCGGTGAGCTGACCCGCCGCGGGCGTTCGGTGAGCCGATCGGTCTCCCGGTCGCCAGGCGTCCGCCGGGCCGTGCCAGGGGCGGCGGACCGGGCGGGCCTCCCGGTCGCCGATGCCCACGTGGCGCTTGATCCGCCGGTCGGCCTGCGGGCGCGGTTTGTGTTGCGGCAGGGCGGAGTTCATGCGATGCCGGTCGGCCGGGCAACGGGTGCTGCCGGGGTCACGCCGAGACGAGCGCGGCTCTGTCCCGGTGCCTCAGCTGTACCGCGACGGCCACGCCGAGCAGGGTGAGGGCCGCGCCGATCAGCGGGAGCGCGCGCAGGCCCGGACCGTCGGCGATGACCCAGCCGCCGACGCGTCCGGCCAGGGCGGCCGCCACCTGGAAGGCGGCCGCGTTGACGGCGACGCCGAGGGTCGGTGCGGCGGCGGAGGCCGCGACCACGCGCGCCTGCATGCCCGGGATGATCGCGAATCCCAGTGCGCCCAGGGCGAAGACGAGAGCGGCGGCGGCCACGGCGGCCTCGCCGACCGCCCAGAACAGCGCCAGGGTCGCGGACAGGGCGAGCAGCAGGCCGATGAGCGCGGGCAGTAGGGCCCGGTCGGCCAGGCGTCCGCCGAGGTGGTTGCCGACTATCGCGCCCGCGCCGTAGACGAGCAGCAGCGCGGGCACGGCCGCCGCGCCGAATCCGGCGATATCGGTCAGCAGCGGCGCGATGTAGGTGAAGACCATGACCACGCCCAGATTGCCCGCCGCCGTGAGCGCGATGGCCAGCAGCAGTCCGCGATCGCCCAGGACGCGCAGCTCACCGAGCACCGATCCGGTGGTGGCCGCGGGCAGGTCGGTGACGAAACGCGCGACCGCCAGCAGCCCCACCGCGGCGCACGCCGCCACCACCGCGAACGTGGTCCGCCAGCCGAAGTGCTGACCGACGAGCGTGCCGAGCGGACTGCCCAGCACGATGCCGAGATTCATGCCCAGCGCCACCCGTGCGACGGCCGATGCCTCCCGGCCCGGCGGCGCCAGCCGCACCGCCGTCGCGATGGCGATGGCGAAGAACGTGGCCACGACCAGACCGGCGGCGAAGCGGGTGGTCAGCAGCAGCGCATAGCCGGTTGCCAGGGCGGACGCCAGATTCGCCAGCACCGCGAACGCGATGAGGCCGAGGACCAGCGGTCGGCGCGGTAGGCGCGCGGTGAGAGTCGTGACCACCGGTCCGCCGACGATCATGCCCAGGGCGTAGGCGCTGACCAGCAATCCCGCCGACGACACCGGTACGGCGAGGTCCGCCGCCACCTCCGGAAGGATCCCGGCGATCACGAATTCGCCGGTGGTGAGCCCGAATACGACAAGTGTGAGGGAGAGAACAGGAAGTTTCACGGACGCTCCAAGTAGTTATAACTCGAATGATTTGAACTAGAACTATCACAGTTCGAATGAACGCCGCTAGACTCGGTGGCATGGGTGGGCGAGACGCGGACGTGACTCGGGAAATCGACCGTGACGTGTGCAAACTCGTGCACTCGTTCACCCGTCGGCTCGATGTGCACGTGCGCCGCGCGGCGGAGGACCTCGGGCTGACACCCACGCAGGTGATCGCCCTGCGGGAGCTGTCCGAACCCGTCACCGCACGCGAACTGGCCGTTCGCATGTCGTGCGAGCCGTCGAATGTGACCTTCGTAGTGGATAGGCTGGAGGCGCAAGGACTGGTCGAGCGCACCCCGCACCCGACCGACAGGCGAGCCAAACGACTCGAGCTCACCGCCGCCGGGCAGCGCAGCCGGGATGCGGTGGTGACGCGACTGGCGAGCGGATCGCCACTGACCAGGCTCGGTGTCGCACAGCAGCGGGAGCTGCGAGAACTGCTGCGGCTGCTGGTGGCATCGGAGGACCCGTGACGAGTGCGGCCGCGCCGGTCGGCTCACCGATATCGGTGGGATAGCATTCGCCCCGAGTTAGGGCAGGCTGGCCAGTAGTAATGTTGGGGCGCCGGGATACTGTTTCGCGGGCGGAGTATCCCGCATGTGAGGACAGACTAGGAGAGCGGCAGTGCCGTACATCATCGCTGAACCGTGCGTTGACGTGAAGGACAAGGCGTGCATCGAGGAATGCCCCGTGGACTGCATCTACGAGGGCGGCCGCATGCTGTACATCCAACCGGACGAGTGCGTGGACTGTGGTGCATGTGAACCGGTGTGCCCGGTGGAGGCGATCTTCTACGAGGACGACACCCCGGATCAGTGGAGCGGTTACGTCAACGCCAATGTCGAGTTCTTCGACGACCTGGGCTCGCCCGGTGGCGCGACCAAGGTCGGCAAGGTCGACTACGACCCGCCGTTCATCGCCGCGCTACCGCCGATGGCCAGCGAGTAGGCAACAGGTTTGCGCGCGCGTGGCCGGGTCAGCTCGCTGCTGCCCGATTTTCCCTGGGACACCATCTCTTCCGCCAAGGCTCGGGCCGCCGAGCATCCCGGCGGCATCGTCGACCTGTCGGTGGGCACGCCCGTCGACCCGGTGGATCCACTGATCCGTGCGGCGCTGTCCTCGGTGGCGGAGATACCGGGTTATCCGACCACGCACGGCACCCCCGAATTGCGCACGGCCGCCGTGGAGGCGATGAAGCGGCGGTTCGGCATCACCGGCGTCGGCCCGGTCGCCGTGCTGCCCGTCATCGGCACCAAGGAGCTGATCGCCGGACTGCCGCGCCTGCTCGGGCTGGGCGCGGCGGATCTGGTGGTGATTCCGGAGGTCGCGTACCCCACCTACGAGGTGGGCGCGCTGCTGTCCGGAACCCGAATCCTGCGCGCGGACGGCGTGACTCGGCTCGGTCCGGAAGCGCCCGCCCTGATCTACGTGAACTCGCCGTCGAATCCGACCGGCAAGGTGCTCGGCGTCGAGCATCTGCGCAAGGTGGTGCGGTTCGCACGGGAACGCGGCGCGATCGTGGCCTCGGACGAGTGCTATCTGGGGTTGGCCTGGGAGGGGCGGGCGGTGTCCATTCTCGATCCCGAGGTGTGCGACGGCGACCACACCGGCCTGCTGACCATCCACTCGCTGTCCAAGACGTCGAATCTGGCCAGCTACCGCGCCGGGTACGTGACCGGTGATCCGGATCTGGTGGCGGAACTGCTGGAGGTACGCAAGCACTCCGGCATGATGCTGCCCTACCCGATCCAGGCCGCCATGACGGCCGCACTGGCCGACGACGAGCACGAGGCGCGGCAGCGGGAACGCTACCGGGTGCGCCGCGAGGTGCTGCGAAAGGCTCTGGTGGAGGCGGGATTCCGCATCGACCATTCGGAGGCCGGGCTGTACCTGTGGTGCACGCGCGGGGAGCCGTGCCGGGTGACCCTGGATCGGCTGGCCGAGCGCGGCATTCTGGCCGCCCCGGGCGAGTTCTACGGTCCGCTGGGCGCCGAACATGTGCGCATCGCGCTGACCGCGACCGATGAGCGCATCGCGGCCGCCGCGGCGCGCCTCGCCGAGTAGCGGTTTGGTCGTCTGACCAGCCGATTTCCTCCGGTGTCGAGCGGCGTGATAGCGTCTTCCACGCAGTCGGCCCGCGGGTCGGTGCGAGTAAGGCCCTGTGGCGCAGTTGGTTAGCGCGCCGCCCTGTCACGGCGGAGGTCGCGGGTTCGAGTCCCGTCAGGGTCGCAGGAATTCTCTCCGGGCGGTGAACATTCTGTTCACCCCACCCTTTTCACTCCATGATCGAAAGATTTCCGGCGTGTCCGGAATATCCCACGCGGTCGCGTTTCTCATCGCTATAACAGGTTCCCATCTACGACTCGATGAGGAGCCTGGGTTTGTCTGTTCGCACCTATGAAATGCCTGTTGGTGGTCGGTTTGGGCGGGGGGTGAGCAGGCGCGGGTTTCTAGCTGCAACGGGTTTCACTGTTGCCGCCGCGCTGGTGGGGAGGTCCATGACGCGGGCGCTGGCCGCGCCGCTGGCGGACGGGGAGACGATCCCCGCGCTCGTCATCGGCAGTGGATACGGGGGAGCGGTGGCCGCGCTGCGGCTGGCGCAGGCGGGGGTGGAGACCACCGTGGTCGAAATGGGGAAGTCCTGGGATACGCCCGGATCCGACGGCAAGATCTTCTGCCCGGTGCTGAAACCCGACGGCCGCTCGTACTGGCTGCGCGACCGTACCGACCAGCCCATCGGCTATTTCGTCGGCGGCGACTACAACAAGGACATCGAAAGGTATACCGGCGTCCTGGATTCCGAGCACTTCGGCGGCATCCGCGTCTACCAGGGCCGGGGTGTGGGCGGCGGCTCGCTGGTCAACGGCGGCATGGCGGTGACGCCCCGGCGGGAGCACTTCGCGGACATCCTGCCCTCGGTGAACGCCGATGAGATGTACAACGTCTACTACCCGCGCGCCAACAGCGGTCTGGGCGTGAACCACATCGACGAGAACTGGTTCTCCTCCGCCGAGTGCTACCAATTCGCACGGGTGGGCCGCAAGCACGCGGAGCGCTCCGGCTTCGCCTGGACCTTCGTGCCCAACGTGTACGACTTCGAATACATGAAGAAGGAGCAGGCGGGCACCGTCACCCGCTCCGCGTTGGACGGCGAGGTCATCTACGGCAACAACCACGGCAAGCGGTCGCTGGACAAGACGTACCTGGCCGCGGCCACCGGCACCGGCAAGGTCCGCATCACACCCCTGCACGTGGTGACCGCGGTATCCCCGACCGAGGGCGGCTACCGGGTGGAGATGAACCAGATCAACACCTCCGGTGCGACCGTGGCGACCAAAGCCGTTGTGGCGCAGAAGGTGTTCTTCGCGGCGGGCAGTATCGGCACCTCCAAGCTGCTGGTCGCCATGAAGGCACAGGGCAAGCTGCCCGACCTGCCCGACGCCGTCGGCGAGAAGTGGGGCAACAACGGCAATGTCATGGTGGGCCGGGCCAACCACATGTGGGACGGCACCGGGAAACTGCAATCCAGCATGCCGTGCCTGGGCATCGACAACTGGGCCGACACCGGCGGCCCGGCCTTCGCGGAGGTCGCGCCGTTCCCGGCCGGGCTGGAGACCTACGTGAGCCTCTACCTCGCCATCACCAAGAATCCCAACCGCGCCCGGTTCACCTTCAACTCCGGCACCGGCAAGGTCGATCTGAACTGGCAGACCTCGCAGAACCAGTACTCCATCGACGCCGCCAAACGCATCTTCGACAAGATCAACAAAAAGGAGGGGACGATCTACCGGACCGACCTCTTCGGCGTGTACAAGACCTGGGGCGACGACCTCACCTACCACCCGCTGGGCGGCTGCGTGCTCGGCGAGGCCACCGACAACTACGGTCGCCTGCCCGGCTACACCGGCCTCTACGTCATCGACGGCTCGCTGATACCGGGCAATACCAGCGTGAATCCCTTCGTCACCATTACCGCACTGGCCGAACGCAATATCGAGAACATCGTGGCGAACGACCTGTGAGTCGGCGGCGTCCGTAGCCGGGGACGCGTTAGCCTGGGATATGGACGCTGTCACGGTTGTCCCCCTTCCCGGTAACGAACCGGTGCACTCCTACGCGCCGGGAAGCCGCGAACGCGCGCTGCTGCGTGATCGACTCTCCGAACTCTCCGCCGAGACGGTGGATGTGCCGCTGGTGATCGGCGGCAAACACCAGCCCGGCGGCGGCGAGCGGCACCACATCGTGATGCCGCATCGACACCGGCACGTGCTGGGGACCTACACGAATACCACCCACGACGAGGCCAGGACCGCCGTCGAAGCCGCGACGGCCGCGGCGGCGGACTGGCGGGCGCTGCCCTTCGACGAACGGGCGGCCGTCCTGCTGCGGGCCGCCGACCTGCTGGCCGGGCCGTGGCGGGAGAAGATCGCCGCCGCCACCATGCTGGGCCAGTCCAAGACCGCACAGCAGGCGGAGATCGACGCACCCTGCGAACTGGTGGACTTCTGGCGCTTCAATGTGGCCTTCGCCCGCGGGATTCTCGAGCAGCAGCCGCAATCCTCGGCGGGAGTCTGGAACCGCATGGACTACCGGCCGCTGGAGGGGTTCGTCTACGCCATCACCCCCTTCAACTTCACCGCCATCGCCGGCAATCTGCCCACCGCACCGGCACTGATGGGCAATACGGTGGTGTGGAAACCCTCGCCCACCCAGACGCTGTCGGCCTACTACGTGATGAAACTGCTGGAAGCCGCCGGGATGCCGCCGGGGGTCATCAATATGGTCACCGGTGACGGGGTGCGGCTGTCGGAGGTGGCGCTGACCGATCCGCGGCTGGCCGGGATCCACTTCACCGGCTCCACCCGCACCTTCCAGTACCTGTGGCAGCGGGTGGGCGCGAATATCGGCAACTACCGGGGCTATCCGCGCCTGGTGGGCGAGACCGGCGGCAAGGACTTCATCGTCGCGCACGCCTCCGCCGACCCGGACGCGTTGCGCACCGGGCTGATTCGCGGAGCCTACGAATACCAGGGGCAGAAGTGCTCGGCGGCCTCACGCGCCTACATCGCCGCATCGGTGTGGCAGCGCATGGGGGACGAGTTCCTCGCCGAGGTCGAGAGGCTCAGCTACGGTGACGTGGCCGATCTGTCGAATTTCGGTGGGGCCGTGATCGATCGGCGCGCCTACGACAAGAGCGTCGCGGCCATCGAGCGGGCCCGGGAGCGCGGGGTCACCATCGCGGCCGGCGGTACCTACGACGACAGCGAGGGGTACTTCATCCGGCCGACGGCGCTGCTCACCGACGATCCGACCGATGAAGCCTTCAGCACCGAGTTCTTCGGCCCCATCCTCGCGGTGTACGTCTACGACGACGGCAATCCGGACGCCTACGCCGATGTGCTCGCCGAGGTCGATTCCGCCGCGCCCTACGCGCTCACCGGAGCCGTCTTCGCCACCGACCGCCAGGCCGTCGACCAGGCGTCGGCCGCACTGCGATTCGCGGCGGGCAACTTCTACGTCAACGACAAGCCCACCGGCGCGGTGGTCGGCCAGCAGCCCTTCGGCGGGGCCCGCGCCTCCGGGACCGACGACAAGGCCGGGTCCTATCTCAACCTGCTGCGCTGGGTCGCGCCGCGCTCACTGAAGGAGACCTTCGTTCCGCCAACGGATTACCGCTACCCGCATATGGAGGTGTGATGAATCCCCTGCGTCCGGTGATCCTCGCCGCGGCCGGATCCGATCGGTTGCGGCGGCTGGTGGCCTCGGCACCCGTCACCGCCGGGGTGGTGCGCCGGTTCGTGGCGGGGGAGACGCGTGCCGAACTGGTTCCGGTGCTGCGCGCACTGCTCGCCGACGGGCGCGCGGTCAGCGTCGACTTCCTGGGGGAGTACACCACCGAGCGAGCCATGGCCGACGCCGCGGTGGCGGAGTACGTGGCGCTCATCGACGATCTTGCCGCGCTCGGCGGCGAGCAGGGAACCGTTCCACGCGTGGAGGTTTCGGTGAAGCTCTCCGCGCTGGGGCAATCGCTCGGGCAGGACGGGCCGGCCATCGCCATCGAGAACCTGCACAAGCTGTGCGCCAAGGCCGAGCAGTCGCGGGTGTGGGTGACCGTGGACGCCGAGGACCACACCACCACCGAGGAGACCCTGGCGGCGGTGCGCCAGCTGCGGGCGGAATTCCCGTGGCTGGCGGTCGCGGTGCAGACCTATCTGCGGGCGGCCGAGGGCCGCTGCCGGGAGTTGGCGGGGGCGCGTATCCGGCTGTGCAAGGGCGCGTACCAGGAGCCCGCGACGGTGGCGTACCAGCAGCGCGCCGAGGTGGACGCCTCGTATCTGGAATGCCTGGACGTGCTCATGCGCGGCGACGGCTATCCCATGGTGGCCTCGCACGATCCGGCCATGATCGCGGCCGCGCTCACCGAGGCGGCCGAATACGGCCGGGGCGCGGGAGAATTCGAGTTCCAGATGCTGTACGGGATTCGCGACGCCGAACAGCGTCGGCTGGTCGAGGAGGGGCACACCGTGCGCGTGTACGTGCCCTACGGTGGCCAGTGGTACGGGTACCTGATGCGGCGGCTCGCCGAGCGACCCGCCAACCTGGGTTTCTTCCTGCGGGCGCTCGCCGAGCGGAGCTGACGGGCGGATCACAGGATCGACTCGTGTCACCACCGGTGCGCCACGTCGATCACCACGCGCCCGGGGGATTCCAGGGTGAATACGCGGAATGGCAGCCGGGCCCGCACGCCGAGCCCGATCGTGGTCTGCCCCTCGGAACTGCCCGCCCAGGCGACCTGCCGGAAGGTCCGGTAGCCCCGCACGTCCACCAGACAGGTGCGGTCGGCGGGCAGCGAGTACGTGGGGCGGAACTCGCTGTCATAGGCGGGGGCATGCACGAGGATGCTCAGGAATGCGCCTCCACGCAGCGGTACCGGCTGGCCGGAACCGTCCGCTGTCACCTGATCCACGTAGCGCACCGTGTAGCCGGCGGGCGAATGGTTCAGGTCGAGAACGAGGCGGTCGAAGCACTCATGGCGTCCCGACCGGATATCGGTGAGCTCCGCGTATCCCCACCCCGAATCGCTCTTGTCCATCGACCCCCAGTAGATCCCGCAGTAGGGTTCGGCGGCCGCCCGGGGCGCGAGCAGGAGCAATCCGCTCAGCAGGGCGAATATGGCGAACAGGACGGCCGGGCGGCTCATGGCGAATCCTTCGACACGGTGGAGACTTCCCTCCGTTCATCGGACGAACATGAGCACGCGGTACGCCACGCACCGGTCGGGGGCGATTCGAGGCCGAACCGTCGCCCGGCCGGGGCCGGATCGCCTTCGTGTGATGCCACGGTGACCAAGTCGTGGCCCCGCCGATGCCCAGGTCGGGCCAGAGCTTCGGACCTGGTCGTCTAGACCAGCGGCAGGCCCAGTCGTCGACGCAGCCGCATATCGGCGAGGTAGAAGTTGAACGGGAACAGGCGCAGCGGGACCGGCAGGCGGGTCCACACCGTGGCGATGGCGCGCAGCATGGCGCCGAAGACGCGCTCGTCGCGGGCGGTCCAGGTCATGTGCATCTGATCGCGCAGGTGCTGGGGCAGCAGGGCCGTCACGATGAAGCGGTGCGGGCGGCCGAAGACCAGCTGGAGCGGGCGCGGCAGCATCTTCAGGTCGGTGAGGTCGTTGAAGTAGCGCCGGGTGGGCTCGTCGATGGTGTGCGTGGGCAGGGTCGCGTCCCAGTAGGCGTAGAACTGCTCGCGGGTGGCGGGCCACATCTCCGGGCGCATCTGCAAGGTGGTGCCCAGGCGGGCGCAGTACCGGTAGAACGACTCCGCCACATCGGGTTTCATGGGGCCGCGCATGCGGTGGTAGAGGTCGTCCACACCCCAGTAGAGGCAGGCCGCGACCCACAGTTGGAGTTTCGGATCGAAGGCGTTGTACTTCACCGGGCTGGTCGGTCTGGTGCGGATGGTGCGATGCGAGCGGTTGACGGCCTCGCGGTAGTCCGCGCGGTCGCGGTCGTCGCCGAGCCAGGCGACGGCGAGGTAGGTGAGCGTGGTGCGCAGTCGCTTGATCGGGTGCACGGTGATCGCGCCGCTGCGCACATCGCTCTCCATGACGCCGTAGGCGACCGGCTTCAGCGACAGCTGCATGATCACGTTGGCCGCGCCGCCGAGGAAGGCTGCCACGCCGTCGATGTGCTCGCGCACTGTTTCCGGGGTGAACGGTTCGGGTATATCAACCGGTTGGTACTCCGAGTTGCGCAGAGGGGCGGTCATCGTTGACTCGTCTCCTTGTCTCGCTCTCCGCCTCGCAGTCGCGCCGCGGAGAGAGTATGAGAATTATCTCCTCGCACCTTCTCACTCCGGGCGGGCGGTGTCAATGTGCGATGATTTGTGTGTCATCGTGTCGCCGCACCGAGAGGGGATCGGGTACATGGCCAAACTGGCCAAACTGCTGCCGTTGGTGCGCGGATCGGGGCCCGAGGACCGCAATCAGGCCACCGTGCTCGATGCCGCCCTGCTGGCCTTCCTGGACTTCGGCATCAAGCGCACCAGCATGGTCGAGGTGGCGCGGCGCGGCGGACTGTCGCTGGCCACCCTGTACCGGCGCTTCGCGGGCAAGAACGACCTCATCCAAGCCGTCGGGTTGCGGCAGACCCGGCAGTTCATCGACTCCGTGGACGCCGCCATCGCCAGCGAGATCGAGCGCGACGCCAGCGCCGAGGATCAGATCGTCGCGCTGTTCACCGCCTTCATCGAAGGTCTGCGCGGCAACAAGCTGCTGGTGCGGCTGCTCAGTACCGAGCCGGAGATGGTGCTGCCGTATCTCACCGTGCAGGGTGCGCCGGTGATCGAACTCGGCCGCGACTACCTGGCCGAGTTCATCACCCGCTTGCAGTCGGAAGGCAAACTGCCGCACTACGATCCGATGCCGCTGGCCGAGATGATCGCGCGCACCGCACTGTCCATGGCGCTGACCCCGCAAACGGTCATCCCGCTCGACGAGCCGGAGAAGCTACGCGAATTCGCCGTCGAGCACGTGGTTCCCGGGTTCCGGCTGGTCTGATCCGGGTCGGTGGGCCGAGCCCGCCCGGAGGCATCGGACCGGCCGATGTGCGGCCCGCTCAGACGAGACGCAAACCCAGGCGGCGGCGCACCCGCATATCCGTCAGATAGAAGTTGAGCGGGAAAGTGCGCACCGCCGTGGGCAGGTGGTCCTCGACGCGGCCCAGCGTGCGCAGCATGCGGGCCAGCGCGCGGTCCTGGCGCGGCGACCAGGTCATCCCCATCTCGTCCCGCAGATGCTGGGGCAGCAGGCCGGTGACGAAGAAGCGGTGGGTCGGCCCGAAGGCCAGCTGGAACGGGCGCGGCAGCATCTTCAGGTCGATCAGATCGTCGAAGTAGGCGTGCACCGTCGGATCGATGGTGGCGCGGGCCAGTTGCTCGTCCCAGTAGCGGTCGAAGTCCGCGCGCGTGGGCGGCCACATCTCCGGACGCATCTGGAGCGTGGTGCCCAGCCGGGCGGAGTAGTGGTAGAAGGCGTCGGCGGTGGCATCGTCCATGGGGCCGTGCATGCGCTGGTAGAGATCCCGTGCGCCCCAGTAGAGGCAGGCCGCCACCCAGAGCTGGAGCTTCGGATCGAAGGCGTTGTACTTCACGGGGCTGCCCGGGCGGGAGCGGACGTGGCGGTGCGAGGTGTCCACGGCGGCGCGGTACGCGGCCCGCTCGTCCTCGCTGCCCAGCATGGCCACGGCGAGGTAGGTGACGGTGGTGCGCAGTCGCTTCACCGGATGCTTGAAGACATTGCCGCTGTCGACCGGACTCTCCACCACGCCGTAGCCGACCGGTGGTTGGGACAGCTGCATGATCACATTGGCCGCCCCGCCGAGCAGGCCCGCGGCCCCGTCGATGAACTGCCGGATATCGATCGGCGGCAGGTCCGGTTCGTGCGCGGGCAGGCGCAGGGGACTGGTCATCGTTGACCCCATTCTCGATGAGAAGGTTATGCACATACTTTCTTACCCGCTCAGGAGCGTGTCAACCGTTCCGGCCGAATCGTGATGACCTCGATCCGGGCAGTACCGTTGGCGTCGTGTCGTATGGGTCGCCGCTGCTGTTGAGCTCGTTGAATCCCGCCGCCGTCGCCGCCGGGGACGATATTCCCGATGCCGTCACCATCGACGGCGTGACGCTGTCGCGCGGCGATCTGCTGGGCGCGGCCACCTCCGTCGCCGAACGGGTGGCACGGGCGCAACGGGTGGCCGTGCTGGCCGAGCCGACCGTCACCACCGTGCTGGCCGTGGTCGGCTGCCTCATCGCCGGGGTCACCGTGGTGCCGGTGCCGCCCGACGCGGGCAACGCCGAACTGGCGCACATCCTGGCCGACTCGGGGGCGCAGGCGTGGCTGGGGAAGGCTCCCGAAGGCAGCGCGCTGCCGGTGGTGCCGGTGCGCAAACACGCCCGCTCCTGGCATACATATGCCGAACCCGACCCCGGTGCAACGGCTTTCATCCTGTACACCTCCGGCACCACCGGCGCGCCCAAAGGCGTGATGCTGAGCCGCCGGGCCGTCGCCGCCGGGCTGGACGCGCTCGCCGAGGCGTGGGGGTGGACCGCGAACGACGTGCTGGTGCACGGGCTTCCGCTGTTCCACGTGCACGGGCTGATCCTCGGCGTGCTGGGGCCGCTGCGGGTGGGCAGCCCGCTGATCCACACCGGCAAGCCGACGCCCGAGGCGTACGCGCAAGCGCGGGGGACCATGTACTTCGGCGTTCCCACCGTGTGGTCGCGGGTGGTCGAAGCGCCCGAGGCGGCACGGGAACTGGCGTCCGCGCGGGTGCTGATCTCCGGGAGCGCGCCGCTGCCGGTGCCGGTGTTCGAGCGGCTGCGGGAACTCACCGGGCACGCGCCGATCGAGCGCTACGGCATGAGCGAAACCATGATCACCCTGTCCACCCGGCCGGACGGGGAGCGGCGGCCCGGATGGGTCGGCACCCCGGTCGCCGGAGTCGAGACCCGGCTGCGCGACGAAGCCGGAAATCCGGTGCCGCACGACGGAGAAAGCGTCGGCGGACTACAGGTGCGTGGACCCATGCTGTTCGACGGCTATCTGAACCGGCCCGAGGTGACCGCCGAGAACTTCACCGCGGACGGCTGGTTCACCACCGGGGACGTGGCGGTCATCGACCCCGACGGCTTCCACCGGATCGTGGGCCGGGAATCGGTGGACCTCATCAAATCCGGCGGCTACCGGATCGGCGCCGGGGAGATCGAGACCGCGCTGCTGGGACATCCCGCCGTCGCCGAAACCGCCGTGGTCGGCGTGCCGGACGACGATCTCGGACAGCGCATCGTCGCCTTCGTGGTGCTGCGCGACGGGCATGCCGAGGCCATTGAGCAGCGGCTCATCGACCATGTGGCGGAAGAGCTCTCGGTGCACAAGCGTCCGCGTGAGATCCGGGTGGTCACGTCGCTGCCGCGCAATGCCATGGGCAAGGTGCAGAAGAAGCTGCTGCTGTGAGATGAGGCGGTGGGTTGACCTCGAGCATGCTCGAGGTTCTACCGTCACACCTATGGTCGCAACGCTCACCCCCGCCCAGATCGACTATCTCCGCAGCCAGCGGCTCGGCCGCCTGGCCACCATCCGCCCCGACGGCTCCCCGCAGAACAACCCGGTGGGCTACCGCTACGACGAGATCCTCGGCGTGATCGACATCGGCGGCTACCGCATGGGCGCCACCCAGAAGTTCCGCAACCTCGACAAGGAGCAGCGGGTGTCCCTCGTGGTCGACGACATCAAGTCGCTCGACCCCTGGGAGGTCCGCTGCCTCGAAATCCGCGGCACCGCAGTCCCATTGCGCGATGTGGACCCCTATGCCGAGGGAATGTCGCGCGAACTCATCCGCATCACCCCCGAGCGAGTTCTGGCCTTCGGCATCGACTGAGCGGGTTCCGAGCGGTCGCGCTGTCTTGAATACGACAGTGCCCCCACGGTTCTCACCGCGGGGGCACCGATCGATCGTGGATCAGTCGTTGGCGTGCAGGGCGGCGTTGAGTTCGATGCCGGTGCCCTTGCGGGGCACCACCTCGACCGCGCCGGAGACGGAGTTGCGGCGGAACAGCAGGTTGGACTTGCCGCTCAGATCGGCGGCCTTGATGGTGCCGCCGTCCGGGAGGGTGACCTTGGTGCCCGCGGTGACGTAGAGGCCCGCCTCCACCACGCAGTCGTCGCCGAGGGAGATGCCGATACCGGCGTTCGCGCCGAGCAGGCAGCGCTCGCCCAGCGAGATGACCTGCTTGCCGCCGCCGGACAGGGTGCCCATGATGGACGCGCCGCCGCCGATGTCGGAGCCGTCGCCCACCACCACACCGGCGGAGATGCGGCCCTCGACCATGGAATTGCCGAGGGTGCCCGCATTGAAGTTCACGAAGCCCTCGTGCATGACCGTGGTGCCGGAGGCCAAGTGCGCGCCCAAGCGGACGCGGTCGGCGTCGGCGATGCGCACCCCGGAGGGGACCACGTAGTCGACCATGCGCGGGAACTTGTCCACGCCGTACACGGTGACCGGGCCGCGGGCGCGCAGGTTCAGGCGCACCAGCTCCAGCTCCTCCAGCGAGCAGGGGCCGTGGTTGGTCCACGCCACATTGGCCAGGTGGCCGAAGATGCCGTCCAGGTTCAGGCCGTGCGGCCTGACCAGGCGATGCGAGAGCAGGTGCAGGCGCAGGTAGACGTCGTGGGTGTCAACCGGCGCGGCGGCCAGGTCGGCAATGCTGGTGCGCACCACGACCACCTCCACCCGGCGGGCCTCATCCGGACCCGCGACCTGGGCGAACTTGGCGTACTCGACATCGGAGGCGTCCAGGCGCGCGGTGCCGGTCTCGGCGACCTCACCCAGCTCCGGGTACGGATACCAGGTATCCAGAACCGTCCCGTTGGCGGTGATGGTGGCGAGGCCGACTGCTGATGCTCCCTGAGTGCTCACGTCCCCAGAGGTTACCCGGCGGCAGCCGCCGGGTGGTGGCCCACACCCCGCGCCCCGGTATCCCGCGCGCTCGCGACAACCGCCGACCCGCTCCCGGAGCGGTGCCCGCGGTGGGTGCGTCGGGCGGGCGAGTTACCCCGCCCGCGGCGGGTGAATCGAGCGATGAATAGCTCCGGCCGCGGTGATGCGCGCCCGCATGGTGCCCTGGCAGCCCGCCTCCGCCCAGCCGCCGCCCGGCTCGGTGAACAAGCCGGGCGGTGAGGCCGTTGGTCGGTGCCGGGCGGCGAGTCGGTGCCGGGCGGTGGTGAGTCGGTGTCGGGTGGTGAGTCGGTGTCGGGCGGTGGTGAGTCGGTGTCGGGTGGTGAGCCGGTGTCGGGCCCTGAGTCGATGTCAGGCGGCGAATCAATACAGTGGGGGCGTGACCATCGATCTGCGCGCCGACCCCATCGCCCTCACCGCCGCTCTCGTGGATATCCCCAGCGTGTCCAAGGACGAGGCGGTCATCGCGGACACCGTCGCCTGGGCACTGCGGGAGCAGACCGAAGGGTTCGAGATCCTGCGGCACGGGAACACCGTGCTGGCGCGCACCAATCGCGGACTGCCGACCCGGGTGATCCTCGCCGGACATCTGGACACCGTGCCGATCGCCGACAATGTGCCCGGCCATTTCGTGGAGGGCGAGAACGGGGAGCGGCTGCTGTACGGCTGCGGCAGCGTGGACATGAAATCCGGCGACGCGGTGTTCCTGCACCTGGCCGCCACCGTCGCCGAACCGGTGCACGATCTGACCCTCATCTTCTACGACTGCGAGGAGATCGCCGCCGAGTTCAACGGGCTCGGGCGGATCGAGCGGGAACTGCCGGAATGGCTGGACGGTGACCTCGCGATCCTCGGCGAGCCGTCCGGCGGC
The DNA here is from genome assembly GCF_030766805.1 of Nocardia sp. CC213A. Classification (NCBI taxonomy): domain Bacteria; kingdom Bacillati; phylum Actinomycetota; class Actinomycetes; order Mycobacteriales; family Nocardiaceae; genus Nocardia; species Nocardia sp. CC213A. The sequence goes on from NZ_JASFXA010000013.1 coordinate 61,972, forward strand.
TGGGTGGAGGCGGGCTGTCAGGGCACGCTGCGGGCACGCATCACCACCGCCGGGGTGCGGGCGCATTCGGCGCGGGCGTGGCTGGGCGACAATGCCATTCACCGGCTGGCCCCGGTGCTGGAGCGGATGGCGGCCTATCGGGCGCGGGAGGTCGACATCGACGGCTGCCTGTACCGCGAGGGTCTGTCGGCGGTGCGGATCTCCGGCGGGGTGGCGGGCAATGTGGTGCCCGACGCCGCCGAGGTGGACGTGAACTTCCGCTTCGCCCCCGACCGCACCCTGGACGAGGCCACCGAGCACGTGCGCGCGGTCTTCGACGGACTGGATATCGCTTTCGAGCGCACCGACGGCGCCCCCGGAGCCCTGCCCGGCCTGTCCGCCCCCGCGGCCAAGGACCTCATCGGGATCGTGCACGCCCACGGCAGCGGCGGCGTCCGCGCCAAGTATGGCTGGACCGACGTCTCCCGCTTCGCCGCCCGCGGCATCCCCGCCGTCAACTTCGGCCCCGGCGACCCCAACCTCGCCCACAAACGCGACGAACACCTCCCCGTCACCCAGATCACCCAGGTAACCGCCATGCTCCGCAGCTACCTCACCGGCGACAAGGCGTAACCTCGACGGCCGCCGCGACTGAGCCGCTGCCAGCGAAGCCCCACCTCCGAGGCCGCCGCAGCGATAGAACGCCGCGCACAGAGGTGCTCCGGCGGCCGGTCCAGCGTGTGGGGCCCTCGCGGCCGGTCTCGTGTGCGCGGACTCCGCTGACACGACAACTTCTGGAGCAGCGCCCCGACTCACCACATCCCGAACAACCACACTCCGGGGCTCGCGGCGCGTCCCGGTTCTGGACTGACCGGAGCGGAGGAGCGAAGCGGGGGAGCGGAGGGAGGGAAGAACCGGGACTTTCAGCGCCGCGAGCCCCGCCCGGAGCGAAGCGGAGGGCAAGATAGATACTGCCCGTATGTCTGCTGACGCCGAATTCGGTGCTCGCTCGTCCAAGACTCCTCGGTTCCGGGGTCCGATAATGCTGCGCCGTGATCGTAAGAAGGGGATAGGGACCACCGACGAGCATTTGCTCGACGAACGCGGGACCGGTGACTGGGTGCACACCGATCCGTGGCGGGTGCTGCGGATTCAGGCCGAATTCGTCGAGGGCTTCGGCACTTTGGCGGAGGTGCCGCGGGCCGTGGCGATGTTCGGGTCGGCGCGGACTCCGGCCGATCATCCGGAGTACCAGGCGGGGCAGGCCATCGGGGCGGCGCTGGCGCGGGCCGGGTTCGCGGTGATCACCGGCGGTGGGCCCGGAGCGATGGAGGCCGCCAACCGGGGTGCGTCCGAGGAGGGCGGGTATTCGATCGGGCTCGGCATCGAGCTGCCGTTCGAACAGCACCTCAACGAGTGGGTGGATCTGGGGATCAACTTCCGCTACTTCTTCGTCCGCAAGACCATGTTCGTGAAGTACTCGCAGGCATTCGTCTGTCTCCCCGGCGGTTTCGGCACCCTCGACGAGCTGTTCGAGGCGCTCACCCTGGTGCAGACCCGCAAGATCACCCGGTTCCCGATCATCCTGTTCGGCACCCGCTACTGGTCGGGTCTGGTGGATTGGCTGCGGGATTCGCTGTTGGGCTCGGCCAAGATCTCCCCCGGCGACCTCGGCCTGCTGCATGTCACCGACAGTGTGGAGGATGTGGTGAACATCGTGACGCAGGCCGCCGAGGCCCGCGCCGAACTCGAGGCGGCGGAGGTGGAGGAACAGTGGTGAGCGACGCGGGTCCGGACAGCACCGCGTACGCGGTGTGCGTGTACTGCTCGGCCAGTTCCGCCGACGCGTCGGTGCTGGAGCTGGCGGCGCGGGTGGGCACCGAGATCGGCCGTCGCGGGTGGCGACTGGTGTCCGGCGGCGGCAATGTCTCCATGATGGGCGCGGTGGCCCAGGCGGCGCGGGCGGCGGGCGCGCACACCCTCGGCGTGATCCCGAAGCACCTGGTGCACAAGGAGGTCGCGGATGTGGACGCCGACGAGCTGATCGTCACCGACACCATGCGGCAGCGCAAGCAGATCATGGAGGACCGCGCCGACGCCTTCCTCACCCTGCCGGGCGGTATCGGCACCCTCGAGGAGTTCTTCGAGACCTGGACCGGTGCGTATCTCGGCGTGCACGACAAACCGGTGGTGGTGCTGGATCCCGACGACCACTACCGCGGCATGTTCGACTGGATCGACGAGCGGTTGGGTGGCCGGGGTTTCGTCGGACGTGAAGCGGTCGACCTGGTGACGGTGACCAAGGATCTGCCCGCGGCGTTCGCCGCCCTGCGGCCCGACGCCTGAAGCGGCCGAATTTCGCGTTCTCCTCGACAACTCGGGCGTCATCGGAAAGGCTGGAAGATGTGACGACCGATGCACGTTCGACGGTGAGCCTGCTCGACCTGGTCCGCGCCCTGCCCGGGATGGCCGTGCGAGCACCGCAGCTGGCGCGAAACGCGCTGGGCCTGTTGGTGAAATCGCGGGACAGAGCCTCGATCGGCCTGTTCTTCCAGCGTGCGGCCCGGCGGCATCCGGACCGGCCCTTCCTGAAATTCGAAGGCCGCGTGTACACCTGGGGCGAGGCGAATGCCGAGGTGAACCGGTACGCGCACGTGCTGGCCGGGCGCGGGGTCGGCCGCGGTGACGTGGTCGGCGTGCTCATGACCAACCGTCCGGAGACGGTGTTCACCGCGCTGGCCACGGTCAAGCTCGGGGCGACGGTCGGGCTGCTCAACCACAATCAGCGAGATACCGTGCTGGCGCACAGTTTCGGGCTGTTGGACAGTGTGGTGGACGTGGTGGGGGAGGAGTGCCGGGAGGCGCTCGAGTCGCTGGCCGAGCCGCGCCCCGCGGTGCTGTGGTCGCAGCAGCTGGCCGACGCCGCCCGCACCGCCGACACCGCGAATCCGGCGGTGACGGCGGAGGTCACGGCGGGCGAGCGGGCTTTCCTGATCTTCACCTCCGGCACCACCGGCATGCCCAAGGCGAGCGTCATGACGCATCTGCGGTGGACCAAGAGCATGGCGGGCCTGGGTGGGCTCGGCGTGCGGCTGCGCGGCGACGACACCATGTACTGCTGTCTGCCGCTGTACCACAACAACGCGCTCACGGTGGCGCTGTCGTCGGTGGTGTCGGCGGGTGCGTGCCTGGCGCTGGGACGGCATTTCTCGGCCTCCCGGTTCTGGGACGAGGCCATCGCCGCCGATGCCACGGCCTTCATCTATATCGGTGAGCTGTGCCGGTATCTGCTCAACCAGCCGCGCAAGAGCAGCGACCGGTCGCATCGGGTGGCCGTCGCGGTGGGCAACGGGCTGCGGCCGGAGCTGTGGGACGAGTTCCGGGATCGGTTCGGCATTCGGCGAATCGTCGAGTTCTACGGTGCCAGTGAGGGGAACGTCGCCTTCATCAACGCCTTCGGTGTGGACCGCACCGCCGGCTTCACGCCGCTGCCCTTCGCCATCGTCGACTACGACGACGAGACCGGTAGGGCCCGACGCGGTCCGGACGGCAAGCTCCGCAAGGTGTCGACCGGCGGCGTCGGCCTACTGCTGGCCAAGGTGACCGACCGCTCCCCCTTCGACGGCTACACCGACGCGGACGCCACCGAATCCAAGCTGGTCCGCGACGGCCTCGCCGACGGCGACTGCTGGTTCGACACCGGCGACCTGGTCCGCGATCAGGGTTACCGGCACATCGCCTTCGTGGACCGCCTCGGCGACACCTTCCGCTGGAAGGGCGAGAACGTGGCCACCACCGAGGTCGAGGGCGCGTTCGACGGCCTCGACGCCGTCTCCCAGGCGGTCGTCTACGGCGTCGACATCCCCGGCACCGACGGCAAGGCGGGCATGGCCGCCGTCACCCTCGCGCAGGACGCGAAATTCGACGGTCACCAGGTCGCCGCCCACCTGTACGACCGCCTCCCCGCCTACGCCGTCCCCCTCTTCATCCGCGTCGTCGGCGAACTGGAGCAGACCTCCACCTTCAAGAGCCGCAAGGTCGACCTCCGCAAACAGGGCTACACCCCCGACGACCACAGCGACCTCTACGTCCTGTCCGGCCGCACCGACGGCTACGTCCCCGCCTACCCCACCTATCCCGAGGACGTGGCCAACGCCCGCGCCCCCCGCGACTGACCGCCGTCGCGGGGAGCCGGACCCGGGTGTCCTCGATCTCCTGACGGGCGGGGTGGGTACAGGGCTGGGTACAGTCGAGGGCATGTGTGCGCCGTTGCCGACATTGTGCGGGAAGCCGGTGGCGACGGATCGGGCGCTGGTGATGGCGATCGTGAACCGGACGCCGGACAGCTTCTACGACAGGGGTGCGACCTTCGGTGACGAGGCCGCCATGGGGGCGGTTGCCCGGGCGGTGCGGGAGGGGGCCGATCTCGTCGATATCGGCGGCGTGAAGGCCGGGCCCGGTGTCGAGGTGGACGCCGCCGAGGAGGCGCGGCGGGTGGTGCCGTTCGTGGCCGCCATTCGGGAGGCGCATCCGGACCTGTTGATCAGTGTGGACACCTGGCGGGCCGAGGTGGCGCGGGCCGCGGTGGCGGCGGGCGCGGATCTGATCAACGACACCTGGGCCGGCGCCGATCCGGACCTGGTGGGGGTGGCGGCCGAGCTGGGGGTGGGCATCGTGTGCAGCCACACCGGCGGAGCCGTGCCGCGCACCCGCCCGCATCGGGTGCGCTACGCCGATGTGGTGGCCGAGGTCACCGACACGGTGGTGAGCGCGGCCGAGGCCGCCGCGGCGGCTGGCGTGGCAAAAGATTCGATACTGATCGATCCCACGCATGATTTCGGCAAAAACACCTACCACGGGCTGGAATTGTTGCGGGCTTTGGACGTTCTCGTTAACTCCGGCTGGCCGGTCTTGATGGCGCTGAGCAATAAGGATTTCATCGGAGAGACTCTTGGTGTCGGCCTGTCCGAACGATTGGAGGGCACATTGGCAGCAACTGCTTGGTCCGCCGCCGCGGGTGCTCGGGTTTTCCGGGTGCACGAGGTCGCCGCCACGCGCCGTGTGGTCGACATGATCGCCGCCATCCAGGGTCTCCGCCCGCCCGCCCGAACCCTGCGAGGTCTCGTATGACGGACTGGAACTTCACCCATACCTGGGATCGTCCCGACTGGACGGTCGAAGCGCTCGTCGCCGCCAAGAAGGACCGCACCGTATCGGTGGTCCTCCCCGCCCTCAACGAACAGGACACCGTCGCCGACGTCGTCGCCAGTATCAGACCCCTGCTCGGCACCCTGGTGGACGAACTGGTGGTGCTGGACTCCGGCTCCACCGACGCCACCATCGAACGCGCCCGCGCCGCCGGGGCCACCGTGTACACCCGCGAACAGGCCGTACCCGAACTCGAGCCCGTGCCGGGCAAGGGGGAGGTGCTGTGGCGGTCGCTGGCCGTCACCGACGGTGACCTGGTGGCGTTCGTGGACTCCGATCTCATCGATCCGGACCCCATGTTCGTGCCGAAGCTGCTCGGCCCACTGCTCACCGTGCCGGACGTGCAACTGTCCAAGGCGTACTACCGCCGCCCGCTGCGCCACGACACCGGTATCGACGAGCACGGCGGCGGCCGCGTCACCGAACTGGTGGCCCGTCCGCTGCTGTCGGCGCTGCGACCCGAGCTGTCGAAGGTGTTGCAGCCGCTCGGCGGCGAGTACGCGGGCACCCGTGAACTGCTCACCTCGGTGCCGTTCGCACCCGGCTACGGCGTCGAGATCGGCCTGCTGCTGGACACTTTCGACCTGTACGGCCTGCACGCCATCGGCCAGGTCAACCTCGGCGTCCGCACCCACCGCAACCGCCCGCTGTCCGACCTGGGCGTCATGAGCCGCCAGATCCTCGGAACGGTGCTGGGCCGCAGCGGAATCCCGGATTCCGGCGCGGCGCTGACCCAATTCCCGCTCATCGGCGGCGAATTCACCGCGCTCACCACCGAGGTGTCGCTGACCGACCGTCCGCCCATGAAGGAGCTGCGCCCCGCCTGGGCAGCCGCCTGACCCGAATCCGTCGAGTAGGCGGGCCGACCGGATTGCCGGAACGGCCCGCCTACTCGGTGTCACGGTGGCCGATCGTCAGCGGTCGTGGCGGTAGATGGGGGTGAGCAGGTCGGCTTCGATGGGTTCGCCGGTGGAGCGGTCGTAGCGGACGCCTACGACGGCCGAGAAGGGGTGGATGCCCGCGCGCTCGTGCAGGGTCGCCAGACGGGTGGCCAGCAGGCGGATGGCGCCGAGGGAGGCGGGCGGGTGCAGGCCGTCGATGACCAGCACGTGGCCCCGGCCGTCGGGGCGGGGGAGGCGGGCCAGGTAGGCGATGTCGTAGGGCTCGGTGCCGCCCGGTCGGTATACCCGGCGGGCGGCGCGATCCTCGATACCGCGGCGCACCCGCCCGGCCCGCGCCACCGTGCGCCGCAGCCGCGGGTCCGCCGCCACCAGGTAGCGCAGGCTGGGGGAGAGCTCGGGCCCGCCGAGCACGATCAACCCATCACGGTCGAGATCCAGCGGGCGGCCGGGCAGGAAGCGCTCGATGGTGACGGTGAATCCGAGTTCACGCAGCAGTTCCAGCAGCCGGTGCGGCCCGGCCGGGTCCGGCGCGCCCACCAGGGCCATGGCGCGGGTGGTGGACCGTACGTCAGGGGTGAGGATGGTGAGCGGTCCGTGCCCGAAGAACAAACCTTCCGGCACCGGTCCCTGCGTGCTCACCTGATGGATGCGCGCCCGGGAAAGCCCCGCCGCCGCACCGATTCTCGCGAAGGTCCAGCCCTCCGCGTGCAGTTCCCTGATGACCGCACGCCGAATTCTGGTGAGCTCGTTGATGGTCTGCTGGGCTGCGGCCACACCATCGGTGGCCGCCTTGAGGCGTTCGACCTTGTCCTCGATCGCGAACACCCGTGCCACCTCATCGGCCGACATAACCGAAGTCTAGGCACCTGAACAGCTCTCGGCGTCTACTCCGGTTTACTTGGCCCGAATTAGGTCGCGTCGGGATCCAGCGGCGGGCGCTCGTTGCGCTCCAGCGGTTTAGCCGGTTCCGGCATCGAAAAACTGCCGTAATTGCTGCTAGGAGCGCTGACGGGTTTGTCGAATTTTCCGGTGAAGAGGGAATCGTCGCCGTCGAGAAGGTGTTTGGTCACCATCGACCGCGGATTCATACCGCGGAGTTCGTTCAACTGCTCGAGCGGTTTCCGGATCTCCTCGAATTCCGGCCCGAGTTCCTGCTTCAGCGACGTCGTCGCGCCGGTGGCGTAATCGCGCACCTGTCGCAGCGTTTTACCGGTCCAGCGAATAGCGCCGGGCAGCCGCTCCGGTCCGAGGATGACGAGGGCGGCGACGACCAGGATCATCATCTCGCCCCAGCTGATATTGCTGAACACGGTATCTTCTTGCCTCCGCTTCGCTCCGGCTGTTCGCGGCCCCGGGGGACCTCGCTGTTTCCCTCCTCCGCTCCTCCGTTTCGCTCCCCCGCTCCAGAACCGAGGCGGGGCCGCGAATCGCGAGGTGTTTCCTGTCGAGGTGTCGTTCGAGGGTGGTCAGTCTGATTCGAGAGTAACCGGGACATCTACTTCCCGGCCGTCGCGGATCAAGCGGACGGTGACCGTCTGGCCAATTTCCTGTGACTGCACCGCGACGGTGAGCTCCTCCGGGCCGGTGACCTCGCGGTCGCCGACCCCCACGATCACGTCGCCCTCCACGATGCCCGCCTTGGCGGCCGGGCCGCCGGCCTGCACATCGGCCACCTCGGCACCGCTCATCACGTCATTGGCGACGATCTTGGTGCGGGCGCTCACACCCAGCCGGGGGTGGTGCACCTCACCGTTGTCGATCAGCGCCTGCGAAATCCGCTTCACCTGATCCACCGGAATGGCGAAACCGAGGCCCACCGAACCGCCGCTCTCGGATTTGATGGCGGTATTGATGCCGACCAGTCTGCCCTGCATATCCACCAGCGCGCCGCCGGAGTTGCCGTGGTTGATGGCGGCATCCGTCTGCACGGCGTCGAGCGTGGCATCGGTGTCGGTGCCCTCACCGCCGACCTTGACCGGCCGATTCAGCGCCGACACGATACCGGCGGTGACCGTCTCCTCCAGGCCCAGCGGTGAACCGATGGCCAGCACCTGATCGCCGACCTTCACATTCTCCGATTCCCCGAGCTGGATGACCGACAGATTCTTCACGTCCACATGCAGCACGGCCAGATCGGATTTGGGATCGCGTCCGACAATGGTGGCCGGAACCCGCGTGTTGTCGGAGAACACCACCTGCAATTTGGCCTGGCCGGTCTTGTCGTTGGCGGCCAGCGAGATCACGTGATTGTTGGTGACGATATGGCCCTCGCCGGAAATCACCACCCCGGAACCGGAGGAGCCGCTGTCGCCGACCCACGCCCGCACCGTGACCATGGCGGGCATGACCGCGCCGACCACCCGGCCGATCTCACCGGCCGGGATCTCGCCGCCGCCGGCGGTCTGCAACTCCACCTTGCGCGCGGTGAGCGAGGAGGCGGACTGACCGGCGAACAGGCCGATCACACCGCCCAGCAGACCCGCGAGCACGCCCAGCACCACCGCCACCGTGCCCAGCGCGAGCAGCGCCTCCGGCTTCACCTTGCCGCCGAACAGCACCTCGCGGGCGGTCAACTGCTCCCCGGGAGCGAGCGGTTCGGGCCGCGGCACGGCGATCGCGGGCGCGCCCAGGCGCGCGGCCGCATCCGGGTCACGCCACGGATCGGCGGGCGGGGTCGCGGGCGCGTCGTCGTGCGCCGCCTCCGGATCGCGCTGCAACAGCTCGGTGGAGCCCTCGGGACGCGAGAACGCCTCGGCCAGTACGGCATCCGGCGGGCGGTTCTGCACCTCGGGCGCATCCGCGGGCGGCGCGGCCGGGACTCCGCCGGGCCGCGGGCCGAAGGAACCGGCCTGTCCGTTCGGGCGGCGGAAGGCGCGGGCGGTGTGCTTGTCGACGTGCGGGCGGTAGACCGGGCGCGGTCCCAGGACCGGCGCGTCCGACGGCCTCAGGTTCCCCCTGTTGGCCGCCGAATCGGGCGTCTCCGCGGAGTGCGGTGGCTGCTGGTCCCCGGCACCCGATGCCGCCGGAGTGTTCTTCGATTCGGAGGTCACGCGATGAACTCTACTTGCGCCACCACGCCGTCCACCGCCTGCTGTCGAACGAATCTTGGCGCATGCCGAAGGAACTCGCTCCCGCGGCGAACATGCCGTGGTCGGCGGCGGGGCCCGGGGCGGGATGCTGCGGTGGTGTCGGTTCCGCGCCGGGCAGCTCCGAGATGGGGATCCGGCTCAGGGTGTCGTGCAGCCGCAGCGGTGCGGTGATGTGGCTCGACTGTCGCAGCGCGATCCGCGCCTGCTGCTGGGACTCCACCTCGGCCGCGCATTCGGGGCACACCGACAGGTGATGCGAGGCGCGCAGATACGCGTTCATCCGCAGCTCACCGTCCACGTACGCGGCAATGGCCTCGGTGGCCAGATGCTCGGTGGGGGCGAATCGAGGCGGACGCTTCGGCGTTCTGTCCTCGCCGTTCATATGGTGCACACCCTTCCGGAACGACCTCGGCAATGCCCGGGAACCCGGTGCCGGGAACTACGGACACACAGCCCGCAAGGTTTACCCGACCTTCGCGGCGTCGAAACGCCGCTGTGTCCCATTATGCTCGAGGTATTCGCGCAGTGCCTGCCGTCCCCGGTGGATTCGGCTGCGCACGGTGCCCAATTTCACGCCCAGGGTGGCGCCGATCTCCTCGTAGGACAGGCCCTCGATGTCACAGAGGACGACCGCCGCGCGGAACTCCGGCGCCAGCGCGTCCAGCGCCGACTGCAGGTTCGGGTCCAGATTCGCGTCGTGGTAGACCTGCTCCGGCCCCGGACCCTCGGACGGCACCCGGTCGTAGTCCTCCGGCAACGCCTCCATGCGGATGCGATTGCGGCGGCGAACCATGTCGAGGAACAGGTTGGTGGTGATGCGGTGCAGCCAGCCCTCGAAGGTCCCCGGCTGGTAGTTCGACAGGGAGCGGAAGACGCGAATGAAGGTTTCCTGGGTCAGGTCCTCGGCGTCCTGCGGGTCACCGGTCAGGCGATAGGCGAGGCGATAGACGCGATCGGCGTGCTCGCGCACCAGATCGTCCCAGGAGGGCATCATGGTGCGGTCACCGGTGGCGTCGAAGGCGGCGGTCCCGGTGAGGGGCTCGTCCGCGAAGGATTCGCCGTCCAGCGCGATATCGCTGTTCGGCAGGATCTGCTCGGGCAGATTGGCGTGTTCACGCGCCGCGTCGACCATGTGGATGGGGTTACCTCCTACTCGGGACCGTGAACGTCGGTACGGGGTACAACCGAAGGGTTGGCTCGAGTTGTTCCCGAACCGGGCTCGCGGTCGCTGGCCTGGCGTTGGCGATTACTCTTCCCGGTCCCGATGTGGCAGCCGTATGCGCAGGCTGAGGGACACCTGAGAAAATTCGCCACACCGGTCGGTCACCGGCACGCGATAGGGGCGTCGCGCCGTTAGCCTCATATCCGTGAGCCAGACTCCCGCGGCATCGAACCTGCAGCGCAACCTCGCCTACGTCGAGGAATCCGTGGCCGAGGACGATATTCTCGTCGCCGCCCGTGAACGCGCCGTTGAATTGGGCGCGTCTCCGGTGCCGCCCGCGGTCGGAGCGCTGCTCAGCATGTACGCCCAGCTGCTGGGGGCCAAGGCCGTGGTGGAGGTGGGCACCGGGGCCGGGATCAGCGGGCTGTGGCTGCTGGACGGCATGCACTCCGAGGGCACCCTCACCACCATCGACTCCGAGCCCGAACACCAGCGGGCCGCCCGGGAGGCGTTCCGCGCCGCGGATATCGCGCCCGCCCGCACGCGGCTCATCAACGGCCGCGCCCTGGACGTGCTGCCGCGCCTCGCCGACGGGGCCTACGACCTGGTGTTCATCGACTGCGCGCCGCTCGAGCACCCGCAGTATGTGGAACAGGGGGTGCGCCTGCTCCGCGAGGGCGGCGCGATTCTGCTGCACAATGCCCTGCTCGGCGGCCGCGTGCCCGACCCGGCCCAACGCGATCCGGCCACCCAGGCGGTCCGCGCCGCCACCCGCGCCGTAGCCGAAGACCCGCAACTGACCAGCGTCCTGATCCCGGTCGGCGACGGCCTGTTGTGCGCCTCACGCGGTTGAGGACGGTCTGTTGTGCGCGTCGCGTGGTTGAGGACGGTCTGTTGTGCGCGTCGCGTGGTTGAGGACGGTCTGTTGTGCGCGTCGCGTGGTTGAGGACGGTGTTGTTCGCGTCGCGTGGTTGAGGACGGTGTTGTGCGCGTCGCGTGGTTGAGGACGGTGTTGTGCGCGTCGCGTGGTTGAGGACGGTGTTGTGCGCGTCGCGTGGTTGAGGACGGTGTTGTGCGCGTCGCGTGGCTGGGGACGGCCTGTTGTGCGCGTCGCGCGGTTGAGGACGGCTTGCTGTGCATCTCGCGCGCGGCTGGGGATGGGCGGTGGTGTGTCTCGCGCGGCGGAGGTCTCGCGCGGCTGAGCCCGTGGGCACCGTGCCGCGCCGACCCTGCCGCGCGTGACGCCTAGAGCGTCGCGCGGTCGCGACCGGTAGCGCCGACCGTATTCGGGTGCGTCCGTATTCGGGTGCGTCGCAATGGCTCCCGCAGCGACCGCGGCCGGTGGTGGGTCGGAGGGCGGGCGGTCTCGCGCAGGTGGCATATCGGACGGTTCGGGGCTGTGTCTGTGGGTATTGCTCGCGAGAGTCGAGTGATTCGAGAGGTGCAGACGAATGGCTATTGCCGACGGCATTGTGCGGGGAGCGTTCGCGGCGGCCGCGCGAGTGCGTGACGCCCGTGTCTTCCATCCGAACGGATTGCCGTTGACCGGTGCGCTGCATGCCGTCGACGGTGTCTACAAGCAACTGCTGGGCAGTGCGGATCGTCCTGTGCTGGCGCGGATTTCGAAGGGCGTCGGCTTGCCCGACGGGGTGCCGGACGTGCTCGGACTGGCGGTGCGGGTACTCGACCGGCACGATCGCCCGTGGGATCTGGCGCTGGCCACCACGGGCACCGGCACGCTGAGCCGGTTCGTGATCACGCCCGCGCTGGGCTGGTCGAGTGCGTACTACGGCAGTCTGATGGCGTACCGGTTCGAGGACGGTCCGGTCGAGTGGATATTCGCCGAACCCGATGCGGCCCAACCCGAATCACCGTCGCTGGGGGCGATGTCGACCCATCTGGAGGGGCACCGGCTCGGCTTCACCCTGCGGGCCGCGCCGCTGACCGGTCCCAAGCGGACACTGGCGGAGATCACCGTCGCCGCACCGGAGATCGGCGAACAGGCCGGACCCGGATTCTTCGATCCGGTGCGCAATCTGCCGCCGGAGGTGGAATTGCTGCCGCGTCCGGTGACCGCGGTGCGGAAGTGGGCGTACACGGGCAGCCGCCGCGGTCGGCGCGAGACCGACGCCGTGGCGACCGCGGGTGTCGCCGGATTGCAGGGCATGACCGAGCACTGAGGCCGGGGACCGCCGGGATGGCAACCGAGGCCGTCCACCCGCCGGGATGGCAACTGAGGCCGTCCACCCGCCGGGATGGCAACTGAGGCCGGGTACCCGACGGGACGCCGCCGCGTCGGGTATCGGCATTTGTCGAACGCGCGGAATTCTGACATGCGGAGCAATGCCGCCGGGTTGAACTTGCCGTGCGGAATATCCGCGCGAGGCATGCGGCGACCAGGGGAGTGTCGGGTCTTGCGGAAGCGTTGAACGCCTGTTTAGTATATTAAACGTGTGTTCAACCGGCCAGCCGTACCGCAAGGATCCGCCGAGGATCTGAGTACTCGCGCCCGTATCCGGGACGCCGCCATCGCCGTATTCGGTGAGCAGGGCTTCGGGGTGGGCGTACGTGCGATCGCCACGGCCGCGGGAGTCTCGCCCGGCCTCGTCAACCATCACTTCGGATCGAAGGACGGTCTGCGCGAGGCGTGCGACGAGCACGTCCGCGCGGTGGTGCGGGAGGCCAAGGTCGAGTCCATGGAACGGCCGTCACCGTCGGGGCTGCTGCGGCAGATCGCCGAGATCGAGGAGTACGCGCCGCTCATCGCCTACCTGGTGCGCAGCTTTCAGGCCGGCGGCAGTCTGGCCACCGCCTTCTTCGAGCACATGGTCGAGGACGTCGAGCACTATCTGGGCGCCGGTATCGCGGCCGGAACCCTGCGTGCCCCCAGCGATCTCGCGGCGATGGCGCGCTTCCTGGCGACCACCAACGGCGGCGGCATGATGATGTTCCTGCAGCTCTACGCGACCGAACACCCCGGCCCCGTCGACTACCGGAAAGCCCTGCGCGAGTACGCCGACCGCATGATGCTACCCGCCCTCGAGCTCTACACCCACGGTCTGCTGAACGACCCCATGATGCTCGACACCCTGCTCGCCCAGCGGCAGGACAACCCCCCATAGCCGACCGGATCCTGCTTTCGGCAAGGAGATTCGATGAACGCCTCGACCACCCCGACCACCCCGGCCATCTCGGTCCGGGATCTGCACAAACACTTCGGGCCGGTGCGCGCCCTGGACGGCCTCGACCTCGAGGTCGCCGCGGGGGAGGTGCACGGCTTCCTCGGACCGAACGGGGCGGGCAAGTCCACCACCATCCGCGTGCTGCTCGGCGTGCTGTCCCGCACCTCGGGCGAGGCTCGGGTGTTCGGCCGCGACCCCTGGGCCGACGCCGTCGCCCTGCACCGCGACATCGCCTATGTGCCAGGCGATGTCACGCTTTGGCCGACACTCAGCGGCGGGGAGACCATCGACCTGCTCGGGCGGATGCGCGGCGGCATCGACGACGCCCGGCGCGCCGAGCTGATCGAGCGTTTCGAACTCGATCCCAAGAAGAAGGCCCGCACCTACTCCAAGGGCAATCGGCAGAAGGTCGCACTGGTCTCGGCGTTCTCGTCCCACGCCAGCCTGCTCCTGCTGGACGAGCCCACCTCCGGCCTGGATCCGCTCATGGAGCAGGTGTTCAACGAGTGTGTGGCCGAGGCGGCGCGGCGCGGCTGCACCGTCCTGCTGTCCAGTCACATCCTGTCCGAGGTGGAGAAGCTGTGTCAGCGCGTGACCATCATCCGCGCCGGACGCACCGTGGAAACGGGCAGCCTGCGCGAACTGCGGCATCTGAGCCGCACCTCCATCACCGCCGAATTGACCGGTGACCCGGGCGATCTCGGCCGCCTTCCCGGTGTGGCCGACGTGAGCCTGGAGGACCACACGCTGCGCTGCCAGGTGGACGCCGAGCATCTCGGCGAACTCGTCCGTGTGCTGGGCGCGGCCGGAGTGCGCAGCCTGGTGAGCCAGCCGCCGACGCTGGAGGAACTGTTCCTGCGCCACTACTCGCACAATGGCGATCGGGCCGCCGAGGCGGAGACGGTGCGATGACCACCGCCGTGCTGCCGCGCCCGCGCGCGACCGAAACCGTGTTCCGGGCGGCCGATTTCGCCGGTACCGGTCAGATGCTGCGGTTGTTCCTGCGCCGCGACCGCATCGTGCTGCCGCTGTGGGTGCTGCTGTTGTCGCTGCCTTTGGGCAGTGTGTACATCGAGAGCGTCGCGTCGGTGTACCCCGACGAGGCCGGACGAGTCGGCTTCGCCCGGTCGATTCTGGCCAGTCCCGCCCAGCTCGCCATGTACGGCCCGATCTACGACACCGGTCTCGGCGCGGTCGGGATCTGGAAAGCGGGCATGTTCTTCACCCTGCTCGGCATCGCCACGATCCTCACCGTCATCCGGCACACCCGGGCCGAAGAGGAAACGGGGCGCGGGGAACTGGTGGCCTCCACCCGGATCGGACGGTTCGCCGGACTCACCGCGGCGCTGGTGCTCGGCCTCGGTGGTGCGCTCGCCACCGGCTTGCTGGGCACGCTGAGCCTGCTGGGCACGTCGGTACCCGCCTCGGGTTCACTGGCTTTCGGGCTGGCGCTGGCCGGATCCGGCGCGGTCTTCGCGGCCGTGGCGGCGGTGGCCGCGCAGGTGTCGCCGAGCGCCCGCACGGCACGCGGAATCGCGTTCGCGGTACTGGCCGCCACCTACACGCTGCGGGCCATCGGCGACGCCCGGGCCGGGGACGGGCCGACCTCGGTGCTCACCTGGCTGTCGCCGCAGGGGTGGTCGTTGCAGGTGCGGGCGTACGCGGGCGACCATTTCGCGGTGCTGCTGCTGCACCTGGTCGCGGTGATCGTGCTGACCGCCGTCGCCTATACCCTGCTGGCGCACCGCGATCTCGGCGGCGGTCTCATCGCCGAACGATCGGGCGCGCTGCGGGCGGGGCCCGCGCTGTCCGGTCCGCTGGGGCTGGCGTGGCGGCTGCAACGCGGATCACTGCTGGCGTGGACCGTCGGACTCGCGCTGTACGGGTTGGTGTTCGGCAGTGTGGTGTACGGCATCAGCGACGAACTGGGCGACAGCGAGATGATTCGCGAGCTGATCCAGCGCATGGGCGGTGCGCAGCTGCTGGAGGATGCGATGCTCAACTACGGATTCACCATGCTGAGCGTGGCCGCCACCGCCTACGCCATCTCGGCGGCGCTGCGTCTGCACGGCGAGGAGGCCGCCCAGCACGCGGAGACGGTGCTCACCGTCGCTGTCTCCCGAATTCGCTGGGCCGCATCGCATCTGGTGATAGCTCTGCTGGGTCCGGCGGTGATACTCGCCGTGGCGGGGACGGTGGGCGGGCTGGTGTACGGGCGGGCCGCCGGAGATGTGAGCGGCAAACTCGGTGCCGTGCTGGGCGCGGCCCTGGTGCAGTTGCCCGCCATCTGGCTGTTCGTCGGTGTCGTGATCCTCCTGTTCGGCGTGGCGCCGCGCTGGACCCCGGTCGCCTGGGGTGTCTTCGTCGCCGCCGTGGCGGTCTTCCTGCTGGGCGCGATTTCCGGAGCACCCCAATGGTTCCGCAATCTCGACCCCTACCAGCACGCACCGAAACTCCCGGGCGCGGAGTTCACGGCCACGCCGCTGGTGATCCTCACCCTGCTGGCGGCGACCCTGATCACGGTGGGGCTGTTCGGTTTCCGTCGCCGAGATCTGCGCTAGGGCAAGGCCGCTCCGAATCTCCTCGCGCGCTGTGGATTTCCGACCGGTCGGTTGCGAGCCGGGAGTCTGTGAACTCGGGCCGAGGTCTGGATTTCCCACCTGGACGGTGGTACACGAATGGTGGGGGAATCGAAGGATGAGGAGGTGCGGCAATGTACGAAGGGGCAATCCTCGGCGCGCATCTGCCGTCGGGATGGCTGTGGCCCGCGCTGATCCTGTTCGGCGGCGTGCTTTTCGTGGCACTACTGGTGCTGCTGCTGGTCAGCGGGGCGCGGTTCGACGACCATCAGGGTGGTATCTCGCCGACCCCGACGCCGGGATCGTGCGCCCCGTTCTGCACCGAACCGGTGTACGCCCCCGCTCACCAGCGCTGAATCGGCGCGGTGAGGATTACCTCACCGCCGTGGCGGCTACTCCATCGGTGAGATCGACGGATGGGGTGTGCCATGGTGCAGCGGTTTCCGACCGTGGTGGGGTTGTACCTGCGTGAAGGTCAGCGGTGGCGGCGCATCGCCGAGTTCCGGGCGAATACGGAGGGGCACGCCACGTTGCGCGCCATCGATCCGGTCGAGGGACTGGTCGGCCGCGTCTGGTTCCAGCAGGGCGTCGGCATCCTCGGCGAACAGCGTACGGTGCTGCCCGGCGCGGGCGTGGAATTCCTACGGGCGCTGTTGCAGCCCTTCGGATTCCGCGACTACCTCTTCCGCGACGACAGCGTACCGGCCGAGGCGGGCGCACGGCCGCGCCCCGGCCGCGCCCGGTCGCACGGCGCGAGTGCGGGCCGCAACGGCTCCGGCGACCGGCACTGCGCTAGAGACTATTGGCCAGCAGCGCGTACTGCGCGGCCGCCTTCCGCTGCACCGACGGCTCCGAATCCGCGTTGACCAGCGCCACATACCGCTTGTAGGACACATAGCAGCGGTACACGCCGTCGCCGCTGCTCGAGCGCGGCAGCCGCATGCATGTCGTATCGGGCACCCGTTCCGGCGCCGATCCGCTCACCCAGCGCTCGCCGAGACTGCCGATCAGCCCGTCGATCAGATTCCGCCCGGCGGCGGCGTCACGCACCCGGAACAGGACGTTCTCCTCGGTCAGGCTCATGGCGTCGAGGTCGGTGTCGTCGACCAACTGCTGCCGTTTGGCCTGATCGGGCGCACCCAGCACCAGCGCGTTCGGGCCGTAGACCGCGAAGTCGTCCGGATTCGGGGTGTGCCCGTCACGGCTGTCCACCAGGGTCCGCGCCAGCATCCGGTCCGGATCGACGGGCACATCGTCCACCCGATCCGCGGGCGTGGGCTCGAAGGCGTCCACCAGCGGCACCTGGGCGTCCAGGGTCTTGCGCGCCCACGACACCAGGTCCTGTTCGTCGGCACGCGGCCGGGACGCGAACACCGCGATCACGAACTCCTTGCGCGGCATGGTCATTCCGATATTCGGCACGCCCGGCCGCCAATGCGCGAAGGCATCGGGGTATTCGGCGATGGTCAGCTTGCGGTTCTGCTCGCGCGCCACGTCGAAATCGGCGTCCTCGAGTTCCCGCGCGGCCAGCTTGGCGGCGTCCTCCGACGGGAAGCGCAGCAGTCGTACGGTCACCGTGGTGCTCGTCGGATCGGGCGCGTCCGAACCCGCCGGATCGGGCTTGTCGGAACCGCTGGCCGCATAGCCCGCGATGAAGCCGCGATTCTCCAGAATCGGCCGCGACACCCCGGACAGATGGCTCACCTCGACCACCGTGTCCGCATCGGGCAGCACGATGCCGCCGCGACCCACCGTGAGCGACGGATCGATCCGCACCGCGGGGGTGACCGCCTCGGCCATGCGCATACCCTCCAGCACCGGGCCGGAGCCGTCGGCGCGCTCCGGATAGGTGAAGCGGTCGACCGGATAGGAGCCGGTGTCGAGGGTGCGGACGTCGATCTCGCCCGCCGTGGGCGTGCCGGACACCCCGCATCCGGTGAGTAGGGCCGTCACGGCCAGACAGGTCGCGGCGGTGGCGGCACGTGCGGCGCGTCCCATGATGCTCCCTCCCGCGCTGCCGAGCGGCGCGCGTCACCCACTCGATTCTCTGGCCGCGAGCGGGCGGCTGTCCAGCTAAACCCAGATGCCCTTGCCGACGGTCACCACACCGCCGTTGCTCACCGCGAACCGTTCCCGATCCCGTTCCAGATCCACGCCGATGATCTCGCCCTCCGAGACCACCACGTTCTTGTCCAGGATGGCGTGCCGCACCACCGCGCCGCGCCCGATCCGCACGCCCGGCATGAGCACACTGCCCTCCACCGTCGCGCCGTCCTCCACGAACACATTCGAGAACAGCACCGAATTGCGGACCGTGGCCGCCGACAGAATGCTGCCCGCGCCCACGATCGACTCCTGCGCCAGGCCGCCGCGGCCGAACTTGGCCGGAGGCAGGTTCTCGGCCGCGCCCCGAATCGGCCAGTGCCGGTTGTACAGGTCGAACACCGGATCCACCGACACCAGATCCATATGCGCGTCGTAGAACGCGTCGATGGTGCCCACATCGCGCCAGTAGCCCCGATTGCGTTCGGTGGATCCGGGCACGTCGTTGCGGGCGAAGTCGTAGACCGACGCCTGCCCGGCGCGCACCAGCCCCGGGATGATGTCGCCGCCCATATCGTGATCGGAGTCGGTGTTGTCGGCATCCGCGCGAATGGCGTCCACCAGCACCTTGGTGGTGAAAACGTAATTGCCCATGGAGGCGAAGGTGGCGTTCGGGTCGTCCGGGGTGCCCGGCGGATGCACCGGCTTCTCCAGGAAGCCGATGATGCGACCGGACTCGTCGGAGTCGATGCAGCCGAAGGCGCTGGCGGTGCTGCGCGGCACCCGAATCCCCGCGACCGTCACGCCCGCGCCGGATTCGATGTGATGCGACACCATCTGCTCGGGATCCATGCGGTACACGTGATCCGCGCCGAAGACCACGATGTACTCCGGATCCTCGTCGTAGATGAGGTTCAGCGACTGCATGATGGCGTCGGCGCTGCCGGTGTACCAGCGCGGGCCCAACCGCTGCTGCGCGGGCACCGGGGTGATGTACTCGCCGCCGAAACCCGACAGCCGCCAGGTCTGGGAGATGTGGCGGTCCAGGGAATGCGACTTGTACTGGGTGAGGACGCAGATCCGCAGGTATCCGGCGTTCACCAGATTCGACAGCACGAAGTCGATGAGGCGGTAGGCCCCGCCGAACGGCACCGCGGGCTTGGCCCGGTCCTTGGTGAGCGGGAAGAGTCGCTTGCCCTCGCCACCGGCGAGCACGATCCCGAGTACGTGCGGCTGGCTCCTCACACCCCCAACCTACAGCGTCAGGGTGTCTGCGACGTGCCAGCGAGACGCCGCCCGCCTTACGGATAATCAGACAAATCCGCCGCCATCTCGAGACACGCCGTAGACCCGCTGTGACGCGGCCCGGACAATCCGTACAGAGCTTGGTGGCGATTCGGTCGAGCGTTTAGGTTGGAGCGCGTGGAATACGGCGCGGACGGTGGACGCGAACTGCGCGTCGCCATGATGACCCGCGAATACCCGCCCGAGGTGTACGGCGGGGCGGGCGTGCACGTCACCCAGCTGGTGCCGCGGCTGCGGCGGCTGTGCGACGTCACCGTGCACTGTATGGGGGTGCCGCGCACCGACGCCGTCGTGCATCAGCCCGATCCCATGCTGTACGCGGCCAATTCGGCGCTGCAGATGATGTCGGCGCAACTGCGCATGGCCGATGCCGCGGGCGGGGCCGACGTGGTGCACTCGCACACCTGGTACACCGGGCTGGCCGGGCATCTGGCGGCCGAACTGTACGGGATACCGCATGTGCTCACCGCGCATTCGCTGGAACCGCGGCGGCCCTGGAAGGCCGAACAGCTGGGCGGGGGATACCGGCTCTCGTCCTGGTCCGAGCGCAATGCCATGGCCGCCGCCGATGCCGTGATCGCGGTGAGTTCCGGGATGCGGGCCGACGTCCTCGACGCCTATCCGGATCTCGATCCCGAGCGAGTGCACGTGGTGCACAACGGAATCGACGCGCAGACCTGGCATCCCGGCGGCCCGCCCGAGGGGGTGCGCGACGTACTGGCCGAACTGGGGGTGCGCCGGGACCGGCCGATCGTGGCCTTCGTCGGGCGCATCACCCAGCAGAAGGGCGTCTCGCACCTGCTGGCGGCGGCGCGGCGACTGGACCCGGACATCCAGCTGGTGCTGTGCGCGGGCGCGGCGGATACGCCCCGGCTGGAGGCCGAGGTGGCCGAATCGGTGCGGGAGCTGAGCCGACGACGCGGCGCGGTGTTCTGGGTGCGGGAGATGTTGCCCACCGAGATGGTGCGGCAGATCCTTGCCGCGGCAAGCGTTTTCGTCTGTCCCTCGGTGTACGAGCCGCTGGGGATCGTGAATCTGGAGGCCATGGCCTGCGGGACCGCGGTGGTGGCGTCGGATGTGGGCGGCATTCCGGAGGTGGTGTCCGACGGGGTGACCGGGCGCCTGGTGCCCTACGACGCGCACGACACCGTGGGCTTCGAGGAGGCGCTGGCCCGCGTCATCGAGTCCGTCGCGGGCGATCCGGTGACCGCCGAGGCCATGGGCGCGGCCGGAAGAGCCCGCGCCATAGCCGAATTCGACTGGAACCGGATCGCCGCGCAGACGGTTCGGGTCTACGACCGGGTGCGCAAGAGCTAGGAACGCGCGGTGCCGGGGCGCACGACGCGCGTGCTCGCCGCGGTGCCGTGGCCGAACTCGATGCCGTGTCCGATGCGTGCTGTGTCCGACGCGTGCTGTGTCTGATGCGTGCTGTGTCTGATGCGTGCCGTGGCCGACGCGTGCCGTGGCCGACGCGGTGCTCGCGGCGGTGCCGGAGGCCGACGATCGCGGCGTGGTTCGCGGCGGTGGCGGCGCGACAGGTTGCCGCCGGTGCCGTGACTACCGGGCGGCGGCGCGGCGCAGAGCGAACAGGCGCAGTTCGCGGCTGGTGCGGCCCTTGTAGGCGGTGTACGCCTGCGTGGTCTCCTCGAAACGGGCGAAGATCTCCGCCTGCTGCTCCGGATCGGTGACACGGGTGGCCGTCACCGGAATCCGCTGTCCCGCAATGGTGACCGTGCCCGTCGGATCGGCCAGCAGATTGCCCGTCCACGCCGGATGGGTGGCCTGACCGAAATTGCTGCCGATCACGTACAGCACATCGCCGTCGTGCACGTACAGCAGCGGCGTGGTGCGCGGCTGCCCCGACTTGCGGCCGGTGGTGGTCAACAGGATCACCGGCGCACCGATCGGCCCCAGCACCGTGTACTTGCCCGCGGTGCGCTCCAGCACCCGCCGATCCAGCGGCGTGAGCTTGCGAATCACCGTCGACCCCATGCTGGTGGCCGCGAACGAACTCGCCGCCCGCCGCAGCAGACCTGTCTGCGGACCCCACCGCCGATCCGGGAACTGAGCGCTCATGCGGAGAACCGTACCGCCACAACCGGACACGGGGGTATTCGAGGAGGCTGGTGCGCGGTCCGTGCCCGTCGGGGCTGCCGGGAGCCGCACCCGGCCGAACGAGCGAACCAGGTGTCAATGGATGGCGGACGGTCAGGCCGGGTCCGGCTGCGGCAGCCTGCTCGGTGGTGCGAGTGGGGCTTGGTTGCGGCAGCCTGCTCGGTGGTGCGAGTGGGGCTTGGTTGCGGCAGCCCGCTCGGTGGTGGGAGCGGCACTTCGCGGCGTCCACCGGCATGGCGTTGCGAGCGGCACCTGGCTCTGGGAGCGGTCAGCCGCGCGGGCGGTACACCGACACCGTGACCGAGGCGGTCACCGGATACGGCTCGGGCAGCGCCGCGACGCGTTCGTCGCGGGTGTCGGCCGCGTGGAAGGCGGACGGGCCCATGCGCACCACACGGTGGATGTCGGCGTGGTCGAGCGTCATCGCGTACTCCACCGGCGTGCGCTCCAGCAGTTCGAACCGCGCACCCAGCGATCGCGCCAGCCGCTCCTGCTTGTCCGCGTCCACCCGCACCATGGCGAGCGGCCCGATGAGCTCACCGAGATGCCGCTCGGTCGGCGTGACCACCACGAACCGGCCGTCCGGTGTCAGCACCCGCGCCACCTCCTCCGCATTGCGTGGCGCGAACACGCACAGCACCGCGTCGAGCACCCCGTCGCGCACGGGCAGCCCCCGCCACGCATCGGCCAGCACCGCCCCCGCCCGCCGATGCGCCCGCGCGCATCGCCGCACCGCCGGTTTCGACACATCCACCGCGATCCCCCGCGCGGCGGGCGCCGCATCCAGCACCGCCGCCAGGTAGTACCCGGTCCCCGCCCCGATCTCCAACACCGCCGCGTCGGTCCGGCGCGGCGCGGTGGTCGTGGTCGACGAGACAGTGTTCCCGCCGTCCTCTCGCGCGACGGCGGGTTCCACCGCGCGGGCCACGGCCGCGGCTATCGGGGCGAAGTGGCCCGTGGCTTGGAATGCGGCGCGGGCGTCGAGCATTTCCGGGGTGTCGCCGGTCATTCTGGTGGACGAGCCGGTGAGGAGGCTGACGTAGCCCTGTTTGGCCAGGTCGAAGGAGTGGCCCCGGGGGCAGCGCAGGGTGCGGTCCTGGCCGGTGAGGTCCCGGCCGCACTCCGGGCAGGAGAGTAGATCGGCGCATGCGAAGAGCCGCTCGGTCGGGCCCGGTACGGGACCGGTGAGCGGTTCGGTGTCGCCGAGATGCGTCGCTGCGGTGCCGGTGAGCCGGTTCACCGGGTCGGTGCGGCTCACCGGCAGTTCAGGCTGCTAGCTGGTGACACTCTTGAGTTCGTCACCGAGCGCCGCGGCTTCCTCCGGCGTGAGCTCGACGACCAGACGCCCGCCACCCTCGAGTGGAACCCGCATCACGATTCCACGCCCTTCCTTGGTTGCCTCGAGGGGACCGTCCCCGGTGCGGGGCTTCATGGCCGCCATCCTCTGCTCCCTCCAGATCTGCGCGGTCTGCTGCGCACTTTCATGGAACTCCAGTTGTCACCAACTGGCAGCCCGCGCGTATGTGGCGGGCCGCACCGCACCCATTCTTCCCTATCGCCGATCGGGGCGGGTACCTGAGTTCCAAAAACCGACCGTTGTGGCGCGTGCGGGTGCTATGGGCGTACCCAGCAATCGGCCACGTGATCATCCACCATTCCGGTCGCCTGCATCAGCGCGTA
Organism: Nocardia sp. CC213A; assembly: GCF_030766805.1. Taxonomy (NCBI): domain Bacteria; kingdom Bacillati; phylum Actinomycetota; class Actinomycetes; order Mycobacteriales; family Nocardiaceae; genus Nocardia; species Nocardia sp. CC213A. Next base: position 85,216 of record NZ_JASFXA010000013.1, read on the forward strand.
GGCCGTCGTGGGACCGACGAAACGGAAGCCGCGCTTCTTCAGATCTTTTGCGAGAGCGGTGGATTCGGCTGTGACGGCGGGCACGTCGGCCAGTGTCGCCGGACGCGGTCGCGGCCCCGGCGCGAACGACCAGAGCAGCTCGTCGAGGCCGGTGTCGAGCTCCCGGGCAACCCTGGCATTGGTGATACAAGCCTCGATTTTGGCGCGATTGCGAACTATGCCCGGATCGCCGAGCAGTCGCTCCACGTCGGCGTCCCCGAACTTCGCCACCCGCTCGATCTCGAACCCGTCGAACGCCGCCCGGAATGCGGGCCGCTTCCGCAAAATCGTGATCCAGGAAAGTCCGGACTGAAACGCCTCCAGACACATCCGTTCGAACAGTGCGTCATCCCCGTGGAGGGGCTTTCCCCATTCCTGGTCGTGGTAATCCCGATACAGCTGCGATCCGGTCGACCAGCCGCACCTGGTCAGTCCGTCGGCGGGTGATTCCAGGGTCGTCACCGCTCGTCCGCCTCGGTCTCGGGCGTGGAGACGCCCGGCACGATGCCGGGCATCGCCTGCCCGTCCGACAGGCCCGGCAGACTCGCCGCGGGCGCGTGGTCGGGTACTCCCGCGATGGGACTCGCGGGCGTAGTCCGGTTCACCGAACTGGACCCGGTGGTGGCCGGGCCATCGCTCGGCACCGAACCGAACGCCGGGCCGCCGTGCGGATGCCCGACCGGCGGGACCGCGGAGGTGGGCGTCCCGCCCGGGTGCGACGCTCCGGAGAGTTCGGTCGACGCGGAGGATCGGCCGGTACGTGCGGCATGGTCGCCGGGCGTGAGCGGTTCGCCGGAATTCGTCCGCGCGGTGTGGGTATCGAAGTGGCTTGCCGTGGTCGGCCCGGGGTCGACCGGCCTGGCGGCGGGTTCGCCCGGGTGTGGGCAGTGTCCGGGGTAGCTGTCCGGCGCGGTAGTGCCGTTGGCGGCGTCACGGCGCGGAGTGGCGGTGTGCTCGTGCCGCGACGTGCCGTTGGCCGGTGCGGGCTGGCCCGCGCGGGCCTGGGCCAGCTGCCATTCGAGTTCGTCGATGCGGGCGGCGAGGCGGGTCAGGGCCCAGTCGACCTCACCGGCCTTGTAGCCGCGCAGCACCTGCTGGAAGCGCAGGGCGCGCACATCGCCGCCGGTGATGCCGTCGACGGGGAGCACGGTGGCGGTGGTGCCCTCGGGGAGCGGACCCAGCTCCTCGGATCGGCCGAATACCGCGCTGGCGACCAGGAACAGCAGCGCGGCCACCAGACCGACGATCAGCACGTACAGCAGCAGCGTGAGCATGGGTTCGAGCTTAGGGGGCGTTCGGGGGCGGGGGTGGGCTCGGCCCCGGCGGAATTCGGCCGTCGAATTCGGTGGGGGGAGGGGGAGCGTGATGGTGGGTGCGGTCCCGCGCCTGGGTGCGGTGGCGCGGGACCGCGGTGGCTGTCGGTACACGCTGTCCGACAGCGTCAACGGTACACCGAAACAAAATGTTCGGGTGGACGAAATGGGGCGGGCGTGTTGTGGGGGTCTTTGGGGAGGGGAGGTGCTGGGTGAGTGGGTTGTTCGGGTGTGGTGTGGGGTCAGAGGTGGCGGGTGGTGTCGATGTTGAGGGACATGCCCGCCAGGCCGCGGCGGCGGACCGCGAGTTTGTCGGCGATATCGCGCAGCGCCTTGCCCGAGGCGCTGTCGGGGGCGCGCAGGACGATGGGGGTGCCCTCGTCGCCCGCCTCGCGCAGCGACTGTTCGATCGGGATCTGGCCCAGCAGCGGGACATTCGCGCCGATGGCGCGGGTGAGGTTCTCGGCGACGGTCTGACCGCCGCCGGAGCCGTAGAGGTCCATGCGGGTGCCGTCGGGCAGGTCGAGCCAGGACATGTTCTCGATGACGCCCGCGATGCGCTGGCGGGTCTGCAGCGCGATGGAACCCGCGCGCTCGGCCACCTCGGCGGCGGCCAACTGGGGGGTGGTCACCACCAGGATCTCGGCATTGGGGATGAGCTGGGCCAGCGAGATGGCCACGTCGCCGGTGCCGGGCGGCAGGTCGAGCAGCAGCACGTCCAGATCGCCCCAGAACACGTCGGCGAGGAACTGCTGCAACGCCCGGTGCAGCATCGGACCGCGCCACACCACGGGCGTATTGCCCTGGGTGAACATGGAGATCGAGATGACCTTCACGTCGTGCGCGACGGGCGGCATGATCATCCGCTCCACCTGGGTGGGCCGCTGGTCGGTGCCCAGCATGCGCGGCACCGAGTGGCCGTAGATATCGGCGTCGAGCACGCCCACCGCGAGTCCGCGCGCGGCCATGGCGGCCGCGAGATTCACGGTGACGCTGGACTTTCCAACGCCACCCTTACCGGAGGCCACCGCGTACACGCGGGTCAGCGATCCGGGCTGGGCGAAGGGGATGACCGGTTCGGCGGCGTCGCCGCGCAGCTTGCGGCGCAGCTCGGTGCGCTGCTCGTCGTTCATGACGTCGAGGGTCACGTCGATCGCGCCCACATGGGGCACGTCGGCGACCGCCTTGGTGACCCGCTCGGTGAGCGTGGTCTTGAGCGGGCACGCCGCCGTCGTCAGGTAGATCTCGACGTGGACACTGCTGTCGGCGCCGATCTCGACGCTCTTCACCATGCCCAGTTCGGTGATCGGCTTCCGGATCTCCGGGTCGTCCACCTTCGCGAGCGCGCCCCGCACATCCGATTCCGTTACCACTGGCATGTACGCCAGTCTATGGGCCTGGGATGTGCGGCATCCATGGGCCTGGGATGTGCGGCATCCATGGGCCTGCGATGCGCGGCATCCATGGGCCTGGGATGCGCGGCATCCATGGGCCTGGGATGCGCGGCATCCATGAGCCTCAGATGCGCGGCAATTGGGCGGGCTGCGGTGCGACGCCGCTCTGGTAGGCGACCTGCCAGGCCATCACGTTGGCGACGTAGGCCATGGAGTTGTTGTAGCGGAGGATGGCGCGGGTCTGCTGCGCCCGATCCCGCATGTCGAGTCCGCCCGAACACAGGTATTTGCCCGCGGTGAGGGTGGCGTCGAAGAGGTTCTGCGGGTCGGCGATGCCGTCGCCGTTGCCGTCGGCCGCGTAGTGCTTCCAGGTCTCGGGCAGGAACTGCATGGGACCGACCGCGCGGTCGTAACCCTGGAGCCCGTCCAGGGATCCGCCGTCGGAATCGTAGATCACGTGGTTGCCGTACAGGCTGCCGTCCAGCACCGGTCCGTAGACGGGGGTGAGCGGGTTGCCGCCGTCGTCGGCCTTGCCGCCGAAGACGTGCCGGGATTCCACGCGGCCGATGCCCGCGAGCATGGACCACGACATGCCGCAGGTCGGATTCTCCGCCGCCAGTACATGTTCCGCGTTCTTGTACGCGGCCTCGGCGATGCCGGGCATATCGAGCGGACCGGCGGGGGCGGCGGCCGGAGCGCGGCCGTCGGGCTGCGCGACCGTGCGCACCTGCGGCGGTGGTGGCGGCGCGGCCTGTTTGGCCTCTCGCAGCAGGAGTTCCGGGGCGGCGGCTACCGGTGCGGCGGCCGCCTCGAGTCTGGGTAGCTGATCGTCGGCATCGGACGAAATCCGTTGCTGCACAGAGCTTGCCAGCTTGTCGGCCAGACTGCCGTCGGCCGCCCCGGTGACGGTGGCGAGTCCCGCGGGAACGAGACCGGTGAGTGCGATAACAGACTGCCGACGCACATTGACGGCCGGCGGCTTGCGGTGACGTCCCACGGTGTGATGGCCCTCCATTGCTGTCCGGATGTGCCCTCGGTAATGCAATGGAGATCACGGTACCGCATTCGAGATCTGTTCGTTACTCCTTCGTGATCCTTTTTCTCGTTTGCGTCACGGAGCCGGGGCCGGGGGCGGCGGAGGCAGCGGAATCGTGATGCCGAACGGCAGCGTGATGGCCGGTGCGGGCGGCGCGGCGGGCTCCTCCGCGGGCGCGGGAGCCGAGCCCTCGGCGGGCGCGGGCGGTGCGGATTCCGTTGGCAGCACCGGATTCTCGGGCTGCGGCTGCGGTGCGGGCTGCGGCGGCTGGGCGGCCTCGGGGGCGGTGCAGGACGCCGGGGTCGGCAGCGGCTGGCCGTCCGGACCGAACTGCTGTCCGGTCAGGTCGGGCTTGGCCGATTCTTCTGCTTTGCCCACTTCCGGTGCCGCGTTCGCCGCGCCCATCGGATCCGGCATCGGCGCCGGAACCGCTTCCTGCGCACAGGGGTTCGGCGGGGGCGGCGGGCAGAAGATGCCGCACGGAATCGGCGGCAGACCCGGAATGGTGATCATCACCTGGGTCGGCGTCTGCTGCGGCGCGACGGTGTTCGACGGCGGCTGCTCCGACGTGGTCGGGGCCGGGAGCGTGTTGTTGGCCAGCGTCATATCCGGCACGGACGCCGTCGGAATGCTGCCCGGGGCGATGAGATCCGGCGAGATGCTGACCTGGGTGGGCGCGCCGCCGGTCTTGTAGGCGTGCGACCAGCTCAGCACCTGGGCCGCGTACGACATGGAGTTGTTGTAGCGCAGCACGGCCCGCAGCTGCTGCTGCTGATCGCGCAGGTTCATATTGCCGGAGCACAGGTACTTGCCCGCGGCCAGCGCGGCGTCGAAGACATTGTGCGGATCGGAGACGCCGTCGCCATTGCCGTCGGCGGCGTACAGCGCCCAGGTGCCGGGCAGGAACTGCATGGGACCCAGGGCGCGCACATAGCCGCCGTCGGCGGCCTTGATGATCTCGTTGCCCGGCAGGGTCCCGTCCAGCGCCGGGCCGTAGATGGGCGTGACGGTGGTGCCCGCGGCGTCGGTGCGGCCATTGCTGGCATGTCCGGATTCGATGCGTCCGATTCCGGCCAGCAGATTCCACGACAGCCCGCAGCCGGGCATGGATGACTCCAGTGCCAGCTCGGCATTGCGGTAGGCGGCGAGCACGATCTCCGGAATGCCGAGTACGCCGGCGCCGCCGGGCAGCGCGATGTCCTGCAGCGGCACGGTGCCGTTGAACATGCCGTCGGCGGGTGGGGTCAGGGCGCGCAGTTTGCGCGGCGGCTCCGGGGCGGCGGGCACCAGTCCGACGAGTTTGTCGGAGGTGGGTTGGTCGGCGGCGACGGCGTCGACCGCGCTGGCGGCCAATAGGGCGTCGGGGGCCTGGGGTGCCTCGGTTCTGTGGGTGGTGTTGGTGGCCGATCCGGCGGTGACGAGTCCGGCCAGGATGAGAGCCGATGCTGTCACCGGAGCTGCTATTCGTTTTGGCACCACACAATCCCCTCAACAGTCGTGGAGCAACCGGTAGCGCGGTGACACCCACCTCAGTGGGAAGGTGTCTGAGTCGGTTACTCGGAACAACGTGATCCAGGTTACCCATCCGTAAGCTTGTTGTGTGCAACTTGTGCCGTCATTCGCCATCTTTTTGCGGCGAAACTACGACCTCGGACCTCTTTCTCTCGGTACCCTTCTTCTTTTTGCGTTCGCCTGACCGGTCTGATTTATCTGTTCCACCTGCGGATTCGCCGTCCAGACGGGTGATCAGATCCTTGATGTCCTCGAGTTCGCGCCGCAGATAGTCACGGGTCGCGACCTCGCCGACGGCCAACCGCAGCGCCGCCAGCTCCCGAGCCAGGAACTCGGTGTCGGCCTTGGTCTGGGCGGCCCGCATCCGGTCCTCCTCCAGCGCCACCCGGTCGCGGTTGTCCTGCCGGTTCTGCGCCAGCAGGATGAGCGGCGCGGCATAGGCGGCCTGAGTGGAGAAAGCCAGGTTGAGCAGGATGAACGGATACGGGTCCCAACGCAGGCTCACCGCGAAGACATTGAGCATGATCCACACCACCACCACGACGGTCTGGATCGCCAGATAGCGCCCGGTGCCCAGGAAGCGGGCCACGCGCTCGCTGGAGCGGGCCAGCGCCTCGGCGTCCCAGTCGAACCGGAAGCGCGACTCCGACGGCGTCTCCAATCGCCCCCGGGGGCTGTGGTCGGTCATGGCTTGCCTCCCGGAAGCTTGTGCGCGACAACGGTTCCGGTCGCCTCGGCGAGCTCGTGCTCATCCTGTTCGCGCCAGTCCTCGGGCAGCAGGTGGTCCAGCAGATCGTCCACCGAGACCGCGCCGAGCAGGTGGTTCTCGTCGTCGACCACCGGTCCGCACACCAGGTTGTAGGTGGCGAAGTAGCGGGTGACAGCGGTGAGCGACGCCTCCGGGCGCAGCGGGCTCAGATCGGTGTCGAGAATGCCGCCCACCAGGTGTGCCGGAGGTTCGCGCAGCAGTTGCTGAATGTGCACGCAGCCCAGATAGCGGCCGGTGGGCGTCGCGGTCGGCGGGCGCACCACGAAGACCATGGAGGCCAGCGCCGGGGTGAGGTCCGGATCGCGCACCCGGGCCAGCGCCTCGGCGATGGTGGTGGAGGCGGTCAGCACTACCGGGGAGGGCGTCATGAGGCCACCTGCGGTGTAGGGCGCATGCTCGAGCAGCCGCCGCACCGGTTCGGACTCCTCCGGATCCATCAGGGCCAGCAGTGATTCCGCCTCGCCCGCGGGCAGCTCGCCGAGCAGGTCGGCGGCGTCGTCGGGGTCCATGGCCTCGAGCAGGTCGGCCGCGCGTTCGGTGCCGAGCTGTTCCAGCAGCTCGATCTGGTCGTTCTCCGGCATCTCCTGCACCACATCGGCGAGGCGCTCGTCGTCGAGCGCGCGCACCACCTCGATGCGGCGCTTCTCCGGGAGTTCGCGCACCAGGTGCGCGACATCCGCCGCCCGCATGCCCTCGAATTGCTCCAGCAGCTGGGTGACGTCCTGCCCCGGCAGGTTCAGCTCCGTCTGAGTCAAACCCCGCACATGCGACCACGCGACCACATGCACGGCCCCGCGGCGACGGAAGGCCGAGCCCAGCCGGCGGCGTTCGCGCACCGCCACCCGGGACACCACCCAGTCACGGGTGCGGGTCTGCTCCAAACCGAGATCGGTCACCACCACATCGATATTGCCCAGTTCCGGCAGTTCCGGATCGTCCACGCGCACGGTGGAGTCGATGATCTGGGCGATGGCGAGCATCTCGCCGGGCCGCTGCTCGAAGCGGCGCACGCTGATGGTGCCGGTATTCAGGGTGATCGCGCCGGGTTCGATCGAGGTCACCCGCAGCATGGGCACGAAAATGCGCCGCCGGGTGGGCAGTTCGACGAGGATGCCGAGGATGCGCGGCTGCTGCCGGTCGTACCGGATGGAGATCACCAGATCACGGAGGCGGCCGATAGACTCCCCGTCCGGTCCCAGTACCACCAGGCCCGCGAGCCGGGCGGCGAATACCTTCGTCGCTGCCATAACTGTCAGGCTAGAGGGTCTGGCGGCCCGAATTGTCGCGCCACGAGCGCGGATGTGAGAGGTGACGCATGACATCGCGCCGTTCGGTACTCGCCGTACCCGGCAGCAATCAGCGCATGATCGAGAAGGCCAAGGGACTCGCGGCCGACGAGGTGTTCCTGGACCTCGAGGACGCGGTCGCACCGGCGGCGAAGGCGGCGGCACGGGCGAACATCGTCGCGGCGCTGAACTCCGGCGGCTGGGGCGACCAGATCCGCGTGGTGCGGGTCAACGACTGGACCACCGAGTGGACCTACGCCGACGTGATCATGGTCGTGGAGGGCGCGGGCGCGAATCTGGACGCCATCCTGCTGCCCAAGGTCACCGACGCGGGCCAGGTGCGCGCCCTGGACCTGCTGCTGACCCAGTTGGAGAAGGCCAACGGCCTCACCCCCGGCGGCATCGGCATCGAACCGCAAATCGAGAACGCGCTGGGCCTGCGCAATATCGACGAGATCGCCACCGCCAGCCCGCGGGTGCAAACCCTCGTCTTCGGCCCCGCCGACTTCATGGCCAGCATCAGCATGCGCACCCTGGTGGTGGGGGAGCAGCCCGAGGGCTACGAGCCGGGCGACGCCTACCACCACATCTATATGACGATCCTGCTCGCCGCCCGCGCGCACGGCCTCCAGGCCATCGACGGCCCCTATCTGGCGGTCCGCGATATCGAGGGCTTCCGCCGCAATGCCGCCCGCACCGCCGCGCTCGGCTTCGACGGCAAGTGGGTATTGCATCCGGACCAGATCGCAGCGGCCAACGAGATCTTCAGCCCGCGCCAGGCCGACTACGACAAGGCCGAGGAGATCCTGGACGCGTACGCCTTCCACACGTCCGCCGATGGCGGCGCGCGGGGCGCGGTTATGCTGGGTGACGAGATGATCGATGAGGCCAGTGCGAAGATGGCGCAGGTCATCGCTGATAAAGGACGGGCGGCCGGAATGACGCGAACCACGCGTTTCGTTGGCCCCGCCGACGAGCAGAAATAGCATGATATGGCTATGACCAATCCCATGGGGACACCGAACAACCGCAACCGGCCGGGACTGCCGACGCCCCCGTCGGGCTGGCCGGTCGGGTCGTACCCCACCTACGCCGAGGCGCAGAAGGCCGTCGACTATCTGGCGGACAACCACTTTCCGGTCGAGAACGTCACCATCGTCGGTGTCGACCTCATGCAGGTCGAGCGCGTGCTGTACCGGCTGACCTGGGGCAAGGTCATCGGCGGCGGCATGGTGTCGGGCGCGTGGCTGGGCCTGTTCATCGGCCTGCTGCTGAGCCTGTTCCGGCCAGAGGGCAGCAGCAGCCTGGGCATCATCGCGGTCGGCCTGGTCGGCGGCATCATCTTCGGCCTGATCTCGGCGGCCATCCCGTACGCCGCCACCCGGGGCCAGCGCGACTTCGCCTCCACCATGCAGCTGGTGGCGGGCCGCTACGACGTGCTGTGCGAGCCCAAGGCCGCCGAGCAGGCTCGGGACATGCTGGCGAGGCTGGCGATCTAGCGGATGGATGTGATCGACGACGTCCGGGCCGCGGTGCTCGGACACTTCGGGGTGGTATCGGCCGATTCCGCCTCGGTGACCTTCCTCGGGCTGGAGCCCATCGAGATCCTGCGCGTGCCGGCGGGTGATCTGGTGCACTACGTGACGCTGGGCGGCTCCCGCCATCCGATGACCGATCCCACCGCGGCGCTGGCCGATCCGCTGCGCGGCCCGCGCGCGGAACTGGTGCTCACCCAGTTGGGCAGTGCGGGCGCGAGTTCCGGCCTGGTGCGCACCCTCGGTGTGCTGGTGGCCACGCCCGCCGTGGAAGGCGTTGTGCTGCAACCGGATGCGCTACTGGATCTGGGGGAACCACTGTGGCACACCGCCCGTTTCACCGCCGTGCTGCTCGGTGCGAGCGATATGGCCGAGGTGAAGCTGCCGGAACCGGCGGAGCCCGTACGCTTTCTGACGGTCACCCCGATCACCGCGACCGAGGCCGCGTGGGTGCGGATTCGCGGCGCTGCGGCCCTGCGCGACGCCTGGTCCGAAGCGGGCATCGACGTGCGCGATCCCGACCGGGGCGCGGCCAACCTCTGACCGGCGCTCTCACAACCACCTGTTGCGCCGGAAGAGCACGAGCAGCACGCCGCAGGCGCTCAGGATGATCCCCCAGATCAGCGGATAGCCGAAGGGCCACGTCAGTTCCGGCATGAACTCGAAATTCATGCCGTAGATGCCGGCGACCATGGTGGGCACTGCCGCCATGGCGGCCCACGCGGAGATCTTGCGCATATCGGTGTTCTGCTGCACGCTCACCTTCGCCAGCGCGGCGCTGATCAGCGCGCTGAGCTGTTCGTTGAAATCGGTGATGCGCTCGGCCACCGCCGTGTGGTGGTCGGTGACATCGCGCAGGTAGCGCCGGATCTCCTTCGGCAGCGGCAGCGCGGTGTCGTGGGTGAGGAACTGCAGCGGCAGCGCCAGCGGGTTCACCGCCCGGCGCAGTTCCACCACTTCGCGTTTGAGCTGGTAGATGGGTTCGACGGTGAGCTTGTTCCCCGGGGTGAACACCGCCTCCTCCATCAGGTCCACATCGTCTTCGATGCGTTCGGACACCTCCACGTAGGCGTCCACGACACGGTCGGCCACGGCGTGCAGCACGGTGGCCGGGCCGAGGGCGAGATGTTCGGGGTCGGCCTCGAGTTCGTGGCGCACGCCGGTCAGGGCGGTGTGGTCGCCGTGGCGCACGGTGATCACGAAATCGGTGCCGAGGAACACCATGATCTCGCCGGTGCTCACGATCTCGCTCACGGTGTTCAACTCGTGTTCGTGGTAGTCGACCGTGCGCAGCACCACGAACAGCGTGTCGTCGTAGCGCTCCAGCTTGGGGCGCTGATGCGCCTGCACCGCGTCCTCGACCGCCAGGTCGTGCAGGCCGAACGTGCGGGCCACGTCCGCCATCTGGGTGGCGTCCGGCTCGTAGAGCCCGAGCCAGACGAAGCCCGCGCCGCGTTCGCGGACCTCGCGCAGGGCCTGCTCGTGGGTGAACCGTCCGGGAAGCCGCTTGCCCGCCACGTACACCCCGCAGTCCACGACGGCGCGCGCGGTCGGCACCGGGATGCGCGGTCGGTCCCCGTCGGCGGCGCGGCGCGGCCCGCGGAACGACGGCAGCGGCGGCATGGTGGGCACGGCCCGATGCTATCCGCGCGGGGTCGGTGGAACCGCGTGTGACGGGCGGGGCGAACAAGATCGATACCGGCGCAGGCAAGATGGACCCGTGCGCATCGATCTCCACACCCATTCCACCGCCTCCGACGGCACCGACACCCCGGCCGAACTGGTCCGCAACGCCGCGGCCGCCGGACTGGACGTGGTGGCGCTGACCGACCACGACACCACCTCCGGCTGGACCGCGGCGGTCGAGGCGCTGCCGCCGGGGATGACGCTGGTACGGGGGATGGAGATGTCGTGTGTGGGCATGGGCGAGGACGGGTATCCGGTGCCGGTGCACCTGCTGGCGTACCTGTTCGATCCCTCCGACGAGTCGTTCGCGCAGGAGCGCGAGCGGCTGCGCGCCGAACGTGTGGTCCGGCTGCGCGGGATGGCCGAGCGCATGGCGGCCGACGGCCTGCCCGTCGATCCGGAGGAGCTGATGGCCTCGGTGGGGCCGTCGGCGGGTCGACCGCATCTGGCGCGGGCGCTGGTGGCGGCCGGGGTGGTGCCCAGTGTGGACGCGGCCTTCCAGGATCTGCTCGCCCCGCACGGCCGCTACTACGTGGAGAAGGCGGATACCCCGCTGCGGCGCGCGGTGGAGATGGTCGCCTCGGCCGGGGGTGTGAGTGTGGTGGCGCACGCGCGGGCGCGCAAGCGCGGACGGCTGCTGGCGCTGGACGATATCCGCGATCTGGCCGCGATCGGCCTGGGCGGCCTGGAGATCGACCACCCCGACCACAATGCCGCCGACCGCGCGGTGCTCACCGAGCTGGCGGCCGAACTGGGCCTGCTGACCACGGGCTCCTCCGACTACCACGGCAGCAACAAGACCATCCGGATCGGCGAATTCACCACCGATCCGGAGCAGTTCGAGGAATTGGTGGGCAAGGCGACGGGTGTGCCGGTGATCTCCAAGGGGACGTCATGAGGGTGGTGCGGGGGTTGAGCGGTGTCGTCGCCGGGGGGACGGTGGTGCTGGCGGCGACGGTGCTGGGGGCCGGAATCCTGGGGGCGCGCAAGGACTTCCCCGGGCCGGGGGTCGGCGTGATCGCCTGGCACATCGCGGCGGCGGTGCTGGCGGTCGGGGTGCAGGTCTACGCCGACCGTCGGCGGACCTGGGGCGCCACGCTGGTCGGCGCGGTGATCGTACTGGCGACGGGCGCGGCGCTGCTGTGGACACAGTGGTGGGATTAGGTCTCAGTCGCTGTCGTTGTAGCGGCGCAGGTAGTCCGCGAATCGGGCGACGTCGGCGTCGTCCCAGTCCAGGAAGCGCAGGGTGAACGCTTCCCGCCGCCGCTCGTCGGCCTCGCGGGCGATCTCGCGTCCGGCCGCGGTGGCGTGCAGGACATGGTTGCGCCGATTGGTCGGATCCACTTCGCGCCGTAGGTAATTCGCCTGTTCGAGGGTGCTGACCTGGCGGCTCACGGTGGATTTGTCGAGGGCGAAGTGCTGGGCCAGCTCGGCGGCCAGACAGCCGTCGCGTTCGATCACCAGGTCCAGGATGGTGAACGCCACCAGGGACAGCTCCGGATGCAATTCCGCCGATCTGCCGCGGGCGCGGCGGGCGAAGGCGGTGAGCTCGCGCTGGATGCTCTGGATGGCCGCCGCACGGGTGGGGTAGGCGGACTCGGAATTCATGGTTGTATCATACAACGATAATAGTTGTATTTACCAACCATTGGAGAGTGTATGGCCTCGCCTCAGCTGCGGCACCTCGCCGGTCACCTGCTCACACCGCTGCTCATGTGCCTCGGCATGGGCCTCGCCTACCTGGGCGCGTTCCACCAGCCCGAACCCCACCACCTCCAGGTCGCCGTCATCGGTGACAGCCCGGAGGTCAAGGTCCTCGCCCAGACCCTGAAGGACGGCGGCGGTGCCGCGCTCGAGGTGATGACCCTGCCCGACCGCGAGCAGGCCGTGGCGCGACTGCGCGACCGCGAGCTCTCCGGTGCGTACCTGCCCGGTCCGGGGCGGCCCGAACTGCTGGTCGCCAAGGCCGGTTCGGATACCACCGCCATGGCCGTCGAAGCGGTCTTCGGCCAGGTCGCCGCCCGGCAGGGCGCACCGCTGACCGTCACCGACGTGGCCGCCCCCGCCGCGGGCGATCCCACCGCGCAGGGCCTGTTCTTCCTACTGGTCGCGTTGAGCATCGGCTCGTACACCAGCGTCGCGGTGATCGGTGCGGCCGGTGCCGCGCTCTCCATGGGCGTGCGCGCTCTGCTCGGGCTGGGCATGGCGCTGGCGGTGAGCGTGATCGGCATCGTGCTGGCCGGTCCGGTGTTCCACATCGTGGATCACGGCTACGCGGGGGTTTGGGGTCTGGGCCTGGTGTACAGCGCGGGCATCGTGGCGGTGGGCATCGGCCTGCACACCTTCCTGCAACGCTGGACCACGCTGGCGCTCATGGTGCTGTTCGTCATGCTCAACTTCACCACCGCGGGCGGCGTGTACGGCCCCGAACTCCAGAACGGCTTCTTCGGCGCGCTGCACGCCTTCTGGAACGGCGCGGGTTTCGTGGAGGGCGCGCGCGGGCTGCTCTACTTCGACAATGCCGGACTGGGCGGACGGCTGCTGAGCCTGCTGCTGTGGTTGGCGGCCGGGCTGGCACTGGTGGTCGTGGCGGCGCGCTACGAACGCGCGCGGTCCGAGCGGTCGCGGCAGCCGACCGAGAGCGAGATCGAGGCGGAAATCGAGGAAGCCGTCGGCGTCTGAATTCCATTCCCCGAGTAATCGATAACAACTCTGTCTCGGTGCGGAGATCGGAACGCGGATAACGGTTGCGGCCGGTTGAACTGTGGTCGAACATTTGTCGATATGACCGAATTCGAGGCCGATGTGCTCGTATTGGGCGGTGGCCCGGCGGGCTGCTGGGCCGCCTTGGCGGCGGCCGCCCGCGGCGCTCGGGTTCTCGTGGTCGACAAGGCGCGCGCGGGGGCCAGCGGCCCCACCGCGTGCGGCACGGTCTCGCTCTGGAACCTGCCGCCCGGCCCGGCCCGCGACGAGGCGGTGCGACAGGGCTTCGCGGGTGGCAAGGGCCTCGGTGATCCGGAGTGGATGTACCGGGTCCTCGACGAGACGCACCGGCGCGTGGAGCAATTGGTGCGCCGCGGGTTCCGGGTCGGCGGCGAACCGGCGGCCGGACCCACCCGGGTGGTGCTCGACGGGGCCAAATACCTCGGCCGCATGCGGCGCAGCATGGTGATCGCGGGGGTGCGGATTCTCGACCAGCATCCCGCCCTGCAACTGCTCACCGATCGAGACGGCCTGGTCTCCGGCGCCGCCGGGATCGCCCTGGCCAAGGGGCACCGCGCCTGGACCGCCCGGGCCGCCGCCGTGGTGGTGGCCACCGGCGGCTGCGCCTTCCTGTCCGGCGGCGCGGGCACCGACGTGGACACCGGCGACGGACTGCTCATGGCCGCCGAGGCCGGAGCCGAACTCTCGGGGATGGAATTCTCCAGCGCCTACGCCCTGGCACCCACCGGGGTCACGGGCGCGCCCGCGGTGTTCGCGCCGGATCTGCTCATGTACCTGGCGACCCGGCCCGACGAGCGGTCGACGGGCTGCGGTCGCGAATTCGGTTCCCGGGCCGAGGCGTTCGCCGCCATCGCGGACGGCCGGCGGGTCTACGCCCTGGCCGACGACCTGCCGGACGCCCTGCGCGCCCAGCTGATCCGCGCGGGCGGCCTGGACGCGGCCGGGCGGGTGCCGCTGCGGGCGGTGCTGGAGGGGACGGTGCGCGGAACCGGCGGGCTGCGGTTGACCGGACCCGACTGCGGCACCAGCCTGCCGGGCCTCTTCGGCGCGGGCGACGTGACCACACGGGAGCCGATCACGGGTGCGGTGAGCGGATTCGGCGGACAGAACGGGGCCTGGGCGATCTCCTCCGGGGTGTGGTCGGGCGCCGCCGCGGCCCGCTTCGCGCGGGAGCGGCGCACCATCGGCAAGACGCGCGCGGTGCCCGGAGCCGGACTGGGCGCGCGGTCCGGCATCGACCCGCGCGCGGTGGTCGGCCTGGTGCAGGAGCACACCCTGCCGCTGCGGCGCTCGTACTGGCGCAGCGAGGGCAGTCTGCGCGACAGCATCGGCGAGCTGGACGGCGTGTGGCCGGGTGTGCGGTTCGATCTGGGCGGCGGCGGTGCGGACCGGTTGCGCGCCCGGCAGGCGGCGGCGCTGCTGGCGGTGGCGCGCTGGACCAAGTACAGCGCGCTCGCGCGCACCGAGACCCGCGGCATGCATCGCCGCACCGACCATCCGGGCCGCAGCCGCGCGGGGCGGGTGCGGCTGGTGTCGGGCGGCTTGGATTCGGTGTGGGTCCGTTCCGACCGGTCGGCGGCGAATACGGCCGTGGGGGAACTCACCGCGGCCGAGTAGACCGCATTGTGATGTCTCACCGAATCGTGACGCGGTCGTGCGAGTTCTCCCTTACCTCCGGTTAATTACCGTCCACTACGCTCTGAAAATGGTGAATGAGCGAGACGGACCGCAGGCCCGATTTGGCACGTCGTCGCCGCTGCTGGCAAGATATGACGATCCCCGTCCGCTGTCACCCCAGCCGGTCGGGAGATCCGGTGATCACGATCACCCCGGCACCATGCCCGGACACACCCGTCCGGTTTTCTCGCTCGACGATCTGTGCAGCGACACGCTCTTTCCAAACCGTCGGACCCTTGCCTCTGTCACGTCGACCGACGACAGTGGCACAGTGCGTTTCGACGGCGTGGTCAGCGCACCTCAGAGCCCCCGAAAACCATTAGTACCTATTACCGAACGGTAACCGTCAAACGGTTGAGTCCGCACCGAGCAGGAGTGAAATCGTGTCACCCGTGACTGAAGCAGTGAACGCCACCGCGACCCCGTCGACCAATGCGGCGAATCTGGCCGACATCACCACGGAAGAAATTTACGCGGGTCACCTCGGTGGCAAGCTGTCGGTCGAACTCACCGCACCGCTCGAGACCCAGCGCGACCTGTCCATCGCCTACACCCCCGGTGTGGCGAAGGTGTGCCTCGGCATCGCCGAGGACGAATCCCTGGCCAAGACCTACACCTGGGCCGAGCGCCTGGTCGTGGTGGTCTCCGACGGCACCGCCGTGCTGGGCCTGGGCGATATCGGCGCACGCGCCTCGCTGCCCGTCATGGAGGGCAAGGCGGCGCTGTTCAAGAAGTTCGCCGGTCTGGACTCCATTCCGCTGGTGCTCGACACCAAGGACCCTGACGCCATCGTGGAGACCCTCATCCGCCTGCGCCCGAGCTTCGGCGCGGTGAACCTGGAGGACATCTCCGCCCCCCGCTGCTTCGAGATCGAGAAGCGTGTCATCGAGGCGCTGGACTGCCCGGTCATGCACGACGATCAGCACGGCACCGCCATCGTGGTGCTGGCCGCCCTGAAGGGCGCGGCCGCGTTGCAGCAGCGCGACATGTCCGCCATGAAGGTCGTGGTCTCCGGTGCCGGCGCCGCCGGTGTGGCCTGCACGAACATCCTGCTGGCCGCCGGTGTCTCCGACATCATCGTGCTCGACTCCAAGGGCGTGGTGAGCCAGGACCGCACCGACCTCAACGAGGTCAAGGCGGAATTGGCCCAGCGCACCAACCCGCGCGGCGTCACCGGCGGCCCGGCCGAGGCCCTCGCCGGCGCGGACGTGTTCCTGGGGCTGTCGGCGGGCACCGTCGCCGAGGAGCTCATCGCCGCCATGGCGCCGGAGTCCATCGTCTTCGCCATGTCCAACCCGAACCCGGAGATCCACCCGGACGTGGCCGCCAAGTACGCCGCCATCGTGGCCACCGGGCGCAGCGACTTCCCGAACCAGATCAACAATGTGCTCGCCTTCCCCGGCGTCTTCAAGGGCGCGTTGGACGCGGGCGCGCGCCGCATCACCGAGGGCATGAAGGTCGCCGCCGCCGACGCCATCTTCGGCGTCGTCGCCGACGAGCTCTCCGCCGACAAGATCATCCCCAGCCCCCTCGACCCCCGCGTGGCCCCGGCCGTCGCCGAGGCCGTGGCCGCCACCGCCCGCGCCGAGGGCGTCGCGTAGCTCGGGAGACGTCACCAGGACGGGGGTCCGGTTCCATCGGAGTCGGACCCCCGGCGCGTGCGTCGGGCTGCGTCGCGTGCGTCGGGCTGTCCCCCCGACGTGCGGTTCCGTCGGGCGTGGCCGTGCGTCGGTGGGACCCCGCTGCGTCGGCGGGTTCGCGACCGGTCGACGGATCGGCAGGCAGCCGTGTGGCGCGTCGACGAGCGCCTGCCGGGAGGAGCGGACCACAGCCGTTCAGATGACCCATGAACCCTGCCGACAGTGCCGAACCCGCATTCGGGGACACCGCCGTACGGCCATTCGGGACACCGCCGTACGGCCTGGGTTTCGGTGTGGTCGTGCCGGTTGCGTGGAACCTCACCGCAGCGACGGCCGGGACGTGTCGTGACGAGATCCCGCTCGGCGGCGGGCGTGCGCGACCGTCCGACGTCCCGCTACAGCGCGTGGGCGTCGAGCCAGGAGCGGGCCAGGTCGGTGGGGGAGGCGTTGTGGTCGCGGACGTCGCGGACCATGGCGGCGAGGTCGGCGGTGGTGAGTTCGCCCGCCACGTAGTTCAGTTTGCGGGTCTGGTCGCCGGTGAGCGCGCCCTTGCGGATGACAGGGAGGACCTGCTGGGCGCGGAAGGCGTAGTCGGGGTCCGCGATGGTGGTGAGGTCTTCCGGAGTGGGGCCGGGCAGCAGCGGCGGGGGGACGGTCAGGACGGCCGCCTGGATCTCGCCGTTGAGCAGGGCGTTTCGGGCCGCGATATCGTCGGGGTACTCGGTGATCTGAGTGATGGTGCAGCCGTAGGTGTTTCGGAGCGGGTCCCGCACGTCCCGCGCGGGGTCGAGGGCGGGGCGCAGCGGATCGGTGGGTGTGCCGGTGGTGATGCCCACCCGCAACTCGGCGCAGCGGGGAGCCAGGTCCGGCAGTGTGGCGGGGAGGTTCTCGGCGGCGCGGGTGGTGAGCGTGATGCGCAGATCGGTGCCGTCGGCGGGGTCGGAGACCACGATGCCCTCGGGCAGCGCGGCGTAGACGGCCGCGAGCACCTTCGCGGGGGTGGTCGCGGTGGCGTCGGCGTGCAGGGCGCGCAGCAGATCGCCGGTGTCGTCGCCGGTCACCGCGATGGTGGCGGCGTCGAGGGCGGCGAGGTAGTCGGCGCGGGTGCCGAGGTCGGCCGCGACGGCGGTCCGGGCTCCGGTGCGGGCCAACGCGCCCGCGTAGATCTCGGCGACCACCCGCGCCTGCGCGGAATCACCCGCACCCACCACGATGGCCGGATCGTCGTCGCGGGCACAGGACACCATGGCCGCCGCCGACACCGCCACCAGTGCCGTACCGAGCAGCCGACCGAAACCATTCCGCCCGAAGCGAATCGTTGCGCCGAACATGTGCGACAGTCTGCCTGGCGGGGGTGCGGGCGGTGGACAGCGGCACACTCGATTGCGCGAAACGCCCAGGAGAAGTCAGCGACAACTCGGCGAGCCAGGCAATATGGACACCCATGAGCGGTCCGGTCTTCCCATCCCGTGGCCGCTGTCGATCCGCTGGGATGTCGGAAGGACAGTTGTGAAATCCCCGATCACCACGCGTGGCCGCCGCGGACTACGCCCCGCTCTCACCGTTGCCCGGGTGGTCGCCGCGGCCGTCGCGCTCGCGGCCGCCATGGCGCTCACGGCGTGCGGCGACTCCGACCCGCTCTCGGGCGGCGGCGGCAGCTGCAGCACCGACGAGAACCAGGTCACCGTCGGCTCGGCCAACTTCCCGGAATCCGAGACTGTCGCCAACATCTATGCGGAAGCCTTGCGCGCCAACGGTTTCAGTGTCGACACCAAACTCAATATCGGCAGCCGCGAGGCGTACGTCCCGGCGCTGCGCAGCTGCTCGATCGGCCTGGTGCCCGACTACACCGGCAATCTGCTCCAGTACCTGGACTCGGCGGCGACCGCCACCTCCGCCGACGAGGTGAACGCCGCGCTCACCGCCGCGCTCGGCGATCAGCTCGCCATTGCCGACCCGGCTCCCGGCCAGGACTCCGACGCCGTGGTGGTCACCCGCGCCACCGCCGACCGCTGGAACCTGCGGACCATCGGCGATCTGGCCCCGCACTCGGCCGAGGTCACGTTCGCCGCGCCCGCGGAATTCCAGGAGCGGCCGGGCGGTCTGCCGGGGCTGAAGAAGAACTACGACCTCGACATCGCGCCGGGCAACTTCGTGCCGATCGCCGACGGCGGCGGTCCGGCCACCGTGCGCGCACTCGTCGAAGGGCAGGTGACGGCCGCCGACATCTTCACCACCTCACCCGCCATCGCGGAGAACGACCTGGTGGTGCTGGCCGATCCGAAGAACAACTTCGCCGCCCAGAACGTGGTGCCGCTGTTCAACGCCGCCAAGAAGAGCGACAAGCTGGTGTCCGTCCTGAACGCTGTGTCGGCGAAACTCACCACGGCGGAACTGATTTCGCTCAATACCGCGGTCTCCGGCGCGAGCAAGACCGAACCGGCCGCCGCGGCGGCGGACTGGGTGCGGGCGCAGGGACTCGACCAGCCGATCGCATAGGGAGGCCCACGTGTCCGATATCGAGTTCCGCGGCGTCACCAAGACCTATCCGGACGGCACCACCGCCGTACACGATCTGGACCTGCGCATCGAATCCGGTTCCTTCACCGTCTTCGTCGGGCCGTCCGGCTGCGGCAAGACCACCTCGATGCGCATGATCAATCGCATGATCGCCCCCACCTCGGGGACGATCACCGTTGCCGGACAGGATATTTCGGCGATCGACCCGGTGAAGCTGCGGCTCGGCATCGGCTACGTCATCCAGAGCGCGGGCCTGCTGCCGCACCGCACCGTCCTGGACAACGTGGCCACGGTGCCGGTGCTCCAGGGGGTGCGGCGCAAGCAGGCGCGCGCGGCGGCGTTGGAGGTGCTGGACCGGGTCGGTCTGGACCGCGGTCTGGCGCAACGCTATCCGTCCCAGCTGTCGGGCGGTCAGCAGCAGCGTGTCGGGGTGGCGCGGGCGCTGGCCGCCGATCCGCCCATCCTGCTCATGGACGAGCCGTTCAGTGCCGTGGATCCGGTGGTGCGTGCCGAACTCCAGACCGAAATGCTGCGGCTGCAAGCCGAACTGCACAAGACCATCGTGTTCGTCACCCACGATATCGACGAGGCGGTCACCCTGGGCGAACGCATCGCGGTCTTCGGGCCGGGCGGCGTGCTCCAGCAGTACGACACCCCCGACCATGTGCTGGCCCAGCCCGCCAACGACTTCGTCGCCGAATTCGTCGGCCGCGACCGGGGCTACCGGGCGCTGTCGTTCCGCTCCGCCGATACCGTGCCGATCCTGGGCGTCGCCACCGCGACCGAGGACGAGATCAGCGGGCAGCGGCTGCTGCTCGGCGACTGGGTGCTGGTGGTGGACTCCGAACGCAAGCCGCTCGGCTGGATCGACGTCACCGGCGTGGAAGCCTTCCGCGCCGGAAATCCGCTGCGCGACTGCATGTCGGCGGGCGGCTCCCTGTTCCCACCGGATGGTGACCTGCGGCTCGCACTGGACGCGGCGGTCTCCTCGCCGTCGGGAATCGGTGTGGCCGTGGACGACTCGGGTGCGGTGCGCGGCGGCATCGACGCCGGAGACGTGCTCGAGGCACTGGCCCGCCAACGCTCCGGCGAGGACGCCGACCGCAACAAGCACTACTTCCAGGAATCGCCGACCGCTGACCGGGAGGCGTGAAATGCGCACCGTGCCGACCCGCCCGGCAACCACCGTAGCGGCGTGGCCGCCCGCTACCGCAGCGAGTCGGCGGACCACCGCCGTGGTGACCCGGCTGTCCGCTGCCGCGCTGACTGGGCCGCTCACCGCCGCCGCG
The DNA here is from genome assembly GCF_030766805.1 of Nocardia sp. CC213A. Taxonomy (NCBI): domain Bacteria; kingdom Bacillati; phylum Actinomycetota; class Actinomycetes; order Mycobacteriales; family Nocardiaceae; genus Nocardia; species Nocardia sp. CC213A. The sequence goes on from NZ_JASFXA010000013.1 coordinate 105,636, forward strand.
ATTCGGCCGCCCGCCGCCGCGACTTGGCTGTCGGCCGCCGCGACTCGGCTGTCCGCTGCCGCGCTGACTGGGCCGCTCACCGCCGCCGCGATTCGGCCGCCCGCCGCCGCGACTTGGCTGTCGGCCGCCGGTACTTGGCTGTCCGCCGCCGCGCCGACCAGGCCGCATTCCGCCGGTGCGGCGTGGGGTTCGCCCGTAGGCGGCCCGCGTCCGGGGAGCGGCGCGCGATGAGGTACCTCATCGACAATTTCGGCGACATCGCGGACTACACCCGCACGCACCTGGTGCTGGCGCTGGTGCCGTTGCTGCTCGGGCTGCTCATCGCCATTCCGGCGGGTGCGGTGGCGCACCGGGTTCCGTGGCTGCGCCGGATCACCGTCACGGCCGCCGGAATCGCGTACACCATTCCGTCGCTGGCGCTGTTCGTGATTTTGCCGCCGCTGCTGGGCATTTCGACCATCGATCCGCTGAACGTGATCATCGCGTTGACCATCTACTCGGTGGCATTGCTGGTGGTCGCGGTGCCCACGGCGCTGGATTCGGTGCCCGCGGCGGTGCTCGACGCCGCCGACGCCATCGGCTACGCGCGCCTGCGCCGCGTGCTCACCGTCGAATTCCCGCTGGCCTTCCCGGTTTTCGTGGCGAACCTGCGGGTGGTCGCGGTCACCAATATCTCCATGGTCACCGTGGGCGCGCTCATCGGCGTTGGCGGCCTCGGCAAACTGTTCACCCAGGGATATCAGCGCGACTATCCGGACGAGATCATCGCGGGCATCATCGTGGTGCTGGTGCTGGCGCTGGTGATCGACCGCCTGCTCTACCTGCTGGGCCGGTTGGCCACGCCGTGGCTGCGCACCGGCCGCACGCCCGGCACCCGGCGGCGGCTGCGCGGCGCGATCGATCCGGCCAAGGGTCCGACGGCCCCGAACGGCGGTGCGGCTGCTCCGAAAGGTAGTGCGGCATGAACCTTTTCGTGCAGGCCTGGGAATACCTCAGTACGGCCGGCAACTGGTCCGGGCCCGCCGGTATCGCCGCCCGGTTGCGCGAGCATCTGTGGTACAGCTTCCTGGCGGTCGCCCTGTCCGCGGCGCTGGCCGTGCCGCTGGGCATGGTCATCGGCCACACCCGGCGCGGTTCGGCATTCATCGTCGGCTTCGCCAATGCCATGCGCGCCCTGCCCACCCTCGGTCTGCTCACCTTCCTGGTGCTGCTGATGGGGCTGGGTCTGGTTCCGCCCCTGCTGGCGCTGATCACGGTGGGCATTCCGCCGCTGCTGGCCGGGGCCTACGCGGGGGTGGCCAATGTGGACCCGCTGGTCGTGGACGCCTCCCGCGCCATGGGGATGCGCGAGTATCAGATTCTGTTGCGCGTGGAATTCCCCAATGCGCTGCCCATCCTGCTGACCGGGTTGCGCGCCGCCACCCTCCAGGTGGTCGCCACCGCCACCATCGCGGCCTACGTCAATCTGGGTGGGCTCGGCCGCTACATCTTCGACGGTATCGGCCTCTACAAATACGACCGGGTGCTGGTGGGCGCGATCCTGGTCGCCGCCCTCGCCCTGGCGCTGGACGGCCTGCTCGCACTGGCCGTGCGGGCCTCGGCTCCGGGCGTCGGCGGCATCCATCCGCTATCGTCCCGCAAATCGAACCATTGACCCCTGCTGTGAGGTGGGTCACGATGGATTCGGCCCGAAGTAGTGCCGGATTCACTCACCCCACCCTCAGGAGGATTGTTGTGAAGGCCATGAAGGCACGCGACATCATGCACCGGGACGCCACCTGCGTCCCCGCCGACGAAACCCTGGACAGGGCCGCGCAGCTGATGCGCAATATGGACGTCGGCGCCCTGCCCATCTGCAATAACGACCGCCTCATCGGGATGCTCACCGACCGCGACATCGTGGTGCGCTGCATTGCCGAGGGCCACGACCCGAGCCGGGTGCGGGCGGGCGACCTGGCGCAGGGCACCCCACGGTGGGTATCGGCCGACACCGACGTCTCCGAAGTGCTCGAGATGATGGAGCAGGCGCAGATCAAGCGCCTCCCGGTCATCGACACCCGCAATGGCAAACGCCTGGTCGGCATGATCTGCGAATCCGACCTGGCCCGTAATGTGAGCGACGAGCAGCTCGCCCACTTCGTGGAGGCCGTCTCGGTACCGCACTGAGAACGCCCGGTCCGGGACGGTGCGGTCGCCGATCCCGGACCGGCGCGCGGACTTGTGGCGGTCACGCGGATGAGCGCGGCCACCGGTAGTTCGATCCGCCATCTCGGCGTGCGCTCGACGGCGACCGCGATAGTTCGGCGGCCCCAGAAGCTGTGGAAGCGGGTGGAATCCGCGGGCCGACGGACCGCCCGGACGGCCTGGTAGCGCGGCGCTGGCGAGGGAACGCGGCGCAGTCCGGATGGCCGGGGTCCTGGCGGGAAACGCGGCGGTCAGGACCTCGTGTGCGAGTCCGCCGGGCTGGTGGCGGGCCGGTGCGCTCTGTTGCCGGTGCGCGGTGGCGACGCTGGGGGCGATCAGGCGCGCAGTGCCGCCGCGAGCACCGGATTCAGTGCCAGGGCCGGGAGCGAGTCGACGAGCATGTCGACCAGCGTCTCGCGGGGGATGGGCTCTTCACGTAGCCAGGTGAGGGTGGTCTCCTCGACGAAGGCGATCCAGCCGCGCACGGCCAGGCGTAGGCGGGGGCGGTCCGGATCGTCGACGGCGATCGGGGATTCGGTGAGGATGCGGTCGACGAGAGCCAGGCGGGTCTGGGTGACCAGGGCGACCAGTTCGGGGCTGGCGCTGGCCGGACCGCGCAGCAGGGCCAGATAGGAGGTGCGGTTCTCGCTGACGTAGTCGACATAGCGTTCGATCGCGTCGCGCAGCATGTTGTAGAGCGGCAGGGTGCGGTCGGGTGCGGTCTTCTCCAGGAGTTCGGCATTGGCGTACTGGACGATCGCCAGGTGGAAGTCCTGTTTGGACGGGAAATAGTGGAACAGCAGGCCCCGGGAGATCCCGGCCTGGGTAGCGATCTCGCCGATGGAGATGTCTTCGAGCGCGCGTCCGCGCAGCATCTCCACGCCCAGCGTGATGAGCTGTCGGCGGCGTTCCTCCGGACTCAGGCGCACACGCTTGGATACGGTCTGGTCCCGGCTGCGTTCCCTACTCACCACACCGATACTACTGAACGTGAGTCAATACTGTTGACTCCTGCTCAATAAGACCTTACGCTCGCTTATATGAGTCGCAAGGTTACAGACAAAGCTGTCGGCAACCGGCCTGCCCGTCACTCCCGCATCATCATCGTGGGCAGCGGGTTTTCCGGTCTGGGCATGGCAATCCGCCTGAGCCAGCAGGGGCACGACGATTACCTCGTGCTGGAGCGCGGACACGATGTCGGCGGCACCTGGCGCGACAACACCTACCCGGGCGCGGCCTGCGATGTGCCCTCCCAGCTGTACTCGTACTCCTTCGCGCTCAACCCGGACTGGAGCCGCTCGTTCTCCAAGCAGCCGGAGATCCAGCGCTACATCCAGGGCGTCGCCGACAAGTACGGGGTACGCGACCGCCACATCTTCGGCTGCGAGATGACCGGCGCGCAGTGGAACGACGCCGCCGCGCGCTGGGAGATCCAGACCAGCCAGGGGGCGTTCACCGCCGACATCCTGATCTCCGCCGTGGGCGCGCTGTGTGAGCCCAACCTGCCGGATATCAAGGGCATCAACGAGTTCCAGGGCGAGATCTTCCACTCCGCGCGCTGGGACCACGACGCCGACCTCACCGGCAAGCGGGTCGCCGTGATCGGCACCGGCGCGTCCGCGATCCAGATCGTGCCGAATATCGCGAAGCAGGTCGCACACCTGGACGTGTACCAGCGCACCGCGCCGTGGCTGCTGCCGCGCATGGACCGGCCCTACCTGGCCCCGGAAAAGCTGGCGTTCAAATACATTCCGGGTGTGCAGGCGCTCTCCCGCGCCGCCATCTACGCCGCCCGCGAAACCCAGGTGGTGGGCCTGGCCAAATTCCCGCCCGCCATGCGCATCCTGGAGACCATCGCCCGCGCCAAGCTGTTCGCCGAGGTCCGCGATCCGGAACTGCGCCGCAAGGTCACCCCGAACTTCCGCATCGGCTGCAAGCGCATGCTGATCTCCAACGACTACTACCCGGCGCTCTCGCGCGACAACGTGGACGTGGTCACCGACGGCATCAAGGAGATCACCGGCAACTCCATCGTCACCAAGGACGGGGCGGAGCGCGAGGTCGACGCCATCGTGGTCGCCACCGGCTTCCACGTCACCGACTCCCCGGTGTTCGAGACCATCGCCGGTCGTGACGGCCGCACCCTCGCCGAGGTCTTCGACGCCACCGGTCAGCAGGGCTACAAGGGTTCGACCATCCACAACTACCCGAATATGTTCTTCCTGCTGGGCCCGAACGTGGGCCTGGGCCACACCTCGATGGTGTACATGATCGAATCGCAGATCAACTACATCGCCGACGCGGTCGCCACCATCGACAAGCAGGGGCTGCGCACCGTGGAGGTGCGCCAGGACGTGCAGGACGCCTTCAACGCCGAATTGCAGAAGAAGCTGGTCGGTTCCGTGTGGAGCACCGGCGGCTGCGCCAGCTGGTATCTCGACAAGCACGGCAACAACACCACGCTGTGGCCGGACTTCACCTTCCGGTTCCGTAGTCTGCTCGAGAAGTTCGACGTCGCGGCCTACGACACCACGACCGCCGCCGTCGCCAAGGCATCCTGAAACCGTCCACCCCAACCGAAAGAGTGACCGTGAGCAACGACGCTTACTTCCAGGACAAGGTCTGCGTGATCACCGGCGCCGGATCCGGCATCGGTCGCGCCCTCGCCGAGGCGCTGGCCCGGCGCGGCGCGAAACTCGCGCTCTCCGATATCGATACCGAGGGCCTGGCCGAAACCGTGCGCCGCTGTGAGAAGTTCGGCGTGCAGATCAAGTCCGACCGGCTCAATGTGGCCGAGCGCGAGGCCGTGCTGCTCTACGCCGACCAGGTCAAGGAGCACTTCGGCAAGGTCAACCAGATCTACAACAATGCCGGAATCGCCCACCACGGCGACGTGATCGCGACGCAGTTCAAAGACATCGAACGCATCATGGACGTCGACTTCTGGGGAGTCGTCAACGGCACCAAGGCGTTTCTGCCGTACCTGATCGAATCCGGTGCGGGCCACGTTGTGAACGTGTCCAGCCTCTTCGGGCTGATCGCGGTCCCCGGCCAGAGTGCCTACAACGCCGCCAAGTTCGCAGTGCGCGGCTTCACCGAGGCGCTGCGGCAGGAAATGCTCATGAGCGGTGATCCGGTCAAGGTGACCTGCGTGCACCCGGGCGGCATCAAGACCGCCGTGGCCCGCAACGCCACCGTCGCCGAGGGACTGGATCAGAAGAACCTGGCCGCCCTGTTCGACAGCAAGCTCGCCATGCACACCCCCGAGATGGCCGCCGAAACCATTCTGAACGGCGTCGGCAAGGGCCACGGCCGGGTGCTGATCGGTTGGGAGGCAAAGGTTCTGGACCTGTTCGTGCGCACCACCGCCTCGTACTACCAGCGCATCGCCGCCGTCGTGCAGAAGCGCGCCCTGCCCTGAAAGTGATCATGCCCGAGATCTCGCTGCCGCTGCCCGTCGCCCGCGCGGTACTCCGTCCGCTGTTCCGTGTCATGCTCAACGCCCGGCTGCCGTTCACCGTGCAGCGTCGGCTCATGGACGCCGGTGCGGCCGGACAGCTGCTGCCGCGCGGCACCCGGGTGGAACGCATCCGCCTGGGTGAGCGGCCCGCCGAAAGGCTCACCGCCGGACCGGTTTCCGATGCCATCACGGTGCTGTACCTGCACGGCGGCGGTTACACGGTCGGTTCACCGGTGACGCACCGCTCCCTGGCCGCGGTGCTGGCCCGGGAGATCGGCTGCCGGGTGCACGTGCCGGACTACCGGCTCGCGCCCGAACATCCCTTCCCGGCCGCGCTCGACGACGCCGAGGCCGCCTTCCTGGATCTGGTCGCCACCGGCTACCGGCCGGAACGCATTGCGGTGGCCGGTGATTCGGCCGGTGGCGGACTGTCGCTGGCCTTGGCGCTGCGGCTGCGGGACCGGCACGGGTTCACCCCGGCCGCGCTCGGGCTGATCGCGCCGTGGTCCGATCCCAACGAGATCCCCGAGCGCGCCAGCGATCTCGTGCTCACCACGCCGTGGTCGCGGTCCTGCGCCGACGCGTACCTGGGCGGCGCGGACGGGCTCGACCCCGGCTACGCGCCGCTGCTCGCCGACCTGCACGGCCTGCCGCCCACCTATGTGCAGGCCGATGTGGACGAACTGCTGCACGGTCAGTGCCTGCGGCTGGTCACGAAACTGGAATCTTCCGGTGTTTCCGTCGACTTCAGCGAGAGCCGTGGGCTCTGGCACGTCTCCCAAGCGCAGGCAACTCTGGTAGAAGCGGCCGCGCGAGTGACCCGCGAGCTCGCGGAATTCCTGCGGCAGGCACTACGACCTGCGCAAACGCGGTTCATCGGTTAATGTCCGAGCACCTGTGACCCCAGCCCGGCGGCCTGCTTCGGAACCTGTTCCGCAGGTCCCGCCGGGCACTGCGCCGGAGCGTGGCGTAAATTACTGGCGAGTTAACCCACTGTGGAAGGGCAGCGATGCGAGAGTTCGAAGTCCCGGCTACCTACACCATTCCGGAGAACGCGAACATGTCGGACGGCGCGTTCCGGCATGCGAAGGAGACGCCGAACCTGGTCGTCTTCAACACTCCGGATGGTAACGGCGGCTGGAACGACGTCACGGCCACGGAGTTCGCCAAGACCGTGACCGATGTCGCCAAGGGGTTCGTGGCCTCCGGCATCGAGCTCGGCGACCGCGTCGCCATCATGGCCGCGACGAGCTACGAGTGGGTGGTGCTCGACTTCGCCATCTGGGCCGCCGGCGGCTGCACCGTCGCCATCTTCGACAGCTCCTCGGCCGAGCAGTGCCGCTGGATCCTGTCCGATTCGGCCACCAAGCTGATCATCGTCCAGAACGAGCAGCACCGCGCCACCATCGGCGAGATCGAGGGCGGCCTCGGCGAACTGGGCGAGGTGCTGCAGATCGAGGGCGGTGCGGTCGCCGAACTGATCAAGCGCGGCGCGGATCTCGACGACAGTGTGGTGCACGAGCGCCGCGCCCAGGTGAAGGCGGCCTCCCCGGCCACCCTCATCTACACCTCCGGCACCACCGGCCGCCCCAAGGGCGTCATGCTCTCGCATGCCAACCTGTACGCCGAATCGGCCGCCGACCGCTCCGCCATGAGCGAATTCCTGCGGCCCGACCGCAAGTCGCTGCTGTTCCTGCCGCTGGCGCACGTCTTCGCCCGCGCCGTGGCGCTGGCCGCCTTCGACGCCGGTGTCACCGTGGCGCACACCGCCGACTGGACCACGCTGGTCGAGCAGTTCGGCAAGTACAAGCCGGACTTCATCCTCTCGGTGCCGCGCGTATTCGAGAAGGTGTTCAACGGCGCCAAGCAGAAGGCGCACGACGGCGGCAAGGGCAAGATCTTCGACGCCGCCGCCGATGTGGCCGTGCAGTACTCCGAGGCGCTGCAGAACGGCGGCCCCGGTTTCGTGCTCAAGCTCAAGCACACCGTCTTCGACAAGCTGGTGTACGGCAAGCTGCGCGAGGCCATGGGCGGCCGCTGCGCCTCCGCCGTCTCCGGCGGCGGACCCCTGGGCGCGCGCCTGGGGCATTTCTTCCGCGGCGCGGGCGTCACCATCTACGAGGGCTACGGTCTGACCGAGTCCACCGCCGCCGTCAGCGTGAACACCCCGGAGCACATCAAGGTCGGCACCGTGGGTCGTCCGCTGCCGGGTCACGGCGCGAAGGTCGCCGAGGACGGCGAACTGCTCATCAAGGGCCCGGTCGTCTTCGCCGGCTACTGGAACAACCCGGAGGCCACCGCCGACGCGTTCGCCGACGGCTGGTTCAAGACCGGTGATCTGGGCGCCATCGACGAGCAGGGCTTCATCTCCATCGTCGGCCGCAAGAAGGAGATCATCGTCACCGCGGGCGGCAAGAACGTCTCCCCGGCCATGCTCGAGGACTCCCTGCGCCAGCATCCGCTGATCAGCCAGGTCATGGTGGTCGGCGACGGCCAGCCGTTCGTGGGCGCGCTCATCACCCTCGACCAGGAGGCGCTGCCGGGCTGGAAGGAGCGCAACGGCGTTGCGGCCGACACCGCGATGGAGCAGATCATCGAGAACCCGAAGCTGGTCGCGGAGATCAACGAGGCGGTGGCCGCCACCAACAAGCTGGTGTCGCACGCCGAGGCCATCAAGAAGATCCGCATCCTGCCGGTCGACTGGACCCAGGAGGGCGGCGAGCTGACCCCGAAGATGTCGCTCAAGCGCGCGGTGGTCATGAAGCAGTACGCCACCGACGTGGACGCGATCTACAACTGAACGCCGATGAGTTTCGGCCGCGGCCGTCGTCTCCATTGCGGGGGCGGCGGCCGCTGCCGTTTCCCCGACCCGTCAGCGCGTGAGGAGGCATACCGTGAACCTGAATCCGTACCTGATCTTCAACGGCAACGCCGAGGAGGCGTTCACCTTCTACCAGAGCGTCTTCGGCGGTGAACTCGACATCACCCGCTTCGGTGAGATGGGCGGCGGTGACGAACTCTCCGACGAAGCCAAGAACCTCATCGCCCACGTGGCCCTCCCGCTGCGCGGCACCGCCCACCTGCTCATGGCCTCCGACTGCCCGCCCGGCGAGACGGTGAACACCGCCAACCCGCCCTACGCGGTCTCGGTCGACCTCGACCTCCGCGAGGAAGCCGAACGCATCTTCACCGAACTCGGGGCGGGCGGCGAAGTCACCATGCCCTTCGGCAAGACCGAATGGTCGGAGGGATTCGGGATGGTGACCGATAGGTTCGGGGTGCCGTGGATGGTGGGCTTCAGCCCGGTCGAATAGCCGGACCGGTCGAAGCGTATTGCGATACGGGCGGTCACGTGTGGCGGGGGTTACATTGTCGCTCCGGTGAGCTAGGGCGCGAGCTGTCCTAGCTGATTTCTACGGTGGGTTCACACAGATGATCACCAGCAGTTGGCTGACGCGCTGGCGTGCAGCCGTTCGACTGCCGGTCCGTTCACCAGGGGAGGATCGACGATCATGGGCATTTCCGAAGCCGCGGACCGCGCGGATACCTTCGTCGCGCACAGGTTCGACGAGCACACCGTGGATCTCGGCGAGATTCGCATGAACTACGTCGCCGCGGGCGATCCCGCCGCTCCGCCGCTGCTGCTCATTCCCGCCCAGGGGGAATCTTGGTGGGGTTACGAGGACGCCATTCCGTTGCTGACCGACCGGTTCCGGGTGTTCGCCATCGACCTGCGCGGGCAGGGGCGCTCCACGTGGACTCCGGGGCGCTACAACCTCAACATCTGGGGCAGCGATGTCGAACGGTTCATCGACTTGGTGATCGGGCGGCCCACCCTGGTCGCGGGCAACTCCTCCGGCGGCGTCGTCGCCGCCTGGCTGGCCGCCTACGCCAAGCCCGGTCTGCTCCGGGGCGCGATCCTCGAGGATCCGCCGCTGTTCGCCTCCCAGGCGACCCCGCCCTACGGTCCCGGCATGGCACAGACCCTGGGTCCGATCTTCACCCTGTGGGCCAAGTGGCTCGGCCCGCAATGGTCGATCGGAGACTGGGACGGCATGGTCGCCGCCGCGCCGCGTGAACTACCCGAATTCCTGCATCCCGGTATCGCGTTCATGATGGGTGACGGCACCGGCGACGGTGCCGCCGCCACCCCGCCGCAACATCTGAAGGAGTACGACCCGGAGTGGGGTCGGGCATGGGCCACCGACACCGCGAACGCCGGTTGCGACCACGCCGCCATGCTGTCGCGGAACAGAGTCCCCGTGCTGCTCACCCACCACTTCCACCTGACCGATCCCGACACCGGTCAACTCATGGGCGCGATGACCGACATCCAGGCCCGGCAGGCCCGCCGCCTGCTGGAGTCCGCCGGGCAGCCGGTCACCTACACCGCCCTCGATGCCCCGCACACCATGCACGAGCCGCAACCGGAGCGGTACGTCCAGGTCGTCACCGACTGGATCGCGACCATGCCGTGACGGCCCTGATGCCGCGCCGACCGGTTCGGTCGGCGCGGCATCCGCACACCATCCGAGTAGGCCACGGTGCGTGACCTACGCCTGGATGACCTCGATCCCCACCAGTGCGTTCAGCGAATCGCAGCTGGCCCAGGACTGGTTCTGCCCGTAGTGTGCCGGGCCGTACTTCCAGTAGATGAACGGTACCGGCCACGCGACGCAGGTGAGCTTCACCTGGTGCCAGGTCGGCAGCTCGCAGGTGGACATTCCACCGGTGTTGAAGATGTTGTACACGTGACAGTTGGCCTGCCATACCGGCACGTCAGCCTGTGCCATACCACCACCGGCGAGCACGGTGGCCGCGGTCGCGGTGGCCACGACGGCACCGGCGGCGAGTCGCTTCGCAGAAAACATCCCGAACCTCCTGAATGGGTGATGCCAGACACATCGGAACGGGGTAGCTGTCGTGTTACTGGGCGACCCTTCGCCGGGACCTACTCGTCACACATCGGCGCGAGCCAGGGCCTCGGCTTCCATCGCGGCGACGAAGTCGGCGACGTTCGAGCCATAGATGCCCCAGCTGTTCACGCCGCCGAGTTCGACCAGGCGGAGTGCGCCGTCGCAGCCCACGCCGACATCGACGGTGACCATGGTGGAACCATGGGCTAGCAGTCGTGTCGCCGCGGTCTCCGCGAAGCGGCGGACATCATCAGGGACGGGAAGGTACGGCTCGATGGGGTAGGAGCTGCCGCAGACGAAGCGGCCGTTACGGCAGAAGCAGCGGTACTCGCGCTCGAAGCTCACGACCTCGGATACGACGACGAGCTCGTCGCGGTATTGGTCATATGTCCGGACCCAATACTCCAACTCCGCGATCGCATGCACATCAGCGGGGAACAGCTTGTAGTTCGTATCGCTGCGGACGAAGACCCGGTCGGCCTCGAACATCCGCTGGAGCGGTACGTGCGTGACCGCCGAGAACGGCAGGAGGACGGCGGTCCGTCCGAGGAGGTCGTACACGTGCCGGTAGTAGAACGAGCAACGCAGCGTCGCGTAGTCGTCGAACACGGCTTCTCCGAGCCGTGGCACGGGGCCGGAAGGAACCCGGGTCGAAATGGAGGTCCTAGCGGCTCCTCTTCGTGAGGTCGGAGCGTCCGTTCAGATCCGGTCGTCCGGCACTCTGTGAGGTACTCGGTCATCGGTATGTGATGTTGATGGCGCGGCAGGTCTCCGGGCTGGGCTCGTCGATTATGGAGCTGCTCCTGATGATCGCCCTGCCGGTCGTGGTGCTGGCGGGGTGTTGGTGGGCGTTTCGGGTTGTGCGGGGTAGGCAGCGGCGGGGTGCGCTGTCCAATGTGCCTCCGCGGACGTATGGGGATCTGATGCTTCCCGGATATGAGCCGACCGAGAGCAGGGCTGCCGAGACCTACATCGAACGCGTCGACGACGACCGGCCGCCGGAGTTTCGGTTCGGCGACACATGGGGAGCGTCGCGCGCACGGCGGTGTCAGCCCGCGGAGATGGCCAGCACGCCCAGCAGTGCGGTCGCGACCCCGGCGCGTTGGGTGCGGGCGAGCCGTTCGCCGAGGAACAGGCGTGCCAGGGCCATGGTGACCAGGGTGTGCAGCGCGCCGAGTACCGATACGACCCCTACCAGGCCCAGCGTCGAGGCGGTGGCGTACAGCGCGTCCGCGGCCACGATCAGTGCGCCGACCAGGGCGATGCCGGGTATCTCCTTGGTGGGCACCGCGATTCGATGACGGGTCGCCAGTACGACCGCGCCGATGGCGAGCACGGCGGTCAGGCGAGCCGTGAACAATGACCAGCCGATGTCGTGGGCGCTGGCGGTGTCCATGGCCAGGAAGAACAAGCCGAATCCGACCGCCGCCAGCGCGCTGTAGCCGACGCTGGGTAGGACCCGCCCGGCCGAGCCGCCGCGGCCCTGTGCGGAGGCGACGACCAGGCCGAGCACCGCGAAGACGAGTCCTGCCAACTGGATTCGCCCCGGCACCTCACCCAGGACCAGTCCGGTCAGCAGCGGCACCATGGGCGCGGTGGCCGCGACGGCCGCGACGATGCTGATGGTGCCGACGGCCAACCCGCGGTAGAGCGCGGCCACCGCCAGGGTCTCGGCCAGTCCGGCCGCGGCCGCCCAGCCCAGTGCGGCGGGTTCGGGCACGCCCGCGCCACGGGCCGCGGTCACCACCGCGAGCAGGCCCAGCGCGGTGGCCTGGGAGATCATCAGCACCGACAGCAGCGGCACCCTGCGCGATTTCATTCCGCCGATGAAATCCGAAGCACCCCAGCCGAATGCGGCGCCCAGGGCGAGCACGATCGCGATCATGCCGCACCCCCGGCGCGCTGCGCGAACGGGTGGGTGCACAGGAGTGATGGGCTGAGGATCACGACTACCGCCTTCATATTCGTTACGTGTAACGAAGAATGTAGCGGCATCTTCGTTACATGTAAATAAGATTGGTAGACTGGTCGGCATGAGCCCGTCCACCTCCCCGCCCCGGACCGCCGACGCCACCGCGGCCGGTGCCTGGGCTGCTTATCGCCGGATGCGCGAACTGGTCGACGCCGCCATCGCGCGCGACATCGAACATGGCACCGGCCTCTCACTGCCGGATTTCGAGGTGCTCGCCGCCACCGCCGAGCTGGCCGCGCGGCTGGACTGCGTGCGGGTGGGCGGTCTGGCCGCGCACCTGGGCTGGGCGCACAGTCGGCTCTCGCGTCAGCTCGGGCGGATGGAGAAGCGCGGCCTGATCGCCCGCGAACCCTGCGAGCGCGACGGACGCGGCGACGACGTCGTGCTCGTGGAGGCGGGGCGGACGGCACTGCGGGACGCGACACCGGTGCACGAGGCCGCGGTCACGCGTCATCTGACCGGATTGCTCAGCGGCGACCAGCTCGCCGCGCTGGTCGGCATCGAGGCCGTCGTGGCCCGGGTGCGGGACTGACCGGCGCGGCTGGGATTCGATGGCGATGCCGACCAGGCGGTCGGCGGCGCGGGCCTCCTGGTCGGGGCTGTGCGCGGGTGGGCGTGCCGCTTCGGAGGTGTCGCGCGGCTGGTTCGCATGGTGCCCTCATCCCCGAACGGCCGGGGTGTGGACGCGGTCGAGGAAGTCGGCGATGAGCGGGGCGATCTCGGTCAGGTGGGTTTCCAAAGCGAAGTGGCCGGTGTCGAAGAGGTGTAGTTCGGCCTCGGGGAGGTCGGTGCGGTAGGCGTGGGCGCCGGGGGCGGGGAAGAAGGGGTCGTTCGCGCCCCAGGTGATGAGGGTGGGGGGTGTGTGGGTGCGGAGCCAGGACTGCCATTCGGGGTAGCGGGCCACATTGGAGTGGTAGTCGAAGGCCAGGGCGAGTTGGGCTTCCTTGCGGCCGGGGAGGTCGAGGTAGTGCTGGTCCAAAGTCCAGCTGTCGGGGGACAGCAGGGTGGGGTCGGGGACGCCGTGTTCGTACTGGCCTCGGGTGCCTTCCAGGGTGAGCAGTTGGCGGATGGTGGCCTCCGCGCCGTCCTGGTCGGGGCGTAGGGCGATGAAATCCTTTGCACCGTCGGAGAGTCCGGCCTCGTAGGCGTTGCCGTTCTGCACCACGAGGGCGGAGATCCATTCGGGGTGGCGGGTGGCGAGGCGGAAGCCCACGGGTGCGCCGAAATCGAAGACGTACATGGCGAAACGGGTCAGGCCGAGACTCGTGATGAAGCCCTCGGTGATGTCGGCCAGACGGTCGAAGGTGTAGTCGAAATCGGCTGGGGCGACGGTGTTCCCGAAACCGGGGTAGTCGGGGGCGATGAGGCGGTAGCGGTCGCCGAGCAGGTCGATGAGGCGACGGAACTGGTGTGAGCCGGAGGGGAAGCCGTGCAGGAGCAGCAGGGCGGGGGCGTCGGTGCGGGTGGGGGCCGATTCGCGGTAGTGGACCTCGACGTTGTCGACGGTGAGAGCGCGGTACTGGACCAAGGGGTGGGTGTTCACGTTGTTCACATGCTTTCTCGCGGTGATGATGCATTAGTTCTAACCCTTGGCCTGCTAATGCGTCAACAGCTTGAGTTAGCATTAGGGAGTGATGGAGCTCGAACCGCTGATCGGCGAACCACTGGCCCTGGATCTGGTGAACACCCGGCCGGTCGGCGGTGACCTGCTGAAAACCCCGGAGCAGCTGGGGAACTGGTTGCGGCTGGAGGGCGACCGGCTGCCGGAGGCGGTGAACGCGCATCCCGGACCTGCCGAACTGGCGGCGGTGCGGGCCGTCCGCGAGCACACCGCCGTCATACTCGACGCCCTGCTGCGCGAACGCCGTCCCCCGGCGGCGGCGCTGCGCGGACTGTACGAAGCGCAATCCGCCGCACCCGCCGTCCGCCGGCTGGACTGGAACGGTGCGACCCTCACCGCCGCCCCGCGCCGCACCGGCGACCCGACCGCCCACCTGGCCGCGACCTTGGCCGACGCCGCCGTGGATCTTCTCACCGACTCCGCTCTCGCACGGGTGAAGCGTTGCGCCGCAGACGATTGCGTCATGCTCTTCCTGCCCGCTCATCCGCGCCGCCAGTGGTGTTCCCCCGACCGCTGCGGCAACCGGGCCCGCGTTGCCCGCTACTACCAGCGGCACAAAGGCGACGCGCGCTGACCGGTCTCGACCTAGACTGCCGAAATGGGCTCGAGCACGGTCGGTTTCGGGGAGCGCGGGATATCGGCACGGCTGCTGACTCCGCGTCGGCTCGCGAAGGTCATGAATCTCGCTCCGCCCCTGCTGTTTCTGGGCGTCCACGTGGAGCCGTTCGCCGACGACTGGACCTCGGTCACCGTGCGCCTGCGGGTGCGGCGCTGGAACTCCAACCACAATGGCGCGGCACCCGGCTGGTCGCTGTTCGCCATGACCGATCCCTTCTTCGGCATGATGGCGCAGGGGCAGCTCGGCGGCGCGTACCGGGTGTGGAACACCACCGCCGAGATCGACTTCGTGCGGCCCGGCCGTGGCACGGTGTACGCGACCATGGAGATGCCGCGCGTGCTGGTGGACGTAATCCGCGAGCGGACCGCCGACGGCTCCAAATCCGAGACCGAACACGAAGCGCGCATCGTCGACGCCGACGGCGAGTTGGTCGCGCGGGCCAGCCAGCGACTGTACGTGCGGCGGGCGCGGGAGAGCGGTTAGACCGGTATCGCCCTGACCTGACGTATCGCCCGGCACAGATTCGCGCCGCGCGTGCTGGATCCGACCCGAGCGCGCTACCGCGCCCGAGCGCACCTACACGCCCAACTCTGAGCGCGCCTGCATTGCCGAGTTCGAGCGGACCTACACGCCCGAGTCCCAGCTCATACCTACACGCCCGGGGTCGAGCGTGCTCTGCCCCGGAGCGCACGTTCATGCTCGATCCCGACCCCATCTTCGCGCCAGAATCCGGCACTCCACCCCCGGCCGCGACGTCACCGGAATGTCATAGCTTGCCGCAGCTCAGCGGCTCGTACCGGCAGTAGGGTCGGAGGCGTGGCCGAACGGGAACTGCGGGTAGCGAGTGGCATCGTGGCGGCCGGGGCGATCCTCGGCGCGGCCGAACTGCTCGCCGCGATCGTCGCGGTGCAGAGCGCGCCGCTGGCCGCCGTCGGGGCCGGGGTGGTCGACCACACGCCGGACGCGGTGCGCGAGTGGGCGATCGACACCTTTGGCACCAGCGACAAACTCGTGCTGTACCTCATCATGGGCGCGGTCGCGGTGACCGTGGCCGCCGGTGCGGGATTGCTGGAACGGGTGCGCCGACCGCTCGGATCCATCCTGTTCGGGGCCTTCGGCGTGCTGGCGACGGTGGCGGCACTGGACCGTCCGCAGGCGGTCTGGACGTGGGCACTCCCCACGCTCGTCGGCGTACTCACCGGAATCGCATTGCTGCGCACACTGATCCGCCGGATCGAAGACCTCGCGGCGCGGACGAACGCCCCCGAGTCACATCGCACGCCCGGAAGCGGCGGCACGAGAGCCGGTGCGCCCGGCCGTCCGCAGGAGGCTGACTTCGCCGGGGAGAGCCACTCGTCGCCACCGCGCCGCACGGCGGAGCCGACCGGCGGTGACCACAACGCGCGGGCGGGAGACTCCGACCAGGCCAGACCTATCGCGGAGCCACATCCCGGCGGTCGTCCGGAGCCGAGCCGTGGAAGTGACGAAGGCGGTACCGGGTCCGGCCGCGAGACCGTCTTCCCCGAACCGCTCGGCCCGCCGCGGGCGAGTGACCCCGCTCGGGCGGGCGGCACCGCGGCATCGGGCGGCAGCATGAGCACGGGCGGCGGTCCGGTTGAGCGTGACCGCGGCACCGCGGCCGCGTCCACCGTTGCGGATTCGGCCCGCATGGACCGGCGGGCGGCGGTGCGCGCGGTCGCCGTCGCGGGTGTGGCCGCGGTGGCGACCGGGGCGGTCGGCCGGTGGCTGGGGGCGCGGGCCAGGGATGTGTCGGGGGAGCGCGCGGCGGTGACCCTGCCGCCGCCGAGTGACCCGGTGACGGTGCTCGAGGGGGAGGCGGATCTGCGGCTGCCGGGGTTGACGCCGTACGTCACCTCGAATGCCGACTTCTACCGGATCGACACCGCGCTCATCCTGCCGAAGGTGAGCAAGGACGACTGGGCACTGCGCATCCACGGCATGGTGGACCGGGAGATCCGGCTGACCTACGCCGATCTCGCGACCAGGCCCGCCGTCGAGCGGTTGGTGACGCTCGCCTGCGTCTCCAACCCCATCGGCGGCGATCTCATCGGCAATGCCAGCTGGCTGGGGTACCGCCTCGACGAACTGCTCGCCGAGGCCGGGCCGCATCCGGACGCCGATATGGTGCTCTCCCGCAGCGCCGACGGCTGGACCGCGGGCAGCCCGCTGTCGGTGCTCACCGACGGCCGCGACGCCCTGCTCGCCGTCGGCATGAACGGCGAACCACTGCCCGTCGCGCACGGCTATCCGGCCCGACTGGTGGTCCCGGGCCTGTACGGCTACGTCTCCGCCACCAAATGGGTCACCGAACTGGAGGTCACCAGATTCGATCGCGCCCAGGCGTATTGGACCCGGCGCGGCTGGTCGGCGCGCGGTCCGGTCAAGACCGGCACCCGCATCGACACCCCGCGCTCCCGCTCCCGCCTGAGCCCGGGGCGGGTGGTCGTCGCGGGTGTCGCCTGGGCACAGCATCGCGGCATCCGCGCCGTGGAGGTGCGCATCGACGACGGCGACTGGCAGCCCGCCCGGCTGGCCGCCGAACCTTCCGTGGACACCTGGCGGCAGTGGGTCTTCGAATGGGACGCCACGCCCGGCGACCACACCGTCACCGCCCGCGCCACCGACGGCACCGGCGCGGTGCAGACCGCCGAACGCCGGGACGTGGTGCCCGACGGCGCGACCGGACACCCCTCGGTCACGGTGCGAATCGGCTGAGTTCTACCTCTCGG
This sequence comes from Nocardia sp. CC213A, assembly GCF_030766805.1. Lineage (NCBI taxonomy): Bacteria > Bacillati > Actinomycetota > Actinomycetes > Mycobacteriales > Nocardiaceae > Nocardia > Nocardia sp. CC213A. Next base: position 123,158 of record NZ_JASFXA010000013.1, read on the forward strand.
CCGGACTTTGATGGCAGAGTGTCAGCTGATTCGTGCGGCCCGGGTAGTCACCGGGTACGCCCGCAGTAGTTTGGCCCCCGCAGTAGTTTGGCCACGGTCGGCACGTGTGCATGACCGTTGACGGCACCCGAGCCGTGCGCCGAAGTCACGGAGAGGCGGCACCAGCATGACCCGTGTACTGGAATGGGCTCGGCCGGAGAACCTCCAGCCCGAACCCATCACCCTCGATATCTGGAAGCAGCTGCCGCGCGAGTTCTGCCGACTCGTCGAGGTGGTCAACGGCGATGCCGTGCGGGCCGACAGACCCACCCTCGCGCAGCGCAATGCGGCGCGGCGACTGTCGTCCATGCTGGAGACCGCGGCCGAGAAGCATATGAACCGCTACAACGACGGCTGGCTGTTCGTGGCGACCGATCTCGATGTGCTGCTGTGGGATCTGCCGCGCGTCACCGTGCGCCGCCCGGACGTGGCGCTGTTCTGCGGTGAGCCTTCCGATTTCGGCCCGATGCCCGCCGCCCGCATCAAGATCGCGGTGGAGGTGGTGTCCCCGGCCACCGAGCGCGTGGACACCGCCGACAAGACCGCCGAATACGCGCTGGCGGGCATCCCCTGGTACTGGCTGGTGCGGATGGACGGCGAGCGGGTGGCGTCCATCGACATCCATGTGCTGGTGCTGCGCCAGTACCGCCTGCACAAGCGGCTCAAGGCCGATGTCGATTCGACCCTGGTGGAGATGCCGATCGAGATCCGGGTGGACTGGCATCGCCTGACCGGTCTGCTGCTCTGATCGTCACCGCTCTGATCGTCACGGTGGGGACCGCCCGGAACTCGCGGCCGGGCGGTCCGATGTGCGGTCTCAGCGCACCGAATCCACCGTGGCCGGTTCGGGTTTCGGCCGGTCCGGGCTGGGGCGGCCGACGAACAGCGCGGAGGCGACGACGCCGACCAGCAGCACACCGGCCGGAAGGTACATGGACTGGCTCAATGCCGTGCTGATCTTGTCCAGCACCTCCGGCGGCAGCGCGCCCATCCCCGGCGCGCCCTCACCGATCGGACTGTCCGACGGCAGCCCCTGCGCGGCGATGCGCGCCGAGAGCAGCGCGGCCACCGCGGCCGAACCCAGCACCGAACCCACCTGACGCGTGGTGTTGTAGACGCCCGCCCCCGCCCCGGCCTGCTGCACCGGCAGGTTGTGGGTGGCCGTGGTGGCCAGCGGCGCCCAGATGCAGGCATTGGCGACACCGGCGATGCCGCCGATCACCAGGAACACCGGAATCGGCGTATCCGGCGTCATGAACGCGGCGAAACCGAAGGTGGTGGACGCGAAGAGGGCGAAACCGACGGTCGGGATGAGGCGCGGCGGCGTCCGGTCCGACAGCTTGCCGATGATCGGGGCGCACACTCCGGTGATGATGGCCATGGGGGCCAGCACCAGCGCCGAACGCGTCGGCGACAGCTCCCGCACCTGTTGCAGATAGAAGTAGAACGGCACGAAGATCGCCGTCACCGCCGCGCCCATGGCGGCGATGCCCAGATTGGAGAGCGCGAAATTGCGGTCCCGGAACAGGCTCAGCGGCACCAGCGGTTCCCCGGTATTGCGGGCCTGATTGATCACGAACAACCCGAGCACCACCAGCCCGGCGATGATCATCGCCCAGATGAGGGCGTCCCAATCCCGGCTGTTGCCCTCCTGAATGCCGAAGACCAGCAGGAACATGCCGATCGCGCTGAGCGCCACGCCCACCAGATCGAACTTGTGCGTATGGGTGTCCAGGGTGGGCACCAGCCAGACGGCCAGGCCGAAGGCGATGACGCCCACGGGCACATTGATGTAGAAGATCCACTCCCAGCCGTGCGAATCCACCAGGAAGCCGCCCAGAATCGGGCCGACCAGCGTGGCCAGACCCGCGACGCCGCCCCACAGCCCCATGGCCGCGCCGCGCTTGTCCGGCGGGAAGGTGCGGGTGATGACCGCCATGGTCTGCGGCGTCATCAGCGCCGCGCCGAGACCCTGCACCGCGCGCGCCGCGATCAGCATCTCGATGGAGCCGGACATGGCGCACCACAGCGAGGAGGCGGTGAAGACGGCCAGGCCGAGCAGGTAGACGTTCTTGGGGCCGAAGCGATCTCCGAGCCGCCCGGTGACCAGCAGCGGGACCGCGTAGGTGAGCAGGTAGGCGCTGGTCACCCAGATGACGCTGTTGATGTCGGCGTGCAGGTCGGTCATGATCGCCGGATTGGCCACCGCCACGATGGTCATATCCAGCAGGATCATGAAGAAGCCGACGACCAGCGCGTACAGCGCCAGCCACGGATTGCGTCGAGTGGTCATGGTTGTCGTTCCTCGTCCGAGTGGTCGGGTTGGGCGGTTCATGGTGTGGGAGGGGTGCCACCGCCTTTCCGAAGCTCGTCGAAGATGTCGTCGGTGACGGCGGCGGCCCAGTCGTGTCCGAGCCGCTCGTCGGGGGCGGGCAGGCGTTCGCCGGTCTCCGGATCGAATGTCTCCCAGGGGAGTTCGCCGCTCTCCAGTTCGGCGACGAAATCGCGCAACCAGTCGATCTCGGTGGCCTGCTGGGCGCGCAGATAGTCCAGGACCATCCAGTAGCGGCGGGGCACATTCTTGCGGTGTACCCAGGCGCGCAGGGCGTCGAGTTCGGCGATGTCGCCGTCCAGCCGGGCGATGCGTTCGCGCAGCGCTATGAGCACCTGTTCGCGGGGCAGATTGTGGGATTCGGCCAGCGCCACCGGGAAGATCGGGTACTCGCGCAGCGGCCGCCGGAGCAGTTCGGTGACCTGGCCGCGCAGGGCGGAGCGGCCCGCGTCGGTCATGCGGTAGATGGTGCGCTCCGGGCGGTTCCCGGCGCGGTCGGTGCCCTCGGCGGCCGCGAAACCGTGCCGGGTGAGGCGGTCCACGGTGTGGTACAGCGACCCCGGCCGAATCTTGATCAGGTGGTCTTCGCGCCGGGTCATGAGCAGTTGGTACATCTCGTACGGATGCATCGGCCGCTCCTCCAGCAGGGCGAGCACCGCGATCGCCATCGGCGTCAGCGATGCGCCCGCCGACTTCCTCGTCACCGCCACGCCCCCTCTCCGGGACTATCCCGCGTCGTATATTCCATGCGGAATATACGACGCGGGAGCCGGGGCGACAAGGCGGTGTGAGAGCGCTCATGGCGGGGTGGCCGTGGCAGCGAAGGCCGTGGTAGCGAAGGCCGTGGCGCGCTCAGTCCGGCAGCGCCCGGCGGTAGCGCGCGATCAGGGTGCGCAGCGCATCCGCCAGTTCCGGCGCGTCCACCACCTCGAAATCGGCGTCGAGCATGCCCACGTACAGGGCGAGCTGGAGCGGATGGTCCGAGCCGGGCGTGCAGGCGCACCGGTCCGCACCCAGCGACTCTATCTGCACCGGAATTGGAAGCCGCTCCCGCACATGACTTTCCGGTGCGTGCACGATGATCCGAGCCCGGTACCGCCAGGTGCCCTCGCCGACCCCGCGTTCCACCCGCGCGCTGATCTCGTGATCGGGCGGCAGCGCGCGGGGAGCGAAGCGCGGCCCGGTGGGCGTGCGCGGGCGGATGCGGTCCACGCGGAAGGTGCGCCAGTCGTCGCGGTCGCGATCCCAGCCCAGCAGATACCAGCGCTGCCGATGGCTGACCAGGCGATAGGGCTCCACATCGCGCCGGGTCTCGGCCCCGGAGTGCGCGCTGTAGTCGAAGCGCAGCCGCTCGTGGTCGCGGCAGGCCCCGGCGAGCGTGGTGAGCACCTCCGGATCGACCCGCGGCCCGCGGGCCGGAACCGGCAGGGCGTGCGAGCCGAAGGCGCTCACCCGGTGGCGCAGGCGGGCGGGCAGGATGCGCTCCAGTTTGGTGAGTGCGCGCAACGACGTCTCCTCGATACCCGAGATGGAACCCGTTGCGGCCGTGCGTAATCCGATCGCCACCGCCACGGCTTCCTCGTCGTCGAGCAGCAGCGGCGGCAGCGCGCCACCCGCACCGAGTCGATAGCCGCCGTCCACGCCGGGGCGCGCCTCGACCGGGTAGCCGAGTGCGCGCAGGCGCTCGATGTCCTTGCGGACGGTGCGGGTGGTGACCCGCAAGCGGTCGGACAGTTCGGCGCTTGTCCAGTCGCGGCGGGCCTGGAGCAAGGAGAGTAAACGGAGCAATCGGGCGGAAGTTTCCAACATTCTTCGATTGCACCTCCAATTGCGGAACGAATCCTTCCGCAATTGTTCCTACCGTGGCATTACCAGCGCAAGACAGCACCAGCGCAAGACAGCGCAGCACCGAACGGAGTTACGAGATGCACGCCGACATTCGCCCCTTCCGCCTCGAGATCCCGCAGACCGAACTGGACGACCTGCACGACCGGCTGGCCCGCACCCGTTACGCCCAGCAGGTGCCCGGCACCGGATCCGAGCGCGGCATCCCCGCCGACGAGCTGCGGGAGCTGGCCGAGTACTGGCGGACCGGATTCGACTGGCGCGCCCAGGAAGCGGCGCTCAACGCCTACCCCCAGTACGTCACCGAGATCGACGGACAGCGCATCCACTTCCTGCACGTGACCTCCGACCACCCCGATGCCACACCGCTGCTGATCACCCACGGCTACCCCAGCTCGGTCGCCGAGTTCCTGAGTCTCATCGAGCCACTGGTGAACCCCGAACAGGGCCAGGCATTCCACGTGGTGGCGCCGTCACTGCCCGGCTACACGCTGTCGACGCCGCTGAGCGGCACCGGCTGGAGCATGGCCCGCACCGGCCGCGCCTGGGTGGAACTCATGAGCCGCCTCGGCTACGACCGCTACGCCGTGCACGGCGGCGACGTGGGCGCGGGCGTCTCCGGCATGGTGGCGAGCTTCGACCCCGAGCACGTCATCGGCGTCCACGTGGTCACCGATCCGTACACCGCCGCCGCCACCGCGACCTTCATGCCCGGCATGGCCGACCGGTTGAACGCCGACGATCCGGTCGACAAGGTCATCCTGACGCGCATGGCGGAGTTCCAGCAGGACGGTTCCGGGTACCTCGCCATCCAGAACAGCCGCCCGCAGACCATCGGGTACGGCCTGGTCGACTCCCCGATCCTGCAATTGGCCTGGATCGCCGAGAAATTCGCCGAATGGACCGACCTCCCCGTCGACCGCGACCAGCTCCTCACCACCGTCAGCCTCTACTGGTTCACCGCCTCCGGATCCACCGCCGCCCACACCCTCTACGACCAGGCCCACACCACCGACTGGGGCGGCCCCGCCGCCGTACCCCAGGGCTTCGCCGCCTTCGGCTCCGACGACACCGTGCGCCGCCTCGTCGCCGCGCCCGCCGACGCGCACTGGACCGACTTCCCGCGCGGCCGCCACTTCCCCGCCATGGAGGCCCCCGCCGATCTGGCTGCCGACCTGCGCACCTTCTTCGGCCCCTTGCGCTGACGACACCGGGAAGGTCCGCGGGATCGAACTCGCGGACCTTCCCGGTGCCGTAGGGGTCGCTGTTGTCACGGGCGCGGGGTGATGACGACCGCCGCCGGGCGGAGCGGTCGCACCACCCGGCGCAAGCGCACTGGACCGGGCACCCGGTCGACCTCCGCTTCCCCGTCATGGCCGCCCCGCCGACTTCCGCTTCCCGTCACGGCCGCCCCGCCGACCTCCGCGTTTTCTCGGTCTCCTGCGCTGACAACGCCCGCAGCAGCAGCTCTCGGATGCGGATCCGGGCTGTCGCCGTCGCCTGGGGGCGCGGGGAGGTGAACGCCGCTGACGTGTTCGAGAGCGGTCGCGTCGGTCCTGCGGATCGAATCGGGAGCACACGGCGGTTGTCGCGCCCACCGAGGGCTTCCCATCGCGGACCGGGGTTGCCCGTAGGGGGCGGTATGTGCTGGGGTGTGTGCACCGGGGCGCGGTCGGGGGATCGTCCCATATGGCGGGATTCGATGTTCGGCGGAAGAAGGGGCGTTCTTTGCCGACGGGTGGTATGCGTGACAGGTGCGCGATCGTTCGGGCCTGGTGGAACGACCCGGTGGACTACCGGTGGCTGCTGCGGACCTTGGCGGCGCGCTCGGCGGACTGGCCGGTGCGGATCGTGGTGGGCGCGGGCGGGGCCGTCATGGTGGTGATCGCGGTGCTCACCTGGATCTCACCGGCGGGGCCGCACGGGACTGCCGGGCATATCGTCTTCGCGTTCGTGACCGGCGGGGCGACGCTGTGGGCGCTGCGCTGGTGGTTGGGGCCGTGGCCGGGGGAGAACGAATCGCTGCTGCTGATCGGGGCGGCCGACCTGCTGGTGGTGTCGGCCTGCCTGATGGATCAGGACCGGGTGTACGGGTCGATCGGGGCGCTGCTGCTGGTGGTCACCGGCGGGTACGTGAGCGTCTTCCACAGCCCGCGGGCACTGACCGCGCACGCCGTGTTCTCGCTGGTGTCGGTGCTCGTGCTGGCGGCTCGATTGGCGGGGGAGACCGGTGACGTGGCGCTGGCCGTCGCGATCATCCTGATCATGGCCGTGGCCATCGTGGTGGTGCTGCCCACCGTGCACTTCTGCTATTGGGTGCTGCGCACCGACGCGCTCACCGACGCGCTCACCACCCTGCTGAACCGCCGCGGCCTCGACTACTACCTGTCCGGCCGATTCGGCCTGGACGACGGTCGCGCGGTCTGCGCCATGGTCATCGACCTGGACGACTTCAAGGCGGTCAACGACACCTACGGGCATTCGGCGGGTGACGACATCCTGGTCCGCACCGCGGCCCGACTACGCGCCTGCGCCGACGGCGACACTCTCGTAGCCCGAAGCGGCGGTGAGGAATTCGCCGTCCTCGCGCACCTGGACCCGGCCGCCGCACAGGCCGCGGCCGAACGCGTCTGCCGCGCCATCGCCACCATGACCGGCCCGCACACCCCGGTCACCGCCAGCGTCGGCGTGGCCGCCTTCGAACACGGCGCCACCGCCGACGATCTGCTGCGCTGCGCCGACGCCGCCATGTACAAGGCGAAACAGTTGGGCGGCAACACCGTCGTCCTCGCGGGTCGGGCGGCCGATAGGACTGCTCCCGTCGGCGTGCCCGAGAACGACTCGCACCAGGCACGGATCCCGAGTGGCGGCACGTGGGATCACCCATAGCCGATGTGGCCGGGCTATAGGATCGAATCATCATCGTCGGTCGGGTGAGGAGCGTGTCATGTCCGGGATGCTCGATTGGGCACGGGAGGAGAACCTGCAGCCCGAGCCGATCACCGTTGAGATCTGGAAGAAGCTGCCCGAGGACTTCTGTCGTCTGGTGGAGGTCGAGAACGGGCAGGCGGTGCGGGCCGAGTCACCGACTCGGCCGCACCAGACCGCGCAACGCAGGCTTGCGGACATTCTCGATGGGGCGGTGACCTCCCACCTGAATCGCTACAACGGTGACTGCCTCGATGTGAACACCGACTTCGATGTGCTGCTGTGGGAGATGCCGAGGACGACGATCCGGCGGCCCGACATCGCGGTATTCGATTGCGCGCCAGAGGATCTTCGGCCATTGCCCGCGTCGTTGGTGCGACTCGTCGTCGAGATAATCTCGCCGGGAACCGAGAACGTGGATCTGGTCGTGAAGAAGGCGGAGTACGCGCGGGCGGGCATCGCCTGGTATTGGGTCGTCACCCTGGGTGACAACCGAGTCGAGTCGATCGAGGTGCACGTCCTGGACCACGTACTGGGTCAGTACCGGCTGCAGTGGAAGCTGCAACCGGACGGGCAACCGACGGCGGTCGAACTCCCCATCGGGATCACCATCGACTGGGACCGACTCAGCGGGTTGACGCGCTGAGCCTCGTGCCGAAACCACGACGCCGGGTCGAATCGCTCCGTGGGAGCGGATTCGACCCGGCGCAGCGGTAGGGCTTCGCCTTACGAGGTCGCCGCGAACGCCTCTTCGATGATCTCCTGCTGCTCCACCGCGTGCACCTTCGACGAACCCGAGGATGGGGCCGACATGGCGCGGCGCGAGATGCGGCGCAGCTTGCCGAACCGGGCCGGGAGGATGTCCGGCAGGTTCAGGCCGAAGAACGGCCACGCGCCCTGGTTGGCGGGCTCCTCCTGGATCCACACCAGATCGGTGGCGGCGGCGTAGCCCTCCAGCGCCTCGTTCAGGCGGAACTTCGGAATCGGGTACAGCTGCTCGACGCGCACGATGGCGACATCGTCACGGCCCCGCTTCTGCTTCTCCGCCACCAGCTCGTAGTAGAGCTTGCCGGAGGTGAGCAGCACGCGCTTGACCTTCGACCGGTCGCCGTCGCCGCTCTCGTAGGTCGGCTCCTCCAGGACGGTGCGGAACTTGTTGTCCGTGAAGTCCTCGATATCGGAGATGACGGCCTTGTTGCGCAGCATGGACTTCGGCGTGAAGACCACCAGCGGGCGGCGAATGCCGTCCAGCGCGTGGCGGCGCAGCAGGTGGAAGTAGTTCGACGGGGTGGACGGCACCGCCACCGTCATCGAGCCCTCCGCGCACAGCTGGAGGAACCGCTCGATGCGGCCGGAGGTGTGGTCCGGACCCTGGCCCTCGTGACCGTGCGGCAGCAGCAGCACGACCTCGGAGAGCTGACCCCACTTGGCCTCACCGGAGGAGATGAACTCGTCGATGATGGTCTGCGCGCCGTTGACGAAGTCGCCGAACTGCGCCTCCCACAGCACCAGCGCGTCCGGGTTGCCCAGCGAGTAGCCGTATTCGAAACCGACGGCGGCGAATTCGCTCAGCGCCGAATCGTGCACCGCGAACCAGCCGGCGTTCGTCGACCCGATGTTGTGCAGCGGGGTGTACTCCGCGCCGGTCTTGCGGTCGATGATCACCGAGTGGCGCTGGGTGAAGGTGCCGCGGCGGGAGTCCTGACCGGTCAGGCGCACCGCGTGCCCCTCGTCGATCAGGGTGCCGAAGGCGAGCAGCTCGGCGAACGCCCAGTCCACCTTGCCCTCGTAGGCCATTTCGCGGCGGCGCTCCAGCACCGGCTTGACGCGCGGGTGCACGCTGAAGCCCTCGGGCACGTTCACGAACGCGTCGCCGATGCGCTGCAGCACCGTCTTGTCCACGGCGGTGACCATATTCGGCGGGATCTGCTGGTCGTCCTCGACCGATTCCGACGGTTCCGGCCGGTATTTCTCCAGCTCGCGGACCTCGTTGAAGACGCGCTCCAACTGACCCTGGTAGTCGCGCAGCGCGTCTTCGGCTTCCTTCATGGAGATGTCGCCACGACCGATCAGGCTCTCGGTGTAGATCTTGCGCACCGAGCGCTTGGTGTCGATCACGTCGTACATCTGCGGCTGGGTCATCGACGGGTCGTCGCCCTCGTTGTGCCCGCGGCGGCGGTAGCAGATGAGGTCGATGACGACATCCTTGTTGAACTTCTGCCGGTAGTCGACGGCCAGTTCGGCCACCCACACGCAGGCTTCCGGATCGTCACCGTTCACGTGGAAGATCGGCGCACCGATGAACTTCGCGATATCGGTGGAGTATTCGGTGGAGCGCGAGTACTCCGGTGCGGTGGTGAAGCCGATCTGGTTGTTGACCACGATGTGTACGGTGCCGCCGGTGCGGTAACCGCGCAGACCCGACAGGTTCAGGGTCTCGGCCACCACGCCCTGGCCCGCGAAGGCCGCGTCGCCGTGCAGCATGAGCGGCACGACGGAGAAGTTGCGCTCCTCCTCACCCTTGGTGGACAGGTCCTCCTTGGTGAGCAGGTCCTGCTTGGCACGGACCAGGCCCTCCAGCACCGGGTCCACCGCCTCCAGGTGCGAGGGGTTGGCGGTCAGCGACACCGTGATGTCGTTGTCGCCGAACATCTGGATGTAGGTGCCCTGCGCGCCCAGGTGGTACTTCACGTCGCCGGAGCCGTGTGTGGCCGCCGGGTTCATATTGCCCTCGAACTCGGTGAAGATCTTCGAGTAGGGCTTGCCGACGATATTGGCCAGCACGTTCAGGCGGCCGCGGTGCGGCATGCCGATGACGACCTCGTCGAGGGCGTGCTCGGCGCACTGGTTGATGACCGAGTCCATCATCGGGATGACGGACTCCGCGCCCTCCAGCGAGAAGCGCTTCTGGCCCACGTACTTGGTCTGCAGGAAGGTCTCGAACGCCTCGGCGGCGTTCAGGCGCGACAGAATGTACTTCTGCTCGGCGACCGACGGCTTCTCGTGCTTCTGCTCGACCCGGTCCTGGATCCACTGCAACTGCTCGGGATCGAGGATGTGGGTGTACTCCACGCCGACGTGGCGGCAGTAGGCGTCGCGCAGGATGGACAGCACGTCGCGCAGCTTCATGCGCTCCTGGCCGTGGAAGCCCGCGACGTTGAACTCGCGGTCCAGATCCCACAGGGTCAGGCCGTGCTCGGTGACGTCCAGATCCGGATGCGAGCGGAACTTGTCTTTGACCAGCCGTAGGGGGTCGGTGTCGGCCATCAGGTGGCCGCGGTTGCGGTAGGCGGCGATGAGCTCCTGCACGCGCACGCTCTTGTCGACGCCGCGCTCGGTGACGTCGCGGCGCCAGCGCACCGGCTCGTAGGGCACGCCCATGCCGTGGAAGATCTCGTCGTAGAACTCGTCGGAGATCAGCAACTGGTGGATGGTGCGCAGGAAGTCGCCGGACTCCGCGCCCTGGATGATGCGGTGGTCGTAGGTGGAGGTGAGCGTCATGAGCTTGCCGATGCCGATCTCGGCGAGCTGATCGTCACCCATGCCCTGGAACTCGGCCGGGTACTCCATGGCGCCCGCACCGATGATCGCGCCCTGACCCGGCATCAGCCGCGGCACCGAATGGTTGGTGCCGATGGTGCCCGGGTTGGTCAGCGAGATGGTGACGCCCGAGAAGTCCTCGATGCCCAGCTTGCCGTCGCGGGCGCGGCGCACGATGTCCTCGTAGGCACTGTGGAACTGCGCGAAGGTCATGCCCTCGCAGTTCTTGATGGCCGCCACGACCAGGGAGCGGTTGCCGTCCTTGCCGGGCAGGTCGATGGCCAGACCCAGGTTGGTGTGCGCCGGGGTGACCGCGTTGGGCTTCCCGTCGATCTCGGCGAAGTGCCGGTTCATATTCGGGAAGGACTTGACCGCCTGCACGATGGCGTAGCCGAGCAGGTGGGTGAAGGAGATCTTGCCGCCGCGGGTGCGGGCCAGGTGGTTGTTGATGACCAGCCGGTTGTCGATCATCAGCTTCGCCGGGATGGCGCGCACGGAGGTGGCGGTGGGGATGGTCAGGGACGCCGACATGTTCTTCACGACCGCCGCGGCGGGCCCGCGTAGGACCTTGGCCTCATCGCTCACGTCCGCCTTCGGCGCACCCGCGGTGGGGGCGGCGTTGGAGGCGGGGGCGGGAGTGGTCTGCGGGGAGCGCGCCTGCGCGGGGGCCGGAGCCTTGGCCTTGGCCGGTGCCGGGGCGGGCGCGGCGGCGGGCTTCGGAGCGGCGGGCCGCGGCGGGGCGGGAGCCGGAGCGGGGGTGGCGGCAGCGGCCGGGGTGGCGGCCTGACTGTTGCCGTCGGCGGTGTTCTCCGGTGTGTAGTCGGCGAGGAACTCGTGCCAGCTCTCATCGACAGACGACGGGTCCTGTTTGTACTTCTGGTACATCTCGTCGACGAGCCACTGGTTCTGTCCGAACTGGTCTGTTGAGCTGCTCACAGCAGGTGTTCGCCTCATTTCGTTCTTCGCGCTGCGACGTTTGTGACGTGCCCGGCACGGGTAATCGGCAAGATGCGCGCCGATGCGCCCCCACTGAGGATATGCCCCCGCCCGATCGCCCGTGGGCGTGGACTACCACCGAGTGGACATCTCCCTTGGTGACGACTCGTCCCCGCCCGAGAATATTCCTTTCTCCGCACCCGCCGCAGCCCACAGGCGGGAGTACGTGCCCGCGGCGGCCAGCAGTTCGTCATGGGTGCCGATTTCGGTGATGCGGCCGTGCTCCACGACCGCGATCCGATCGGCCTGGGCGGCGGTGGCCAGGCGATGCGCGACAATGATCGCGGTCCGCCCGCGCGTCACCGATCGGCTCGCGACCAGCACCGATGCCTCGGCCGCCGGGTCGAGCACGGCCGTGGCCTCGTCGAGCAGCAGCAGATCCGGGTGCACCAGCTCGGCCCGCGCCAGGGCGATGAGCTGCCGCTGGCCCGCCGACAGTCCCCGTCCCCGTTCGCCGACCGGCTGCCCGAACCCGCGCGGCAGCGCCGCGATGGTGTCGAGCGCTCCCACTTCATCGGCTGCCCGAGCGATCTGTGAGGTGGTGGCGAAAGGTTTGCCAAATGAGATATTGCTCGCCACGTCGCCGGTGAAGAGGTGAGCTTCCTGCGGCACCACGCCCAATCGGGAGCGGTAGTCGGTGAGCCGGTAGTCCCGGATATCGACGCCGTCGACGAAGACGCCGCCGGAATCCGGATCCCGGGGCAGGTCGTAGAGCCGGGCCAGCAGTTTGACGATCGTCGACTTGCCCGCACCCGTCGCGCCGACGAGCGCGAGGCTGCCACCGGCGGGAATGCGGAAACTCACCCCGTCCAGGGCCGGGGTCGAGGCGGTCGGATACCGGAATCGCACATTCTCGAATACCACCTCACCGCGCAGTTCACCCGCGATCGGGACCGCGTTCTCCGGATCGGGCGCGATGGAGGATTCGGTGCGCAACAGTTCGCCGATGCGCCGCAGGCCCACCCGCGCCTGCTGATAGCCGTCGAAGAGCTGGGACAGCTGGTGGATGGGACCGAACAGCAGGCCCAGGTACAGCACGAACGCCACCAGCGTGCCCGCCGTGGTGGTGCCCCGCGCCACCTGCCAGGCTCCGGCGAACACCACGGCGGCCAGCGCCAGATCCGTCCACGCGCCGACGAAGGAGAAGAACACCGCGATGGCGCGCTGCGCCCGCATCCGGCTGGCCCGGTAGTTGTCGGAGTACCGGGCGAATCGGCGTGCGGCCCGCGGCTCGTGCCGGTACGCCTGCACCACCCGCAGCCCCGACACGTTCTCCTGGAAGTCGGCGTTCACGGTGGCGGCGTGCTCGCGCGCCGCGCTGTAGGCCGAATTCGACACCCGGCGGAACAGCCAGGTGGCCAGGGCCAGCGGCGGTATGGCGGCGATGATCACCAGTGCCAGCTGTGCGTCGATCAGCAGCAGCGCCGCGGCGATGCCCACCACGGTCAGCAGGCTGACCACCACCTCGGGCACGCCGGTCTGCAGGAAGGTCGACAGCGCGTCGATATCGGTGGTCATCCGGGTCATGATCCGACCGGACAGTTCGCGCTCGTAGTAGTCCAGGCCCAGCCGCTGCAAATGCGCGTAACTGCGCACCCGCAGCCCGTACAACACCCGCTCCCCGGCCCGCGACCCCCACAGCAGCGCCGCCGAGGCCACCACCCACCCGACCGCGACCAGCACCGCGCCGCTCCCGGCGGCCCATCCCAGCGCCGCGCCGTTCCCAGCACTCACACCATGGTCGATGGCGAATCGCACGAGAGACGGGAATCCCACGCTCACCAGCGCAGCCAGTCCGAGCAGCAGCACGGTCGCCGCCACCAGCCACCGCACCGGCCGCAGCGCCCGCCGCAACCGGAACCCGGGATCGGGCTCCCGCAACCCCTGCTCGTCCACCCCGGGCAGCTCGGTGGCCGGTGCCAGCTTCCGCAGCGACCGCCGCACCTCCGGCGGCGTATCCGGATCGAGCTCACTGGGACCGGCCGTGCCGTGCCCCACAGGGACGGGGTACGGGTCGTGTCCGCCGTCCGGACCGGCGGTGCTCACGTGATGCTTGCGGCTCGGACTCGCAGGGTCCGTGTGGTATTCGCTGACCGGGCCTGCGGTGTCCAGGTGGTGTTTGCTGTCCGGGCCTGGGAGGTCCGCCTGGTGCCTGCCGTCCGGACCGGCGGCCCCCACGTAGTGCCCGCTGTCCGTCGGGGTGGCCGTTGGCGATTGGCGGCCGGAGTCGACGTTCGCGCGCTCGCCCGGTGGATCCGATGCGGGTGCGGATTCGCCGTACGGGGACCCGCCGTGTGCTCGGCGTTCGGTGGGCGGTTGCTTGGTCGTGGTGACCGGTCGGTGATCGGTCGCGGGTACGGGCTCGTGGTGGGTGACCGCCTCGTCGTTTGTCGGCTGTTCGTTGCTTGCGGCGGGGTCGCAGTGGGGTGGTTCGGTGCTCGCCCGGGCGTCGGTGTCGGGGCCGCTGCCTGTTGATCGGTGGTCCGACCGGGTGTGCTGGCGGGCGGGCGGTGCGGGGAGTACGCCGGAGGTATGGGACGACATCCCCAGCGGACCCCGTTCTACGGGGTGCTCATGCTGCTGTTCGTCATGCTCGCCGGGCTGTGGGTGCGCGACTGGTCGGTCGTGTGGTTGCGGGTGCTCGGGTTCGCGACGCTGTTCGTGGTGGCCGTTGCCGGGTTCCTGATGACGTTCCGCGACTATTCCTGACGGCGCGGTCGTACCGGGCGTGTGCGCGGTGTCGATGGTCGCCGGATCGGGCGGCCGGGTGAGATCGCGCGCGTCGGCGAGAGGCGCGGTGAGGTTGCGTGGGTCGGTGGTCGGCACGGTGAGGTCCGGGCCGGGGAGGCGGATGACGCGGTCGGCGCGGGCCAGGGTGGATTCGCGGTGGGCGAGGATGACGGTGGTGCGGCCCGCGCGGTGGGGGAGGGCGTCGAAGATGGCGGCCTCGGTGACGGCGTCGACGGCGGAGGTGGCGTCGTCGAGAACCAGGATGCGCGGATCGGTGAGCAGGGCGCGGGCCAGGGCGATGCGCTGGCGCTGACCGCCGGAGAGGGTGAGTCCGCGCTCGCCCACCACGGTGTCGTAGCCCTGCGGCAGCGCCTCGATGAATTCGTCGGCAGCGGCCATCGCGGCGGCGGCACGGATCTCGGCGGCGGTGGCGTCGGGCCGGCCGAGGGCGATATTGGCGGTGATGGTGTCGGAGAACAGGAACGGCTCGTCGAACACCACCCCGATGGCCGAACGCAGGTCGGCGGCCCGCAGTTGGGCGAGATCGGCCCGGGAGTCACCGCCGCGCAGCATGATTCGACCGGCGTCGGGCGGGTAGAAGCGGGGCAGCAGCAGCGCGAGGGTGGACTTTCCCGATCCGGCGGGACCGATGATCGCCACCGTCTCACCCGGTTCCACCGTCAGCGTGAAATCGCGCAGGATGGGCTGCTCCCGATCGAATCCGAAGCTCAGCCCGTCGATCTCGATGCCGAGCGGCCCGCTGGGCAGGGCGACCGGATGCTCCGGATCGGTCCGGTGCGGGGCGCTGTCGATCACCTGGTGCACACGCTCGGCGGCGGCGCGGGTCAGCTGCGCCATCACCAGCACCGAGGAGATGGTGCGGGCCGCCGCGGTCATGGTCGCCACATAGGCCGTGAACGCCAGGAAGGTGCCGACCCCGATCGATCCACGCAGCGCCAGCAGCCCGCCGACCGCGATCACGCCGACCAGCCCGGCCTGCGGGATGGCCGCCAGCGTCGGCGCGAATCGGGCATCGAGTCGCGCCGCCCGCATGCGCTCGGCGAACAGCCGCCTGCCGTGCCCCTCGAGCACGCCGACCATGCGGGATTCCTGCCCGAAGCCCTTCACCACCCGGACTCCGGTGACGGTCTCCTCCACATGCTGGGCGAGATCGGCCGCCCGCTGCTGCGCCGACCAGGTGGCCGCGTACAGCCGCGGCCGAATCCGATACACCACCACGGCGATGGCGGGCACCACCAGCAGTGCGGTCAGGGCCAGCGGCGGCGACAGCCACAGCATCACCGCGGCCGCCAGCACGAATTGCAGGGCCGCCATGGTCGACCAGGGCGCCATGGCCAGCAGTCCCTGCACGAGTTGCAGATCGGTGATCGAGCGCGAGACCACCTGCCCGGTCCGCAGCGCGTCCTGCCCCCGCCCGTCCAGCCGCTGCAGTGCCGCCAGCAGATCCAGCCGCAGTTCGTGCTGCACGTCCAGCGCCAACCGCCCCGCCAGCCAGCGCCGGGTGAAGGTGGCCGCGAACCGCCCCACCGCCAGCGCGGCCATGAATCCGGCCATCACCCCGATGATCGCGGTATCGCCCGCCGTCGCCCCGTCCAAGGCGCGTTTGGCCAGCAGCGGCCCGGTCACCTCGACGACGGCCCCCGCGAGCAGGGCCGCGGTGATGCCGAGCAGTACCCACGGATGCTCCCGGCAGCGCGCCCACAAGCGCCGAATCCACCCACCGTGCGCGGCGCCCGCCGCCGGTCGGTTCGTCGGCTCATCGGTCTGGATCGCAGTCATCCGTATCGACGGTATCTACCCGCACCGACGTGATTGTGTTCCCGCCGGATCGGGACGCCCGCTTGTGCGCAGTGCCGGTCGGAGCCGCCCCGCCGATTCAGCGCTTCGATCACGCCGTTCTGTTCGTCCCCGACCGGAGCGCTCAGCCGCGTTCCGCGGAGCGGTGCTCGGCTTCCGGCGGATGGGCGGCTTCCCGGGCCGGGTGTTCCGCCAAGTCCGCTGGCTGGTTTCGGATGCCGCGGTGGAGCGGGAACTGCGCGCGCCGACCCGCCCGCTGGACCTGGCCGCCGAGATCGCCGTGTACGGGACCGACACTCCGGGTGGCCTGCCACGGATCACACCGTGTGGCAGCGGCTTTCGATCGTCGCCGACTAGAGGTCGCGCACCCGGAGGAACCACCAGGCCGCGGTCACCGTGCCGACGGTCCACAGCAGCAGCACCACGATGGCCGCCGGGGTGTGCGCGATGAACGCGGCATCGGCGAACGCGCCCGCGGTGGCGGTGGCGAGGGTGGCCGAGACCGGCAGCACGGTGGCGAAGCCCGGAATGCCCACCCCCTGCGAGACCACCCACACCAGCGGTTCCAGCACCGTCCACCCGGCGATGACCGCGACGGCTCGGACGGGTGAGCGCAGCAGGTACCCCAGTGCCGCACCCAGCAGCGCCCAGCACAGCGCGCTCAGCAGCACGCCGCCGAGCAATCCGAAGAACCAGGCGTGCAATTGCAGCCGCTCGCTGCCGAACAGCAGGAAGGCCCCGAGGCCGAGCACCTCGGTGAGCAGCACCGTGCCGACCGCGAAGGCCGCTGTCACAGCCAATTTGGAGCCGAACAGCAGATTGCGGTCCGGGGTGAGCAGCGCGCTCACCGGCAGCGTGTGGTGCCGGTACTCGGCCCCGGAACCGACCGCGCCGAATATTCCGGCCAGCACGATGGCCGCCGCCAGCGTCGCCCCCACGGCGAGCAGCGCCGACCCGGCCGCCATGGTGTGCGAGATGCCGTCGCTGGCGATGGCGGTCTCCACCGTGAGCCCGGCGACGGTGAACACGATCGCTCCGACCAGCACCAGCGCCCCGGCCATGGTCCGGTTCATACGCAGCGAGGTGACCTTGCGGACCTCGGAGGTACCCGCCTGGAGCACGGCGGGCGGCACGGTGCGGATCATCGACTACCTTCCGGTCGGAAACCTGTGCGGCACGGCGGTTGTCACCGCGGCATCGCGTACAACGCCGGAGACGGGGGAGCGGGCGTGCCCCGGGTGAGGGTGGCGAGCACCTGATCCGGGTGGACGTGTTCGGCACTGACCTCGGTGAGCTGCACCCGCGCCGCCGCGGCGGCCGTCTCCAACTGGGCGAGGGTCACCTCGGCGACGGCGAGCCGACCGTCCGGCCGCATCACCGCGTCCGTGAAGCCGTGGGCGGCGAGTGTGGTGGCCAGCGCGATCTGGCTGGAGGACTTGACCAGCAGCCGATCCGGGTGGCTGCGGCGCAGTCGCGCCGGACTGCCCTGGTAGGCGATGGCCCCACGGTCCAGCACGATCAACTCGTCGGCCATCGGCAGCGCCGCGCTGAGGGTGCGCGCGGTGAGCACGACGGTGCCGCCGCGTCGGGCGTGTGCCCGCAGGAACTCGGTGAGCCATGCCGTCTCCCCAGGGTCCAGGCCCAGGGTCGGCTCGTCGAGCACCAGCAGCGGCGGATCGCCGAGGAGTGCGGCGGCCAGGGCCAGCCGGGTGCTCATACCCGGTGTGTAGGACTGGATGCGCTGACCGCCCACGGTGTCCAGGCGCACCAGGGCGAGCAGTTCGTCCACCCGAGCATCGGAAACCCCTGCGGCACCGGCGAATACCCGCAGCTGATCGCGGGCGGTGCGGGCGGGGTGCAGTCCGCGCGGGGTGAGCGCGGCGCCCACCGCGCGCCGTCCCGGACGTACGCCCGGACCGGGGCCGCCGATGTTCACGGTGCCGGAGGTGGGTGGCAGCAGGCCGAGCAGCATGCGCAGCACGGTGGATTTGCCCGCCCCCGGCGGGCCGACGAGTGCGGCGACGGTTCCGGCCGGCACCACGAAACTCACATCGCGGACCACGGGCGCGGTATCGAAGGTCTTGTGCAGGCCCGCGACGGCGAAGGCGAGCGGCCGCGCCGGGCTCATCGCGCCTGCTTGTCTGCCGCGTCCAGGGCGGGCAGCGGGTCGGCGTCGATGACGTGTGGTTGCGGCCAGGTGCGCGGCGGGGTGCCGAACGCCTGCCGGGAGTTGTCGATGAGCCGATGGCCCAGCGCCCGGTTGCCGAAACCGCCGACGGCGGCGCCGATTCCGGCGGGCAGCACCTTGCCGAACATGAGCGCGCTGCGTTTGGTGATGAACTGCACCAGGAATCGCTTGAGCAGCGAATCGTTCATGCTGCTGATGCCGGGAATCTTGTTGGCCAGCAGGGTACCCCAGTTCTTGGCGGAGTGACCGACGCTCTTCTGCACGATCTCCATACCGCTCTCGCCGAGCACCACGGCGAGCACCAGCGCGCGGCGGCGCTCCTTGTCCTCGGGTGCGACACCGTGCACCGCGGCGACGGCGAGGGTGAACACCGCGGAGGCCTCCAGGAAGAACGCGGTCTCCGCGGAGATGGCCGCCACCGAGGCGACGGTTCCGACGCCGGGCACCGCGGCGGCCGCGCCGACGGCGGTGCCGCTGCCGGTCACCGTGGTCAGGTACAGCTTCTCCAGTCGCGTGATGATCTGCGCCGGGGATTCGTCCGGATGGGCCTTGCGCAGCCGTTCCACGTACTTGGCGACGGCAGGCGCCTGCACCTGTGATCCGTTGTCGAGCAGCGAGACGACCGTCTTCTCCAGTCCGCCCTTGAACATCGACAACACCCCTCTCCTCCGGTCCGCTGACCAGAACTCTATGGCACGAAGACAACGATCCGCGATGTACGGCGGTTCCGGATCGATCACCGGCTGTACCCGGGCGAGCGGCCGCCGCCGTACCGGCGGACACCTGTGCAATACCCAGAATGCGGCCTCCCGCTCGCCCGCGCCGCGTGGCGGACGCGACGCTCCGTGCGAGCCGGGCGGTGACGCACCCCGTGTGGGCCGCGGTGGACTGCGAGGCTTGGTGCCGGTGGCCCGCACGCGCCGGGGCCGTGAGGCTTGGTGTTGGGTGCGCTGGTGACGTCCGCGAGCGGGGTTCGGTGGACCCGAGGCTTGGTGTTGGGTGCGCTGGTGACGTCCGCGAGCGGGGTTCGGTGGACCCGAGGCTTGGTGTTGGGTGCGCTGGCGATGTCCGCGAGCGGGGTTCGGTGGACCCGAGGCTTGGTGTTGGGTGCGCTGGCGATGTCCGCGAGCGGGGTTCGGTGGACCCGAGGCTTCGGGCCTGGCAGCAGGTGCCGCACCGCACGCTGGTGGTGGCGGTGGACCGTGACGCTCGCTGTGGCCGGGAGCGGCTCGCGGATGTTGCGGTAGTGGTGATGGACCCCGGAGCTTCGCGCGGCGGGGTGGTGGCTGTCGGTGCGCGGGCTTACCGTGATCAGATGACCGGAGTGTCCGAGGGCGCTCGGGGCCTGCCCGATCCGCGTCTGCGACCGTATGTCCTCTCCTACGAGGGCTACCTGTTGCGCGGCTTCGCGCCGGGGACGCATGTGGGCATGCCCGCGACCACGCTGACCGTGCTGGTCACCATCGGCGAACCGGTGGACGTGCCGGTGTCCTCGCATCCGGAGCAGGCGGGCGGGCGCTGGGACATGTTGGCCAGCGGATTGACGGTGCGCCCGGCCCTGGTCGCGCACGATGGTTTCCAGCACGGCATCCAGTTGGGTTTGACCCCGCGCGGGGCACGCGCACTGCTGGGTGTTCCCACCGCGGCGCTGGGTTCGTGGGTGGTGGATCTCGGTGACCTGCTGGGCGCGCGGGCGGTGGAGTTGCGGGACCGGGTTTCGGCGACGACCGCCTGGTCGGAGCGGTTCGCCGTGCTGGACGACATCCTGCTGCGCGAGGTGCGCCCGGTGCCCTGGGCCGACGAGCTCACGCGGGCCTGGGGTCTGCTCTCCGGGCCCTGCCCCTGGGTGCGGGTCGGCGACGTGGCCGCCGATATCGGGTGGAGCCGCAGGCATCTGGTCAATCGGTTCACCGCCGAATTCGGCATCTCGCCGAAGGACGCCGCCCGCATCGCCCGCTTCGAGCGCTCGCACCGACTGCTGCGGTTGCCGGACGTGCCCGCGCTCGCGGAGGTCGCCACCCGCGCCGGGTACTACGACCAGGCGCATATGGCCCGGGAATGGCGCGAATTCGCCGGTCTGCCGCCGTCGGTGTGGCGGGAGCGTGAGGTGTTCCCATTCGTCCAAGACCAGCTCCCGTACGCGGCGGGATCCTCGTCCCATGACTGAATCGACCGCCGCTGAATCGACCGCCGCTGAATCGACCGCCGCTGAATCGACCGCCGCTGAATCGACCACCGCAGAATCGACCACCGCTGTACCGACCTCCGTCGCGTCGACGCCCACCGCGCCCACCGGCACGGCGATCTGGCCGTGCCTGACCTACCGTGACGCCCGCGCCGCCATCGACTTCCTGGAGCGGGCCTTCGGATTCGAGACCCGCGCCTGCTACGCCGAGGGAGAGATGGTGCACCACGCCGAGCTGGCGTGGCCCGGCGGTGGCGGGGTCATGCTCGGCTCCTGGCGGGATGATATGGCCGCCAGGGAGCTGCCGCCCGGCGCGGGCTGCGTATACATCGCCCTCGACGACGTGGACGCCCTGCACGACCGCGCCCGCGCGGCCGGGGCGAGGGTCACCCGGGAGCTGCGGGAGGAGGAGGGCTACGAGTCCCGCGGCTTCACCGTCCGCGATCCCGCGGGTGTGTACTGGAGTTTCGGCACCTACCGGGGGCACGGAGAGTCCTGACGGCGCGCCGCCGCACCCGACACCGGTAACGGAACCGCGACCCACCGGTGCTGGGGCGGGCTGTCTTTCGCGCCCGCGAGGTCAGGACCCGCCGGACAGCCGAATGTGACGCATCCCGCGCGCTCGGGAGATGGAGTGCGCCGCTGCCGTCCGGGAGGTGGATTTCCTTCCACTCACGGTGGGCGGAGGTCGCTGCCGTTCACCCCGTGGCGGGTTGCGCCTCCACGCGTCCCGCTACGCTCCGTGCTCGGCCGGTACGCGCTCGGCCTCCACCGGCGGCGGGGGTGGGGTGCCGTCGCCGAACGGATTGCCGCCCAGCGCTTCCCGTCCGTGCGGGGTGAGCCAATTCGACAGTTCCGGCCCCTTGGGCACGATCCCCGTCGGGTTTATGTCCCGGTGGACGATGTAGTAGTGCTGTTTGATCTGCGTGAAGTCGACGGTGTCCCCGAAGCCGGGCGTCTGAAACAGGTCGCGGGCGTAGGCCCACAGCACCGGCAGTTCGGTCAGCTTCTCGCGATTGCATTTGAAGTGCCCGTGGTACACGGCGTCGAATCGCACCAGCGTGGTGAACAGCCGCACATCGGCCTCGGTGATGGTCTCGCCCACCAGGTAGCGCTGCCCGGCGAGCCGTTCGGAGAGCCAGTCCAGCGCCGTGAACAGCCGATCGTAGGCGGCGTCGTAGGCGTCCTGGGAGCCCGCGAATCCGCAGCGGTAGACGCCGTTGTTGACCTCGGTGTAGACCCGCCGGTTCACCGAGTCGATCTCGGCGCGCAGCTCCTCCGGATACAGCCGCGGCGCGCCCGCGCGGTGGTGTTCGGTCCACTCCGTGGCGAAGTCGAGTGTCATCCGGGCGTAGTCGTTGGTGACGACCTGCCCGGTGCGTTCGTCCACGACGGCGGGGACGGTGATGCCGCGCGGGTAGTCGGGGAAGCGCGCGAAGTACGCATCGGCCAGGAAGTGGATGCCCAGTACGGGATCCACGCCGCCCGGGTCGAGATCGAAGGTCCAGCTGCGCTTGTCGTGTGTGGGCCCGCAGAGGCCCAGCGACAGCACCGGTTCCAGGCCGAGCAGTCGCCGCACGATGAGCGTGCGATTGGCCCACGGGCAGGCGCGCGCCGCGACCAGTCGGTAGCGGCCGGGCTCCACCGGGTAGCCGTCGCGCCCGTCGGCGGTGATCCGGGTGGTGATGTAGTTGGTGTCCCGCGTGAACTCGCCGGGTTCGACGTAGCTGCCGCGCTGCGAAGTGTCCGAAGCCGAAGTAGTCACCCGGCCAGTCTGTCAGAAGGCGCGCACTCCCAGTAGGGCGTGACACCGTCGGTGGGCAGGGCTGTCGCCCGGTCGCGCCAGCGCCTAGATTCGCCCTCATGACCGACACCAAGCCGACCCGTCTCGAATACGTCACCACCGAGGGTGGCGCGCGGGCCGCCGTCATCACCATCGCGCATCCGCCGCTGAACCTCTTCGACAAGGCGCTGATGGAGGCTCTGGCGGCCGATATCGCCGAGCTGTCGGCCACCCCGCCGCGGGCGCTTCTGCTACGCGCCGAGGGCAAGCTGGTGTCGGGCGGCGTGGACGTGCACATCTTCGACGGCCTCACCCCCGATCAGGGTGCGGAACTGTGGCGGACCCTGTTCGCGCGCATCATCCACCCGGTGGAGGCGCTGCCCTGCCCGGTCGTATTCGCCGCGCACGGCCTCACCCTGACCGCCGCCTTCGAGGTCGCGCTGGCCTGCGATGTCATTCTGGCCGCGCCCAAGGCCACGTTCGGCTTGGTGGAGACAGTGGTCGGGCTGACCCCGTCCATGGGCGGCCCGCAGCGGCTGGCCGAGCGGGCCGGATCCGGCCGCGCCCGCGAATTCGTCATGACCGGCGACCTCTACGACGCCGCCACCATGACCGACTGGGGTGTGGTCAACGCCGTCCACGACGACGTCGACACCGCCGCCCGCGCGCTGCTGGCCCGCCTCGCCGACGGTCCCACCAAGGCGCACGCCGCCACCAAGCAGATCATCGAGGCGTGGCGCTCCGGCGGTGTCGCCCACGCCGATTCGGTGACCCCGGCCGTCTCCGGCGCGCTGTTCGACACCGCCGATCTGCAGGGCGCGGTGCGCAGCTTCCTCGAGGTCGGCCCAGGTAAGGCCACCTATACCGGTCAGTGAGTCGGTTTCAGCCGGGTGACGGCTGAAAGACGTTTGCCGACAATCCACCCTAGAATGTGACGTGCATCATATAGTCACTGGTGCCTGATGGCTCGGAGGCACTCGGAGGGACGGATGTCGCAGTTACTGGTCGAATATCCCCAGGCGTCGTGCGAATCGCGAAAAGCCCGGAGCGACAACCCCCTTGCGCGCGGTGCCGACGGCGTGCTGCGGTACGGCAACCTGAATCCGGCGCTCACCGAGCTGCTGGACATCCAGGTGCACACCTTCGCGGCACGGGAGGCGGTGGTCGAGATCGGCGGCCCCCGCCTCACCTACCGCGAGCTGTGGTACTCGGCCTCCCGTATCGCGGGCGGATTGCAGGAGCACGGCATCGGCTACGGCGACCGGGTGGCGGTGCGCATGCCGGTCGGGGTGCGCTGGGTGCAGGCGTTCCTGGGGGCGCTGCTCTCCGGTGCGGTGCCGGTGCTGGTGCACGAGGGCCTCCCGGATGCGCTGGCGGAGCGGGTGATCCACGACAGCTGCGCGGACTACATCCTGGACGGCGGCGGCAGTGCGGCCGGATTCCGTGAGGCGCTGCCCGACGGTGCGGCGTTCATCGACGACGGCGCCTCGCTGACCGAGTTGGCCCTGCTCTGCTACACCAGCCCCGCCCACGGCGCGGACCCCAAGGGGGTGGAGCTGACCAACGAGAATCTGCTCTCGGCCATCCGCTCCGTGGTGGGTGCGCTGGATCTGCCCATCGACGGGCTGCGAAATCTGCTGCTGCTGCCGCTGTCCCATGCCAGCGGCTGCGTGGACCAGTTGCTGCCGACCTTCGCGGTGGGCGGCACCGTGGTGTTGGCCCCCGATCCGGAGGCGGTCGCGGCAGCGCTGGTATCCGAACGCATCGACATGGTCTCGGCCACGCCGCGGGTGTTCGCCGGACTGGTGCCCGAACTGGCGGGACTGCGCCTGGACCGGGTCGGGCGGGTGTGCAGCGCCGGCCATCGCGCCGAACTCGCCGCCGCCGAACCCGGGACCGCCGATACGGTCGCCGCCGCCCTGCGCGCTATCTTCCCCGAGGCCCGCCAGTGGTCGGTGTGGGGTGCGACGGAGACCAGCGGCATCGGCTTGGCCCGCGACGACACCGCCACCCGCGACGCGCTCGGATTCGCCTTCGGCGGAACCGAACTCGCGCTTTGGGGTCCGCGCGCCGACACCGGCCACGGCGAACTCCTCTGCCGCGGCCCCAATGTCACCCGGCGCTACTGGAACGACCCGCAGACCACCGAATCCCGTTTCACCGGAACCTGGTTCCACACCGGGAATCAGGTCAGCATCGACGCCGACGGCCTCGTCCGCCGCGCCGACCGGTAGGCGGCGCGTTCCGCTCTCTCATCGCCGGTTGCCGCCGACGCAAACCGCCCGGTGCCGCCGTCTTCCCGGATCGCCGTTGCCCGGGATGGCCGTTGCCCGGTGCCGTCATTCGGGCACCGCGCCGATTCCGGCCGCCGCGGCGTCGGCGGCGGCGCGGTCTCGCCATTCCACCTGGGCTCGCCGTTGCCCGGTGCCGCCGTCACCAGGGAACCCGGGGCTCGAACGGTGGTGGCGCGCACCGGAAACGAGTTCGACGCTCGGCGACGGGGGCGTGGACTCCGCATCCGTGCTCGGCGCTGACGCGCGGTGGTCGCCGATAATCGTTTGTCGGGGACCGTCCGGATCGGCGAGGATCGATCTCCCGCACCAGCTTTCGCCCGTGGTGTAATCGGCAGCACGCGAGATTTTGGTTCTCGCTGTCCAGGTTCGAGTCCTGGCGGGCGAGCTCACTCCAGCAGGCGGGCGCGCAGGGCCTCGCGGTGATCGGGGGTGATGCCGATCTCGACGAGGTAGCCGTCGATGCCGCCGTACATCTCCACCATGGAGGCGGTGCCCGCGGCGAGGTAGTCGGCGCGTACGCCGAGCAGATCGTCGGAGAGTTCCTCGTCGCTGCCGGCGGCGATGATCGCGCGCAGGGTGGGGACGGCGTCATTGCTGCGCAGGTAGTCGGCGAAGACGTCGTCCTCGGTGACGTCGACGGCGCGCAGTACGGTGGCGACGGCCCAGCCGGTTCGGTCCTTGCCCGCCGCGCAGTGCACCAGCGCGGTGCCCGCCAGGATCGAGTCGGCCAGGGCGGCGATGGCGGTGTGCGCTTCGGGCAGGGCGGGGAACCGGCGGTAGACCTCGAGCATGTGCGCGGACGCGGTGCTGTGGCGGCGGGCCTCGTGCGGCGGGGCCTCGCCCATGCGCGGATCGAACGGGGTGACGTTGAGCCGCACGCCCTCGGGTAGCGAGTCGTGACCGATGTAGTCGATCTCGGCGTGGCCGCGCAGGTCGTGCACGTCGGTGACGCCGAGTTCGAGCAGGGTGGCGTGGCCGTCGCCGTCGAGGCGGCTGAGTTCGGCCGACCGCATGAGGATCCCCGAGCGGACCTTCGCGCCGCCTCCGGTGCGCGCGCCCGCGACGTCGCGGTAGTTGAAGGTACCGGGGATGAGGAACTGATCGGAGCCCGCTGAAGTCACCGACCCAGGCTATCGGTACGGCGGTATACCGTGGGTGTCGATGTCGGATCGATGGGACGAATTCGTGCTACGACCAGGGGGCTTTACGGCTTACACCTGTGTCATATGGCACAGTATGTGGCATTGTCCGGAATCGAATCCATAAAATACCGTTCGGTCGCCAAAGTCGGCGTTTCCCAGGTCGCCAGCCTAATTCCGAACATTCCCGTTCGATCGCGTCACTGTTCCGATTAGGTAACAAAACCGTCTTCAGGTACGAAAATGGCTATCAAAGCTGGTCGAGCACCCAGAAAAACCTTTACCATCGGTACCCGTTGAGCGGTTGCATCCGGGGTGGAAGCCTTGGGGGGATCAGTGTCGATCTGGCAACCCGCTGAGCGAGCCGCGCAGTGCGAAGTGCGCGAGTTCTTTCGCTGAGGGAGTCGTCGTTGAGCGCTGGAGAAACAATTCACATCGGAGTGCGGCCCGCCATGACCGAGTCGATCGAGAAGGCCGCCGCCTCGCTCGATTTCACCGGTACCCGGGCGCTGCGCGTACTGCTGCACGCCGGGATCAGCGCGCTGTGGCCGATCATCAAGGCCACGCCGGACCGGCAGATCGAGGCGTACGAATCCACCCTGGCGGTGTTGCGTCGTCGCTGGGAGAACCAGTCGGTCTGCACGCCGGATCCGGTGGCGTCGGCCATGTACCGGCAGATGGACGCCGATGTCGTGTCCTTCCTGCATCTGTGCGCCGAGCGTTCGGGCACCGAATGGCTGGAGCCGGTCGATGCCATCGCCGCCTACCTGGTCGCGGTCATGCAGGGCATCGTGTTGCGCTGGCTGGCCGACTGCGATGACGAAACCGCCCTGGTGGTGCTGGACGACCTGGTCTCGAGCCTGTCGACCAAGGCGCTCGATCGCGGTTGATCCGAAGTGATGCGCCCGGTGGCAGCGGGCGCGTCGGCCGGACAATCCAGGAGTGGGCGGGTTCGGCACGTCCAGAATGCTGGACGGATGACCAGTTTCGTGGTTGAGTGGCCTGTGTGACCGATTCGTCGCTGATCAGCGGGCTGCACGCGGCCACCGCCGATCTGGATCCGCCGCTGGCCGCCGTCGACCTCGCCGCCCTGCGGGCCAATGCGAACGACCTGGTACGCCGGGCCAACGGCGTACCGATCCGGGTGGCGAGCAAGTCGGTGCGGTGCCGGGCCGTGCTGGAGGAAGTGCTCGGCAAGGACCTCACCGCCGACGGCGGCTTCGCCGGCATCATGGGCTACTCCCTGCGCGAGGCCATCTGGCTGGTGCGCGAGGGCGCCCGCGACATCCTGCTCGGCTACCCCACCGCCGACCGCGCCGCCCTGGCCGAACTGGCCGCCGACGACGCGCTGCGCGCGGCCATCACCCTCATGGTCGACGATGTCGATCAGCTGGACTTCATTCGCGCCGCCGTCGGCACCGAGCACGTGCACCCACGCGTCTGCCTCGACGTGGACGCCTCGCTGCGGATCGGCCCGCTGCACCTGGGAGTGCGGCGCTCGCCCATCCGCACCCCGGAGCAGGCCGCCACCCTGGCCGCCGCGGCCGTCCGGCGCGGCTTCGACGTGGTCGGCGTGATGACCTACGAGGCGCAGATCGCGGGCCTGCCCGATACGAATCCCGCTGTGCGCCTGGTGAAGAAGATGTCCGCGGCGGAAATACTGCGGCGTCGCCGCACGGTGCTGGAGGCGGTGCGCGCCGAGGTCGGTGAACTCGAGATCGTCAACAGCGGCGGCACCGGCTCCATCGAAGTGAGCATCGCCGACCCGGACGTCACCGAGGTGACCGCCGGTTCCGGGCTCTACCTGCCCACCCTCTTCGACGGCTACCGCAATCTGGCCCGGCGCCCGGCCATGCACTTCGCCCTGCCCGTGCTGCGCCGCCCGGCCCCGGGCATCGCCACCGTCTTCTCCGGTGGTTACATCGCCTCCGGCCCGGCGGGTGCGTCGCGGGTGCCGAAGCCGGTGTGGCCCTTGGGATTGAAGCTGATCGGCACCGAGGGTGCGGGTGAGGTGCAAACTCCGCTCACCGGCGCGGGTGGACTGCGCATCGGCGACCGCGTCTGGTTCCGCCATGCCAAGGCCGGTGAACTCTGCGAGCGATTCACCGAAGTTCACCTGGTGGAGAACGGCATTCGCACCACCGTGCCCACCTACCGCGGTGAGGGGAAGTGCTTCGGCTAGACCCGATCCAACTGCAGGAACGCCGCCAGATCCGACAGCTCCGCCGTGCCGCTGGGCAGATACTCGGTCAGCAGCGGTGAACGCACGATGACCGCCGCCCACATAGCGCGGGAGATGGCGCTGGTCAGCCAGTGCCGGGAGAGCAGCGGCGCGACCCCGTGCGGGGCGTCCTTGGGGGCCGAGGTGGTCATGGAGACCAGTACCACCGCGGCCTCGCGCCCCTGGAAGTGATCCGGGGTGCCGACGAGTACATCCTCGATTCGGGCGCGGGACAACGAGGTTCGAATCCGGGCCACCTGTGCGTGATACGGCGCGACCACCAGGATGTCGTGCGGATGCAGGCGGCGGGTCACGGCCCCGGTATGCCAGGGCAGACCGAGCAGGGTGCGCACCTGGCGCACGATTTCGCGGGCCTCCTCGGCGGATTCGGCGGCATTGCCGTGATGTTCGACCGTCACGGTGCGGATGCCGGGCGCGACACCGTCGAGTTCCCGT
The DNA here is from genome assembly GCF_030766805.1 of Nocardia sp. CC213A. Taxonomy (NCBI): domain Bacteria; kingdom Bacillati; phylum Actinomycetota; class Actinomycetes; order Mycobacteriales; family Nocardiaceae; genus Nocardia; species Nocardia sp. CC213A. Next base: position 151,652 of record NZ_JASFXA010000013.1, read on the forward strand.
GCCAGCGTGACGGTTTCATTGGCCCGCAGCCGATTGTCGTAGCGCAGCCGCGACACCGGGCCGCACATGCGCGGATGCATGCGCCAGGTGCGGTCCAGGAAGTAGCCGTACTCGGCGGGCAGCGTCCGATGCGGTCCGATCAGCCAGCCCAGCACCGCCTCGTCCACCGGTTCCGGATGCGCGCCGTGCCCGGCGCGCGGCGCGGGATCGCCCACCAGCAGCAGGTTTCGGGCGCTCACCGCCACCGCGACGGTATCGGCCAGGGGGAAACGACCGGCGTCGGCGATCACCAGCAGATCCAGGCTGTCGCGCGGAATCCGTTCGGTATCGGTGAAATCGTCGGGCAGGCCGCCGACCACGCAGCCGTTGACGGCATTGTCGAGGAAGCGGGCATAGCGGTCGGCGTCGATGCCCAACCACTCCGGGGCCACCGTCTGCGCGTCCGCCTTGGCCACCAGTTCCGGCAGCACCCCGACCCGGACCACCGCGTCCAGCAGATGTTCCACCGCCACATGGGAGCGCGCCACCACGCCGACCCGCCACCGGTACCGGGTCACCAGGCGTTCCACCGTGCGGGCGGTGGTGTCGGTCTTGCCGGTGCCGGGCGGACCCTGCACCGCCACATAGGAATCCGCGAGATCCAGGACGGCCGCGGTGATGGCGGCGGCATGGTCGCCGAACACCTCCGGCAGCGCCCCACCCGACAGCAGCCGCGGCGGGCGGCGGCACAGCAGGTCGAAGGTCGCCGTCGGCGGCACCTCCGGCAGGGTCACCAGCAGATCGTGCGCCACATCCTCGATGGCGTCCTCCAGCCGGTCCGCACGCGCGGGCGGGCACGGGGCGATGGCTGCGGGCAGTTCGTCGAAGGGTTCGCAGCCCGCGGGCAGCAGTTCCACCACCCGCACCACATCGTCGAAATTGGCGTCCAGCGCACAGCCCAGCACGGTCGCGCGAGCCAGCGGGCGGCGGCCGGGGCGAGCCGGGATATCCGGTGTCGCACGGTCGTACAGGGTGACGACCGGGGTGCCGGGCGGGGGAGCGTGACCGGTGCCGAGCCGTCCGGTCAGGGTGAGGTAGCGGCGCATGGGATGCTGGCCGGTGCGGTGCCAGTTGGTGTCCACCGTGCCCCAGTCGGCGATGAGCACGCCCGGGGTGTCGGCCCATTCCTCCACCGGATGGTCGAGGCGGTCCGCGTGCGCCCAGCGCAGCGGGCGACGCTCACGGCGGTGGTAGCCCAGGGCGGCGGCGGTCAGCGCGGCCGCCAGCCGGGCGTCCTCCCGCTGCCCGTCCACGTCGTAGGCCGCCCCGCCACCCGACCGCGCCGCATCGCCGCGGGCCGGGCCGGTCGCGAACTCCCGCAACGCGGCCTCCACCGCGGCGGGCACCGGCTCGGCCACCATCTCATCGGGCCGCCCCCGAGGATGAACGGCGTACCCCTCGGCCAACTCCAGCAGCCAGTCACGCAGCCGCGCCACGGCAACCCAGTCACCCGCACCATCCGCCGCGGCCGCGCAATCGGAATCGAGGTGCGCGAGCGCGGCGTGCTCCAGCTCGGTCAGCGCCGCCGCGGGCAGCAGGGACTCGGTGAGCCCCGCACCCGCGAAAGCCGCCTCCGCCCATACCGAGTCGGCCGGTTCGGCGACCGACATGAAGTCGTCGACTACGCGATACGGGCGAGACCCGGTTTCCCCGGATTCGGCGCGCACCGGCTGGGTCCATGCCGCATCGGCCTCGCAGAGTTCCGGCGCCGCGCTCCCCGCCCCCACCGCATCCGCTTGCCCGGTCCCAGCACGGTCGATTCGCCCGGTGCCAGCGACTTCGCTCCCCACCCCATCGACCCGGGACGCATCGACGAGTCCGTCATGGGTGTGCGGGACGTCGGCGTGCACTGCGTCGGCGCGCGCGATGCCGGTCGGCGCGGCCGCGGTCGATGTCGTCGCCGCTCCCGATTCCGATGCGGCGGTACCCGTATCGGTCGGCGCCGTTGCCGTGGCGGCCGTGTCTGCGGTCGTCGCGATTGCCGTGTCGGTCGTAGCCGTGCTCGCCGACGTCGCAACCACCTGCGTCGCGTCCACCGAGTCCACTGTGGTCAGGACGCGTGTGTCGCCGACGTCGGTGAGTACGGTGCGGTCCAGCATGGCCACCGCGGCGTGTGCGCGGTGGTGGCCGTGGGTGATCGGTGGGTGGTGGTCGGGTTCCGGTGGGCCGGGGGTGGTTTCGGGGAGGTCGTCGAAGTCGTTGGGGCCGAAGAGGTTCGGGGGCAGATGGTGCAGGCCGTAGGAGCGTTCGCCGACCAGCAGTGCCGCGCGCACGATGGGGTAGAGGTCGAACAGGAGGGGCAGCAGGGCGGCGACGATGTCCTCGCCGTCCGGGTGCTGGTCGGCCAGTCCGGCCAGCAGCGGTCGCAGGCCGCCGCGGTAGTGGTGGATGCGCAGTCCGGGATGATTCCACTGCCATTCCGCGAGGAAGTCCAGCAGGGCCGCAGCATCGTCGGCCGGGTAGGGGCCGCGGGGCTCGTCGGCGCGGTCGTGGATCACGAAGGTGCGGAAGATGTTCTCCGGTTCCCCGGAACCGATGGTCACCAGCAGATCCGTGGCGGTCCCCGCCTCCGGCGCGGTGACCGAGACGAACAGGTCACCGGCGGTGGGTGCGGGCAGCCCACCCAGCGCGTCGGCATCCAGCACGGTGTGGATCGGATGGCCCGTATGCTCCCGGTGCAACTGGAGTTCGGCCTGGCGGCGCAGCGCCGTGAAGGTGGGCGCGGGCACCCCCGTCACCGCCCCGTCCGACGCGGCCAGCCGATCCACCGTCGTGATGCCCGCATCCCGCAACTGCGCCCGCACCGCCGGTCGCATCCCGGCCACCAGCAGCAGATCCCGCCGCGCCTCCAATTCGGCCGTGCAGGTGGTGCACTGCCCGCAGGCGAGGAACCGCCGATCGCCCCACTGCACCGGCAGCAACTCGTTCAGCTTGGCGTCGAGGATCGACGTCAACCGCGCCCGCCGCGCCCGGTACACGACGGCGATATCGGCCAGGGTGTGCGTGCTCGCCGCCCCGCCGAGCCAGAGCCTGGTATGCGGCGCGGGCCGGAAGCCGGTGCGCTGCAACGCATCCGCACAGGCGGCATGTTCCAGCAGGGTGCCGATTCGCGTTCGGCGGCTGGCGACCCCGGCGGTCAGATAGTCGTGTGCTTCGGGAGCGCCGTCGCGCAGCAGGAAGTCGCACCCGACAGCGAAGTCCCCCTCGAACAGCACCGGATGCGCGACCACCTCGGCATCCGCCCGCAGCGCCGCCACGGTGGCCTCGTGCGCGGCGGCGAGCGCCGCGACAATCCGTCCCGGGTCCGCATGCCCGGCCGCCGGATGGCGAAGCGCCGCCGTCGGCCCACCACCCTCGAACGTCATCCGGTGGTCGTACTCCGTGCGGATGCGCACCAGGCCGCTGCCGTAGCGATCGCGCAGGTCCGCGAGGCGGTGCTCGCGCTCGGCGTCCGCCGGGCGCGGCAGGACGCCCGGTGCGCGGTACTCCACCGGCCCCAGCAGCCCCAGTTCGGCGTCGAGCGCGCGCAGCAGCGCGAACTCGCAGCGCGCCGCCTCCACCAGGTCACCGGTGCTGCACACGACACGATCACCGAACAGAATCAAGCGCGGCCCTCCTGTGCCTTTCTCGCCGACACCCGCACCCGGTCCACGCACCCTTGCGTGCCGAGTCGCGCAACAGCGTAGTAAGTGGAAGCGGACCGGTGTGTTACGAGGTAGCGGCCGTTTCACCCCCCGCCCCGCCCCCTTCCATCCCCCGTCGGCAACCGCTCCCGGGCGACGTTGCGCGACAACACGACTCGTCCCCCCGCCCCGCCTCACCCCCGCGGCCGCCCCGCCCACAACCCCGCAACCCCGCCCACCACGTCGGCGTGTCGCACCTCGCGCGTCCCCGCGCTTGCCGCGAGCGGGAATCCGTGGCGGCATCGTGCGAGCAGGCCCCGCCACCAGTCCCCCCTCGATGGTGAATGCCTCTGGAAGGATTGGCGCCGTGCCGTACTTCGTGGGACCCGGGGGCGATTGCACTACCGGCACCGGGACCCGCGCCCTGCTGGTGTGGCCCGCGCCCTGCTGGTGTGGCCCGCGCCCTGCTGGTGCGGATCGCGCCCCCCTGGTGCGGCCCGCGTTCCGACTGTGCCGCCCGCGCTTCGACTGTGCCGCGCGCTCCGAACACCGCGAACCGCAGGGATTTTCGATCCGGGCGGTCGGCTTACTGGCGATGGGGGTTAGTTTGTACGACGTGCCACTCTTCGAATTCGAGGGAAAGCGGCCGGTGGTCGATCCGACCGCCTTCGTCGCGCCCACGGCGAGCCTCATCGGTGATGTGCGGGTCGAGGCGGGAGCCTCCATTTGGTACGGCGCGGTGCTGCGCGGGGACTGCGGCCCGATCATCGTGCGGGAGCGGGCGAACGTGCAGGACAATGCGGTCGTGCACGCCCCGCCGGAGGTGACCGTGGAGATCGGGGCGGGCGCGACCATCGCGCACAGCGTGGTGTTCCACGGCGCGACGGTGGGAGCGGAATCCATTGTCGGCAACGGCACCACCGTGCTGGATATGGCGACGATCGGCGCGGGGTCCATGATCGCCGCCCACTCGCTGGTCGCTCCGGGGACCGAGATTCCCGACGGTGTGCTCGCCGCCGGGTCGCCCGCGCAGGTCAAGCGGCCCATCGCGGGTACCGCCGCCGAAGGCTGGGTCAAGCTCAATCCGTCCTACTACGCGGAGCTGGCGCAGCGGCACCGCACCGGTGTCACCGAGGTCGCCGCCGACTGAGCGCCGTCACCGTGCGGCCTCCGCCGGGCATCCTGGCCATCCTCACCTCCCCGGCCGCGGCCCGCGCAGCAACTCCACGACCTCCTCGTCGGTGAGCTGATGGAAATCCTCGTAGGCTCCGCCGACCCCGCCGAGGTGGCGTGGCACCAGCGGGCAGACCACGTCGTCGGCGCGGGCACGGATGCGGTGCAGCGCCTCGGCGGACGACACCGGCACGGCCACGATCAGGCGGCGTGGACCGTGCAGTCCGGCGATCTCGCAGGCCACGGCCACCGTGGCGCCGGTCGCCATACCGTCGTCGACGATCACGACCACCCGGTCCCGCAACGGCAGGGGTGGAACGGCGCCGCGCAGCAGTTCACGGCGGCGCTCCAGTTCCGCGCGCTCGGCCCGCTCGACCTCGGCGATCTGCGCGTCGGTGACACCGGTGTGCCGCACCACGTCGTCATTGAGAACCCGCACCCCGTCCTCGCCGATCGCGCCCATGGCCAGCTCGGGCTGCCACGGCACCCCGAGCTTGCGGACCAGCAGCACATCGAGGTCTCCGCCGATCTCGTCGCGCACGGCGGCGGCCACCGGGACCCCGCCCCGGGGCAGCCCCAGCACCAGCGGATTCATCGCGCGCAGGTGCCGAAGCGATCCACCCAGCGCGCGACCGGCGGCGACTCGATCCGGATAGATCATCGCCCCCAGTCTAGGCGTGCTCCCCGCCACCAGCAGGATTCCCGGTGACCGAACGGAATCGGCTCGGGCCGACGCGGGCCCGGCTCACCGGGTAAGCCGAATGCCGCGCAGCGATCGACCGGGTGCCGTGCCGTCAGCGCGGCGGGCGGCGCGGATCGTGAGTAGTCGGCGCGAATCCGCGCGACCCGAAGCCCCCCGTACCACCCGCCATGGTCGCCACCGTTGCCCGCGAAGTGCCGTCATCGGTCGGCGACGGCTCCCAGCGGGTACCCATATCGAGCAGGTTGACGAAGGGAGCCACCCCGGCACGGGTTCGGGAACCGGCGACGCGGACCGCTGGGTTGGTCTGTGGGCTTGACAGGCACGGTTGGCCGGGGCGGTGCGGGGGCAGGTCGGCTGGTTCGGCGGGTGAGTCGTCGGCATGCGGGGGCGGGCGGCTCCGTGTGCCGAGGCGGGACTGGCACGCGGGATTCGGGGGGCGGTGGCGAATGCGGGTTCAGTCGGTGCCGATGGTGAATCTGCGTAGCGACAGGCTCGGGTTGGTGGCGCGCACGCTCTCCAGGTATTCCACGTCGATGCGGGCCGTGGCGATGCCCGCGTGCTCGCCGAGTTCGGCGACCACGCCGCCGGTGGGGTCGACGATCATGGAGGACCCCGCGCCCTTGGGCGCGCACTGGTCGGCGGCGGCCACGTACACGGTGTTCTCGATGGCGCGGGCGCGCAGCAGGGTGGTCCACTGATCGACCTTGCCCGGTCCGGGAATCCACTGCGCGGGCAGCAGCAGCACCTGCGCTCCGGCTTCGGCGATGCGTCGACAGCCCTCGGGGAAACGCAGGTCGAAGCAGGTTTGCATACCGAACACCACACCGTCGACGGTGAAGGTCTGCGGCGGGTCGAGCGGCCCGGGCAGCACCACCTCGGACTCGCGGAACCCGAAGGCGTCATAGAGGTGCACCTTGCGGTAGATCGCGGCGAACCCCGCCGCGGGCGTGGCGGCGACCAGGGTGTTGAAGATGCGGTCGGCAGGCAGGTCACCGCCCGGCGCCTCCGCCACGCCCGCCACCAGGTGCACCCCGAATTCCGCTGCGATACCCCGTAATCCGCTCACGAACGGTCCGGTCAGCGGCTCCGCTATCGCCACCACCCGCTCATCCAGCCGCTTCACCGAGTACATGGAGTACTCGGGCGCGACCACGAGCTTGGCCCCCAGCTCCGCTGCCGCCCGCACCTCCTCCCGCAGCGCCGCGAGATTTGCCTCGACATCGGTGCCGGGTCCGAATTGGATCACCGCGATATCCACGGTGGCCCCGGCGGGGGATTCGTCGGCCGGGTGCACGGCGGTGGCCGGTTCGTGGGCGAAGGCGCTCATGCACACAGAAGTACCCGATTCCGGCGTCCGGCGACACCGGGAACGTACGCGCGACGGCCCGCCGCCCGAGGGTCGCTGCTGCACCACCCGCGGAACCGGTGGAGCGTGTGCGGTGGAACACCGCGGCGTCTACGGACGGCCGGACGTGGTGCTGCGGTGTGTACGGAGGTCGCGGTGTGTACGGAGGTCGGCGATGAGGTGGGCGAGTCCGGTGGCGGCGGTGTCCCGGGTGATGTAGGCGGCGGGGTGGTGGAGGCTGCGGTGTGCTCGGGTGCGGCGGGGCGGCTGGGGTGGGGATTCGGGGTGGTGGTGGAAACGGCTGCCGGGGCTGGGGATTCGGGTGGTACCCGGGTATGCGATGCCGACCGTTCGGTTACCTGGGTCTCACCCGGTCGGCCCGATGGTCGGGGCGACCACTGCCAAGCAGTAAACTTGCGGCCAATGAGCACCTCACCGGCCGACAGCGTTTCGATCGACGACGAGAGGGACGCGACCGGCCCGTCCTTCGCCGATCTGGGCATCGATGACCGCATTCTGCGGGCCATCGCCGATGTCGGCTACGAGTCGCCGTCGCCCATCCAGGCGGCGACCATCCCGCCGCTGCTCGACGGCGCGGACGTGGTGGGGCTCGCGCAGACCGGCACCGGCAAGACCGCCGCGTTCGCGATCCCGATCCTCATGGGCCTGCAAGTCTCCGGCAAATCGCCGCGGGCGCTGGTCCTGGCCCCGACCCGCGAACTGGCCATCCAGGTGGCCGAGGCGTTCGAGCGCTACTCCGCGCACATGCCCGACCTGCATGTGCTGCCCATCTACGGCGGTCAGAACTACGCCGTCCAGCTGTCCGGGCTACGTCGCGGCGCGCAGGTCGTGGTCGGCACGCCCGGTCGCGTGATCGACCATCTGGAACGCGGCACCCTGGACCTGACCCAACTCCAGTACCTCGTGCTCGACGAGGCCGACGAGATGCTGAAGATGGGCTTCCAGGACGACGTGGAGCGCATCCTGCGCGACACGCCCGAGTCCAAGCAGGTGGCGCTGTTCTCGGCGACCATGCCGACCGCCATCCGCAAGATCTCCAAGCAGTACCTGCACGACCCGGTGGAGATCACGGTCAAGGCCAAGACGGCCACCAACACCAACATCTCCCAGCGCTGGGTGCAGGTGTCCTATCAGCGCAAGCTCGACGCGCTGACCCGCATCCTCGAGGTCGAGCCCTTCGAGGCCATGATCATCTTCGTGCGCACCAAGCAGGCCACCGAGGAGCTGGCCGAGAAGCTGCGCGCCCGCGGGTATTCCGCCGCCGCCATCAACGGCGACATCGTGCAGGCGCAGCGTGAGCGCACCATCGGACAGCTGAAGTCCGGCGCGCTCGACATCCTCGTCGCCACCGACGTCGCCGCCCGCGGCCTCGACGTGGAGCGCATCTCGCACGTCGTCAACTACGACATCCCGCACGACACCGAGTCCTACGTGCACCGCATCGGCCGCACCGGCCGCGCCGGGCGCAGCGGTGAGGCGCTGCTGTTCGTCGCGCCGCGCGAACGCCGCCTGCTCGACTCCATCGAACGCGCCACCCGCCAGCCGCTCACCGAGATGCAGCTGCCCAGCGTGGAGGATGTGAACACGCAGCGCGTCGCCAAGTTCGGCGACATGATCACCGAGAACCTGTCCGCGGCGAACCTGGCGCTGTTCCGCAAACTCATCGAGGACTACGAGCGCGAGCACAACATCCCGCTGGTGGATATCGCCGCCGCGCTGGCCGTCGGCTCGCACGACGGCGACAACTTCTTCATGGAACCCGATCCGGAGCCCGAACGCCGCCCCCGCGAACGCGGCTCCCGCTCCTTCGAGGGTGACCGTCCGCGCCGCGAAGGCCCGTCCCGCCACCGCGCGACCGGTGCCGAAATGGCCACCTACCGCATCTCGGTCGGCAAGCGCCACAAGGTGGTGCCCGGCGCCATCGTCGGCGCCATCGCCAACGAGGGCGGCCTGCGCCGCAGCGACTTCGGCCACATCAGCATCCGACCCGACCACAGCCTGGTCGAACTCCCCGCCGACCTGTCCTCGGAGACCCTGGACGCCCTGCGCCGCACCCGCATCAGCGGCCAGCTCATCCAACTCCAGCTCGACTCCGGCCCGCCCGGGCACCGGCCGCTGAGCCGCACCCCCCGCCGCGACGGCGGCAAGCGCTTCGACCGCCGCAAACCCCGCGCCTGAGCTGGGTTCGATTTGCCCTCCGCTGCGCTCCGGGCGGATTCGCTGTGTTCGATTTGCCCTCCGCTGCGCTCCGGGCGGATTCGCGGCGCTGGAGGTCCCGGTTCTTCCCTCCCTCCGCTCCCCCGCTTCGCTCCTCCGCTCCGGTCAGTCCAGAACCGGGACGCGCCGCGAATCGGAAGGTGACTGGTCAACGGCTGGTCGCGAGCACTCGCGCTGGCGGTCAGCGCCCGATACCCGGCAGACCGCACCGCCCGACCATCCACCGCCCTCACTGGGGGCGAGGGGGAATCTGTGGCGGCATGGTGCGAGAGCGGTCCGCCACCAGTTCCGCCTCGGCGAAAGAGTGTGCGCCGCGGGGCGGCCGTAGGCGCGGCTGAGCGGAACGGTCCCGTATGGGATCGCGGGTCGGGCGCGCGGACATGGCGGTCGCACGGGCCGTGGGGATCCACCGGGCCGTGCATCGCGCAACCGGTGGGTGGGCTGGTTCGAGTGCACTCCGTGACGCCGACAGAAACCGCTGGTAGTGGCGGTGGGCGTGGGTGGCGGCGCAGCCCACCGGTACGGCGCGAGTCTGCCGGTTCGGGCGGGCTCGGGTGGTGTGGGGTGATGCCGTAGCGGGCGAACCCGCAGGGTTGTGGCGGGCTCTGATGCCGGGTTCGGCTGGGGCCGTGGTCAGTTCGGCGCGGGGGTGTCGGCCGGGGCTGCGGGGGCGGGTTGTTCGGGGGCGCCTGCTGAGCCGGAGTCGGCGGGGGGCGGGGCGGGAGTGGCCGGGTCGGCAGGGGTTTCCGGGGCCGGGGGCGGGAGGTCGGGGACGGTGAAGAGGCCGACGGTGGGGGTGACCACGCAGCGGGCGCCGGGGTAGTCGATGGTGCCCCAGAGGGAGGCGATGATGTTGCCGGGGCCGGAGTCGACGGTCTTGGAGAGGCTGGGGAGGTTGTACTCGGAGACGTCGTCGAGCATGTTGATCCCGCTGCGGCCGTTGTTCACGTTCAGCCAGACCACGCTGAGTCCGGAGGCCAGCGGCATGCCGGAGTGCTGGGCGACGGCCTGGAAGCGGATGGTGCCGGGGGCGGCGCCGAGGCTGTCGGGGGTGCCACCCGCGATGGCGGAGGCCGCGGTCAGGCTGAGCGGCATAGTGGTGCCGCAGCCGATGGTGGGTGCCATGTAGGCGAACGGCGCGAACGCCACATTGCCCAGCTTAGCGGCGGTGATGAGCTGTGCGGCCTTGGCAGTGGAGCGCACCGCGGCCTCGGCGTCGGCATTGCCGTCGGCGGTGTCGGTGAGCTGCTGGATGGCCGCGTCGACGGGTGAGGGCTGCGGCTCCGCGGGTTCGGCGTGGGCGACTGCGGTCGTGCCTAGCGCCACCGTGGCCGCGATGGCGGTCGCGGACGCGGCGCGGCGGAGGGTCCTGCCGTTCACTCGTATTGCTCCTCGAGATTTCGATGGGCGCGGCCACCGGATGCCTTTCCGGGGCGCGCTGATCCCTCCGCAAATTACCAGCCGGGTGCCCGGCGTGGGGGATGAGCCCGCGCCGCCGGTGTGATGCGAGTGACAGACCGACCATTACCCAGTGGTAGCTTTGAGACACCCACTTGGCCGTGTCTTTTAAGACCGAGACACGGAACACATACGGCGACCGCCTGGAGACGCGATGAAGCTAGCTCTCTCACCCGATGAGGTGACATTCCGGGACGAACTGCGCGAGTTCTACCGGACCAAGATCCCGGCCGAGATCCGCGACCGCGTGAAGTACGGCCGCGAACTCTCCCGCGAGGACATCGTCACCACCCATCGGATCCTCAACGAGCACGGTCTCGCGGTGCCGAAGTGGCCGGTGCAGTGGGGCGGGCAGGACTGGTCGCCCATGCAGCTGCACATCTGGGAGGACGAGATGCAGCTGGCCTCGGTCCCCGAACCGCTCACCTTCAACGCCCAGATGATCGGCCCGGTGATCGCCCAGTTCGGCTCCGAGGAGCTCAAGCAGCGCTTCCTGCCGCCGACCGCCAATCTCGACATCTGGTGGTGCCAGGGCTTCTCCGAGCCCGACGCCGGTTCCGATCTGGCCTCGCTGCGCACCACCGCCGTGCGCGACGGCGACTCCTACATCGTCAACGGCCAGAAGATCTGGACCACGCTGGCGCAGTACGCCGACTGGATCTTCTGCCTGGTGCGCACCGACCCGAACGCCAAGAAGCAGGCGGGTATCTCGATGCTGCTGTTCGATGTGAACACCCCGGGCGTCACCATCCGCCCGATCAAGCTCATCGACGGCCACCACGAGGTGAACGAGGTCTTCTTCGAGAACGTCCGGGTGCCCGCCGATCAGCTGGTCGGCGAGGAGAACATGGGCTGGACCTACGCGAAGTTCCTGCTCGGCAACGAGCGCACCGGCATCACCGGCGTCGGCCGCACCAAGGTGAAGCTGGGTTTGGCGAAAGAGTATGCGGCCCAGACCAAGTCGGGTGGCGGCACGCTCATGGACGATCCGGTCTTCGCCGCCCGGGTCGCCGAACTGGAGAACGAACTGCTGGCGCTGGAGCTGACCCTCATGCGCGTGGTCTCCCAGCCGCTGGACGGCAAGCCGAATCCGGCGTCGTCGGTGCTGAAGCTGCGCGGCACCGAATTGCAGCAGGCCGCCACCGAACTGCTCATGGATATCGCCGGACCCGACGCGCTGCCGGTGCACGCCGCCGACATCGCCTCCCCGGAGTGGGCGCAGATCACCGGACCCACCTACCTCAACTACCGCAAGACCAGCATCTACGGAGGGTCGAACGAGGTGCAGCGCACCATCATCGCCTCCACCATCCTCGGACTGTGAGGCGCCGCCATGGATTTCGAACTCACCGATGAACAGATCATGCTGCGCGACACGGTGCGCGAGGTGCTGGCGCGCACCTACGACCCGGAGTCGCGGCTGAAGATCACCGACACCGATCTCGGCTGGAGCCGCGACGTGTGGGGGCAGCTCGCCGAATTGGGCGTGCTGGGACTGGCTTTCAGTGAAGCGGACGGCGGTATGGACGCGGGCCCCGTCGAGACCATGGTGGTGCTCGAGGAGATCGGCCGCTGCCTCGCGCCCGAACCGCTGCTGGACGCGGTGCTGCTGCCCGGGTCGCTGGTGGCGAGTGTGGGCACCGTCGAACAGCGGCAGCGGGTGCTGCCCGAGGTGGTCGGCGGACAGCGGCTGCTGGCCTTCGCGCACGAGGAGCCCGGGCTGCGGTGGCCGTCCGCGGAGCTGTCCACCACCGCTGTGGCACAGGGGGATTCGTATGTGCTGACCGGTGTGAAGAACCCGGTTCCGCACGGCGATTGCGCCGACACCCTGGTGGTCAGCGCGGCGCTGCCCGACGGCGGCACCGGACTGTTCCTGGTCGCCGCGGATACGGTGGCGCGCAAACCCTTCCGCACCTTCGACGGCCGGCGCGGCGCACAGCTCGAATTCGATTCCACCCCCGCCGAAGTGCTCGGCACCGGCGGTGACGCCCGGCCCGCCATCGACGCGGCGCTGGTTCAGGCGCAGGCCGCCCTGTGTGCGGAATCCCTGGGCGCGATGGCGGAATCGCTGCGACTCACCACCGAATACCTGAAGACGCGCAAGCAGTTCGGGGTCACGCTGTCGAAGTTCCAGACCCTGTCGCAGCGGGCCGCGGATATGTACGTCTCGCTGGAACTGGCCCGCAGCATGAGCTACTACGCCACCGCCGCCCTCGCCGACGGCACCGTGGATCCGGTGATCGCTTCCCGCGCCCGCCTCCAGGTCGCGCGCGGGGCGCGGCACATCGGCCAGGAGGCCGTGCAGATGCACGGCGGCATCGGCATCACCACCGAATACCCGGTCAGCCACTACGTCGCCCGGCTGACCGCCATCGGCCGCACCCTCGGCGGCGACCTGGAACACCTCCGGGTCCTCACCGACCGCGTCGCCGATTACGGTCTGGTCGAAATCTGACCGGATTCCTCGCGAACGCCGGTGGCCCCTCCGAAATCGGAGGGGCCACAGTCATTTCCGCCGGACTTCCGCGCCCGCACCGCCGGCCCGCGACGCGCCCCGTCCCTACCGCCGAGCGGGAACTGGTGGCGGACCGCCCTCCGTCCGATGCCGCCATGGATTCCCGCTCGCCCTGAGCGGATCCCTTCCGGGATCGCGGAGGTCGGTCGCGTGCGCCGCCGCACGCCCGCCGGCCGGGGATGGTCCGGGGGCTACTCCCCGCTCTCTTCGTCCGGGAAGGTCGGAACCACGGTGGTGGGCGGATCCTCGGTGGTGGTCGGCGGCTCTTCGGTGGGAGGTCGGGTGAGCGTCTCGGTGCGCTCGGTGGTGCTGGGGGTGGGGCGGGTCGTGCGCGGGGTGGTCGGGCGGGTGGTGCGGGTGGTGGTCTCGGTGTCGGAGTACTCGCGGTCCTCCTCGCGCTCGACCGCGACGGTGGTGGTCGTGGTCGTGGTGCGGCGCGGGGGGCGGTCGGCGGCGACGCGCCAGGTGGGGGAGGGTGGGATGACGATGACCGGGGTGGTGGTGGTGCTGGAGCGGGCGTAGCCGGTGGGTGCGGCTTGGAGATCGGCGTTGAGGGGAGGGGGCGCGACGTAGGTGTCTTCGCCGTCGAGGCCGCAGGAGCCGATGAGGACGAGGCCGAGGGAGACCGCTCCGGCGGCGGCGACCGCGCCCATCATAGGGGCGGGCAGTCGTCGCGAGCGGTGCTCGTCGTGATCGTCCGCGCGGCTGTTGCTGCCGTCCATCGGTGAGCTCTCCTCATTCATCTCGAGTGGGGCTCACCCTAACGGAGGCCGCCCGCCGAGGCCACGCGGGCGGTCGGTTCGAATCCCGTCCCGCGCGGTGGGTTCCGCTGTCACAAGATAATCTCAAACAGCAGTAATTCACATATCGAATTGGTCAACTCTGCGTGTTGCGCGTCCGTGTCGCCTGGACATTCCGTTGCCTACCCGTAATGTGTGACCAAAGTTACATGTGAGACGCCCGGAATTAGCTGAGGGACGCGCGCAGGTTCACGAAGTCATGAGCGCCGAATTCGGGGGGCGTCATCTAGGAGTAGATGATGGGAGCTTCCTCGACATCCCCGCTGCGCACGGCCGCGCAGCCCGTGGAATCTCCGGATTCCGCGGCGGACCGGCCGCGGCGGATGACCGAGATCCTGGCCCGGGCGCTCGCCTGGTTCATATTCCTCGGCGGCCTGGTGGGCGCCGGATTCGGAATCGCCGGACTACATGTCGAAATCACCGTCGCCGGATTGATTCTGGCGTGCACCGCGGGTTTGGTGCTGTTACGGCTACGCGCGGACTTCAGCCGCGGATAACCCATTCGAACGCCTGCGCTTTCGAGCGCGCACCCTCGACCGTCCGGGACCGATTGGGCTCGCCGAGTTCGGTCAGCAATGCTTCGGACGTCCGCACCAGCTCACCGAGCACCGACGGGGTGAACCAGTCCGGCCGGGTCGCGAACAGCAGATCCTCACTCGAGGTGTTGCCGCTCGCCCCCGGCGCGAACGGGCACCCGCCCAGCCCACCGAGCGACCCGTCCACCACATCGGCCCCGGCCGCGGCCGCCGCCAGGGAGTTCGCCACGCCCAGGCCCCAGGTGTCGTGGCCGTGGAAGACGATGCGCCGCCGTGGATCGCGGGCGCGCACGCCCGCGACCAGGGCGGCCACCTGCTCGGGATGCGCTTGGCCGAGCGTATCGGCGAGCACGATGTCGTCCGCGCCCGCGGTGCGCGGATCCGCGGCGATGGCCAGTACCCGCTCGGGATCCACCGGCCCGCCGAACGGACAGGTGAAAGCCGTGGCGAGACAGAGTTGAATCCGCCCGCCCACCGCGCGCGCCAGTTCGATGGCGGCGGGCATGGCGGCCACACTGTCCTCCGTCGCACGGCCGATATTGGCCCGGTTGTGGGCATCGGAGACCGAGAAGCAGTACTGGAAATTGCGCGCCCCCGCAGCGGCGGCCTTCTCCACATGCCGCGGAGTGGCGACCCAGAGCCAGCACCGCCGCAACTCCTCCGGACGCAGCGCGGCCACCACCTCCAGGCTGTTGGCCATGGGCGGCACCAGGTCCGGCCGGGCAAGGGAGCCGATCTCCAACTCCGGCACACCGAGTGCGAGCAGCCGCCGCACGAGCTCCACCTTGTGTTCGGTGGAAAGGACTTTGCCGGTGAGTTGCAGACCGTCGCGCAGGGTCACATCACGCAGCAGGGGCACCGCGCCGTCGTGCCGGTTCATCGGTCCGCCTCCAGCACCTCGATCTCGTCGTCGGTCATGCCGAGCAGGCCCGACAGCACCTCGCGGGTGTGTTCACCCAGATCGGGGCCGACCGACCGGATGGGCAGCGACGCACCGCCGATCACGGGCACAATGCCGGTGAAGCCGACCTCCTTGGGTTCGGGCTCGCCCACGTCCACGCGGAAGGGTTGGATCATATTGCGCGCCTTCAACTGTTCGTCGGCGACCAGGTCGGCGGCGGTGTAGATGGGCCCGCACGGGATTGCCGCCTCCTCGAGCACCTTCAGCGCCTCGTCGCGAGTGTGTCGGCGCGTCCACTCGGCGATGGCGGCGTCGAGGCGTTCGCGATGCCGCCAGCGTCCCGCATTGTCCTGTAGTTCCGGGTCGGCGGCGAGGTCCGGACGGTCGATGACCCGCATATAGCGCTGGAAGATGGCGTCCCCGTTGCCGCCGATGATGATGCTGGTGCCGTCGGCGCACGGGTAGGCATTGCTCGGCGCGATGCCCTCCATGCGCCCGCCGACACGTTCGCGTGTGATGCCGTAGGCGAGATAGTCCGGCACCAGCGATTCCATCACCGACAGGATCGACTCGTTGAGCGCGACGTCGATGATGCGCTGCTCCATGGGCACCCGATCCACCCGCTCGCGCTGGAACAGCGCCATCACGGTGCCGAAGGCCGCGTAGATGCCCGCGATGGAATCGCCGATGGAGACGCCCACACGCACCGGCGGGCGATCCGGATCACCGACGAGTTCGCGCAGACCGCCCACCGCCTCGGCGACGGCGGCGAAACCCGGGCGCTGCGCGAGCGGACCGGTCTGCCCGTAGGCCGAGATCCGCGTGATCACCAGCTTCGGATTGGCCGCCGACAGCACCTCCGGTCCCAGCCCCCACTTCTCCAGCATGCCGGGCCGGAAGTTCTCCAGCAGCACATCGCACCGCTCGATGAGCTCGAGCACGATCCGCCGCCCCGCCTCGGTGCGCAGATCCAGCGTGATGGACTTCTTGTTCCGGTTGACGGTCCGGTACAGCATCGAGGTATCGCCGCCGTACAGCCGCCAATTCCGCAGCTCGTCTCCGGTTTTGGGGCGCTCGACCTTGATCACCTCGGCCCCGAAGTCCCCGAGGATCCGCCCGGCGGTCGGCGCCGCGACGTAGTTTCCCAATTCCAGCACCCGCACCCCGTCGAGCGGTCGAATCTCCATCGTCACACCGTGAACTCTAGAGCCGCCGACCGCGTGCCCGCCCCGGGTCGGGCCGATGCTGCGATTGTCGGACGCCGGGCACACACTCGAGTGCGGGTTGCCCGCGCGCGGCGGACCGGGGGCTAGCCGACCTGTTCGCGTAGGTAGGCCAGGTCGTCGGCGACGCCTTCGGCCGGGGTTTCCAGCACGATCGGTGCGTCCACGGCCTTGCACACCTCCACCAGGAGTTGCGGGTCGATGGTGCCGTCGGCGAGGTTGGCGTGCCGGTCGGCTCCGGAGTCGAAGGCGTCGCGGGAGGAGTTGAGGTGTACCAGGTCGATGCGGCCGGTGATGGCCTTGATCCGGTCCACGATGCCGAGCAGTTCCTCACCGCCGGCCCAGGCGTGGCAGGTGTCCAGGCAGAAGCCCGCGTCGTAGTCGCCGACGGCCTCCCACAGCCGCGCGATATTGTCGAAATGCCGGGCCATGGCATGATTGCCGCCCGCGGTGTTCTCGATGAGGATCGGCACGGCGAAGCCGCCCTTGTCCTCTTGGCGCTGGAACAGTTTGCGCCAGTTCACGATCCCCTCGGCCATCTCGGCATCGGAGCGCACGTGGCCGCCGTGCACCACCAGCCCGAACGCGCCGAGTTCCGCCGCCGCCTTCGCCTGCTGCGCCACCGCGTTGCGCGACGGCATGCGTAGCCGGTTGTTCACGCTGGCCACATTGATCTGGTACGAGGAGTGCACCACCACCTCGATCGGGCTGGCCTTGATCTCATCGGTGCGCGGATGCGGTGTCGGCTTTTCCCAGCTCTGCGGGTCAACCACGAACATCTGGATGACATCGGCCCCCAGCTTCTCCCCGAAGCCGATGGGGTCGCTGTCCATCCGCACGTGTGCTCCTAGACGCATGGTGGTCAGCGTATCGACCCCCACCGACAACCATGCCAAGCGATCCATAACTGTTGCGTAAGCGGCCCGACGGAAGATAAGTCCGTAGACCTACACGGCCCCACAGCTGGATTCGGGTGGTAAACAATGATGCGGCACACGCCGCGAACCCGCCCCGGAGCGCAGCGGAGGGGCGAATTGAACACGGAAGTGGGATTAGCCATGCTGTCCAGCGGTGACGTTTTCGCCGGCTATGTCATCGAGCGCCAGCTGGGCCGCGGCGGCATGGGCTCGGTGTACCTGGCCAAACATCCGCGCCTGCCCCGGCTGACCGCGCTCAAGCTGCTGAACCGGGACATGGTGTTCGACAAGGAGATCCGCACCCGCTTCGAGCGCGAGGCCGATCTGGTCGCCCAGCTCGACCACCCCAATATCGTCACCGTCTACGACCGGGGCATGGAGGACGGTCAGCTGTGGATCTCCATGCAGTACATCGACGGCCCGGACGCGGCCAGCGTGGACGCCCGGACGCTGCCCCCGGAGCGGGCCGTGCAGATCGTGGCCGAGACCGCCGACGCGCTCGACTACGCGCACCGCAACGGCGTCCTGCACCGTGATGTGAAACCGGCGAACATCATGCTCGCCCGCGCCATCGGCGGTAAGGGCGAGCGGGTCTACCTCACCGACTTCGGCATCGCCCGGCTCCGCGACGACACCGGCCACCTCACCCAGACCGGAACCTTCACCGCGACCCTGGCCTATGCCTCCCCGGAACAGCTGACCGGCTCGGCGCTGGACGGCCGCTCCGATCAGTACTCCCTCGCGTGCAGCCTGTTCTGGCTGCTCACCGGTGCGGGACCGTTCGCGGCCACCAATCCCGCCGCCGTCATCCAGGGCCATTTGCAGAATCCGCCGCCGCCGCTGAGCACCGCGCGCCCCGGTCTGCCGCCCGCCCTGGACGTGGTGCTGCACAAGGCCATGGCCAAGCGTCCCGACGAGCGCTTCGACAGCTGCGCCGAGTTCGCCGCCGCCGCCCGCCGCGCCCTGGCATCGCCGGGCGCGTCCGCCGTGCCGCTGTCGAATCCGAACACCGCCCCGCCGCAGCTGCTCCAGCAGTTGCGGCCGCCCACGCAACCGCCCACCGCGACGGCAGCGCCCACGCCGTACCAGCAGACCGGCACCGCGCCCACCGCGTACCAGCAGCCCGGCACCGCGCACACACCGTTCCAGCAGCCCGGCACCACCGCGGGCACGCTGACCCCGCCGGCGCAGCCGAATTACACCGCGCCCCGCCAGGCCAACCAGTACACGCAGCCGGGGTACACCCCGCCGCCCTCCTTCCCCGCGCAGCAGTTCGCGGGTAGCGGGGCGCCGCCATCGGGACCGCCGCCCCAGGGCTTCCACGGGCATCCGCCGCCGGGCAAGTCCAATGCCGGGTTGATCATCGCCGCCATCGTGGGTGTGGTCCTGCTGCTGGTCGTCGCCGTGGTGGTGATCGTCGCGGCGAGCGACAGCGGCACGACCACCACCTCGGGCGGCACCACGACCACGACCGCGGCGACCACCACGGTGGTGGCCGACCGGCCGGTCGACGCACAGTCCCTGATCGCCGAATTCCCGAACATGGTGCCCGCCACCGCCTCCGCCGATGTGGGCTACAACGGGGCCAGCTGCTACCTGGCCGATCCGAACAGCCCGCCGGACAAGACCGAGGGCGAACCCGACTTCAAGACGTGGGCGGTGCAGTGGCGCTGCTTCGGCGGCGCCGACAACGCCGACCCGTTCTACCGTCTCTACGCCTACGCCACGGCGGCCGAGGCGCAGGCCGTGGTCGCCGCGCTGGCGCCGGACCAGCGGACCACCGACACCAACGGTGGCAAGACCTACACCAACTACCAGTTCGGTGGCGACCGGCCGCGCATGGTCACGGTGTTCACCGGTGACGACAACCGCACCCAGTACCTCATGTACACCGACGGCATCGTGGGCACATTGGACGAGGTGCTGACCTGGTGGCGGTCGGCCCCCCTGAACTGACGGCTTGCGCGAAAGCCCGCGATTCACCCGTTGTCGTGGGCTTTTGTGAATTTCCTGAGGGTGCGTGTTTCCGGGTGTTCCCCGATGGCGTCAGGTCGCGATCCTCGACACACTGGACACCATGACTTCAGACGCCTCGGCTTCCGTCGCCCTCGACAAGTCGGCCCCCGCCTCGGTCGCCGCCCGCGCGACCGATCTGGTGAAGCTCTACGGTTCCGGTGATACGCAGGTCAAGGCGCTCGACGGAGTGTCCGCGGAGTTCGCCAGGGGGGAATTCACAGCCATCATGGGCCCGTCCGGTTCGGGCAAGTCCACCCTCATGCACTGCCTGGCCGGTCTCGACTCGGCCACGGCGGGCACCGTGCACATCGGTGACACCGACCTCACCACGCTGTCCGACAAGCAGATGACCAGTCTGCGCCGCGACCGTATCGGCTTCGTCTTCCAGGCGTTCAACCTGGTGCCCACCCTCACCGCGATGGAGAACATCACCCTGCCCCTGGATATCGCGGGCCGCAAGGGCGATGAGGAGTGGATCGCCACGGTGGTCAAACGTCTCGGCCTCACCGATCGCCTCGGGCATCGGCCCGCCGAGCTGTCGGGCGGCCAGCAGCAGCGCGTGGCGTGTGCCCGCGCGCTGGCGGGCAAGCCGGACATCATCTTCGGCGACGAGCCGACCGGCAACCTGGATTCGCACTCCTCGGGTGAGGTGCTGTCGATCCTGCGGGCGGCGGTGGACGAATTCGATCAGACCGTCGTGATCGTCACCCACGATCCGCGCACCGCCTCCTTCGCCGACCGCGTCGTATTCCTGGCCGACGGCCGGATCGTCGACGAATTGCGCGACCCCACCGCCGATTCCGTCCTCGACAAGATCAAGTCCCTGGAGACGATCTGATGTCCGGAAGCCCCATGCGCAAGGTCGCCTTGCGCAATCTCGCCGCGCACAAGGTGCGCCTGGTGCTCACCGTGCTGTCGGTGGTGCTCGGGACCGCCTTCATCGCGGGATCGTTCGTCTTCACCGACACCCTGCAGCGCACCTTCGACAATATCTTCGCCAACCAGGCCAGGGGCGTGGATGTCCGGATCAGCCCGGAGGAGCAGCAGTCCATCGGGGTACCGCTCACCCTGGTCGACAAGGTCACCGCCATGGATGGTGTGCGCACCGTGGCTCCGGGCGCCAACGGCCCGGTCACCCTGCTGAAGGACGGCAAGGTCGTCCAGACCGGCGGCGCGCCGACCATCGGCGAGGCGTACCTGCCGCCGGAGCGTGCGGTGGCCGAACCACAGCGGTTCGTCGACGGCGGACCGCCCTCCGAACCCGGGCAGGTCGCCATCAACCAGGGCGGTGCGGACCGGGCCGGACTCCGGGTCGGCGATCCGGTCACGGTGGTCACACCCGCGAAAGGCAATGTGGCCGCCACCATCTCGGGTATCTACCAGCTCGACGGCGGCGGTGCGACCGGCGGCTTCATCGGCCTGCAATTCGACTACGACGAGGCCATGCGGCTGTTCACCGACGGCAAGCACGTCGCCTACCTGGACATCGCGGCACGACCCGGAACCGACCCGGACCAATTGCGCTCCGAAATCGTCACGGCCTTACCCGACTACAAAGTGCAGAGCGGTGACGAGGTCCGCGAGGACATGAAACAGCAGCTCGGTGACGCGCTCAAGTTCATCAACTACTTCCTGCTCGCCTTCGGCGCCATCGCACTGATCGTCGGTACCTTCATCATCTACAACACCTTCTCCATGCTCGTCGCCCAGCGGCTGCGGGAACTGGCGCTGCTGCGCGCGGTGGGCGCGAGCCGCGGACAGGTGGGCCGCTCGGTGGTCGGGGAGGCGCTGATCGTCGGATTGGTCGGCAGCGCACTGGGTCTCGCCGCCGGTATCGGTCTGGCCTACGGCCTCGCGGCGCTGCTCAACGCCTTCGACCTGGGGCTGCCCACCGGGGCCATGGCCGTGCTGCCGCGCACCGTGGCGGTGGCGCTGGTGCTCGGCGTGGTCGTGACCGTGGTGAGCGCCTACGCGCCCGCCAGTCGCGCCGCCCGGGTGCCGCCGGTGGAGGCCATGCGGGAGGAGTTCGCCTCGCACTCCGAATCGCTGCGGCTGCGCACCATCGCCGGTGCGGTACTGGCCGTGATCGGTGTGGCGCTGGTGGTGCTGGGCGCGCAGAACACCGGCGGCAATGCCGCCGCCACCGTCGGAATCGGCGCGGCCGCACTGATTCTCGCGGTGCTGTTCGCTTCGCCCGCGCTGTCGCGCCCGGTGCTGGCCGGGCTCGGTGTGCTGGTGCGACCGTTCGGTCCCGTCGGCCGGATGGCGCGCAACAACGCCATCCGCAATCCGCGCCGCACCGCCGCCACCGCCTTCGCGCTCACCCTGGGACTCATGCTGGTGTCGGCCATCGGCATGCTCGGCGCCTCGGCCAAGGCCAGCGTCGGGGAGCTCGTGGACAAGGGAGTGCAGGCCGACTACATGCTGTCGGGTCCGCCCGGCGCCCTCATCGGCGTTCCACTGCAGGCCACCGACGAGGTGAAGGCGGTGCCCGGTGTCGAGGAAGCGGTGGCCTTCCATGGTCTCGCCCTGAAGGTCGGCGGTGACCAGGTCTTCGGCACGGTGCCGGAGGGGCCGTTGGACCGCGTGCTGTCCTACGAGATCCAGCAGGGCAGCGCTTCCCTCGGGGACAACCAGATTCTGGCCTCGGAAACCCTTGCCTCCGACAATGGTTGGCAGGTCGGGCAGACCGTCGAGGTAGCCGGCGTGGACGGCAAGAAGTACCAGGTCGAGGTGGCGGGCATCTACGCGGACACCCAGCTGCTGCAAGCCCTGGTGGCTCCCATGTCGCTCTACGAGCAGACGGTGCCGACCAGCTTCCGGAGCAGTTTCATGGTGGCGGTCGATGCCGCGCCGGGCACCGACCTCGCCACGCTGCGCACCGATCTGGAGCAGGCCACCGAGAAGTACGGCAACGTCCAGGTGATGGACCGCGAGGACTTCAAGGGCGTGCAGGGGCGTCAGATCGACACCATGCTGGCCATCCTTTACGGGCTGCTGGCCCTGGCGGTGGTGATCGCCATTCTCGGCATCGTCAACACCCTGGCGCTGTCGGTGGTGGAACGCCGCCGCGAGATCGGCATGCTGCGCGCGGTGGGCATGCAGCGACCGCAGGTGCGGCGCTCCATCTACCTGGAGTCCATGCTGATCGCCATCTTCGGTGCTGTGGTCGGCGTCATCCTCGGCCTGGGTCTCGGCATCGGATTCCTGCGCACCCTGCAGGATCTCGGCCTCGGGACCATCGCGGTGCCGTGGGGGCAGATCGTGGGCATGCTCATCGCCTCGGGCGTGGTCGGCGTGCTGGCGGCGCTGTGGCCCGCGGTGCGCGCGGCCCGCACCCCACCGCTGGCGGCCATCGCGGATCTGTAAGCGGTTCCGCGCGAATGCCTTCCGCCCCCGCGCGATCGGCGCGGGGGCGGTGGCGTGAGAGGAATATTCGGGTGGTGCGCTGGGCGCCGGTGCAGGCGAGCAGGTGCCGGAAGTGACGTGCGGGTGGGCCGTCGGCGATGTCAGGCCAGGGCCACGATGACGATCACCGCGATGACCGCGATGATCACCGCCGCGACGATACCGAGGATGATACCGGTGTTGGAACCGGAACCCTGGTGGGGCGGACCGTAGTTCGTGGGCGGATTCTGATATCCGTACGGCTGGGGCGGGGTGCCCTGCGGGGTGAACGGCGCGGACTGCGCGTAGGGAGCCGGGCGGGGCATGGACTGGCTCGGATTGAACGCCGACGGCGGATTCGGCTGTCCCGGTAGCGGATTGAGCGGGGCCGACTGTGGGTTGTGCGGCGCGGCCTGCGGCTTCGGCGCGCCCGCCTGCGGGTTGTACGGCGTGGATTGCGGTCCGACCTGCCCTGCCTGCGGGCTGTGCGGGGCGGATTGCGGTCCGACCTGCCCTGCCTGCGGGTTGAAGGGGACGGATTGCGGGTTCGGCTGGCCCGCGTGCGGATTGTGTGGCGCGGACTGTGGATTCAGCGGACCCGGTGGCGGGGTGTACGGCGTCGACTGTCCCAACGGACCCTGCTGGCCGACGAGCGGGCGCGGCGTTGAGGGCGTGTGCGTCGGCGGCACGACGGGCTGCGGGCGGGCCGGGGTGGGCGGGCGCGGCGGCTGCACCGGCTGCGGGGGAGCGGTGCGGGAGATGGTGAACGCCCGTTCGGCCGCGTTCGCGAACTCGGTGCACGAGCGGTAGCGGTCCTGCGGGCGCTTGGACAGCGCCCGGGCCAGCACGCCGTCGATGGCGCGGGGCAGGTCCGGGCGCAGCGCGCTGGGCAGGCGGGGACGCTCCTGGAGATGGCCGCGGATCACCGCCGCCGGACTGGTGCCCTCGAACGGCACACTGCCGGTGAGCAATTGGAACAGCGTGCAGGCCAGCGAGTACTGGTCGGAGCTGCCGTCCAGCGTCGCGCCGGTCAACTGCTCCGGGGAGGCGTAGGCCAGGGTGGCGGTCACGGTGCCGGTCTGGGTGAGATGACCGGTGTCGTCGCGCAGCCGGGCGATGCCGAAATCGGTGAGATACACGCGTTCACCACCCGCCCCCGCACGACCCGAGCGGGCCAGCAGGATATTGGCGGGCTTCACATCGCGGTGCAGGACGCCGATACCGTGCGCGTAGTCGAGGGCCTTGGCGGTCTCGGTGATGATCTGCACCGCGCGTAGCGGCGGCAGCTTGCCCGGATCGACGTTGGCGGCGTTCACCCCGTCGATGAACTGCATGGAGATCCACAGCTGTTCGTCCACCGCGCCGCGGTCGTAGACCGTCACGATATTCGGATGATCGAGCTGGGCGACCAGATCGGCTTCCCGGATGAACCGGGCGCGGATCTCGTCATCGGAGAACATCTCCTGATTGAGCAGTTTCAAGGCCGTCATGCGCGGCAGCCGCGGATGCTTGGCCAGGTAGACCGAACCCATACCGCCGCGGCCCAGTTCGCGCTCGATGACGTAACCGGCGAAATCTTCACCAGAGTTCAGCAACCGAGAGCCCCCCGTTTCCACGAGTCGAATCGCCAGGCAGCCTAGCAGTGTTTGCGTGCGCCGCTTCCGCGCTCACTGCGAATATATCGCCTGAACTGGGCGTTTTCGTTATCCGACCGGAATCCTGGCGATCCGGCCGGGCCGCCGGACGCGCTCCGTCGCGCACCCGAGTCAGGGGGAGGCCCGCCCGGCGTTCAGCTCGGCCCACCGCCGCACGTCCCCCCGGTCCAGGGCCACCGCCAGCAGCTCCGGGAAGCGATCGGGAGTGCACGCGAAGGCGGGGACGCCGAGGGCGTCCAGGGCGGCGGCGTTCTCGCGGTCGTAGGCGGGCGCGCCGTCGTCGGACAGCGCCAGCAGCACCACGACCTGAACGCCCGCCTCGGTCATGGCGCGCACGCGGCGCAGCATATCCGCGCGGACTCCACCCTCGTACAGATCGGAGATGAGCACGAACAGGGAGTCGGCGGGGCGGGTGATGAGCGACTGCGCGTAGGCGAGGGCGCGGTTGATATCGGTGCCACCGCCGAGTTGGGTACCGAACAGCACGTCCACCGGATCGGCGAGCCGATCGGTGAGATCCACGACGGCGGTGTCGAACACGATCAGCGAGGTCCGCAGCGACCGCATGGTCGCCAGCACCGCCCCGAACACCGACGCGTACACCACGCTCGACGCCATGGAACCGGATTGGTCGATGGCCAGCACCACATCGCGCCGCACCGCCTGCGCCTTGCGGCCGTAGCCGACCAGCCGCTCCGGCACGATGGTGCGGTACTCGGGCAGATAGGTGCCGAGATTGCGGCGAATGGTGCGGTCCCAGTCGATATCCCGCGGTTTCGGTCGCGCCACCCGCGCCGCCCTGTTCAGCGCGCCGCCCACCGCGGCGACGGTGCGGGCGGCGATGCGCCGCTCGATCTCGCGCACCACCCGCTCCACCACCATGCGGGCGGTGGCCCTGGTGGTCTCCGGCATCACCTTGTTCAGGCCGAGCAGGGTGCCGACCAGATGGACGTCCGGTTCGACCGCGTCCAAGAGTTCCGGTTCCAACAGCAGTTCGGTGAGATCCAGCCGCCGCACCGCGTCGCGCTGCATCACCTCGACCACCGTGGTCGGGAAGTACGAGCGGATATCACCCAGCCAGCGCGCCACATTCGGCGCCGAACCGCCAAGCCCGCCGGAACGCCGCCCACCCTGCCCCATGCGGGCGTCGGAGTCGTAGAGCGCCGACAGCGCCCGGTCCATGGCGGCGTCCTCGGCGCTGCCGAGCCCGCCCAGCTCTGTCTCGCCCGCCGCCCCCAACACCAATCGCCAACGCCGGGAACGGGTTTCGTCATAGTCGTGCATCGGCCAGCCTCGTGGTTCGAGTGGAGGTCACGGGTTCGGCGTACGCGTGCCAGCGTGGGGGGAAGTCAGCGACGGCTGCTCCGCGCATGGACGGTCGCCGGACTTCCCGAGGCCACCCGGCCGCGGCCGGGCACTGGCCCGAACGGTGAGCGGGGGTGCCCGCCGAATCCGGGACGGTTCTGGTGCTGGGGATCGCAGCGCTGCGTAGCGAGTCTCCGAGTCGGCCGTTCATGTGCCGGCTCCCAGGATCTCGCGGGCGGCGCGTAGTGCGATCGCACCACGTGCCGGGTCGAAATGTGCTGTCGTCCCGGCCGTGGTGACGGGCGCTCCGTGGCGGATCGCCGTGGCGATGGATCGCCGCTCACCGCTGTCGAAGTCGCCGAACGTGCGGCGCAGCAGGGGCAGGACGGCGACGAAATCCGGCTCCGCCAGGCCGACCAGCCAGGAGTCGACGAGTGTCAGCAGGTTGCGGTCGTGGACGAGCAGCAGGCCGCGCCCACCGAGGAAGCCGTCGATCCAGGCGGCCTTGTCGGTGGCGGTGCGGCCCACCGAGAGCGCGGCGGAGAATCGCCGGGCCGACTCGGCGGCGTCGATGACCTCGGCGTCGCGGAGCAGCCGCACGGCGCGGCCGACGAGACCACCGTGCACATCGTCGCGGTCGGCCAGCCCGCGCAGGGTGGTGAGCCAGGCGTTCGTGGCCCAGTCGTCGGCGCGGGTGGCCAGCGCCAGATGGACGGCATCGAGCCGGGCGCGCAGGTGTGCCGCGGCGTCGGTGTCCAGGCCGGCGACCGCGCTGGGCAGGCCCGCGCACACCCGCACCAGCAGGCCGTCGGCCACCCGCGCCAGCGCGGCGGTATCGGTGCCGCGCACATCGCCGTAGCGCAGGGTGCGCAGCAGTTCGGGCAGCGCGGCCAGCAGGTGGGTGATGTCGTGGTCCAGCGCGGCCACCGACTCCAGTCGGCTGACCAGTCCGTCGACGGCGTCGCCCAGATCCGCCAGCAGGGCGGCGTCGAGGGCGGCGGCCACCTCGGGCAGCCCGGTATCGGGCGCGTGCACGCGGTCGAGGATCCGCGCCGTGGCGGCCGTCGCCAGGGTGGTGCCCCAGCGTGACGCCTCCACCACCGCCATCACCAGTTCGGGCCGCCATTGCAGCGTCCAGGTCTCGCGGAAGGTGCCGGTGCCGCGCACCTCGTCGCGGGTGCGCCGCCCCCAGTCGATGCCGAGCAACTCCAGGCGGTGCAGCAGTTGGGATTTCGCCATATCGCGCTCGGTGCGCAGATCCAGCTCCACGGTGCGTTCCGCGGTTTCCTGCCGCAGCCGCAGGGTTCTGATTCGCGCCCGCAGATCCGCCTCCAGCGGGACGGTCGGCGTGTCCTCGGGCACGGTCCCCAACGCCTCGCCGATCACCAACTCGCGAGTGACCAGATCCAGCATGGTCTCGTCGCCGTCGCACAGCACCGATCGGGTGGCCTCGGTGACCTCGGACAATCCGGCCAGCGGCCGTCCGCGCAGGGTGGCGAGGGTCTCCGCGAGCCGGACGGCCTCGATGATGTGCGCACTCGACACCGGCAGGTCGTGCCGCCGCAGCATCCCCGCCACCTGGGTCAGCCAGCGCGCGATCGGCTGCTCGGTCTCGGCGAACAGGTGCCGGTACCAGCCCGGCGAGGTGATGCCCGCGCCGTACCCGGATGAACTCGACAGTCGCGAATGCGTCCACGGCACCCAGGTGAGTGTGGTCTTCACCTTCGGCATGCCCTTCAGCAGCCGCGCGTCCGCCACCGCCGGAGGCAGCGTCCCGCTCAGTGCGGGCGCGTGCCAGGCACCGCACACCACGGCCAGTCGCCGCGCCCCGCCCTGCAACGCCTTGCGCATGACCTGCCGCATATGCGCCTCCCGGCGCAGGGTGTGCGCGTCGACCACGATCTCGGCCGCGACCCGCCGCCGCACCTCGATATCGGCGCTCGCGACTTCCCGTGCTTCGCCCCCACCGGTCGCCGCGCCGTGTCCTGCCTCGCCTGCACCGGCCGCCGCGGGGTATCCCGCACCGCGCGCACCGGCCGGCGCGGGGTGGGGCGTCGTATGGTCGTGGCTTGGAGCCGCGCCGCTCGCGGTGCTGATGTCCGTCGGGGTGCTGATGTCCGTCGGGGCGCTGGCGTCCGTCGGAGTGGTGTCGTCGGTCGGTGCTGTAGCCGCGCCGTCGGCCGGGGCGGTTGGTGCCGCGGCGCTGCCGGCGGTCGGGGGTGGGGCGGCGTCTTCGTTGTTCGAGGTGGTGTTCGCGGGGACCGCGGCTTCGCGCAAGGCGGTCATGGCCTCGTGCACGGCATCGAAGATGTCCGCTTCCGAGCTGGATTCGATGACGGCGTCCCACCAGCGCTCGGCGTCGTCGTAGCCACCGGCGGCGGCCAGCAGGCTCAGCGGGTCGGTGCGGTCGCCGGGTTCCTCCGCCGCCGCGAGCGCGGTGGCGGCGGGCAGATCGCAGAACCCCACCCGCACACCGTGTTCCACCCCGTACCGCAGCGCCTGCCATTCGGGGGAGAACTCGGCGTAGGGCCAGAACGCCGCCGTGGACGGCTCCTCCGGTCGATAGGCGAGCAGCGCCACCGGCGGTGCCATCGCCTCGGCGGCCACGTAGCGGACCAGGCCGTCGGCGTCGGCCGGGCCCTCGATGAGAATCACGTCCGGCCGAAACCGCTCCAGGGCCGAGCGCAGCGAACGCGCCGATCCGGGCCCGTGGTGGCGGATGCCGAAGATCCGGGTCCGCGGCTCGGAGTCGGCCTCCGGCGGCAGGGCGGGGGCACTCACGTGTGCACCTCGCGGCAGGCACGGTAGAAGTCGGCCCAGTCCTGGCGTTGGCGCACCACGGCTTCCAGATATTCGGTCCACACCACGGCGTCGGCGACCGGATCGGAGATGATCGCGCCCTGCACCGCACCCGCCACATCCTCGGCGCGCAGTACGCCGTCACCGTAATGCGCGGCCAGCGCCAGCCCACTGGTGATCACCGAGATGGCCTCGGCGGTGGACAGCGTGCCCGACGGCGACTTGAGTTTGGTGCGCCCGTCCACCGTCATCCCCGAACGCAGCTCCCGGAAGACCCGGACCACCCGCCGGATCTCCTCCGCGGCGGCGGGCACGGCGGGCAATTCCAGTGCCGCGCCGAGCTGTTCGACCCGCCGGGTCACAATGGCCACCTCGTCGTCCTCGCCGGCGGGCAGCGGCAGCACCACGGTATTGAAGCGTCGCCGCAGCGCCGAGGACAGCTCGTTGACGCCGCGGTCGCGGTCGTTGGCCGTCGCGATCACCGTGAAGCCCTTGGTCGCCTGCACCTCCATGCCCAGTTCCGGTATCGGTAGCGTCTTCTCCGACAACACGGTGATCAGCGCGTCCTGCACGTCCGAGGGGATGCGGGTGAGTTCCTCGATGCGGGCGACGGACCCGGTCCGCATGGCCGTCATGACCGGCGACGGCACCAGCGCCGCCGCGCTCGGCCCCTCCGCCAGCAGGCGGGCGTAGTTCCAGCCGTAGCGCACCGCCTCCTCCGTCGTCCCCGAGGTGCCCTGTACCAGCAGGGTCGACGCACCCGAGATGGCGGCCGAGAGATGTTCCGACACCCAGGTTTTGGCGGTGCCGGGCACGCCGAGCAGCAGCAGTGCGCGATCGGTGGCCAGGGTGGCGACCGCGACCTCCATGAGCCGCCGCGGCCCCACGTACTTGGGTGTGATGACGGTGCCGTCGGTCAGCGTGCCGCCGAGCAGATAGGTGACCACCGCCCACGGTGAGAGCCGCCACGACGGTGGCCGCGGGCGGTCGTCGGCGGCGGCCAGGGCGGCCAATTCGTCGGCATAGGACTGTTCGGCGTGCGGGCGCAGCAGGGCGTCCCGATCCGCGGTGCTGGTCACTGCAACTCCTCGAGCATGGTCCGACGTTCCACGAGGTCCGCGGCGAGCTGGTCGAAGGCCTGCTCCCAGTAGGGTTCTCCGCAGTGTCGGGCGGTGGCGGTGACGGCGGGCGCGCTCGTCACCGGGAAATGGGTGGCGGCCGCCCGGAACAGCGTCCGGTACGACCCCGGCACCAGACTGGGCGCACCCGGCCGGTCCGCGCTCAGCCGCGCCCGCTCCAGGAGCAGGCGCAGCACATGCTCGGCCACCGGTTCCGGCCACGGATGCGGGAGCGCCCGCAGCAGCGATTCGATCTCGGCCAGCCAACTGCTGTCCAGGCGGCGCAGATGCCGCACCTGATCGTCGAGCGGCTGCACGGCGAACAGTTCGCGCAGCTGCTCCATATCCGGATCGCCCGCCGCCGGCGGCGCGGCGATGATCGCGAACAGCGCTCGCGCCCAGGCCGGATCACGTTGTGCCAGGGCGGCATCGGCCCAGCCGTGCAGCATCGGGCCGCGCAGTCCCTCGGCCATGGGCACCCGCACCGCCTCCTCGGGCGGGCCCAGCGGTTCCCAGTGCCGCAGCGGGGTCGCGGCCACCACCCGGTGCAGCCATGCGGCGGCCAGGTCCGGTGCGCCGTCGGCCCGGTAGGCGGTGAAGGGGAACGGGTCCGCGATGCCGTCGCGGCGGGCGGCGTCGTCGAGCACGCCCGGACCGGTGGTGGTCAGGCGCGGACCGTCGGGGTGCGCGCCCATGGTGAGCCATGCGCTCGCGCGCCGCGCCATCCGCTCGGCGAAAGCCGAATCGGGCAGGCGGGCCAGCAGATCCGCGGCCAGTCTGCGCACCTCGGCCCGGCGATCGTCCAGGCCGGATTCCAGCAGCGGTGCGTCGGCCGTCGACAGGCCGTCCGCCAGCACCGCCAGCAGCTCCACCTTGCCAGGGCCGGATTCGGTGGGCCAGGAGGTCGCGAGTGCCGTGCGCGCCGCGCCGGGATCGGTGCGGCGCAGCCGAGCCAACCAGGCCCGGCGCTCCGCCGGGCGGCCGTGCGACCATACCGAGTCGTCGTCCGCGGCGGCGCGGATCAGACCGCGCCAGCCGGGATGCCGCGCCGCCAGCCAGCGACCGCGCGCACCGGCCAGGCGCAGCAGGGCTTCCCGATGGGCGGCAACCGATTTGGCGCGTTCCAGCAGCCGGCTGCACATGGCGTCCGGGGCGCGGTAGTCGAACGGCTCGGCCGCCGCGAACCACTCCGCCAGAAAGGACGAGGTACCGGTCAGCAGGCTTCCCAGCCGTGCCGCGGCGGCGGGCGGCAGCAGCGGGCGCGGATCGTCTTCGGCGATATCGGACTTCTCCGCCGCACTCGGCGATACCGCCCCGCGCACGAAACAGTCCTGCAGGGCAATGGCTTCGAGCAGGGCGACGGCCGGATCCGCGCCGGACCGGGACGCCGCCGCGACGGGTGCCGGAAGCGCGGCGGTATCGACGGTGCGCCGGGCCGTGCCGACCAGCGCCGTGGAGACGAGCTCCGCGATACCCGGCTCGGCGGCGGCCGCGGTACCCGACCGACCACCCAGCGCGCCGGCGACCGGCGGCGTGGCGACCGAAATCCCGTCCGCCGCCACGGCATCCACGACCGTCCCCCCGGCGTGCACGGCGAGCGGCACCAGCCCGTCCGTGGTCCACTCGCCGACCACCGTCACCGGATGGCCGCCGGAGACGCCCAGCATGCGCCACGGCTCGCCGTCCTCGACGGTGACCGGAAGCGAATCCCCCGCGGCTTCCACCACATACCAACCATTCTCGGACCGCACCGGCACCACATCGACCAGCATCATCGGCCACGAGCGCAGCAACGGATCCGCACCCACCGCCGCGGCATGCGCGCCCAGCGCGGCGGAAATGCCGAGCCCGGCCGCGTCGATGGAGCCCGGTGGCCCGGTGACCGGATCGCGCCCGATCCCCGCGCTCGCGGCGGCCGGTGGTGCGGTGGAGGTTTCGGGTCCGGGTGCGGGGAGCGGGCCGGGCGGTGGTGAGGCCGAGGAGATGTCGGCGTTCGGTCGTTGGGTGTGGGAGGCGGGTTCGCCGTAGCGCTCGCCCCAGACCGCGCGCAGTGGTGCGGCGGCGGGGTAATAGTGCAGGTCGGCGTCGATGTGGACGCCGGGGGCGGGGGTGTCCTGGGGGAAGGTGGGGCTGCCGTAGTGGTGGTCGAGCAGGAGCGCCCAGCGGGCGGTCGTGGTGCCGCGCAACCAGGTGCGGCGGGAGTACAGGCCGTCTTCGACGGTGGTGCGGGTGGCGAGCACCTGCCAGATGTCGCGCACCGCGGGTTGTTCGCGCACCGAATCCACGGGGGTGGGGTAGCCGATGTGGGCCCGCACGCTGGCGCGGAGGGCGGGGGAGAGGTGGTCGAGTCGCTGGTGGGCGGCGATCAGCAGATGCAGGCGGCCGAATTCCCGCAGCAGTCGCTGCGGCCAGTCGGCCCGCGTTCCGACGCGCGCGAGTTCACGCAGCGCCCGCGCCACACCGGGGGCCTGCGCGTCGACCATCCGCGCCGCCACCGCCTCGAACACCTGGTGCGACCGATCCATCTGAGCCAGGCCGGTCCGTACCTGATCGGCCAGCCACATATCCAGATCCGCCAGCCCCGCGCTCACCCGCACGTGCCGCTTGTCCGCCGTCGACGGTCGTCCGGCCACCGCTGGCGGATCATTCGGCACCGCCGCGGTCTCTCGCGTCCGCATCGCTCCCCCTTCCACTGTTGCCCCGAGTTCTATCGCAGACCACCGACATGTGCGGTCGCCCGCACGATCGGCGTTCTGCCCCGGACCGGTAGGGTGCGCACCATGTCCCGCGTCGCGATCGAGTACTGCACGCAATGCCGCTGGCTGCTGCGCGCCGGCTGGATGGCGCAGGAACTGCTGAGCACCTTCGCCACCGACCTCTCCGAGGTGGCGCTCATCCCGGGTGAGGGTGGCATCTTCCGGATCAGCGTCGACGGCGATCAGATCTGGGAACGCAAGGCCGACGGCGGCTTTCCCGACATAGCCGTGCTCAAACAACGCGTCCGCGACAAGGTTGCCCCCGGCCGCTCCCTGGGCCACTCCGACAAACGCCAGGAGAGCGCGGACTGACCGCGACCGTCCCACCGGCCCGCCGCTCGGGCCGTGGGCACGTCAGCCGCAGCGCGCTCTCGGAGGTCGCCGCCGCGTGCTCCGCCCGTCCCGTGCCGCGGCCTCAGCCGCAGCAGCCGCCTCCGCAGCACCCGCCACCGGCGGGGGCGCTGGGGGCGGGGGCCGGGTTGCCGCCGCCGCGGGTGACCGCCGCGAAGGTGGTCAGCAGTTTCACGGTGTCGGCGTGCCCGTGCGGGCAGGTGGCCGGGGCGGACGCCTCGGCCATGGGGCGCGTCAGTTCGAAGGTGTCGCCGCAGCCGCGGCAACGGTACGCATAACTCGGCACGACGTCAGGGTAGACCAACGGCACGCTGGTCGGCGGTGTCGATAGCGCGGTCGTATCAGCCAGTACCCTCGAATACGGAGTACGAGGAGGTCTGGTGTGAGCGCTGCGGAATCCTTCGATGCCCCCGAGGCGGACGTTCTCGCGAACGGCCCGGTGGTCAAGACCGAATTCGGAGCGGTGCGCGGCCGACGCGAGGGCGATGCCCACGTGTGGCGCAGCATCCCCTACGCCGCCCCGGCGGCCGGACCGCACCGGTTCGCGCCGCCGCGACCGCCCGAGCCGTGGGAGGGCGTGCGCGACTGCCTGGAATACGGCGAGATCGCCCCGCAGACCCTCGGCGTCATGGTGCCGGTCGACTCCACCCTGCGCATGGGGGAGGACTGTCTCTGGGTGAACGTATGGGCCTCCGCCGCGCCCTCCGAGGAACCCCGCCCGGTCATGGTGTGGCTGCACGGCGGCGCGTACTGCCTGGGCACCGCCGCCCAGGAGATCTACGACGGCCGCAAACTGGTGGAGACCGGCAAGGTGATCCTGGTGTCGGTGAACTACCGGATCGGGGTGCTCGGCTTCCTCGACCTGTCCTCGCTGGGTCCGGAGTTCACCCCCAATCTGGGCCTGCACGACCAGATCGCCGCCCTGGAATGGGTGCGCGACAATATCGCCGCCTTCGGTGGCGATCCGGGCAATGTCACCCTGTTCGGCGAATCCTCGGGCGCGGGCTGCGTCACCGCACTGCTGACCGCACCCCGCGCGGCGGGCCTGTTCCATCGTGCCATCGCCGAATCACCGCCCGCCACCACGGTTTTCGGTAAGGAGCGGACCGAGGCCGTGGCCCGGCGCTACCTGGAGATCCTGGACCTGCCCCGCGATCGCGTCGGCGACCTGCTGGAGTGTCCGGTCGAGGTGCTGCTCCCCGCCGCCGGGGTGCTGCTCGACGAGGTGCCGCTCACCGAACCCGGCCGCCTGGCCGCCGCCCCCGTGGTGGACGGTGACCTGCTCCCGGCGTACCCCACCGAACGCTTCCGGGACGGACGCTCGCATCGGGTGCCGCTCATCATCGGCACCAACAAGGACGAGGCGTCGCTGTTCCGGTTCTTCCGCTCGCCGATCATGCCGGTCACCCCGGACGCGGTGAACGCCATGCTGCGCAGCGTGGCCGAGGAACATCCGGGGCTCTCGCCCGCCCGGATCGCCGAGATCACCTCCGCCTACCCGGATCTCACCTCCACCCGTGGGGCGCTGGCCATGTCCACCGACGCCGCCTTCCGGATGCCCGCGCACTGGGTGGCCGACGCCCACTCCCGGCATTCGCCCACCTGGATGTATCGCTTCGACTACGCCACCCCCATGTTGCGCGCGGCTCGGGTCGGCGCCGGACATGCCACCGAATTGCCGTACGTCTTCGGCAATTTCGGCTCCTTCAACTACGACCCGACCTTCTGGCTGGGCGGACGCAAAGTGGCGCAGGAGGTTTCGGGTCGCATCATGCGGCGCTGGCTGGCCTTCGCCGAACACGGGGTGCCCGCGGCGCTGGACGGGTCCAAACACTGGCCGCCCTACCACGGGAACACCCGCACCACCCTGGTCATCGACGCCAACGACCGGGTGGTGGACGATCCCGACCGGGACCGGAACGCGGTGTGGGGCAGCGAGGCCGTGGGGTTCTTCTAGGGCTGGACGGGCGCGTGCGCTCGATTGCCCAGCGTCACCGGCATGCGCTGATATCCGTGCAGTGTGAACAGCTCTCGCAGTTGAGGTTCGCCCGCCAGTGACAGTTCCGGGAACTGCTCGAAGAGGGTGCGCAGCGCGTGCGTGGCCTCCATCCGCGCCAGGGCGGCCCCCAGACAGGTGTGGATGCCGCTCGAAAAGGTGAGGTGTTCACGGGCATTGGAGCGGGTGATGTCGAAATGGTTGGGGTCGGTGAACATGCGAGGATCCCGATTGGCCCCCGCCAGGGACAGCACCACCACCGCACCCCGCCGCAGTCGCACGCCGTCGAGTTCCACATCGCACAGCGCCTGCCGGGCGGTGGTGCGCACCGGCGGATCGAACCGCAGCACCTCCTCCACGGCGCCCGCCCACAGGTCCGGTTCCGCGCGCAGCCGCGCCAACTGCTCCGGATGCGCCAGCAACTGCACCACCGCGTTGCCGATGAGGTTGACGGTGGTCTCGAAGCCCGCGCCCATGAGCAGGGTGGCGGTGGCCTTCAGCTCCCGTTCGT
This sequence comes from Nocardia sp. CC213A, assembly GCF_030766805.1. Classification (NCBI taxonomy): domain Bacteria; kingdom Bacillati; phylum Actinomycetota; class Actinomycetes; order Mycobacteriales; family Nocardiaceae; genus Nocardia; species Nocardia sp. CC213A. The sequence continues at coordinate 187,017 of NZ_JASFXA010000013.1, forward strand.
CGAGGTGTCCGGCGGCGACCAGGCTGCTGAGGATGTCCTCGCCGGGCTCCCGGCGCAGCCGTGCGATATGTCCGTCGAGGTAGCGGTCCATCTGCGCGATGGCGCCCGCCGCGCCGCGCCAGCTGCGCCAGGTGAGCCCCAGATCGAGCATGGGCGTGGTGCGGTCGCCCCACTCCAGGAACTCCGCGCGCATCTCGTCCGGGAAGCCGAGCATCTCGGAGATGATGGCGATCGGCACCTGCGCGGCGAAGTCCGCGACCAGATCGGTCGACCCGTTCGCTCCGAGCGCGTCGATCAGTTCCGCGGTCACCGACTCCACCCGGTCCCGGAGGCGGCCGACGGCGCGCGGGGTGAAGGCCGCGGACACCGATTTGCGAATGCGGGTGTGATCGGGCGGGTCGATGGTGAGCATGGACGGCGGCTCCACCGGGTTGGCGGGCAGCGCGGCCCTGCGCACCACAGCGCGCAACGGTGCGGGGGTGTTCACATTGTCGAGGACGAAGACGCCGAAGCGATTGTCGCGCAGCATGCTTCGGGTGAGTTCGTAGTCGGTGGCGATCCACGCGTACGGGGTGCGCACCAGCCGACCGCGCTCGCGCAGCTCCTCGATGAGCGGGTACGGGTCCCGCCGTGCCTCCGGTTCGGTGTGCAGCTTGCCGAACGGATCGCCGCGGCGGGCCTGCCAGCGCATCACCCAGCGGGGCGCTCCCTGCTCCACCATCCATCGAATCCAGTACCGAGGCATCATCGCCGCTGACTCCCGTCGTCGTCGGATGTCTAGACGGTACGGAAATCCGGTGCGGTCCGGAACGTTCCACGGCGGGAGCCGCAGGTCCTACCACGGTATGAGTGCGTACCGCGGCTGGCGAGCGCGATCAGTCGCCGCGGCGTGCGGTGACCCGCTCGCTGGCCACCCGCTTCTCCTGGACCGCCGGATCGGGATTCGCCACCTGCACCAGCGAAGCCCCCGCCGCCAGCACCGCCACCAGGCCGTCGATCAACTCGGTCGGCGTCTCCCACGGCGTGGTCGACAGCACCCGGTCCTCGGCCGTGAAGCCTTGTCGCGCCGCGGATTTGCGGGCCTCGTCCAGGACCGCGCCCGCTGTCATGCCGTCCAGTGCCGCACCGACGCCGCCGGGCAGGAACTGATCGCCGTGCACGCGCACCGAGGTGGCGTAATCGGTGACACCGATCGGCAGATCTCGCACCGGCATGCCCATCGGATCCAGTGACAGCGCGGCCACCTCGGCGATGCCGTCGGCCTCGTCGACGCGGTCGGCGGTCACCAGCGCCAGCTCGGCGTCCGGGTCGGCGCGCAGCACCACCTCGGTGCCCGCCCACCAGCAGCCCAGCAGCACCGCGGCGGTCTGCCAGTGCGCGGGCAGCAGCACGGCCACCCGCGCGCCCGGGGTGAGCCCGAATTCGTCGCGGATCATATTGGCGGTCTTGGCCGCCCAGTTGGCGAGGGTGAGCGCGGACAGTTCGATACGCGCACCGGTGGTGTCGTCGTAGTAGGTGATGCGGGGGCCCGCGGGGTCGCGGGCCAGGATCGGGTCGAGCACCGCTTCGGTGAGGGTCTCGGTCAGTTCACGCATTTCGGTCCGTTCTGCCCGGCGTCGATGGGTGGGGCGGGCGGCACCGGCGTGGGGGTGGTCGACATTCCGGTGAAGTCGACGCCGCCGTCCGCCGACGAGCCCGGACCAGAGTAGTCACCCGCAAGCAGCACGCGCACCGCCCCCGCCGCCAGGCCCGGCTCGCTCATCACCGGCAGTCCGCCCAGGGCCTCGGCGACGGCGCGCGCCCCGGGGTCGGTGGCGCTGCTGGCCAGCACCCGGCTGCTCTGGATGGGGCCGCCGATCCAGTTGTCCACGGTGCCGGTGCCGAACCCCTTGCCCGCCAGCGCCTGTGACACCTGACCGGCCAGGCCGCCGATGGAGCTGGCGTTGTACACATCGGCGGTGACGGTGGACGGGTCGACGCCGTTTTTCTTCTCCTCCGGCTTCTCCTCGCCCACCATGGCGGCCACGTACTTCTGGACGGGCTCCGGGTCCACCTTCACCACCGAGACGCCGTCCTCGGTCATGCCGTTGAGGTCTTCGACCGGAATGGTCTCGAATTTCACCTGGCCACCGGAGAGATCCTGGAGCTGGCCGAGGAAGTCCAGCACATTCCAGCCGTCGTCGATCACCACGGTGCGGCCCACGGCGTCGCTGAGCTGTTGCAGGCGGCCCGGATTGGTGAGCGTCTTGGCGCTGAGCACCTGATTCACCAGCTGTGCCATGTACACCTGCTGGCGCACGATCCGGTCCAGGTCGCCCCGGGGCAGGCCGTGGCGCTGGCGGACGAAGCTCAGCGCCTGCGCGCCGTCGAGCCGCTGCTCTCCGGCGGGGAAGTCGGCACCCGAATACGGTTCGTAGACGGCGTCGTTCAGACACACCTCGACACCGCCCACGGCATCGGTGAGCAGGACGAAACCGAGCAGGCCCACCTCGGCGTAGTGGTCCACGGTGATACCGGTCAGGTTGGCGACCGATTTGATCAGCGCCTGCCGTCCGGCCTCGGTGGATTTCGCGTCGGCCTCGGACGCGTCCACCCCCTTGTCGAGCAGCTTCTGCTGTTCGGTGAATTTGGTGGTGCCGAAGGCCGAGTTGATCTTGCCCCTGCCCTGTCCCGGGATGTCCACATACGAGTCGCGCGGGATGGAGATGGCCGTGGCCGACCGCCCGTCGTTGGGCACCCGGATGAGCACGATGGTGTCGGTGTTGAGGCCCTCCTCGTCACCGGCGTGCAGCATGGCCCGCTCGGTGTCGGTGAGTGGATTGCCGTGTGCGTCGGTGCGGCTGTCGATGCCGACCATGAGGATGTCCACCGCGCCGTCGCGGCCCCCGCCCAGCCCGAGATTGCCGATGCGCTCGATGCTCGACACCAGCCCGTCCACCTGATGCCAGCCGAGGCCGGTCAGGACCAGCACCGCCACCGCGGCGGCGGCCGACAGCGCGCGCATCGCGCCGAGCCGCCCGGCCCGCGTCCGCGCGGCCGGTCGTCGCGACGGTAGCGGCGTCGATACCCTCGTGCGTTCCGGCAAACCCCGTATCCTTTCGGCGACCATGCCCACCACCCGGCCCGGACAGCGTCCCGGTCGGTATCCGTGGACTACCCCCTGAGTGCAGGCTAGACGCGCGACGGAGCGGGACGGTGGAAGCCGCTACCCGTGCGTTGCGTGCCGTGCGCCCGGCACTGCGCGGCGGCTATGGCGACCGCGCGCCGGGGCCGCCGTCGTTCCGGCAGGTCGCACCGGGTCGCCGCCCGGTCGGCACGGCGTGCCAGACTGACCGGCGTGACTCTCCCCTCCGTGACACCTGTCACCGGGCGGCTGGTGGTGACCGGGGCGCGGGGTCAGCTGGGCCGTGCGCTGCTCGACCTCGCACCCGAAGCCCGCGGCTACACCCACGCCGACCTGGACATCACCGATCTGGACGCGGTGCGCGCCGCGCTGCGGTGCGGCGATGTGGTGATCAACTGCGCCGCCTACACGGCCGTGGACCGGGCCGAAACCGATATCGACGCGGCCTGCGCCGTCAATGCGCGCGGGCCGATGGCGCTGGCGGTGGCGTGCGGGGAGGTCGGGGCGCGGCTCATCCACGTCTCCACCGACTACGTGTTCCCGGGCACCGGGTCGCGGCCGTACGAGACCGCCGACCCCACCGGGCCGACCTCGGTGTACGGCAAGTCCAAGCTGGCGGGGGAGCGGGCGGTGGCGGATCTGCTCCCCGAGACCGGTCATATCGTGCGCACCGCCTGGGTGTACACCGGGACGGGCAGCGATTTCGTCGCCACCATGCGCCGCCTGGAGCGGGAGCGGGAGACCGTCGACGTGGTGGACGATCAGATCGGTTCGCCCACTTACGCACCCGATCTCGCGGCGGCGCTGGTCGAACTCGCCGAACAACCCGACGCGCCGCGAATTCTGCACGCCGCCAACGCGGGACAGGCCAGTTGGTTCGATCTGGCGCGGGCGGTGTTTTCGGGCATCGGAGCCGATCCGGACCGGGTCCGGCCCTGCTCGACCTCGGCTTTCCCGAGACCCGCTCCGCGCCCGGCATATTCGGTGCTGTCCACGGCGTCCTGGACCGCGGCCGGGCTGTCGCCACTGCGCCCCTGGCAGGATGCGCTGAACGACGCGCTCGCCGCCGCTTCCGACTAGGCTGGTCGCCCGTGAGCCCCTCGGATTCAGTCGGACGGCCGACACTGGCCGTCGTCACGGTGACCTACTCGCCCGGTGAGCACCTCGAACACTTCATCAGTACCCTCGCCACCGCCACCAGCGAGAAGCCCCAGGTCATCCTGGCCGACAACGGATCGAACGACGGCGTGCCCGAACTGGTCGCCGACGCCAACGAACATGTGCGGCTGCTACGCACCGGCGGCAATATCGGCTACGGCGGCGCCATCAACCGCGCCGTCGCCGAGATCGATCCGGAGATCGAGTTCATCGTCATCGCCAACCCGGATATCCGGTGGGGGACCGATTCCATCGACGAGCTGCTGGCCGTCGCCAAGCGCTGGCCGCGCGCCGGAGCGCTCGGACCCATGGTGCGCGAGCCCGACGGCAGCGTGTACCCGTCCGCGCGGCGGGTGCCCGGGCTGGCCGACGGCGCGGGCCACGCCATTCTCGGCACCTTGTGGCCGTCCAACCCGTGGACCCTGCGCTACCGGCAGGACAACGAGGAGATCTCCGAGCGGGCGGTGGGCTGGCTGTCCGGTTCGTGCCTGCTGGTGCGCCGCGCCGCCTTCGACGCCATCGACGGCTTCGACTCCCGGTATTTCATGTACATGGAGGACGTGGACTTCGGCGACCGCATGGGCAAGGCGGGCTGGCACAATGTATTCGTGCCATCGGCCGAGGTCACGCACGCCAAGGGCCACGCCGCCGGCAAGCACCCCGAGGCCATGCTGCCCGCCCACCACGCCAGCGCCTACCGATTCCAGGCCGACCGGCATCCACACTGGTGGCAGGCGCCGCTGCGGGGGGCGCTCAAGGCCGGACTTGCCATTCGGTGCAGGCTTGCGGTTCGATCCGCTCTGCGCGAGCGCGACCGCGCGGCCGGTACGAACTGAGCGGTCCGCTCAGGCACAATGACCCCGGCCGCGCGGTGCGCGCGGCCGGACAGCTCGGCCTCGGCATGCGCCGACGCGACCGAAAGACGACCTGATACAGGGGAGAAGATGTCGAACGGAACGGATGCGGTGATCCTGGTCGGAGGCCAGGGGACGCGCTTGCGTCCGCTGACCCTGTCGGCCCCCAAGCCGATGCTGCCCACGGCCGGTCTGCCGTTCCTCCAGCATCTGCTGGCCCGCATCGCCGACGCCGGAATCCACCACGTGGTGCTCGGCACCTCCTACAAGGCCGAGGTCTTCGAGGAGCATTTCGGCGACGGCTCCGACTTCGGGCTGGAGATCGACTACGTCACCGAGACCGAACCGCTCGGCACCGGCGGCGGCATCCGCAATGTGCTGCCCAAGTTGCGCGCCGACACCGTGATGGTGTTCAACGGTGACGTGCTGGGCGGCACCGATCTGGGCGCGGTGCTGGAGACACACCACTCCACCAACGCCGATGTGACCCTGCACCTGGTCCGGGTCGGCGACCCGCGCGCCTTCGGCTGCGTGCCCACCGACGAGTCCGGCCGCGTCACGGCCTTCCTGGAGAAGACCCAGGATCCGCCGACCGACCAGATCAATGCCGGGTGCTACGTCTTCCGCCGCGAGTACATCGAGAAGATCCCCGCCGGCCGTCCGGTATCGGTGGAGCGCGAGGTCTTCCCGTCCCTGCTCGCCGAGGGCGCGCACATCCAGGGCCATGTGGACACCTCCTACTGGCGCGATATGGGCACCCCGGAGGACTTCGTCCGCGGCTCGGCCGACCTGGTGCGCGGCATCGCGCCCTCCCCGGCCCTGCCCGGCCAGCGCGGTGAATCCCTGGTCCACGCGGGTGCGGGCGTGGCCCCCGGCGCCCTCCTCATCGGCGGCACCGTCGTCGGTCGCGGCGCCGAGGTCGGCGCGGGTGCCCGCCTGGACGGCGCGGTCCTCTTCGACGGCGCCTGCGTCGAGGCCGGGGCCACTGTCGAACGCTCCATCATCGGCTTCGGCGCCCGCATCGGTCCGCGCGCCCTCGTCCGCGACGCCGTCATCGGTGACGGCGCCAATGTCGGCGCCCGCTGCGAACTACTACGCGGCGCTCGTGTCTGGCCCGGCGTCGAACTGCCCGACGGCGGCATCCGCTTCTCCACCGACGTCTGACACCGGCGCACGGACGCCCGACGACGCGGGTCGCTCACCGGGTGGCGAGCGACCTCGCGCCGTAGCGCTGCTCAGATCGCCCACTTGTCCGGATTCAGGTGGTACTGAACGATGGCCGTGGCGTGACCGTGGCCCATGCCGTGTTCGCTCTTCAGCCAGTTCACCAGGTCCTTGTGACCGCTGTGGCCGGATTCCCGCACGGCGCTGAACCATTCGTCCACCGTGCGGCCGTACTTGGCTTCGATGGCGGGGAAGTAGGACGCGGGTCCGTGAGGCTTGGTGGTCATGGGGTGCTCCTTGTCGTAGTCGACAGTGATGACGGATCGGCGGGGCCGGATTCGTCGTGGGGTGACGCGGGTCACGCGCGGGCGGGGGTTGGTGCGGCGGGGAGGAGCTGGCGCGACATCGGTGGATCCGGCGGTGGCAGCATCGCGACGTGAGCGCACCATGGCCCGCCGCGCGGCATGGAGTTCACGGCCCCCTCGAACGCGCGGCCACAGCCCGATACCTCCGTGAGCAGCGCCTCGCATTTCGGGGTGAACCGCTGGGGCGGGGGTCCGACCCGATTGACCGATTCGGTCGGATCAGGGTGATCCCGGACAGAATTCACCTTTCGGGCGGACGCTCATGCCGGGGCCGGGGCCTAGAGTGTGATCATGGCTGACGCAGTGGTGGTCGGATCCGGGCCGAACGGGCTGGCCGCGGCCGTGATCCTGGCACGCGCCGGACTGCATGTCCAGGTGTACGAGGCGGAGGAGACGATCGGCGGCGGCTGTCGCACCGCCGAACTCACCCTGCCGGGCTTCCAGCACGACGTGTGCGCGGGCGCGCATCCCATGGCGGTCGCCTCGCCCTTCTTCCGTGCCTTCGACCTCCCCGCACACGGTGTGGAACTGCTTGCGCCGCAGGTGTCCTACGCCCACCCGCTGGACGGCGGGGTGGCGGGCCTGGCCTGGCACGACCTCGAACAGACGGTGGACGGCCTCGGTCGCGACGGCAAGAGTTGGCGGCGGCTGTTCGGGCCGCTGGTGCGCAAGTGGGAAGACCTGGTCGGGTTGGCCATGTCGGATCTGCGGCATCCGCCGCTGGATCCGATGGGGTTGCTGCGCCTGGACCCCGGCATCGAACTGCGGTTCGCCAAACGCCTACTGGAACAGGCGAGTCCGCTGTGGAATCTGCGTTTCCGCGAACAGCTCGCCCCCGCCCTGCTGACCGGCGTCGCCGCGCACGCCATCATCCCGCCGCGCGCCATTCCGGCCGCCGGGGTCGCCATGCTGCTCGGCGCGCTCGCCCACGTGGGCGGCTGGCCGGTGCCGCGCGGCGGCTCGCAGGCCATCATCGACGCTCTCGCCGACGACCTGAAAGCCCATGGCGGACAGATCTTCACCGGCCACCGCGTGGACTCCATCGACGAATTCGAGGAGGTGCGCGCGGTGCTGCTGGACCTGGCGCCGGCCGAGGTGCGCCGCATCGCCGAACACCGTCTGCCCGGCCGCTACGACGCCGCACTGCAACGCTTCCGGTACGGCGGCGCGGCCTGCAAGGTGGATTTCGCGCTCTCCGGACCCGTCCCGTGGCAGGCCGTCGGTTGCGACCGCGCGGGCACCCTGCACCTGGCGGGCAGCCGCGCCGAACTGGTGGCGGCCGAACAGGCCGTGGCGCGCGGCGACCATGCCGAACGCCCCTACGTGCTGGCCATCCAACCCGGTGTGGTCGACGAAACCCGCGCGCCCGCAGGGAAACACACGCTCTACACTTACGCGCACGTGCCCAACGGCTCCACCCGGGACCTCACCGAGACCGTCACCGCGCAGGTGGAGCGCTTCGCCCCCGGCTTCCGTGACCTCGTCCTCGCCTCGCACGTGCGCACCGCCGCAACCATGCCCGCGCACAATGCCAACTATGTCGGCGGCGATATCTCGGCGGGCGCGATGACGCTGCGCCAGACGGTGTTCCGTCCGGTGCCGCGCTGGAATCCGTATCGCACACCGCTTCCCGGCGTCTACCTCTGCTCGTCGGCCACCCCACCCGGCCCGGGCGTGCACGGGATGAACGGCATGCTCGCCGTGCGCCACGTGCTACGCCGGGAGTTCGGCCTGCACACCGATCCGGTCGAACTGCTGGAATCCGAACGGCTGCACCGCAAACCGGTGTAGTCGAACCGGGCGCGGTGTCGTCGACCCCCGCCGCGGTCGAACCTGGCGTGGCCATCCCCGGTGCAGTCGAGCATGGCGCGGTCGGCTCTGGCGTGGTCGAACGTGGCGCGGTCGGCTCTGGCGTGGTCGAACGTGGCGCGGTCGCCCCTGACGTGGTTCGGATCCGGTGCGCTCGAACCCTCCGGATGTACTCAGACCGCGCGCGCGCGATACAGATCCGGCTCGATATAGATGTCGCGCGCGTTCGGCACCGCCGCCCGCACCCGCGCCTCGGCGTCGTCGATGGCCGCCGCCACCTCCGCGATCCCCAAGCCCGGCACGATGGACACCTTGGTGGCGACCAGCAGATCATCCGGGGCCAGATACTGGGTCTTCAGGTAGATCACCCGGTCGATGCGCGTCCCGTCCACCAACCCGGCGCGAATCAGGCGATCCTCCTCCGGTGTCGCTCCCTCCCCGATGAGCAGACTCTTCATCTCCACGATCAGCACGATCGCGATGACCAGTAGCAGCCCTCCGATGAGCAGCGTGCCGATCCCGTCCCACACGGCGCTGCCGGTGAGCATGGTCAGCCCGACCCCGAGGAAGGCGAACAGCAGGCCGATGAGCGCACCGGTGTCCTCGAGCAGCACCACCGGCAGTTCGGGATTGCGGGTGGTGCGGATGAACTTCCACCAGCTGGTGCGCCCCTTGAGCGCCGCCGACTCGCGCCGCGCGGTGGCCAGGCTGTAGGACTCCAGTGCCAGCGCCACCAGCAGGATCACGATGGCGATGATCGGATCGTCCAGCCGCTCCGGATGCCGGATCTTGGTGATGCCCTCGTCGATCGCGTACAGCGCGCCGAGCAGGAAGATCACCAGCGCCACGATGAACGAGTAGAAGTAGCGGTTGCGCCCGTACCCGAACGGGTGCAGGTCATCGGGAGCCTGCTCCGCACGCCTCCGCCCGAGCAGCAGCAACCCTTGATTGGCGGTATCGGCGGTCGAGTGCACCGCCTCGGCCAGCATGGACGCCGAACCGGTCAGGAACGCACCGACGTACTTCGCGACCGTGATCCCGGCATCCGCCGAGAACGCCGCCACAATCGCCTTCTTGCCGCCGCCTGAGGAGGACACGTTTCACACGTTACGACGTGCCTGGGTGGCGTTGCCGATTACGCGCCGGGCGGCGGTCGGCCAGGTTCCCGGGTTGATCACGCGATTGATTCGTGACCATATGACAGTGGACTGGACTAGACTTAGTCAATACCGTGGAGGGATGACGGCAGTGAATATCCACGAGGCCAAGACTCACCTGTCCAGGCTTCTCGAACGCGTCGCGAAGGGGGAACGGATAGTGATCTCGAAAGCGGGCAAGCCGATTGCCGACCTGGTCCCACACCGGGCTACGCCGGTGACATTCGGTGGCCTGAAGGGGCAGCTGGCGTACGACGACAGCGTCTTCGGTATCGATCCGGACATCCAGCGGATGTTCTATGGGGACGATGCCGATGCTCCTGCTTGACAGTCAGACGGTGGTGTGGCTGCTCGATGACAACCCTCGCCTGGGCACACGGGCACGATCCACGATCACGGCCGCCACGGAGGTCTACGTGTCCTCCGCGACGATCTGGGAACTGACGATCAAATCAATTCTGGGCAAGCTGACGATTCCCGTCGAGTTCACCGAAGCCGTCACGAGTCAGGGGCTCTCGGTTCTCGATATCACCGGAGCGCACGCGGAAGGCATCCGACATTTTCCGGAATTGCTGAGGCACGACCCCTTCGACCGATTGATCGTTTCGCAGGCGTACTGCGAGCGTCTTCGCTTGCTCACCGCCGACACCGTGCTACTCGGCCTGGAACGGGACTTCATCACCGACTCGACCGCGTAGCCGTTCGGTCGCTACGCGTTCGTGACGGCGGTGGCGCGGTACAGATCCGGCTCCAGGTACATGATCTTCGCGATCGGCACCGCCGCGCGCACGCGTGCCTCGGCGTCGTCGATGGCGGCGGCGATTTCGGCGATCTCCAGTCCGGTCACGATGGCGACCTTGCTGGAATCCGAACGGCTGCACCGCAAACCGATGTAGTCGACGCTTCATCTCCGCGACAGCAGCAGCGTCCCGATGCCGTCCGCTTCTCACGTCACGACGAACCTGGGTGGCGGTGTCGATTTCGCGCCCATCGCTCAGCGTTCTCCTGGTGGTTCAGTTGTCATGCCCGGTCATCGCATGTGTGGATTGCGGCGGGTGACGTCCGCCAAGCGGGTGAACACCGTTTCTGGGGCCAACCCCATCTCGGTGAGTTCGCGGGTCGGGATGGCGGCCGGGTCGTACAGCATGTGTAGCAGCAGATGCTCCGCGCCCATGCGCGTGGCTCCTTCGGCGGCGGCCATCTTCAACCCGTGGTTGAGCAGGTCCCACAGCCGGTGTCCGCACTCGACAGCACCCGCGACGCGGTCCTGTTCCATCTCGTAGTAGCGGCGCACGCTGGCGAGGCGGTCCTGCTCCTACTCGTCATCGGTCACGCGCGGCTCCGGTTCGAATCGGGCACGATCGTCCCGGCAGCCACGAGCACTTTCCAAGCAGCGCCTTTGGTCTCGCACGTGTCGGGGTGGCAGTCGATATGCACCTGCATCGCGAGTCGGGGTTCCTTGCGGCCCCAGTCGCGGTTGCGGTGGGACAGGCAGTCGAACCGCATCCTCACCACCCCCGCAACGGGAGATAGGTGCGCTCCGCTTCGGCTTCCAGGCGGGCTTGGATGTCGGCGAACGACAAACCGTGACGGTGCCGCGCGGTGGACTGCTGCCCGAACGTGGCGGTGAAGACGATTAGGCCGCTGACGAACAGGAGGATGCCGAGCAGTTCCATGGTCAGGCTCCCGCTGGGACGTCGATGAGCGCGCGCCCGGTCGGTGTCTCGACGTACGCGCGTCCGTAGCGGGTGAGCGTCCAGGTGCCGGGCCGGATGCCGACACGAGTGACGATGAACCCCGAGTAAGCGAGGTAGCCGATAGCGCGGCGGGCCGCTCTGGTGGTGATGTTGGCGCTGTCAGCGATCTGGGCGGCGGACAGGTGGCCGCCTGGAGCGAGGGTGGCGAGGACGCGCGCCTCGGTGATGTTCATCCCGGTCCCTCCGGTGTGTGCCGTGGCAGATATGAGCGTGGCCCTGACGTCGAGGGGGCGTGAATTTTCACCCGACGCTGGGCCACATCTGGACTATGCCACTGCTTAGGCTAGTGGCATAGTCCACTCGTCGAAGAGTGGAAAAGTTCCGGAGCGATTGCGGAATCGACCAAGACCTAGAGGGTGACCGGGAACTCCTGCCGGAAAGCCCAGCGCTCGGGCGGGTACACGGCCTCGTCGAACTCGATCGGATTATCGCCGCTGTCGTACGCGACGAGCCAGTAGACCAGTACTGCTGACGGTTCCGGCAAGCCGAGCACTTCGCGCTCCTCGTCGCTTGCCAGTCGTGCCGAAACCTGGTCGCGTGCGTACAGAGACCGCAAGCCGAAGACATCCGACAAGTACGGCAGCGTCCCGCCGCGAATCCCCTTCGTGGTATCGAGGAGTCGTGGTGCATCTTGTGTGAGCGCGGCGGGGAACCATGAGATCGACAGTTCGGTCGGGCCGCTGATCGCATTCCAGATGATCCGCCGCCGTTGAGCCACCGGAGCGCCGACCTCCAGGGCGAGAGCGGACGCGACGTGAGGCGGAGCGTCCAGGATGCCCGCGGAGGAGAATTCGACCTTCTCGGTCGACGAGTACATGGTGCCCATCGCCGCCGCGCGCTCGTAGCGCTCACGAGCTCGCGGGGCAGCGTGCGGCTCCAGCACGAAAGTGCCTGATCCCCTGCGGCTTTCGACCAGTCGCTGTTGGCGGAGGACCTGAAGTGCCTTGGCCGCTGTCGGGCGTGCCACCTTCCAGTCCGTGGCCAGCTCGCGCTCGGATGGAACCTCGTCGCCCGGTGCGAGATCACCCCGCACGATCTGGTCGCGGAGGTGTCCGGCGATCTGTAGGTACTTGGGAAGTACCTCCTCGATTTCTGGCAACGCAATCCTTCGAGTGAGTACCATATGCCACTAGCCAATATACGGCTCAAAGGAGATGGGTGGGGAGCGATGCACACCGCGTTGGCGATCGCCGCTGGCGGTGGCGGCGACGCCATCACCGCTGCCATGCTCGCCACCGCTATGCCGGAGCTCCGGGTCAGCGCGATCATGAGCTATTCGTGGGATCGGTTCATGATGGACCCCACGCCAGGTCCGCGATCGAGCGCCGACTTCCAGGGGCTAGCCGAACACGGCGGGGTCGCGACAATCTCGGCGACGTCCACGCTGCGGACAGGGACGTCCACGTTGCCGCGATTAGCTGGCAGCATTGCGCATCCGGTGCTGCTGCTCGAGGCGCACGGCGGTGCGGCCGGGATGGCTAGCAGCATCAGCAATGCAGCGGCGATGTCCAGCGCCGACGAGTTGATAGTGGTCGATGTCGGCGGCGATATCATTGCCGAGGGACACGAGATAGGGCTACTCAGTCCACTGGCCGATTCACTCGCTCTCGCCGCTGCCGTCCTCACCGGGATACCTACCCGCGTGCTGATCGCTGGTCCCGGCGTCGATGGTGAACTGTCGCCAGGCGAGGTTCACGCGCGGCTCTCAGACCTGGGCGCTGACCGGGTAGCGGGTCTGACGCCGGCAGATGCCGCACCGTTCGCCGACCTCTGGTCTTGGCATCCATCCGAGGCGAACTCGCTGCTTGCAATGGCGGCCGATGGCTGGCGCGGCGCGGTCGAGACCCAGCGTCGCGCGGTCGTAGACCTGACCGACGATACGACTGGGATCTACGAAGTGGACGCACAGGCGCTGGCACAGTCATCACTGGCAGCGCCCCTCGCATCAACGAATAGCCTGGATCAGGCGGAGCAGTTGCTGCGGGATCGCCGCAGCGGCCGGAGTGAACTCGATATCGAACGCCGCAAGGCTGCCGGGGAGCATTCCCACGACCGCATGCCGACTCTCCAGTCGTTGAACGTCATCGACGCGTACGGCAGCCAAGCGCGGGACCGCGGTATTGATGCGCTCACGTTGCGGCGCGTCGCCGAACTGGTCCATGCCGTCAGTCCGGCCACAACCTCGAAGCTGCGAGAACTGCTGGCCATGCAGCGTCCCGACAACTTCCATCCGCCCCTGTACGGGGTGCGCGCAGTCTAGGTAGGGCACGGGATCGTTTCGCAGGCGTACTGCGAGCGGCTTCGCTTGTTCACCGCCGACACTGTGCTGCTCGGCCTGGAACGGGACTTCATCACCGACTCGACCGTGTAGCCGTTCGGTCGCTATGTGTTCGTGTCGGCCGTGGCGCGGTACAGATCCGGCTCCAGGTACATGATCTTCGCGATCGGCACCGCCGCGCGCACGCGTGCCTCGGCGTCGTCGATGGCGGCGGCGATTTCGGTGATCTCCAGTCCGGGCGCGATGGCGACCTTGGCGGCCACCAGCAGCTCCTCCGGGCCGAGGTACTGGGTCTTCAGGTGGATGACGCGGTCGATCCGGGTGCCGTCGACCAATCGCTCGCGAATCAGCTCGTCGTCCTTGGCGGTCGCGCCCTCACCGATGAGCAGGCTCTTCATCTCCACGATGAGGATGATGGCGATGACGCCCAGCAGCACGCCGATGCACAGCGTGCCGATACCGTCCCAGACCGGATCGCCGGTGACCACGGTCATGCTGACCGCGCCGAAGGCCAGGATCAGGCCGATCAGCGCGCCGGCGTCCTCGAGCAATACCACCGGCAGTTCCGGATGCCGCGAGGTGCGGATGAACCGCCACCAACTGGCGTCACCCTTGAGCGGACGCGACTCCTTGACGGCGGTGATCATGGAGAAGGTCTCCAGCACGATCGCGATCCCGAGGATCACGATGGCCACCATGGGACTGGACAGTTCCTCCGGATGCTGGACCTTGTGCACGCCCTCGTAGAGCGCGTACAGCGAGCCGAGCGCGAAGATCACCAGCGCGACCACGAACGAGTAGAAGTAGCGGTTGCGCCCGTACCCGAACTGGTGCAGGTTGTCGGCCTCCTGCGCGGCCCGGCGCTGCCCGAACAGCAGCAGGCCCTGATTGCAGGTGTCGGCCACCGAGTGCACGGCCTCCGCCAGCATGGACGCCGACCCGGTGATCCCCGCGCCCACGAATTTCGCCACCGCGATACCGCCATTGGCGGTCATCGCCGCGATGATCGCCTTCCTACCGCCACCCGCAGCCACTGTGTTCCTCCCGGCCTGTGCCCGACCCTGCGCCGAATCGCCGCGGTAACTGTACTACCGGATCCGCGCGTGGATCGGTTTCGGATCGCAAGGGGCGGGGAGCAGATCACACACTGGCGCAGAACAGTTGCGCCGGACCGTCCACCGCCTGTGCGGTGATCGGCGCGTCGGTGGCGGAGATCCAGGCCGCGCGGCCGCAGGGGACCTCCAGGTAGCGGCCGTGCTGGGTCAGGCGCACCGCGCCCAGGGTGCACAGCGCGATCTCGGGTCCGGAGGCGGGCAGCGGGAGCGGTGGTTCGCCCTCCGCCAGTTCCACTCGCCGCAGGGTGAATTCCGCTGCGGGCGTGCGATACCGGAACACGCCCTCGGCCTCCGTCTCCGGCGCGACGATCGGGAGATCGAGGGGTTCGAAATCGAGGACACGCAACAGCTCCGGCACGTCCACGTGCTTGGGGGTGAGTCCGCCGCGCAGCACATTGTCGGAGTTCGCCATGATCTCCACCCCGACGCCGCGCAGGTAGGCGTGCAGATTCCCGGCCGCCAGGAACAGGCCCTCGCCGGGTTCGAGGGTGATGCGGTTGAGCAGCAGCGCGGCCAGCACCCCGGCATCACCCGGATATGCCTCCGCCAGCTCCAGCGCGGTCTTCACCTCGGCGGTGAATTCCTTGCGCGCGCCGTTGTTTCCGGCGTCGCGGTCGGACAGGTAGTGCACGCAGCCGTCGAGCACCTTGGGCAGCAGGGTGGCCAGCGCGTTCTGCGGCAGCGCGATCCAGGTGGTGAACAGGGTGCGCAGGCCCGCCGAATCCGGCTGGGCGGCAAGCAGGTCCGCGTAGGAGGAGAGTTCGGGCACCGCCAGGGCCTGGAGCAGGCGCACGGTGGCGTTCGGGTCGCGGAATCCGGCCAGGGCCTCGAAACGGTCCAGGGCGACCACGAGTTCGGGCTTGTGGTTCTCGTCGCGGTAGTTGCGCATGGGCGAGTCGATGGGCACGCCGGTGTGGTTCTCCCGCGCGAATCCGGCCCGCGCCTGTTCGAGACTGGGATGCGCCTGCAGCGACAGCGGCTCCTCGGCGGCGAGTATCTTCAGCAGGAACGGCAGCCGTCCGTCGAATTCGCCCGCGACGGAGCCGAGTTCGCGTTGTGGGTCGGCGGCGAGCAGATCCAGCAGCGAACGGTCGTGGCCGTTGACGCGCACGCGCGCCGGGTCGGCGGGGTGTGCTCCGAACCAGAGTTCGGCTTCCGGATGCGCGGACGGGACCGGTCGGCCGCACAACTGAGCGAGCGCGGTGCGCGAACCCCAAGCGTAGGAACGCAGCGCACCAACGAGTTCGTGCACTAGTAGTGTCCCCCGTCGTAGTGTCCCGGCGTCGTTGCCGGACGGGAACCGAGTAGTCGTAGATACGCCGCGGCCATCTCCAAGCGCAGCGCCAACACCGCCAGCTGTTCCAATTCTCCGCCTCGTCCGGCGGGAGCGGCCTGACCTTCGACGGGGGCGGGCGATCCCGCGCCCATGAGTTCCACATCGACATTGACCAGATCGGCGTCCACCAAACCCTGGCCCACGCCGAAGACGGCCAGCCGCCGTCGCGCCGCCACCTGATCGGCGTCCGCGGTCACCACGAACACCCGCACCTTGTCCACGGGGGCGAGACCGTCGAGCTGCTCGTCGTGGAACAACGGGTCGTAGCCGGGGGCGTCCACCCCGGCGGCCTCCACCATGCGGGCGTGCGCGGCGACGGTCTCGGCCAGATCGGCCGAGGCCACGATCTGACCGGCGGTGGCCAGCAGCACCTCGGCGGCGTGCTCGGCCAGTTCGATGGCGGCGGGGGAATCACCCGCCAGCACGATGCGCCGCTCCCGCATCCGGGTGGCGAGGGTTTTGGCGGGATTGTGGAAGGACTCGTTCTGCGGGCCGCCGCGCAGCGCCTCGGCGTCCAGCAGATCGGCGAGCGAACCCAGATCGGGGACCAGCGGGGCGATGCGCCCGGGATCCAGCGCCGTCAGCACGGCGGTGCCGACCGCCAGGAACCGCAGCATCCGATTGTGGTCGAGGACGGGCACACGCGGGGGCAGCACGGTGGCCCGGCCCGCGGCGACGGCGCGCAGCGGACCCTCGTCCGGAGCGGCGACCACCACCTCGGCGCCGCGGCGCAGCGCCCGGTCCACCGCCTCGGCCAGCCGCGGATCGCCCGCGTCGTCACCGGCCACCAGCACCACGTCGAGCGGGCCGACCCACGGCGGAATCGTGGTGGCGGGCACGACCGGGAGGTTGGCGCGGTCACCGAGGGCGGCGATGAGAATGCCCGCCGCCCGGGCCGCGCGGCCCGAACCGGACACCATGACCAGGCTGCGTGGCCGCATTCCGGTGAGGCGACGCAGGATGTCCTCGTCGATGGCCGCGGCGGTGGCGCGCACCTGCGCACCTGCCGACGCGGCGGAACGCAGTGTCCCTCCGGAGTCGGCCGCCTCCAGCGAGGCGACGTCATCGAGGTCCAGAACCGGTGTCCCAGCGATCATCGGGCGTTGCCACCTCCCCTCATCGGGTCACCCGCGGGCGAATCCACGCTCTGTGATTCCACTATTCCAGTCAGCCGCGCACGATGCTCAGAATCTCGGTTACGAGTGCGTCTACATCCTCCTGCGATCGGGCTTCGACGTTGAGGCGCAGCAGCGGTTCGGTATTGGAGGCCCGCAGGTTGAACCACGCACCCGCGGGCAACTGCACGGTCACGCCGTCGAGCCGGTCCACCGAGCTGGCCCGGTCGCGGAACGCCTCGACCACCGCCGTGGTCCGCTCCTTCGCATCCGCCACTGTGGAGTTGATCTCCCCGGAGGCCGCATATGTTGCATAGGCGGATGCGAGCTCGGACATCGGGCGGTCCTTCTCGCCCAGCGCGGCCAGCACGTGCAGGGCCGCCAACATGCCGGAATCCGCGCCCCAGAAGTCGCGGAAGTAGTAGTGCGCGGAATGTTCGCCGCCGAAGATCGCGCCGGTGGCGGCCATCTGCTGCTTGATGAAGGAGTGGCCGACGCGGGTGCGCACCGGGGTACCGCCGAGCTCGGCCACCAGCTCCGGCACCGCCTTGGAGGTGATCAGATTGTGGATGATGGTCGCGCCCGGTTCCTTGGCCAGCTCACGCTCGGCCACCAGCGCGGTCACCGCCGACGGGGAGACCGGTTCGCCCTTCTCGTCCACCACGAAGCAGCGGTCGGCGTCGCCGTCGAAGGCCAGCCCGATATCGGCCCCGGTCTTGCGGACGTACTCCTGCAGATCCACCAGATTCTTCGGATCCAGCGGATTGGCTTCGTGATTGGGGAAGGTGCCGTCGAGTTCGAAATAGAGCGGTTCGATGGTGAACTGCGGCAGCGTGCCCAGCACGGCGGGCACGGTGAAACCGCCCATGCCGTTGCCCGCGTCCACGGCGATGCGCAGCGGGCGGGACGCGCTCAGATCGACCAGTTCGTGCAGGTAGGCCGCGTAGGCGGAGAGCAGGTCCTGCTCGGAGGCGGTGCCCGCCGCGCCGTCGTAGGCGGGCACACCGTTGATCACCTCGTCGGTGATGGTGGCCAGGCCGGTGTCCTGTCCGACCGGCAGCGCCTTGGCGCGGCACAGCTTGATGCCGTTGTACCGGGCCGGGTTGTGCGAGGCGGTGAACATCGCACCCGGGCAGTCGAGATGGCCGGAGGCGAAGTACAACTCGTCGGTGGAGGCCAGGCCGATGTGGACCACGTCGAGGCCCTGGGCCTGTACGCCCGCGGCGAAGGCGGTGGCCAGCGCGGGGGAGGAATCACGCATATCGTGGCCGATCACGACCTGCCGCGCGCCCTCCTCGCGCATCAGCCGCGCGAACGACGCGCCGACATCCTTGACGAAATCCGCGTCGATCTGTTCGCCCACTACCCCGCGAACGTCGTACGCCTTGATCACTGCATGAACGGAATCGGCAGACCGGGCGACTGTCATAGCCAACACCCTAGTAGGAGAACCCCTGTGCTGGTCCGCCTGCCCGACTTCAGCGCCCGGTCGAGTGCGCATCGGGGGATCAGTTCGGTGGGTCGGGCAGGACCCGGAGGTGACCGCGGCGTCCCGTGCGGCCGGTGCGGGTGGTGCGCTGCGGGGGTGCGTAGTCGGAGTAGCCGGGTTGTTCCGGTTCCGGTGACCGTCGCCGTAGCCCCGCTTCGCGCACGGCCTCGGCCAGGGCGGTCAGGTCGTCGTCATCCGGTGTGCTGGACGAGAAGCCGCCCTCGTGCCGCACCATCTCCCACCCCTTCGGGGCGGTAATCCGGGACGCATGTGTTTCACACAGGTCCCAGGAGTGCGGCTCGGCCACCGTGGCCAGCGGCCCGACCACGGCCGTCGACTCGGAGTACACATAGGTCAGCGTCGCTACGGCCGGGTTCTTGCAGCCTGGACGGCAGCAACGACGCATGGGAATCACGCCAAGCAGGGTAACCCCCCTCACGCCTCGCCGGGGACAGACACGCTCAATGTTGCCGGTCTCACTCCGGCGGGTCCCCCGCATACAGGGCCTTTCCTGCCAGCGATCCGACCCCGAATCCCGGTGGGATCGACACCGCCTCCCCACCACCCGCAACCACCGCGTGTAACCCGCCGACCACCCCGAACCCCAGCGGCACACCCCTGTCCGCCACTCCGCCGAGCCGCGCACCCCCACAACGCGATCCGGGCCACCCGACCGTCGGCCGCCCCCGGAAGACTGCCCCGTCCAGACCGCCGGACGACCACCTCATCCACGCTACGAACACCCCTGCACCCGCTGTCCGCGTCGCGCTGCGTTGTGTCCTCATCGGCGCGACGGCTGCTGTTGCGTGTGCTTTCGGTGTTGCGCTGCGTTGTGTCCGCATCGGTGCCACGGCTGGCTCTACGTGCACTCTCCGATTCGCGGCGCGTCCCGGTTCTGGACTGACCGGAGCGGAGGAGCGAAGCGGGGGAGCGGAGGGAGGGAAGAACCGGGACTTTCAGCGCCGCGAATCCGCCCGGAGCGCAGCGGAGGGCAGATCGAACACAGCCGCGAATCCGCCGGAGCGGAGCGGAGGCAATCAACACAGTAGATTCATCGTATGACCCGTTCACGTAAGAGGCGACCGCCCACCGCGCGGTCGGTGATCCGCCGCGGGCGGGGTGTGCGCGGGCCGATGTTGCCGCCGACCGTTCCGGCTTGGCGCACTCGCGGCCAGCAGTTCGACCGTCTCGTGCTGGAGGCGTTCGCGCCCCTCGACGGCCGCTGGCACGACCGTCTCACGAAGCTCGATATCGCAGTCGACGACGTCCCGAAAATCCGTCCGCTGCATCCGGATTCGGTCACCTGGCCGGATGAGGTGGTGGCCGACGGCCCGGTGCCGCTGTCCCGGTTGATCCCCGCGGGCGTGGACCGCCACGGTGTGGCCACCCGCGCCCGCGTGGTGCTGTTCCGCAAACCCCTGGAGTTGCGCGCCAGCGACCCCGACGACCTGGTGGATCTGCTACGCGAGGTGCTGGTCCAGCAGATCGCCACCTATCTCGGCGTGGACCCGGACGTCATCGACCCGGCCCCGGAGTAGTCCGGGGTTTCCACCGCACAGACCCGGCCGGGACGTGTCCGGGGCTCCCGCCGCCCTCGGGGCGTCGGCGCTCGCCGCGCCGGATGCCACCGGCCGACGAGGCATCTCCACGCGTCCCGCCCGCCCGGCGTTCGCGCCGCGCGGACGGTCACCGGTGCGGTGTGGCCCCCGTGCCGTGGCCACCTTCCGCGCCGCACGTCCGGACTCGGTGGGTCTCCGGCCGACGCACGCATCGCCGTGGCCGATTGGATGGTGCCGTGCGTGTCGCGCACCGGTACGGCGCGATAGGTTGGTAGCTGAACGCGCTACGAGCGGGTGCCCGCACTGGGCAGGGCCGCAGTTGCGAGCGGCGACCCACCGATGTGGTCCGTGTCGTGGGGCGCGCTGCGAGACGACGCCGTGTTGTGAAGCCGCGCTGTGCCGCTCACCGGCTCCGCGCTGGCACAAACCCGGTCGTGTCGGTGCGGGGGTGCCGTGTGGGTGTGCCGCTGGGGAGGGTTGGTCACCCGCAGTGCCGTGCGGGCTGGGGAGTCGAGTGGGTTTGCCGCTCGGGACGATTGGTCACCCGTATGCCGCGGCGGGTTCGGTGCCGCGCGGATCGTGTTGGGGTGCTGGGACCTTGGAGTGCTGGGGAGTGGCCCGCCCTCATCGGATCTCGTCGCGGTGGTCGCGACGGGACCGGGGGCCTACTCGTCCCGCTGTGCTACCTCGCCACCGCGGCGGCGGGGTGGAAACTCAGGTGATGCAACGGGTTCCGCTGCGGTACCTCAGATGATGCCGCGCTTGAGGCGGCGGCGTTCCCGTTCGGAGAGCCCGCCCCAGATGCCGAAGCGCTCATCGTGGGCGAGGGCGTACTCGAGGCATTCGTCGCGGACCTCGCAGCCGGAGCAGATGCGCTTGGCCTCGCGGGTGGAGCCACCCTTCTCCGGGAAGAACGCCTCGGGGTCGGTTTGGGCGCACAGCGCCCGCTCCTGCCACTGTTCGGCGTCCATCTCCCGGCTCGAACGCGCGACGGCGTCGAGCATGTCGTCCATTCCGGTGACGATCAGGCTGAGCCGTGGCGCTTCCGGTTGGATCTGCGTGCGGGCCCACTGTCCCCCGTGGTGCCGTGTCGTCATGTCACCCCCCTCGTATCCGATTCGGTTGTCGGCGCAGAAGTCTGGTGCTGCGCCTGCTGTGGAATCGGTTTGCGATACACCGCCCGGAATGCCTGACGGGGCCAGCTCATCGGCCATCGCTCCGCCTCCTCACTGTGTGTTAGCGCAGAATGATTAATCCGTCGACAGCCGTTCCCACCGACGGCCCAACACCGCGACGTTGTCCCGCGGACATCCCCGAGCTAGCGCCATTCCGGTGCGAACATCTGTTCGAAAACCCGTTCGCGCCTTGCTCTCTCGCGCGAACCCGGAATGACATGCCTGTGATTAGACACGCCGGGCGTGGCGGTGGTCAAGCCGCCGAAGCTATTCCGTTACCATCCACGACCCCTTTACCCGAACCGGAGCGACTCAAACCAGCAAATGACCGGCAAATATGGCGTGCGGCGGGTTCGCGCGGCGACCGCATAGGCTGTGCGGATGTGACTGGAGAACAAGCGGAGAGCGCGCCCGGCGCCGGCCTGCGGATCGCGGTCCTGGTCGGTGGCGTCGGCGGCGCGCGGTTCCTGCAGGGCGTGCGTGAGCTGCTGCCCGGCGCGGACGTGACGGCCATCGTCAATGTCGGCGACGACGTCTGGATGCACGGCCTGCGTATCTGCCCTGACCTGGACACCTGCATGTACACCCTGGGTGGTGGCATCGACCCGGAGCGCGGCTGGGGGCACGCGAACGAGACCTGGAACGCCAAGGAGGAGCTCGCGAGATATCAGGCTCAGCCCGATTGGTTCGGGTTGGGGGATCGCGATATCGCCACCCATCTCATCCGCAGTGAAATGCTGCGCCAGGGATACCCGCTCTCGGCGGTCACCGAGGCCCTCTGCAATCGCTGGCAACCCGGCGTGACGCTGCTCCCGGCAACCGACGACAGGTGTGAAACGCACGTAGTAATCGATGATCCGGACAACGCTGGCGAACGCCGCGCGATCCATTTCCAGGAGTGGTGGGTTCGCTACCGGGCCAACGTAGAGACCCATGGATTCGTGACTATTGGGGCGGATGTGGCGAAACCAGCTCCGGGTGTGACGGAAATCATAGAATCCGCGGATGCGGTGCTGCTGGCCCCCTCCAACCCCGTCGTGAGCATCGGAGCCATCCTGGCCGTGCCCGGCATTCGCGGCGCGCTGCGCACCACCACCGCCAAGGTAGTCGGTATCGCGCCGGTGATCGGTGGAAAACCGTTGCGCGGCATGGCCGATGCCTGTCTGTCGGTGATCGGCGTCTCGTCCGACGCCGAAGCCGTCGGCAACCACTACGGCGCGCGCTCGGCCACGGGCATTCTGGACGGTTGGCTGGTGCACAGCACCGACACCGCCGCGGTGCCGGGCGTCGAGGTGCGCAGCGTGCCGCTGCTCATGACCGATCCGGCCGCCACCGCCGAGATGGTGCGCGAGGCCCTGGACATCGCGGGAGTCAAGCCGTGAGCGCGGAGCCTGTGATCGACCACGCGGTGGGCGGCGAACTGCGCATCCTGCCCGTCCACGGCCTGCCCGAATTCCGCCCCGGCGACGACCTGGCCGATGCCCTCGCGGCTCGGGCGCCCTGGCTGGCGGACGGGGACATCCTGGTGGTCACCAGCAAGATCATCGCCAAGGTGGAGGGCCGCATCGTGGCGGCCCCGGCCGAGCCGGAGGCGCGCGA
The DNA here is from genome assembly GCF_030766805.1 of Nocardia sp. CC213A. Lineage (NCBI taxonomy): Bacteria > Bacillati > Actinomycetota > Actinomycetes > Mycobacteriales > Nocardiaceae > Nocardia > Nocardia sp. CC213A. Next base: position 210,071 of record NZ_JASFXA010000013.1, read on the forward strand.
CACCGCGCGCCGGGAACTGGTGGCGCGGGAGGCGGTGCGGGTGCTGGCCCGCAAGGGTCGCACCCTCATCACCGAGAACAAGCTCGGCATCGTGCAGGCCGCCTCCGGGGTGGACGGCTCCAATGTCGAACAGGGCGAACTGGTGCTGCTCCCGGTCGATCCCGACGCGAGCGCCAAGGCGCTGCGCACCGCACTGGCCGACCGGCTCGGCGTGCGGGTCGCCGTGGTGGTCACCGACACCATGGGCCGCGCCTGGCGCAACGGCCAGACCGATACCGCCATCGGCGCGTCGGGCCTGCGGGTGCTGCACGACTACAACGGGGCGGTCGACGGACAGGGCAATGAACTGCACGTCACCCAGGTCGCGGTCGCCGACGAACTGGCCGCCGCCGCCGACCTGGTGAAGGGCAAACTCGCCGGTGTGCCCGTGGCCGTGGTGCGCGGATTCGAATACGGCGATGACGGCTCCACCGCCGCGGATCTGCTGCGCCGCGGCGCGGAGGATCTGTTCTGGCTGGGCACCGCCGAGGCCATCGACCAGGGCCGCCGGGAGGCGCTGCTGCTGCGCCGCTCGGTGCGGCAGTTCGCCGACACCCCGGTGCCGCCGGAGATCATCCGCTCCGCCGTCGCCGACGCCCTCACCGCACCGGCTCCCCACCACACCCGCCCGGTGCGCTTCGTCTGGGTGCGCGAGCGCGGGCTGCGCACGCGCCTATTGGAGGCCATGGCGGAGAAGTGGCGCGCCGACCTCACCGCCGACGGCCTGAGCCCCGAACGCGTGGAGCGGCGGGTCGCCCGGGGCCGCATCCTCTTCGACGCCCCCGAGGTGATCATCCCGTTCTGCGTGCCCGACGGCGCGCACGACTATCCCGACGCCACCCGCCGCGCGGCCGAGTCCACCATGTTCACCGTGGCGGTCGGCGCAGCCGTCCAGGGCCTGCTGGTCGCCCTCGCCACCCGGGGCGTCGGCAGCTGCTGGATCGGCTCGACCATCTTCGCGCCGGAGCTCACCCGTGATGTACTCCGCCTGGAGGACGATTGGAATCCCCTGGGGGCCATCGCGATCGGCTACCCGCCGGAGGAATTGGCGCCCCGCGAACCGCGCGATTCCGGCGTCGGTCTGGTGGAACTGTGAGCCGTCGATTACTGCCGGGGGTGCCCGCGTGAGCGCGGAATCACTGCACAAGTCGGCGGTCGAACTGCTCGAAACCTGGTCGCCGCCAACGGCATCCGACGCATCCCTGCGCGAGGCCATGTTGGCGTTCCTGGGCTCGGCCCCGCGCGGCTGCCTGCGCGAGCACGCGCCGGGCCACATCACCGCCTCGGCGGTGGTCTTCTCCCACGACGGCGGTGAGGTGTTGCTGACCCTGCATCCGAAGGTGGGCCGCTGGATTCAGCTGGGCGGCCACTGCGAGGAGGCCGACGATACGGTGTCGGCGGCCGCCTTCCGGGAGGCCACCGAGGAATCCGGCATCCCGGGCCTGGTCCTGGAGCCCGGCCTCTACGGCGCGCAGGCCCACCCCATCACCTGTTCGCTCGGCGTCCCCACCCGCCACCTGGATCTGCTCTTCCGCATCCGCGCCCCCGAGGGCGCCGTGCCGGTGCGCAGCGCGGAATCCACGGACCTGCGCTGGTGGCCGGTCGACGCCCTGCCCGACGACGCGGACGTCCTGCTGCGCTGACCGCGCCGCTGCATGGCGAAGAATCTCGAATCCGGCCGCGGGGTGCAGGGCACCCTCGTCACCCGTGCCGCACCCGGACCAGGCACTGCGGCACGTGTAGCACGGGTGCGGGATTTCGGCGGTGCTCCCGCCCATCGGGCACGCCGGTTTCCGGGTGGCGGCACCCGTGTTATGTTCGGCGAGTACACGTTCTCAGGGCGGGGTGGAAGTCCCCACCGGCGGAAATGGCGTCCGGACCGATCCGGTGCGCACGAGCCCGCGAGCGCCGCACGGTTCACGGACCGGGCGGGTCGAGCAGATTCCGGTGTGATTCCGGAGCCGACGGTCACAGTCCGGATGGAAGAGAACGCGGCGCATCAGCCTTCCCGTCGAACGCGGGTGGGCCTGTTCGCGTCGCCTTGCCCTGGGTGACAGCGAACAGGAGGAAACTCATGTCACCCACTCGGATCGCCCTCGTCGCCGCGCGCTGGCATGCCGACATCGTCGACCGGGCCGTCGAGGCCGCTCGGATCGCACTGGCCGACCACGGCTTCACCGAGGTCGACGTGATCGAGGTGCCCGGCGCGTTCGAAATTCCGCTGCGGGTCCGGCGTTTGGCCGCCAGCGGCGAGTACGCCGGAATCGCCGGTGTGGCGCTCGTGGTGGACGGCGGCATCTACCGGCACGACTTCGTGGCCGCCACCGTCGTGGACGCGCTCATGCGGGTGCAGTTGGAGACCGATGTGCCGGTGTTCTCGGCCGTGCTCACCCCGCATCACTTCCATGAGCACGCCGAGCACCTGGAGTATTTCGCGCGCCACTTCACGGTCAAGGGAACGGAATTGGCGAATGCCATCGCGGCCACGGTGAGCGTGCCCGCCGCGGCGTCCTGATCCGGAAGACGCGGACGTCCCCGCACCGCTGCCGCGCCCGCTGTGGGCTGCGGGGGCATGGGGTGCGGGGACGCCGGCCGCCGATTCGCCAGGGGTGCGTCTCGGCGGCGACTGGTTTCGGCCCGGGAAGTGTTGGGCAGATCAGGCCGAAACCAGGGTCTTCTTCGCTTCCGGCTCGGGTGCGGGTGCGGGATGGTCGTCCACCATGGTGGTCTCGTCGAAGGGCAGCTTGCGGTCCAGCACGTCGCGCACCTGCCCGGCGTCGATGGTCCGGGTCCAGGTGCCGACCAGTACGGTGGCGACGGCATTGCCCGAGAAGTTGGTCAGCGCACGGGCTTCGGACATGAAGCGGTCGATGCCGACGATGATGCCCACCCCGTCCAGCAGGTCGGGCCGGTGTGACTGGAGCCCGCCCGCGAGTGTCGCCAAGCCCGCACCGGTCACCCCCGCCGCGCCCTTCGACGCCACGATCATGAACAGCAGCAGTCCCAGCTGTTCGCTCCACGCCAGCGGCTGGCCCATGGCATCGGCGATGAACAGGGTCGCCATGGTCAGGTAGATGGCGGTGCCGTCCAGGTTGAACGAGTATCCGGTCGGCACCACCACGCCCACGGTGGTGCGCTCCACCCCGAGGTGCTCCATCTTGGCGATGAGCCGCGGCAGCGCGGACTCCGAGGAGGAGGTGGCCACGATCAGCAGGTACTCGCGCGCCAGGTACCGCACCAGTTTGAAGATCGACACCTTGGCCACGGCCCACATCAGCACGCCGAGCACCCCGAACACGAACACCACGCAGGTGAGGTAGAAGGCGATCATCAGCACCGCCAACTGCTTGACCGCGTCGAGTCCGGTGCGGGCCACCACATTCGCGATGGCGCCGAACGCGCCGACCGGAGCCAGCCACAGGATCATGGTGAGAATCCGGAACACCAGCTTCTGCAGCAGCGCCACCCCGCGCAGCAGCGGTTCACCGGTCGGACCCATGGCCTGGATGGCGAAACCCACCAGCAGGGCCACGAACAGCGCCTGCAGCACACTGCCGGCGGTCAGCGACGACACCAGCGTGGTGGGCACGATGCCGGAGATGAAGTCCCAGGTGCCGCCGGCGCCGTGGGCGTCCTCGGCGTACTTGGCGGCGGCTCCGGCGTTCGCCGACAGGTCGAGGCCGGTACCCGGCTGCAGCAGGTTGCCGACCACCAGGCCGATGGCCAGCGCGGCCGTCGACATGAGCAGGAAGTAGGCGACGGCCATGCCGCCCACCTTGCCGACCCGCGCGGCCGCCCGGACCGAACCGATGCCGAGCACGATGGTGCAGAAGATGACCGGCGCGATCATCATCTTGATCAGGCTCACGAACAGAGCGCCCAGCTCACCCACGGACTTGCCGAACCCGGGGGCCAGCCAGCCCACCAGGATGCCCGCCAGCACCGCCACGATGACCGCCGAATACAGCCAGTGGGTACGGTCGCGGCGGGGTCGCCGCGCTGTCGTCTCGCCGGACGCTGTCGCTTCGCTCATCGGGGTTGTCCTTCGCCGTTCGCTGCGTGAGCGCACTCACACACTTTCGGTCAGAATGATGGGCCGCGGCAGTGATGCCGGTCACTGTTTCGTTCATTACGTTCACGGAAGGGCCACCGGGTGAAACGACGAGTCCAGCGCCGTCGGCGCAGTCTGGCCGGACAGGTGTTCGTGGTGCAGCTGGTGGTGTTGGCGCTGGTCATCGGCGCGGGCACGGCCCTGGGGGTCTTGCAGACGCGGCGCGAGCGCGACGAGGCGACCCGCCGTCAGGTGATCGATGTGGCCGTGACGCTGGCGCAGGCCCCGTCCACCCTGGCGGCGCTGCGCAGCCCCGATCCGCCCGCACTGCTGCAACCGGTGACCGAACGGATCCGCACCAGCGTCGGCATGGATTTCATCGTGGTGATGGCTCCCGACCGCACCCGCTACACGCACACCGATCCGGGGCGCATCGGAAAACCGTTCAGTGGCACCATCGACCGGGCGCTGGCGGGGGAGACCTTCACCGAGACCTACGCCGGGAGCCTGGGGCCGTCCATGCGCGCGGTGACGCCGGTGCGCGATGCCGACGGCCGCATCGTGGCGCTGGTCTCGGCGGGCGTCACCCGGGCCCGGATCGGCGATCAGGTGGAGGAGCAGCTACCCGGCATCCTCGGCATCGCGGCGGCGGGCCTGGTGTTGGCGACCATCGGATCACTGTTGTTGCGGCGCAGGCTGTTGCGGCAGACCCACGGCCTGGCTCCGGCCGAGCTGCGCGCGCTCTACGAGCATCACGAAGCGGTGCTGCATTCGGTGCACGAGGGGCTGCTCGTCTTCGACGCGGAGGGGGAGGACGCGGTGGTGGTGAACGACGAGGCGCGGCGGCTGCTCGGACTGCCGGAGGGGCGGGTGCGTCGGACGGATCTGCCGCAGTCGTTGCGGCAGTTGGGTTCCGACGCGGTGCGCGACGAGATGCACGTGACGCCGGACCACGTGCTGGTGGTGAATCAGGATGTGGTGGAGCGCGAGGGGCGGCGTATCGGTACCGTGGTCACCCTGCGCGACCACACCGAACTGCGGGATGTGCTGGGCGAACTCGATTCGGTGCGCGGGTTCGCCGACGCCCTGCGCGCGCAGGCGCACGAGGCGGCCAACCGGCTGCACACCGTCATCACCATGGTCGAACTCGGCCACACCCGCCAGGCCGTCGATTTCGCCACCGCCGAACTGGAGTTGACCCAGTCGCTCATCGACCGCATGACCGGTGCGGTGGCCGAACCGGCGGTGGTGGCGCTGCTGCTGGGCAAGGTCGAGCAGGCCGCCGAGTTCGGGGTGGAGCTCACCGTGAGCGGGGACACCGCGCTGGAGTCCACCGATCCGCTCACCCCGAACGAAATGGTCACGCTGCTGGGCAATCTCATCGACAACGCGCTCGACGCCGTCGGGCGCGACGACGACGCGTGGGTGGAGGTCACCGTGCGCAATGATCCGGAGGGACTGTTCGTGCGGGTGGCCGACAGTGGCGCGGGGATGTCCGAGGAGGTGTTGACCCGCGCCACCGAACGCGGGTATTCGACCAAGACCGACCATCACGGGCTCGGGCTCGCCCTGGTGCGCCGGTTGGTGACGCGGCACGGCGGTGAGCTGCGTGCGGTGCGCACGCCGGAATCGGCTGTGGTCGTGAGGTTTCAGCGATGACGGGAAGCGCGGTCGCCGCGCGGGCGCGGTGGAACTCGGTGACGGGAAGGAACTCGGTGGGATGGATGTCGGCGCGATGGATGTCGGCGGAATGGATGTCGGTGGTGGGTCGCGCGCCGGTGCCGCGGCGGCGCGCGCGGCCGCGGCGGCGGATGGCGGGGTGCGCGCGATGATCAGGGTGCTCGTGGTGGAGGACGAACCCGCGATCGCCTCGGCGCACCGCTCGTATGTGGCGCGGGTGCCGGGTTTCGAGCCGGTGGCGGTGGCGCACAGCGGGCGCGCGGCGTTGGACGCGGTGGCCAAGGCCGCCCGCGCGGAGGAGCCGATCGATCTGGTGCTCATGGATATCGGGCTGCCCGATATGAGCGGCCTGGAGGTGGCCGCGGTGCTGGCGCGGTCGCGGCGGCGGCCGGATGTCATCGCCATCACCTCCGCGCGGGATCTCGAGGTGGTGCGGGCGGCGGTGGCGCACGGGGTGGTGCTGTATCTGCTGAAGCCGTTCACCTTCGCGGCCTTCCGCGACAAGCTGGAGCGCTACCTGGAGTTCCGGGCGGCGCTGCCCGACACCACCGACGCGGTGTCGCAGCAGGACATCGACCGGGCCTTCGGTGCGCTGCGCACCACCGATACCAGGGTGGGCACGCCCAAAGGTCTTGCGCCGCAGACCTTGCAGGAGATCACCCGGGTGCTGCGCGATGCCGCCGCCGGGTTGACGGCCGGGGACGCGGGGCGGGCCATCGGGGTCTCGCGGGTCACCGCCTGGCGGTATCTGGAGCGGCTGGCCGATGACGGCGTGGTGCGGCGGCAAACCGACTATGGTCGCACCGGGCGGCCGCGCGTCCGCTATGTGTGGGGTCGGTGAGCGCGGCGAGCGAAAGTCGTTTCGCGCCTTCGCAGCTCCGCTGCGCCGGGCTGCGCTCACAACAATTTGGTATGAGAGGGTCGTACGGTTTGCTGCGTCCGGTGGATTACCGCAGTGCGGCTGCGAGTTCGCTCAGGGGGGTTACGCAGGTAGTGGAGTTCACCACGAGTTTGCCTGTGATGTGCGGTGATAGACATCATATCGGTAAGTCTCACGCAACCAACTGCCTGGCATGTAACCGTTGCCACCTTTGCTCGGCTGCGTGTGACGTAACGGCGGTAGGGTCTGTACATATCTACCTGCGAAGTTCCAAAGGTATCTAATTAGCGGGGCAAACGTGCAAATGGTTGGCAAACGTTCGGGTTCTCCCGATCCGAAACGCCACCTGTGGGTGTTGGGGTTGATTGCCCCGGGGTGTGCGTTGCTGCCCTCGCAGCTGGTGTTGCACACCGGCTCCGAGGTGTTCTGGTGGATCGGTCCGATCATCGTGCTCATCGTCATTCCGGTGCTGGACTGGGTCGTGGGAGAGGACGGCACCAATCCGCGCGACGAGGACTACGAGCTATTGTCCAACGACCGCTACTACCGCTGGTGCACCTACCTGTTCCTGCCCATCCAACTCATCGGCCTGATCATCGCCTGCTATATGTGGGCCGGTGACGAACTGACGCTGACCGACAAACTGGGCTTGGCGGCCACCCTCGGCTTCGTCAGCGGCATCGGCATCAATGCCGCGCACGAACTCGGGCATCGCGTCGAACACCTGGAGCGCTGGCTGTCCAAGATCGCGCTGGCGCAATCGGGCTACGGCCACTTCTTCGTGGAGCACAACCGTGGCCACCACGCTCGCGTGGCCACCCCCGACGATCCGGCCAGCGCGCGCATGGGCGAATCGCTGTGGGGGTTCCTGCCGCGCAGCATATTCGGCGGCTTCCGGTCCGCCATCACCCTGGAACGCGACCGGCTGCGCCGAAAGGGACACGGCTGGTGGAGTATCCACAACCACATCCTGCAGGCGTGGTCCATGACGCTCGTGCTGTTCGGCGGGCTGCTCCTCGCCTTCGGCTGGGCGGTGCTGCCCTACCTGCTGCTGCAAGCGGTGATCGGGGCCGGGCTGCTCGAGACGGTCAACTACGTCGAGCACTACGGTCTGCTGCGCCGCCGTCGCGCCAACGGCCACTGGGCCCGCTGCTCGCCGCGCGACAGCTGGAACTCCGACCGCCTGGTCACGAACATCTTCCTGTTCCACCTCCAGCGGCACAGCGACCACCACGCCAATCCCGGCCGCCGCTACCAAACCCTGCGCAGCTCCGACGAGGCTCCGCAACTTCCGGCGGGCTACGCCACCATGATCGTCCTGGCCCTCATCCCCCCGCTGTGGCGACTCGTCATGGACCCGCGCCTGCTGGCCCACTACGGCGGCGACATCAGCCAGGCCAATCTCCACCCCCGCAAACGCACTCGACTACTGACCCGCTACGGAGTGACAACCGCGGCCTGACCGGCCCGCCGGGCCGGTCCGCTCGGCTGCAACGCTCGGCTATTGCGTTGGGCCGCTGCGCTTGGGCAGTCTGCGCCAGGGGCGCAGGGTGGGCAAGCGCAGCACCCTCCGGGACAGGCACTTCGCCCAGCGCCGCTCCCGCCGTGCACCGCCTCGGCGAACTGCTCCGCGGCGCGTGCGCACCCCCTCAGCGGTCCGGCACGTTGCGGTGCAGTTCGTCGATCCACGCGGCGGCCGAGGCGTCGCTCGGCGCCCGCCAGTCCCCGCGCGGGGAGAGCGACCCGCCCGAACCGACCTTGGGCGCGTTCGGCAGGGTGGAGCGCTTGAACTGGCTGGTCTGCACGAAGCGGTGCAGGAATTCGCCCAGCCAGTGCTTGATGGTGGCGAGGTCGTACTCGTTGCGCTGGTCGGCCGGGATCAGGTCGGGCCAGCGCCCTCGAGTGCGATCCCCCCACGCGTGCCGCGCCAGGTAGGCGATGCGGCTGGGCCGGTCACCGAAGCGCAGCAGATGGTAGAGGTGGAAGTCCTGAAGTTCGTAGGGTCCCACGGTGGCCTCGGAGCTCTGCGCGGGCGCGTCGCTGTCGCCGGGAATGAGCTCCGGTGAGATCTCGGTCGCCAGAATGGATTTCAGCACCTCGCTGGCCTCCGCCCCCAGACCATCGGTGTCGATGGTCCACGCCACCAGGAATTTCACCAGTGTCTTGGGCACCGACGCGTTCACGCTGTAGTGCGCCATGTGATCACCCACGCCGAAGGTGCACCAGCCGAGGGCCAGTTCGCTCAGATCGCCGGTGCCGACGACCAGCGCCCGGTGCATATTGGCCAGCCGGAACAGATGTGAGGTGCGGTCCCCGGCCTGCACGTTCTCGTAGGTGACGTCGTACTGCGGCGCACCCTCGGCGGCCGGGTGTCCGAGATCCCGCAGCATCTGGGTGGATGACGGCCGGATGTCGATCTCGTGCGCCGTCGCCCCCACCGCGCGCATCAGCCGGCGCGCGTCCTCCAGGGTGCGGGTGCTGGTGCCGAAGCCGGGCATGGTGTAGGCCAGCACATTCGAGCGCGGCAGCCCCAGCCGGTCCATGGTCTTGGCGGCGACGATCAGCGCCACGGTGGAGTCCAGACCGCCCGACACCCCGATGACGACCCGCTGCGAGCCGGTGGCCGCCATGCGCGTGCTCAGGCCCTCGACCTGGATGTGGTGCACCTCGGCGCAGCGCTCGTTGCGGCTGGCCGGATCGGCCGGGACGTAGGGGAAGCGCGGGATCTCCCGGCGCAGCGGCACCGCGCCGTCGGGAACCGGCAGGTCGAGGTCGATGCGCCGGAAGCGGCGCAGCCGGTCGCGGTGGTCGTGCACATTGTCGGCGAAGCTGGTCATGCGCAGCCGGTCGGCGGCCAGCCGGTGCAGGTCGATATCGGCCGTCACCAGTTGGGGCTGTGCGGCGAACCGTTCGCCTTCGGCCAGCAGATTGCCGTTCTCGCAGATGAGCGCCTGCCCGTCCCACGCCATATCGGTGGTCGACTCCCCGTGTCCGGCGGCCGAATACAGGTAGGCGGCCATATAACGCGCCGAATGCGAGGTGCACAGGTCGCGGCGGTAGTCGGCCTTGCCGATGACGATATTGCTGGCGGACAGGTTCACCAGCACCGTCGCTCCCGCCAGCGCGGCGAATCCGCTGGGCGGCAACGGCACCCAGCCGTCCTCGCAGATCTCCAGGTGGGCGACGAAGCCGGGCACGTTCGCGGCCTGGAACAGCAGGTCGTCGCCGAACGGAACCCGTTGTCCGGCAATGGTGATGTGATCGTCGAGCGATTCTCGTGCCGCCGCGTACTGCCGTTTCTCGTAGAACTCCCGGTAGTTCGGCAGATAGCTCTTGGGCGCGGCGCCCAGTACCCGCCCGCCCTGGATCACGATGCCGCAGTTGAACAATCGCCCCTGTGTCCGCACCGGCGCACCCACCACCAGCACCGTGGCGATATCCGCGCTCTCGGCCACGATGCGCGCCAGCGCCGCCCCCACCGCGTCGTCGAGCGCGTCCTGATGGAACAGATCGTCGGCGGTATAGCTCGACACCCCCAGTTCCGGGAACACGGTCAGCACCGCCCCGCGCTCGGCCGCCTGCCGCGCCAGCCCCAGCGTCTGCTCGGCGTTGTAGGCCGGATCGGCCACCCGCACGCGCGGTACGGCCACCGCCACCCGCGCGAACCCGTGCCGATACAGCGAATCGAACGGCAGTTGCTGTGCCACCGGCGGCCCCTTACGTCCCGGCCAATCGATCATGCTCGCCCGCAAATCTACCCATGCCCGCCCGTGAAACCCACCAACCGCCCCGCAGGTTTCCGTCCCCCGGTACCTGCCTCGGCCGATTCGATCCGCCGGCACCTGCGGCGGCCAGGCGAGATTCGCCGCCGCTGCCCGCTGTGCGGCCGATGATCGGATCGCCGTCAGTCGGGTGTGAGCCGTACCGCAGCGGTGGGGCCGGTCGGACCTTCCCGACGCACGGCTGGGCCCGCGATCTGTCGAACCGCACTCGTGCCGCGCCGCCCGGTCCGGCAGCGGGACCGGCCGCTGCCCATAGGCGCGGGGACGGCGCGCCCGCTGTCCTCCGGTCCGGCAGCATGGACCCCGCCCGTCTTCCGCCGGGTTCGGGGCGGCAGCCCCCGGGACGGATCTCATCGACCCCCGGTAGGGGGTTTCCGGGGCGCAGCCCGGGATAGCGTCGTGAGTTGGACTAGCCTTGCCTGGGAAGCAGCCGACCAGGAGAGGCAGATGACGACCGCAGTGTCCAGCATGATGACCCCCGATGTCCGCAACGGGATCGATTACAAGGTGGCGGACCTGTCACTGGCCGAGTTCGGCCGCAAGGAGATTCGCCTGGCCGAGCATGAGATGCCGGGCCTGATGGCGTTGCGTCGCGAGTACGCCGACGTGCAGCCGCTGCGGGGTGCGCGGATCTCCGGTTCGCTGCACATGACCGTGCAGACCGCGGTGC